>NZ_JAKRFR010000001.1:0-791491 GCF_022347865.1 Pseudoalteromonas sp. CNAT2-18.1 | reverse complement strand
TAGTTGAGCCTGAAACTAACTGGAGCCACGAGCCAACTGACTTGAATAGTGCCTTCTTAAGGTTAACCGATGAATGTCTAGTGCCCCTAACCACCATAAGGAATGACAGAGTTAGGCAGTGATGAGATCACAATAAGAGAGCCTCTATATGTGTTTGCCGTAAGCAATTTATTTAACAGCCACAATGACAGAGCGAAGTAGATTATTTTGCTAATTGAAAAACAGTTAGCTGCCTATCGGCAGCTAAAAAAGATTCTATTGTTTATTTGACGGAAGAAGGTTCATATGTGTTAGGCATTTGTTCCACCGAGCAAAAGCTCTGAATCAACTAGTTTCGGATCGCGATATTTAGGGTTTTCTAATAAGACTTTTAGAACAAAGCGGAGGTAATCTACCGCAAGGGAGTGAGTTGTAGTCTCATTGTTATCTTCAAGCTTGATAACTCGCTTTTTGTCCAATTTTTTGCTTCCATGCACAATTGCCGAACGATATGCATATATACTTTTAATATCTTTGAAAGCTTGCTGTGGTGTCTTGTTAAAGCTGCTATCCAGATTTACCAGAGCTCCCACCCTCATCGCCAATTTATGAGTCATTTCTTGATTGCCATCATCTGAAAGTAAAGCTTCCAGTGCGATAGTTGCATCAAGTACAGAATCTTCCTCACTATCTCGTACAAGACACTGATTTAACCGTTTAACCGATAAATCAATTGAGTTTTCCTCAGAGTCGGAAAGCAAACCAAATATTTTACTAATGGTATCCATTTCATTATTTGCAACTAATGGTACAGATTCAGTGTTCCAGTAATAGTCTTCGAAAAATGCAGGGTAAGAACGAGTAGTAGTTCCGACAATGTGAGGCAGGTCAGCTTTACAATGACTAATCCAAGATTTAGCCATAGAAAAAACTTGAGCGTATCCTGTGCTTATGTCTTTAACCAGGCGAATCGAAGCAAAGAACTTGTTAATTCGTTCAATTGGATATGCTCTTATATTATGTAAAGCATTAAAATCCATAGAACAGGGACTGTTCTTTACCTCCCAGCCTTTTAAGACTAACGCATGCGTTGCTGAAGAAAGTACCGAGTCATGAACACTAACGTTATAGGACTTTATATTATATCGAGCTAGATGCTCTTTCTCTGTCAAACGCCTAACTTCAATCACTTCAGATAAGGCATATGAATCAAAGTCAAAGTTAACAAAAAGAATTGGTATTACGATATCAATTGGTAACGTATCTAAGTATATAAAATTTTGTATATCACGAATTACATCTGTGGCTTTATCTTCATCGTACTCAAAGCTGTCATTCGCATGTATATATCGTTCAACGGCATCTTTTACAATAGAGTGAATAAATATAGTTCTAAAATCTGGAAATTTATCATCCTTTATTTCTTTCCATTGTTCCAGTATGAATCGACTTTCAAGATCTTCATTTGATGTCACAAATTCTAAAAACTTTCCAAATGATGCTATATCTGATTCGTTAATTTCACCCTCTTTGGTTCCAAAGCACTTTCTATACTCTTTCGCGCCCTGGAAACTGGAAGAAGATAAGTTAGGAAGACCGTTTTCTCTTAATGATATTGAAGGCCATTCATAATACGTGCCAATATATTTTTTAGAAGCTACTGCTTTGGCCACTTCGGTTAGGCCGTCTTTCATCGCAGCAGTCAAGAGTACGCCAAACTCTTCTCGGCTATTTTCTATTTTTTTAAAAATACTATCTTCTGATTCCATTCTTACAACCTAAATAGATTAAATCTTCAAGTGTGCCTAACGCCCGGCTTAGCGGCGCGAGCGCAGTGAGCGTCCTAGGCCGCGTTTTTTGCGGCCGTTGCTACAGCCGCTTGTTAAGTGTGGTGGGGCTGAGGGAATCGAACCCTCGTGGCGCGCTCTTAGGTAAATTACAGTTGCACAATTAGCTCTGCGACTCGCTCAGATTGAAATCTACCACCAGGCACCCCAGTAACGCCACGATTCCACCTTTCACGTTTTTCATAATATTGCTATTACTATTGCTCTTCATAGTTTTTCTCTCCTGTTCCAAAGTCACCAATGGGGCATTTGATAGTTCCAATCCGAGCGAAGCATCCACTTCAAGATTCGCTGTAATTCCTGTTCCTAAGCCAGTTTGACCTGCTGGCAAGCAGATCTAATTAAACTTGTTTCTATTTACTCTTCGATTTTTCTGTACGAATAGTAACCCGTCTCTCTCCATGAGCGCATTACGCTCCCACAAGAACAAACAAAGCTGTCATCATCTTTTTCTGGGAGATTGTGATAAGTGACGGAATAAACTGCACCACATTCGGAGCACTCTTCAGTTCCTAATTTCTTTTCACTCCAATCCATAATGGTTCTCCTACGTTTAAACACTTAACGCCCTGTTAAGGTGTGAGCAACGCAATACCGACGCTTCCGCAAACCACCTTAACCACTAAACACAACGCATAGTAAAAATGCCACGCGTTGCGAATCACTCTTAAACAGTTTGTTAGCACACACTTATTCCTACAAGTCTATACTTTCAACACTATCTATTTTTAATGAATCTAAGTCTAAACTGTTTGAAAAGTCGTCAAAATCCAAGTTATCCCGATCAAATTTCACTGTTGCAATACCTTGAACAGTTACACGAAATTCGTCCTCAGCCTCAAAGTAGTGGTCATTGTGGTCCGAAACACTAGGAGGAAATTCCATTCCATAATAATCTGCTTTAAATATGTAATAATACGCACACACATCTATCTCTAGCTCAAAAGGTACCCCTACACTTCCACTCCCATAATAAAGTAGATTATCGAGATCTAACTCTATGGAGTCGACTTCTCCAAAGCTCGATATCGTAGCCTCATTATTATCATCAGGAATTGTCCCATCAATAATTACACTACCTATAATGTAATCACCAATTTCCCAAGATATCCCTGATTTTAAGTCACCCTCATTTTCTTCAAAGTCATGAATTGCTCTAAAAATAGCAGGTAAATCTGAAATAAGATCGATGTCTTTTAACTTATCTTGAACTGGAGGAGTCTTAATGTATTCACTGAGTTGAGCATAGCAATCCACTTTCTCATTTTCAGAAAATGAATTCTTTACCTTTGCGTCTTCAGCAATTACGACAACTTTTTGACTTTGGCTGGAAATTTTATTAATTGATTGAACAATGAAGCTATCAGGAATATCTTCTCGATTTTTTAAGTTTGTTAAAGGAGACTCTCCTTTAAAATATGCCTCCATGGCATTTAAAGCTTGCTCCTCACACAGAGCAACAACATTGCCACCAATACTATTTAACCAATCATTGAAATAGTTTTCAGCAGCTTCAAGTGTATCATCGTAAGCGGTCTCGACAGCTTGTTTTATTGCTTTAAGTTCGTCAAGCTTGTCACTTGTAAGTGGGCGTCTTAGTAATGCATTTATACCTGACAACGATTTATCCAAATCTTTTTTACATTGTTCTCGTTGTTGCGTTTGGAACTCTCGTTGGACTATGTAAGGTACCTGTACTTTCAAATAATGTGCATCAGACAACTTTTTTACGACCGAAAAATCGCTGTTATCTAACTTAGGATTTTTTCTATAAATGTTTGTATCTATAACTAAATTTATCATTACAACCTCATAATTAGTACATCACCTGTGGGTGCTAACGCCCCAATAACCGGCAGATGGAACACAGCGAAGCGTAGTGTAAGCTGTCCGGCGCCGTAGGCGCGAAGTTAATTGGTTTGTTATACGATTTCTGCAACATTAGCCTCATGCACTTCGATATTAGGATTGAGCTTGTTCACGAGATTTCTTACTAGACTTTTAGTTCGAGTGTCCATTTTTGAACCAAGCAATATTTGGCTTATGGATATATCCACGTAGTTTGAATCTGTGACGAATACTCGCTCTTCCTCTTCATAAGCCCACGGTTCCAGCTTACAAGTTAAGACATTTTTCGCGGTCTCGTGACTGCCATTCCTCGTGGCATTTTGAACATAAGATAAACCCTCGTATGTTATGGGCCTCATCTCATGCTTGTTATCAACGACCAAGCCTATAACTACTCCCCTATGACTATCTGCGTAGTGTGACCACATAAGAGTGCTATCGGGTCGGCGCGAAAGTGAACATATTCTGAGCTTAGTTTTCTCGCCCTTTATTTTTTCCACCAACTCTCTATTTATGGTTCCCGCATCATATGTATAAAGCCCTTCCATTGGATCATTAAGTTCGAAATATGGCGCCGCATAAATTCTATTATTTAGAATTATGTCTACAAAGTTCTTGAAATTTTCTAATGACCTATATTTGTAATGCATAGCTAACTCTTCGTATAACAGCTTATTAGCCTGCATTTCGGGTTAAGCCAAAATTCAAATAACAAAAAATTAGTCGCACACTTTATATTAATAAGTAATTTCATGAAGTTACCAGAGTGGATTGGTAATGTCTAAGCAGTATTGGTTTGTTAAAAACGAGCATTGAGATATCCGAGCCTAAAATGGCACGATATATAAATATCGAACTTCAACACTTTCATAGGGTTAACTTTAATTTCTACTTATTCGAGCCTAAAACTGCAGTATATAACGAGCCTTATTTTACGCTCTTGGCTTATTTCTGCTCTGTTGAGCACCCGCGTTATTTACACAAGGCAAGTAGCCTCTTTGATGATCGCTCATCGCGTTTTATTGGGTGTGAATGATGGCCACTTACCACAATGGCGAGGTTCAGATGCGAGGCGGCTGATACACTGCCTCGCACCTAATTAACCGGTATTGCGCATACCCGCTGCGATACCAGCCATGGTAACCATTAAGGCTTTATCTAATGCCTGTGAGCTATTTGTACGGGCTCGTTTCAATAGCTCCACCTGCAGGACATTAAGCGGATCTGTGTAGGGGTTACGCAATGCAATAGACTCACGCACCCACGGCTGATGCCCTAATAAAGTGTGCTCTGGGCTTAATTCTTTGATCAGTGCCACTGATTGCGCTAACTCTTGGCGTAAACGTTCGCCAAAGTGCTGTAACTGCGGCGCCACTAAGTGCTGATCATAATGCGCACTAAGCCAACTATCCGCCTTACAGAATACCATTTCCAACATTTCTAATCGGGTGCGAAAGAACGGCCACTGCTGACTCATCAGTTGCAACGTATGTTCACCGTATTCACTAATCGCCGCTCCTAAACCTTGATAGGCTCCCAACCAAGCAGGCAGCATCAGACGGTTTTGCGACCAAGCAAAGATCCAAGGAATGGCCCTTAAGCTTTCCACCCCACCATTGGGGTTGCGCTTAGAAGGCCGCGACCCCAATGGCAACTTACCCAACTCTTGCTCTGGTGTGGCACTGCGAAAGTAAGGTACAAATTCAGGGTTCTCGCGCACAGTCGCACGATAATGCTGGCACGATGCGTCGCTAATTTTAGCCATAACGTCACGCCACTTAGGCTCAGGCTCTGGGGGTGGCAGCAGGTTCCCCTCAAGTACTGCGCTGGCATATAAATGCAGGCTTTGCTTTGCGACACTGGCCAGTCCGAACTTGAAGCGGATCATCTCACCTTGCTCAGTCACGCGCAGGCCATTTTTCAAACTCCCTGGCGGTTGCGAGCGCAACGCTTGCGCAGCTGGGGCTCCTCCCCTACCAACAGTACCGCCGCGCCCGTGAAATAGCACGAGCTCAATGCCCTGCTCCTCACTAAGCTGCACCAAGGACTCCATAGCGCTATATTGTGCCCAGCCTGCGGCCATCATCCCTGCATCTTTGGCTGAATCTGAATAGCCAATCATCACATACTGATGAGTGCCTAGATGTTGGCGATACACATCATCGCTAAATAAAGCCTGCATCACTTCCGGCGCACGGTTGAGGTCATCCAGAGTTTCAAACAAAGGTGCAACCGGCATATTAAACTGGCAGCCTGCTTCTTGAAGTAATAACTTAACCGCCAGCACATCTGATGCCTGACGAGCCATGGAAATAATGTAAATGCCAAAGTTTTCGGCGCGATTTTGGGCAATCACTTTAAAGGTGTCGAGAACCTCTTGGCTTTGATCGCTTGGTTGCCAATTGCGAGGTAATAACGGCCGCTTGCTGGCCAACTCTGCTTTGAGAAACTCTTGTTTGCCTTGCTCATCCCACTGGCAGTAATCACCTAAGCCTAGGTACTCGGTCAGCTCACCGAGCACCTGTGCGTGTCTGTCACTGTCTTGGCGGATATCCAATTGCGAGAGCTGCAAACCGAAGCACTGGCAGCGGATCAGCGTATCGCGCAGCTGACCCTGGGCGATGATGGCCATATTATTGGCCTCTAACGAGCGCTCACAGGCCTTTAACACATCCGTTATCTGAATGATATCCGTGATGATGTTTTCGCCACGTGGCGACTGCCCAGTTATTTTGGCCTCGAGATACTCGTGAGTGAGTGTCAGCTTTTCACGTAGTTGCTTTAATACGGCACGATAGGGTTCATGGGCTCCTTCAGCCTGTTTAGCTAAAGCATCATCGCAGGCGAACATCGATAATTCACTGATCAGCAGGTTGATGTCTTTAATATACAGGTCCAATGCCATCCACCGGCCATGGTCGAGTACGCTCTGTGTCACACTCGACGTTACAAAAGGATTGCCATCGCGGTCGCCACCCATCCATGAGGTAAAACGCACCGGCTTAGCGTCACTTGCTAAACCAACACCCAACTCTTGAGTCAGCGTGTCATCGAGCTCACGCACATATTCTGGCACCGCTTGCCACAGGCTATTTTCAATGACCGCGTAACCCCACTTCGCCTCATCCAAAGGCGTTGGCCGTTGTTGACGAATTTCATCGGTATGCCACGCCTGAGCTATTATTTGGCGCATGCGCGCGTGGAGTTTTTGTTGTTCTTGCGGTAGCAAGTCGCCCAGCTCTAACAGGTTTAAGCAATCACTTAATTGCACATGTTTGTTAATCAGTGTGCGCCGTGTCACTTCCGTTGGGTGCGCAGTTAATACCAAGTTGATATCTAGTCGTGCGATTGCCTCTTTGATGGTGTGCTCTTGCACATGGCTTTGCTTGAGGCGCAGCAAAGTCTGCTTTAATGGGTCAAGTTCGCAAAAACCCTGGTTACCCGAGCGCGACACAGTATGGTACTGCTCAGCAACGTTAGCGAGGTTGAGGAATTGGTTAAACGCGCGCACAACAAGCAGTAACTCATCGTCGCTTAGGGATTGTAGCTCACTGATCAGCGCCTCACGCGCCTGCTCATCGCCACCGCGAGAAGTTTTTGCCAACTGACGAATTGATTCAACTTTGGCCAAAGCCGAATCACCCAATGCCTGAGCAATGGTTTGTCCTAGCATCTGCCCTAATAAACCCACATTACTGCGTAGTGCTGCGTATTGATCACTCATATCCTCACTCCTGTGTCTTTATTTTTATCTTTTGTAGCATGGAAGTGCCTCGCTTTGAAAGGCTAAGAAAAGGAGAAAAACTAATTTGATAATAATTCCTATTTGCACTTGACACATTAGGCCATGCTAGTAATAATCATTATCAACAAGACGAAACGGAGTCTTTTGCTTTCTCTTGGTCTTGTTCATACGCACTCAATGCGATGAAAACTTTACTTGCTACATTGCTCATATCGGTGACGGTAGATATGACCCCAAAAACCCAAGCCTTGCTTGGGTTTTTTTATGGCTAAGCTTTGGACCCATACTAATAAACAGGCTAGAATCATAAAGATACGAGCCATACGCGGAGAACACAGATGTTGCGATACACACTATGCGCACTGACACTGAGCAGTGCACTTGCACTCGCGCCCGCAGCACATGCGGGGTTAGAAGAAGGCATTGCTGCGGCCAATGTGGGAGATTTTGAAACCGCCCTCAGCGAGTTTCAATATTTAGCAGACATGGGCTATGCCCCTGGAATCTATCAACTGGCGCAAATGTACGAAAGCGGCCACGGTGTAGCCAAGAATCAACGTAAGGCTGCTCAGCTATATCAGCAGGCCGTGGATAAAGACTATGCAGACGCGATGTTTTCCTTGGCGGTCATGTACCAAGAAGGCCGAGGAGTAAAGCTAGACTTGCAACGGGCGGTCAGTTTATTCAAAGGGGCTGCCGAAAAAGGGTTGGCTGCTGCGCAATTTAACCTTGGCGTTATGTACACCAATGGCGAAGGCGTTATTAAAGATTACCAAAGCGCAATCGATTGGTATCGTAAAGCGGCAGCGCAAAATTATACCCTGGCTCAGTTTAACCTTGCGCTAATGTACTATGAAGGCCTAGGTGTAGCTAAAAGTATCGAGAAGTCTTATATCTGGAACACCATCGCGGAATACAATGGCAATGACGATGCCAGTACCAGCCGCAAACTCGACGAGAAAAAATTGCAGCCTGAAGAAATTGAGCGGGCAAAGCAAAAAGCCGACGACATCTATGAAAAGATCCTCGCCGGCCGTTATGCTGGAGAAGGTCGTCGCCTATAAATAAGCTGAGAGTGACTTGTTAATCGAGTCACTTCGCTCTATTAGCTTCTGCGCTGTACGATACATGCGCTTTTGCATTAATGCATGCGCCTTCGACAAATATGCAGAAGCGAGCGATTTCTTCAGTTTTACCATGGGCTGAAAATCTTCTGGCACTTTTTCTGCCAACGTGTTCACTTCTTCTTCCAGTGCAATCAGCTCTTTATGGTCATCCATATTAGTAATAGATACTTCCCAAGCATCAAACTGATCTTGGTAATACGCCGTGGCAGCCTCGTAAGGATACGGTGTATCCGGGTTACTCTCACGTTTATTGAAGTACTGTGCTAGCACCGTCATGGCTTCGCGTTTCGCTTCACCTTGTTGCAATAATTGCGCAATCTGCTGATTTTGCGCAAATACGGCCTCACCGACTTCGGCTAAGGTATCTAAAGTCGCAACGTCGTCTGCTTCAACGGCTGCTTGGTATTGCTCAAGGTATAAAGTAACCCCAGCTTCCATCGGTTGATAATCAAATTCAGGGGCAATGAAGGCTAGATCTTCAGAAAGCTTAACCAAAGAGTTGTCACCGCCCTCGGTTAGACGTCCTTGACTCAATAACAAGTCAATTTTTTCAACCACACCATCGAGCACCGATTGCTGCTCTGTTCGTGTATCTTGAATAAGTTCAGCCAACGCCAGTGAGTCTGGGAAACGAGGTTTGGCTTGATCGTACACGTTAATAATTGCAGTGAAGTTCTTGTATTCTTGCTCTTTATTCTGCCCTGCTAACTTCGCTTGTTGCTCTAACTGTGCCAGTAACTGGGGCTGGTTTTTAACCACCAAGCCTTGTTTTAGTACTTGGTACTGTGGCGGAATTTCACCTAATTTATTGAATAGGTTACTTGGCCCCCATCCCATCCACTGGTTAAGTTGCTCATTTTTAGCAACAGCATTGTCGTATTTAGCTTGCAACAGAGCGTAATCACTTTGCGCTTGGGTATGATAAGTAAATCCTAACCCTGCAACTACAGCTACAGTTGCCACCGCAGCCACTGCCGGCATGTGGTTGACAGTCAATAATTTCGACTTGAGTTCGCTAAAGCTCTTAAACCCTGGCTGCGAAATTGATAATGCTTTTTTCAGCGCGCCCCAACGTAGCATCGGCATCGACGCTGGCTTTTTCAGAGTATAAGTCGCTGGCACCTCATTGGCGGCAACACGGTCATAAGGGTGGTTACTCGAAATAAGTTCATAGGCGATACACGCGAACGAAAAAATATCATCTTGCGGTGTCGGCTCTTGGCCATCTAATTGCGATGCGCTGGCGTAAGCTGGGGTGTACCCGGCAACACCATCTTCTGCCTGAGCGCCTTGATAAGCGTAAATATCATCGCCACGATGGGCGCGAGCAACACCAAAATCTAGAATTTTTACGTCACCTTGGCTGGTGACCATAACATTGGAAGGCTTCAGGTCGGTGTGCACAACACCGTGGGCGTGCGCATAAATTAGCGCATCAATCATTTGCGTGAGAATGGGTTTGGCGTTGGCAAATTTCATGCCCGTTGGCCGTGAACGCTTGATTATTTGCTCAAGTGTCTCGCCCTCAATCCACTCCATAACGATGTAGTGAATCCCGGCCACGCTTGCACAATCATAAACGCGGACAATATTTGGATGCGATAATTGCTGACAGCGCTGGGCTTCTTTTTTCAACAGCGCCAATGCTTGCTCTGATTCTGCAAACTGCGATTGTAACACTTTAATAACGACGTGATGTTCGCCATCGCTGGTTGAGAGGTGTAGGTCTTTGGCGCGGTAGATATCACTCATACCACCTTGGCCGACAAGTTCCTCCAACAGATACCGTGCACCTAATTTCAGGCCCTGAAGGTTGGCACTTTGAGCATTCTTTTGTGGGGCGTTACCTGAGTTTGCGATACCAGCGATTTGCGTTTTATCTTGCTCGCTTGCATTTTGCGGCTTGTCATCCATATTGGCTGTCCTTTGATGCGTTCATCCATTCACTGAGCGTTAATATATTAGATTATTAAATAAAAGGCTATAACAGATTGCGGTTTAAATGACCTTTTATACGGTTCAATAGTATAACCACTAGTATAATTGCAAAAATCACCACAATCTCTTAAGGCCACTACAATGGTTACTTGAACTTATGCCACACCGGAGTAAATGTCGCGCTATTAGATACCGTCACTTTTATTGACAAAATCTAACTTAATATTTATCCTCGTGAGCTATTAACGTCGTCTTATGGAATAGAGTAAAGCAAATGGAAGCGACCTTTAACGTTATCAGCTACCACCGCCTATCCCCTGAAATAGAAACATCAAAGACCACCCAAGATAGCTTGGTATTTGGTCGTTCACAGGAGTGCGACTGGCACTTGCCAGATCCTGAGAAAATAATTTCCAGCACCCATGGCCGTATTGAGCGTTCTGGGTCGAACTTCGTTGTTCATGATTTATCAACAAACGGCCTATTTGTTAACCACAGTGTGACCCCCGTAGGCAAAGGCAATCAACAAGCATTGCAAGACGGTGATGTGCTCAGTATTGGCGATTATGAAATCGAATTTAAACTGGCGCAAAGCGCCGTCGCCGCGCAAAGCGCACCAGTAGCTCAACCATCGCAGCCGAGTATACCTGCGCAGCAAGCTGCACCTGCTGCGAGCACGAATAACGATGATTTGTTTGCAACGCAGATGCAATCCGCAAACGAACTTGACCAATCTTTCCAGATGCCCGGTCTAGAAACACCAGCGAGCGCCTCAGCAACCGGCTCTCAATCCGCAGCCGAAACCATTCCCGAAGACTGGGGGTTGGACTTAGCATTCGGCCAACCTGAGAGCGCGTCCCCTGCAAGTCAGCCTGCGCCTCAGCCAGAGCCACAACCAGCTCCTGCTCCTACGCCGGCACCAACAGCGCAAACGCAACATAGCATCGCTCCGACCCCAGAGCCAAAGGCGCCACAGCAAGCTGCACCACAAGCTTCGGCTGCGCCGCAGCCAGCTCAAGCTCCAGCAGCTGCAGGACAAGGTGAATTAGCAGCTGCTTTTTTGCAAGGTTTGCAAGTTGACGCGCAGCTTGCGAATGAATTAAACAACGCACAAACGTGGCAACAGATGGGGGAGAGTTTACGACTCCTATTGTTGGGCTTAGTTGAATCACTTAGACAACGCTCCTCGGTGAAACAACAACTGCGCTTGAATCACACTATGTTCCAAGCACAACAAAATAATCCACTGAAGTTTTCAGCAACTTTAGAAGATGTAATCCAGAACTTATACACCCGAAATAGCGCCAGCTTTTTAAATGCTGAGCAAGCTATTGCCGAGGCGTTTAAAGACACTCGCGACCACGATACGGCAATGATGGCCGGGACCGTGGGGGCCATTGAAGGATTACTCGATACACTTTCACCAGAGCGCCTGAAAAGCCAAGCCAACGAACAAGGCGGTCTGAAAAAAGTTTTACCATATCAATTAGAAGCGAAAAGCTGGCGTTTATTTAGCGCTATGCACCAAGACATGGAAAGTGAAATTGAGCGCAAAGGCAGTGGCGCGCTCGCTGATGATTTTGTTAAAGCTTACGATAGTAAATTAAAAACGCTTTAGATTAGTTATCCTAGAGGAAACAACATGAACAACAAATTATTGTCCGTATTGGTCGTAATTTTTACCTTAGCACTGAGTGCGTGTACTGCGGTGAATAAGATAGTACCGCCCTCCACCGACGTCACCTTTAATGTCGCGGCTGATATCAACCCAGATATTAATCAACGTCCTTCACCTGTTGTGGTTAAAATCTTTGAGCTGAGTTCACGGACAGTATTTGATAATCAAGATTTCTTCACCCTTTATGAAGATCCTGAGTCGGTGTTGGGCCCTGATCTGTTAAAAAAGGACGAGTTAGAGCTGCAACCTGGAAGCAAACTTGAGTACCCGATGTCGCTAGATAGAAATACGCGCTATGTCGGCTTTGTTGTAGCCTATCGCGATATTGACCAAGCTCGTTGGCGTGCAGTGTTAGCGGCCGATCCAACTGGCTATGATGATGTAACTGTTAATGTTGAGGAAATTGCTGTTTACGCCAAAGACTAAACAGCACTAAGAGGGAATTTACATGAGCGACCACAGCGCAATCGCATGGACCGAGGGGATGTTCTTACGTCCCCAACATTTTCAGCAGGCTGAGCGCAGCATTCGTCGTGCGATCAACCACAGCAGCCAGCATGTCCACCACTACCCGTGGGGGACTGTGTCGTTGGAAATAGACCAATCCTTGCTACCTTTAGGGCAAGTTCGTTTAAGCAAACTGACCGCTACTCTAGCTGATGGCACCGCCGTTGATATGCCTACGATCGACCCGCTACCACAAGCACTGTCGTTAACCAGCGAAGTACGGGACGAAGTTATCTATTTGGCGATTGCCAGTGATAAAACCAATGGCACAAATATCAGCGCTGATGGTGACGGTATGATCACCCGATACCGTTTCGCTGACCATACTTGCGCCGATGTAAGCTTAGGCAGCGATGCTCAGGAATCAGTGCAAATTGCCGCACTGCATAGCCAACTTAAACGCCATAACGATGACCGAGCTGGTTATATTTGTTTGCCTATTGCACGGGTAATCGAAGTATCCGACGAGGGCAACATTAAACTCGATAGCAAGTTTATTGCTCCTACCTTGAATGCCAAAGCGGTTGCGCCATTAACCAGCGTGGTACGCGAAATTCATGGCATGATTAAGCAGCGTGCAGAAGCGCTTTCTGCGCGGTTAACTCAAGGGCAAGCAGGTTCCACTTCGGTGGCTGACTTTATGATGCTGCAAGTGCTAAACAAGTACCAACCGGTGTTTAGTAACTTTGAAAATATGGATATGTTACATCCATTTATGCTTTATAACCGGGTGATTGAATTAGTCGGTGAGCTCAGTACCTTCAGTACCCGTGATAAACGAGTTCCCGAGCTGCCCCATTACAACCACAGTGAGCTGACTGCTGTGTTTGGTAATTTAATGGTATTAATCAACCAAACGCTGAGCCAAGTACTTGAACAAACTGCACTGGAAATACCCCTTGAGAAAAGCAAGTTTGGTATTTATTTTGGCGCAATTAATGATAAGTCTTTACTTGATAATGCTCACTTTATACTGGCTGTAAAAGCGAACCTACCTAACGAAGAAGTGCGTCAGCGTCTACCCGCACAGACGAAAATAGGTAGCGTCGAGACAATTCGCGACTTAGTGAATAACCAAATCCCAGGAATTACTCTTGCGACCTTGCCTGTCGCACCTAGGCAGGTGCCCTACCATGCTGGCTACCATTACTTCCAGCTGGAAAAAGGCAATGAGCACTGGCTTAAGTTAAGCAGTAGTGGTGGTATTGCACTGCATATTTCTGGCAACTACCCCGAACTACAAGTGGCACTTTGGGCCGTTAAGGGATAACTAACCAACAGGATACAATCATCATGGACAAGACGATTTTAAAGCCCCGTCCAGGAAGAAGAGGACTGGCACAAAATAATGGCGAGCCAGCTCCTGCAGGTGCTGGTGCTTCAGGCGCAGCGGCTAGTGCAGACACCTCTAGCGGGGATAAGACTGTAGTCAATGTGAACCAGTCAAAGCCTGTTGCTCGAGTGCAAGGGAACGCACCCATTTTTCAGTCCAAGCTAGTCGATTACGGTGCTGATATTTTTTCGCTGACAGTGGCAATCAATCGCATGAGTCATTGCGATGATGTCGATAAGCTTAAACAACAAAGCATTGATGCTGTTAAGAATTTTGAACAGTCTTTGCGTAACGAGCACCTCGATAGCCAGCTTATTGAGTCTGCACGATATTGCGTATGCGCGCTGTTGGATGAGACCGTGCTCAATACGCCGTGGGGCAGCGAAAGTGTGTGGGTGAATGAAAGTCTCCTATCCATCTTTCATAAAGAAACCTTTGGTGGTGAGTACTTCTTCACTTTACTTGATGAGGCACTGCGCCAGTCGAGTCATAATATCGACCTACTCGAACTACAATATTATTGTTTGAATCTTGGGTTCCAAGGCAAGTATCGTGTCAGTGCACAGGGACAATCTGCGGTCGATGATTACCGTGATAAGTTGTATCGCGAGATAAGCCTGATCCGTGGCACTGGTTCAAGCCAGTTATCGATTAATTGGCGCAAACGCATTGCTAACGGCCTAGAGCTACGCCAGCAATTTCCACTCTGGGTTATATTAACCTTATTTGCTGCCCTCGCCCTGGTGGTTTACACCCTTTTTTCGTACCAACTGAATCGTTACTCCGATAATGTTTTCACAGAGCTTGATGCCTTAGTTCCCTATCAATTAGGCGAACAAACCACTGGTGATAGCATGGAAGCCAGTGTGCTGAACCAGTTGTTGCAAACAGAAATTCAACGTGGCGTGCTCAGTGTCACGTCACAATCTGACCGCGTACGTATTCGTATATCCAGTGAATCGCTGTTTGATTCCGGCAGTAATATTGTTCGTGCTGATATGAAGCCGATTATTGCTAAAATTGCCCGTGCCCTTGAAGGCACACAAGGTAAAGTGCTGATCACCGGCCATACCGACAACACGCCGATTTCAACGCCTGAATATCCCTCTAATTGGCACTTATCATTGGCGCGAGCAACGCAAGTTGCCAACGCAATGGCGCAAAATGCGTCGTTAAGTGGCCGCTTATGGCCAGAGGGGCGTGGCGAAGCGGAACCAGTTGAAAGTAATGATACCGCCGCACAGCGAGCCAAAAACCGCCGTATTGAAATTGATCTGCTGTTTTAAGTTTCAAGGAAGAGATTATGTCTATCAAAGAAAAAGCGAGGCTGCTCTCGTACAAACTTAAATCTCGAGTTGTAGTAACAACTTTGGGCTTTTTAGCGCTTGCCTTATTGATATGGTTTGGCGGCCCACTCATTGCCATCGCCGGTGCCGTTCCTTTGGCTTCAGCAGCATGGCGGTTAGTGTTAATTTTATCCATTGTCGTCGTGTGGTTGCTAGTGACTTGGTCGAAACGAGTCAAACAGAACAAACGCAATGAACAAATGGCCAATGAGCTCATTGATGGAGATGCCGACGCCAACAGTGATGTGAACGAGGAAATCGACACACTGAAAAAGCGTATGAGTGATGCCATTGATACGCTGAAAACCGCAAAGCTATACAAAAACCAAAATGTATACCAGCTGCCTTGGTATATTATGATTGGCCCACCGGGTTCAGGTAAAACCACTGCTATTAACAACTCAGGCCTTGATTACCCACTGCGTGAATCCATGGGTATCGACATGATCCAAGGGGTTGGCGGTACTCGCAACTGTGATTGGTGGTTCACCAATAAAGCCGTGCTCATTGATACCGCTGGACGCTATACCACACAAGACAGTCATGCCCGACATGATGCTCGTGCATGGCAAGGTTTTTTGGGGTTATTACGTAAAAACAGACCATTACGCCCCATCAACGGCGTAGTTATTTCCATGGGCATTAGCGAATTAATGCACCAGACCAAGACCGAACGAAATCTCCACGCCCGCGCCATTAAACAGCGTTTACAGGAACTGCAAAACCAGCTTGGTATGTCGTTCCCTGTGTACGTTATTTTGTCGAAAGCTGATTTGATTGCTGGCTTTAATGAATACTTTGAGTATTTAACTGAAGAAGAAGCAGAACAAGTTCTAGGTGTCACCTTTGAATTGAATACAGCGGATAATGAACAAGCACCGGTGAATCACTTTAACCGGGAATTCCATGCGCTTATTTCTAACCTTGCAGCCAAGCTCAACCAACGCTTGATGCATGAGCGCGACCCGAAACGTCGTGGCATTATTTTTGAGTTTCCTCGTCAATTGCGTGTACTGCAGGGCATCGCCGACACCTTCCTAAAGGAAATTTTCACCCCTAACGCCTACGAGCAGCTGCCTATTTTACGGGGCGTTTACCTAACCAGTGCGACACAAGAGGGTGTACCTGAAGATTTATTGGCCCATAAGAAAGGTTACAGTGCTAACACAGGCGGTGAAAGTAGCCGCGCCTTCTTCATTAAGCGACTATTAGAGGAAGTGGTCTTTCCGGAGCAAAACTTAGCCTCAACTAACCGCCACCACGATAAACAGAACAAGTGGATGCGTATTGGTGCAATATCCACCGCTGCTTGTGCCACTTTAGCGCTGAGTATTAGCTGGTACCTTAGTTACTCATGGAACAAAGAACTCATCAAGTCAACGCAAGGCGCTATTGATGAGTACCAGCTGCTCACGGCTGGCGGGCTGAACGGACAAACCGATTTACTCACTCTCACAAAAGCGCTAAACCGCCTGCGTGATCTGCCTGCAGGATATAGCGACCATATTCCGCTCGCAGACCCATCAGCCGTAGGCTATGACAAAGGCAGCGATCTGAAACAACCATCGGTTGAAGCCTATAAACGGGCACTATTCGCACACCTCGCGCCTTATATGGGCGAAGCGATGACCACAGAGATGAGTGAACACAAAGAACACTTAGGGTATCTGTATGAAACCTTACGCGCTTATCTTATGCTCTATATGCCAGAACGCTTTAAGGCCGAGGATATTCAGGCTTGGTTCGCCGCGTACATTGAACGCGAGATGCCAGGCGATGCATATATTGCCGACCGACAAGCTCTTAACTCTCATATCGCAACGCTCTTAGCTGAAGGCTTTGAAGGTGCCGACCAAGACCTTGCTGCGGTTAAAAATGCCCGTGTAGAGCTGACTAAACTCCCCTTGGTTGATCGCGCCTACCAACGCCTAAAGACCGACTTCATCGACTCTAGCGTGGCCGACTTCAAACTCAGTGATGTGATCAGCTACAACAGTATGTATGCGTTTAGCTTTAAAAGTGGTCGTGACATAAACACAGGGATTCCGGGGCTCTATACCCACAGTGGTTTCCATGGCATTTTTAACATTGAAAAAAAGAAACTATTGAGCAACTTACTGCATGATAGTTGGGTGTATGGTGATAATCTCAGTGAAGTCGGTGACGATGCCAAAGCACGTATAGAGAAAGATTTAGAGTATCGTTATTTCCGCGACTATATCTACTACTGGGAAGAGTTTTTAGATGACTTAACGCTGCGCCCTTACAGCACCACAGAAGAAGGTGTGCGCGTTACAGAAATACTTTCTGGTCCAGAAGCGCCCATTAAGAATATTCTTGCTGCCGTGCAAAAAAATGTCGCGCTCACCAAAATGCCGGTGTCAAAAAACCAAAAAGCAGCTGCGGCTGTAGCGGCTAATGCCGCCGATGTGGCCCTGCATAGTAAAACGTCGCGATTAAAGCGCCTACTGCCTAATGAAATGCCAGATATCGAGATGCAACTCCCTGGTGCTGAAGTGGAACAGGCCTTTGCGAAAATCCTTGAGGTTGACCCGGATTCGCTAGAAGATATCCAAACCAACCTGCGTAGCCTTAATCGCTATCTTGATAAGCTCGCCAATGGCGATCAGCAAAAGCTAAGCTTTAAAACTAAGGTCGCCAGTAATACCGATCCGAAATTTATTGCGACACTGCGCTCACAAAGCCGCTCTCTGCCCTACCCGTTTGATAACTGGCTAGAAGGCATGACTCATAATGCCGATCGCATTACCAAGGCAAGCGCTAATCAGCACTTAAATGAGATTTGGCGCTCGCAAGTAGTTCGTGAGTACCGAGTTGCCATTGCCGATCGCTATCCGTTTAATCCTATTTCTTCGCAAGAAGTACGGATGCGTGATTTCAGCCGCTTCTTCGGCCCAGATGGTACATTGGATAAATTCTTCAAGCGCTACCTAGCAGCTAATGTTGATACCAGTACCTCTCCGTGGCGCTTTGAGCGCGATATCGGTGTTAGTCAACGCAGCCTAGCGATGTTTGAGCAGGCCTCGAAAATTCGCCAAGCATTTTTCAGTGGAGGCAGTGATAAGCCCAGCCTACAGTTCGGGTTGAAACCTATCTCACTGGACAAAAAAGTCAGTAATTTCCGCTTAGAAATAGACGGGCAAGCGCTTAACTATCGTCACGGTCCGCTGCGTGTAGTCAATATGACCTGGCCAGGGGACAGTGCAGAAAGCGAAACACGCATCGTCTTTACACCACCAGAGGGCGGGCGCTCAACGAATACCACCTACTCGGGTGAATGGTCATTGTTCAGAATGCTTGACGATATGAGCCAGAAGCGTCCAGAAACTAAGGATGATCATCAGTTACATATCGCTTTAAGCGGTAACGAAGCTAAAGTACAACTGCTACCAAGTAGCACCATTCACCCATTTTGGAGTGCCAACATAGAGAGTTTCAGATGTCCAACCAAGCTGTAAATATGGGCTATTGCGGAAAGGTCCCCTCCCGTGGGGACTTTATCGCGCATCAACTTGAGCGTAGTTTTCAGGTACCTTGGAACGAGTGGTTACAATCAGTGGTGGCGGTAAGTAAAGAACAGCTTGGTGATATGTGGACTGAGCGTTACCTCACCTCTCCAGTGTGGCACTTTGCCCTATCAAGCGGCGCCTGTGGTGCCAATGCTATGTGTGGCTCGTTTATTCCCAGTGTTGATGCGGTTGGGCGTCACTTCCCGTTTACCGTCGCTGCCATTACCAACAGTAAGCCGTTGGATTGTTATAACAATGACTTTGCAACGCAAGAGTACGAAGATGCGGTGCTCAATGTGCTAGAGGACTCGGTTGATTTGCCCAGCTGGTTTAAATCAGTTAATGAGCAATATCAGCAACCTAAAGCAGACATTGAAGAGCTTTTGCTGACACGCTCTGGCGATCCCAGCAAAGAGTCGTTAAGCGTCATGCTTGCTCCCAGTGCAGACGCTAACACCTTATTACACAATTTACTGAGCTCACGATATGCGAACTATTGTCTATGGTGGACACATGGTTCCTGTTTGGTTGAGCCTTGCTTACTGGTTACGCCCGGATTACCGGCGATAAGCCAATTTTCCGCCATGCTTGATGGACGATGGCAGCACTGGGATTGGAACCATAGTCAAAAATTAGACAGGGAAACTGCATGAGTATTACCAGTTACGCGCAGAGCCATCGAGGTGTAGTGCGAGAGATAAATGAGGATGCGTTAGTTGAGCTTCCACAACATAATGTTTGGGTCGTCGCCGACGGTATGGGCGGCCACGCCGCTGGCGATTACGCCAGTCAGCTAGTTGTTGATGTATTAAAGCGCCACCTCGATAGTGTAGGTAGTGGCAACGTCAATTGTAATGTCATCATCGCGGCATTAGAGGATGCCAATACTCAGTTGTACCAGCACAGCCAAGAAAATATGGATGGTAAAACCATGGGCTCGACAGCGGTGGTGCTATTTCTTCACGAACAAAGCTATTACTTCGTATGGGTGGGCGATAGTCGCGGCTACCTATTGCGTCGCGACCGACTCGAGCAGCAAACGCGTGACCACAGTCAAGTGAATGAGCTAGTAGATGAAGGTGTTATTACCGAAGAACAGGCTGCCGTGCACCCACTGTCGAATGTCATTACTCGCGCTGTAGGTGTAGCGCCGGAAGTACAGCCAGAGGTTATGCAAGGCAAGTTACAAGATAAAGATGTGTTCTTGCTCTGTAGTGACGGGCTCACTGGAGAAGTCTCTGATCTCGAAATAGAGAGTTCATTATCACCACTGAACATTATTGATGCCGGCATGGCACTTATGCACTCTGCGCTGGTGCGAGGAGCGAAAGATAATGTCACCTGCATTTTAGTGAAAAATAATGAAAATCATGTACAAGAGACGAATCAGTGCGATCAGGGTGACAAAACCGTACCGCTCTTCTAATATTTAACTATTGCCAAAAGATAAATAATCACATTTGTGCTATATAACCTTGTTTTAGGCACATTTATTATTTATCATGCATAAGACGCAATTAAGTTAAGCAATCAAGGGATTTTGAGCGTATATGTCAGGGACCGATCTTTTCGATTTATCACCACTTGTTAACGCTATCAGCGACGAGCAGCCGACCGGGGTAGACCCGCGTGAGGATGTATCGCCAACGTCGACGTACTACACGTTAAAAGACTTACGTAACACGCTGCGCGCGGATGAGCGCAATGCCCTCATTGACGATGAAAGTATTATCGCTGTTGCGCGAGATTGGCGACCCTTACTTGAACAAATCCCCGACGTCCTTTCACAACAGTGTAAGGACTTAGAGCTAGTCGCTTGGTACATAGAAGGGCTTTGTCGCTTACATGGTTTTGCCGGTTTAAGTCATGGCTTTGAACTTGCCGCACAGCTGATCGAATTATATTGGGATACCCTCTACCCCACTCCTGATGAAGATGACATTGAAGAGCGTGTAGCACCGATTGTCGGTCTCAATGGTATTGACAGTGAAGGCGCACTCATCATCCCATTGAAGAGCATCGCCATGACCGAAGGAGTCTCTCAAGGTCCATTCTCGTTATGGGAATATGAGCGTGCTGTTGATTTAGAGCGTCTAGATGAAGAAAAGCGAGAGCGCCGAGTTGAAGAAGGTGCGGTATCGCTAGAGCAAATCACGACCGCCGTCAAAGAAACTCCAACCGAGTACTTTGTTGCTCTTGATAAAGAAATTGATGACTGTTTACAGGCTTTCACGCACCTAAGTGAGGCCATGGACGAGAAAGTAGGTTCGCCCCAACCTACCAGCTACATCACTAAAACTCTCGAACAATGTAGAGCTGCTATCAAGCACCTGGCTGGAGATCGTATCGAAGCCGCAAATGCTGTCGATGAACCGGCTGCTGATGATGGGCAAGCAAGCGATGGCGACGCAGCCGATAGCGAAGAACAGAGCACTTCTGGCGGCAGCAAAGACGTTATTCAGGCGAGCATTAACTCACGCCAAGACGCCATAAAACAGCTGCAAAAAATATCCGATTTTTTTCGTAAGACAGAGCCTCATTCGCCCATGTCTTACACCATAGAGCAAGTAATCCGCTGGAGTGAATTAACACTGCCGGAACTACTTAACGAACTGATATCTGACAATGATGCACGCACAGGTTACTTCAAGTTGTCAGGCATCAAAGTCGAAGATAGCGAAACCTAGAATAATCTGAAAGGAGTTCTCGATGAGTATCCATGATAAGTTGAAAAGAGTAAGGAAGCCTCGCGTCCACATTACCTATGATGTCGAAACTGAAGGTGCAGTGGTCAAAAAAGAGCTCCCTTTTGTTGTTGGTGTTGTCGGTGATTTTTCCGGCCACAATAAAGAGGCACTAAAGCCATTAAAAGATCGCCGTTTTATTCAAATTGACCGCGACAACTTTAACGATGTGTTGAAGCGCATGAGCCCAACGTTGAATATTAAAGTTGATAACACTTTGGCCGATGATGGCTCCGAAATTGGTGTTGATCTAGAGTTTAAATCGCTGTCTGACTTTGAACCCGCAGCCATTGTGAACCAAGTTGACCCGCTGCGTAACCTTATGGACACGCGTAATAAGTTACGTGATTTAATGACCAAGGTTGACCGCTCAGAGGAATTAGAAAACATCCTAGAAGACGTACTGAGCAACACTCAAAGCTTGGATAAACTTGCCAAAGAGTTAGACGTTGAGGAGAAAGAATAATGAGCACGGACGTTCAAGAACAACAACAGGAAGGCGTAGAAGAGCAAAGCTTTTCATTGCTAGAGCAGGCAATTGGCGCTACCAAGCAGACTGAAAGCTCACGCGCTCAGGAGCTTATCAAAACCTTAACTGAAGAAGCGCTAAAAGGCACAGTACAGTGGAATAAAAACCTGACTGTCACCTTTAATGAAGCAATTAAAGTTATTGATGAAGCGATTTCTAAGCAGTTGTCGGCCATTATGCACAATGAAGAGTTTCAGAAGCTTGAAGGCTCTTGGCGTGGTTTGCATCACTTAGTGAGCAACTCAGAGACCAATGCCACTCTCAAAATTCGTGTAATGAGCTTGAAGAAGAAAGAGCTGCATAAAGATCTCTCTAAAGCTGTTGAATTTGACCAGTCGCAAACCTTCAAGAAAATTTACGAGTCTGAATTTGGTACCCCAGGTGGTGAGCCCTATGGTGCTATCGTAGGTGACTACGAGTTTACTAACCACCCAGAAGACATTGAAACTTTAAGCTTGATGTCAAACGTCTCTGCTGCAGGCTTCTGCCCATTTATTTCAGCGTCGTCACCTTCACTGTTTGGTTTTGACTCATGGACAGAATTAAGCAAACCGCGCGACCTTGAGAAAGTATTTGAATCGCTAGAATACACCAAGTGGCGCTCATTCCGTGACAGTGATGACTCACGCTTTGTGACGCTTACCATGCCTCGTGTGCTAGCGCGTCTACCTTATGGCGAATCGACTAAACCAGTTGAAGAGTTTGGCTACGAAGAATTTGACGTCGATCCGTCGACTTCTCGCTCTGGTAATACTGAGCATGATAATTATTGCTGGACCAATGCTGCGTATGCAATGGCAACGAATATGACTCAGGCCTTCTCAAAATACGGCTTCTGTACTGCTATTCGTGGTGCTGAAGGTGGCGGTAAAGTTGAAGGCCTTCCTACGCATATTTTCACCAGCGATGACGGCGACCCAGATCTCAAGTGCCCGACAGAAATCGGTATTACCGACCGTCGTGAAGCTGAGCTAAGTAAATTAGGCTTCTTGCCACTGTGTCACTATAAAAACACTGACTATGCTGTGTTCTTTGGTGGTCAAACTTGTCAAAAACCAAAGGTTTACGATAACCCAGACGCAACCGCCAATGCGGCAATTTCTGCTCGCCTACCTTATATGATGGCAACCTCACGTTTTGCCCATTACCTCAAAGTAATGGCGCGCGACAAAATTGGTAGCTTCATGGAAGCAGAAGATGTGGAAATGTGGTTAAACCGTTGGATCCTGAGCTATGTCAATGCTTCAGAAGGGGGCGGTCAGGAAATTCGTGCTCGTTACCCACTTGCTGATGCAAAAGTAAGTGTTAAGGAAATTCCTGGTGCACCAGGTTCTTATAATGCTGTGGCATGGCTTAAGCCATGGCTACAAATGGAAGAGTTAACCACCTCTTTACGTTTGGTAGCAAAAATTCCAGAGGTGGGCTAAGCCCTCCTCTTTACAAACTCAGTATTTTTGCAAAGGATGATGTGAATGAGTGCTGGTGAGTTTTCATTTGTTAGTCAGGATGTGTTCGAGCAGCAGCAGGAATCTGCTTCTCGACGCCTGCCAAATGATGTCTTTATGGAGCGCTTCGTGCGCCAAAAAGATGCAACTCATGCACTGCTTTTGTGGCTTGAAAACGCCCCTGATGCTCCATTACAACGCAGCAATGAAAAAGTGGGGGCTTATTTAAGTCGCACTATCGCACTGATTGATGAGCTGTTACAAAAGCAGCTCAATATCATCCTTCATCACCCCAAGTTTCAAGCGCTCGAGTCCAGTTGGCGTAATGTTAAATACCTCACAGAAGAGGCGGAGCAATACGACAAAGATGGTAAAGTCAAAATCAAGCTACTAAATTGTAGTTGGCAAACGCTGACCAAAGATGTCAGCAAAGCCATTGATTTCGACCAAAGCGACTTTTTTAAACAAATTTATTCCAACGAGTATGATAATCCAGGCGGTGAACCTTTTGGTGTCATCATCGGAGATTATCGTATTTCTCATAAGCCACGACCTGGCGTTGCTGGTAACGATATCGATACCTTGCAAGAAATTGTGCGCACGTGCGCGGCTGCTTTCTCGCCCTTCATTACCTCTGCAGAAGCAAATATGTTTGGCGTTGATAACTTTTCCGAACTCGGCTTTCACGTTGACTTGAGCTCCCAGTTCGAGCAAATCGAATATATTAAGTGGCGAAAGCTGCGCAATATGGAAGATGCTCGGTTTTTAGGGATAGCCGTGCCTCGCGTGCTAATGCGTGCCCCTTATGTTGAAGATGGTCAGCGTAGTGAGGGATTCAAATTTCGTGAGGTCATTAATAACCCCGATGAAGATAACCTCTGGGGCAATGCCGCTTACCCGTTTGCAGCAACGCTTATTCGTGCGTTTTGCAATTCAGGTTGGTTCGGACAAATTCGTGGAATGCAGCCTGGTCAAACTAACCAGGGAGTTGTAACGAACCTAGCACAGAGCCCTTTTGAAACGGACTTGTATCAAAAACAGCCGAAGCCTCCCGTTGATTTACTGATTACTGACCGAGCCGAAAAAGCACTCTCTGATAGCGGCTTTATTCCGCTTTCGCCACTGAGTAAAAGCGGCAACTTGGTGTTTTTCAGTAATGCAACTGCCCAGCAACCGGCCAACTACGATAGCGTTGCTGCGCGTATTAACGCCAAGCTGTCCTCGATGATGCAATATATTTTATGTGTTTCGCGCTTTGCTCACTACATCAAGGTGATGGGCCGTGACCGAATTGGTTCTTATGCGACTCCACAAGCCTGTGAGCGAGACCTGCAGTCGTGGATAAATAATTACACCACCGCATCAGACTCTGCGTCTGATGAAGTGCGCTCTCGTTACCCGCTTTCGAGCGCCCGGGTCAATGTTAAGGAACACCAGGCCAAACCTGGACATTATTACTCAGTGATGCAGCTTCAGCCCCACTTTCAGCTAGACCAGATGGTGTCCAGCATCAAGTTAGTGACCGAGCTCTCACCCACTCACTACGAATAAGGCAAATAGACAGGATTACTATGAAGGAAATATTCGATTACATTCAACAAGGCAAGCTACTTGAAGCGATCAGCTACTGTGAGCAACAGTTGAAAGATGATCCCGTGAACTTTGATATACGCAGCCAATTCATAGAGTTGCTTTGCCTTAACAATGAGCTTGAGCGCGCTGATAAACAGCTTGACTACATGGTTCAGAAAAACCCTGATTTTGCTGTTGGCGCTATGAACTTGCGTCAATTAGTACGTGCTGAGCAAGCGCGTCAAGACTTCTATCAAGGTAAAGCTGCACCAAAACTATTTCATGATAACGATGACCTAGATGCTATTTTCTTGGAGCTACGTATCGCGTTAAACGAAGGCGATAATGATACTGCACAGCGCCTAGCCAAACAGCTCGAAGAGCAGCGTGCCAACCCGACCCTAGCGATCAATGACGCTCCTTGTACTGATTTTAGAGATCTTGATGATAGCCTGAATAACTACATCGAACTGCTCGGCACCAATGGCGAGTTTTACCTCGCTCGCAGTGAAGAAATTCTCAGCATCGAGTTTAAACAACCCGAGTCACTGGTTGAGCATCTTTGGTTGCGCGTCGAAATTGATATTAAAGATGGTCCAAGCGGAGAAGCTCATATTCCTGCTATCTACGGTGGTGATAACAATGAAATCGAGCGTTTGGGACAAGCGACAGAATGGCAACAGTTAGGTGACGAGCTGTACATAGGTCGCGGTCTGAAAATGTGGTTTGTTGATGGTGAAGCAGTGGCTATTAATCAAATCACCACGGTGGCTCAACAATCTGAGCAAGCGGCCTAAAGGAATAAACGATGCGCGTTCGCAGTGACCATCAGCTACAAGCTTCTATTTTAGACAGACTCATCGATGATGAGCCTGATAATCAGCTGAGCACTAGCCGTGGAATGGCAATTAATCTAAAGACTCTGCGCGCCAGTGTGCGCCGAGACTTAGAAGCGTTGCTGAACGCGCGAATCCATTGGCATACGTGGCCAAGACAGTATGAAGAACTTGCCACCTCAGTGTTGACCTACGGCTTGCCTGATTTTTCAAACATGCCTGTTAGCAGCACCGAAGGCCGGGAGCTACTGTGCCAAAAAGTGCGCGACACGATTTTACGCTTCGAACCTCGCTTTATTGAGGTCGAAGTGAGCTGCCTAGAAGATGACTTGCCGCTGGATAGAATCATGCGTTTGCGCATCAATGCGCTGCTTTGGGCAGAGCCAGAACCAGAGCTCATTAGTTTTGACTCAGAAGTGGAACCGATTAATTTGGGAATGACAGTCCAAGAGACCAGCTTATGAATGACGAATTACTAAAGTATTATAATCGTGAACTGGCCTATATTCGTCATATGGGGGCCGACTTTGCCGACAAATATCCAAAGATTGCCGGGCGTTTAAAGCTTTCTGAAGAACAGATTGAAGACCCGCATGTATCGCGCTTGGTTGAGTCTTTTGCATTTATGACTGCACAGATCAGGCAAAAACTAGACGACAGCTTCCCAGAATTAACTGACGCCTTGATGGGTCAACTCTACCCTGATTATCAAGCGCCTATCCCGTCAATGTCTGTCATTAAGATGACTACTGAGAACCTTTCAACAACCGGGGTGGTGCTACCGCGCGACAGTGATGTTGAGTCTGATGTTGAGGGCATGAAAACCTGTCACTTTCGCACCTGCTACGACAGTTATTTATGGCCGGTCGAAGTTAATAACGCACAGTTTAACAACGCCCCCTTTAGTGCTCCGCGCCCAATTTGGTCTACCACTGCCAAGTCTGTAGTAAAAATTGAACTACAGGGTGAATACAAAGAGGTCGGCCTTAAAGAAACCGAATTAAACAAGCTACGGTTTTATATTAATGGTCAGTGGCACCATAGTTTGAGCATTTATGAATTACTCTTTAAAAGTGCGATTGGCTTTGCCATCGAGGCTGAGGGTCATGAAGCTAAATTCTTCTCAACGCGTCACCTGCAAGAGGTCGGTTTTAGCGACCAACACGCCACCATTCCCTACAGCGACAAATCAGCGACTGGCTATCGCCTGTTGGCAGAGAACTTTATTTTCCCTGAGAAGTTTCTATTCTTCGACTTAGAGGATATCAACCAGTTTCTACCTGAAGATAAAGCAAACTGTAATCTTTACATCTACTTCGATGAAAGCTCTCAAGAGCTTGAGAAACAACTCGGTAAGCAACATTTTCAACTCGGCTGCACGCCCATTGTTAACCTGTTTGAACAGGAACTCGAGCCTGTTCGCGTATCACTCAGCCAGTACGAGTACAAACTGGTACCGCGCTATATGGACGCGGATATCTCAGAAGTGATTCAAGTTGGTGAAGTCAACGCCTACGACCACAAAGATAACAGTTATCAGGTAACACCTTTTTATGGGCAAACTCACCCGGCTTATCGCGATCAAGATCGACTTTTTTGGCATATCCGCCGAGAGTCTGCATATTGGGCTGGCGGATTTACCGAGCAAGGCACCGACACCTTTTTCAGCTTGGTTGATAGAGAGTTTGAACATTTTGAGCCAGACAGCGAGCATGAAAGTTGGTTAGTTACAATAAAAGCACTGTGCAGTAACCGCAACTTGCCGGCCAATTTGCCTTTCGGCGGTGATGAACCGCAGATGCTCGTACCAGAGCGTGCGGATATTATTAAGAAAGTCCGTTGTTTAGTTGCTCCCACGCATGCAGTTCGCCCTGAGCTTAGCGATGCTACACGGTGGCAGTTAGTGTCCCACTTGTCTTTGGACTATTTCTCTGGCCCTGATGCGCTTCGCAAGTTAAAAGAAACGTTACGCCTGTATGATTTTAAGAATGCACCTGAATCGAAAGCGCTTATTGACAATATCCATGGTGTTAATATTGAGATGACCTCGGCGCGGCTTGTGCAAGGTGGGCGTACGTGTTTTGCCAGTGGCAGCGCTATTACGTTGACCTTTGCAAAGGATGACTTCTCCGGCAGCGGCATGTTCTTTTTTGCTTCGGTGTTAGATCATTTCTTCGCGCAATTTGCCGCCATTAATAGTTTTACTCAGTTGCGGATACGGTTTAAGGATCAAGACAGTATCTATCATAGCTGGCCTCCTCGCTCGGGTAAGGTGCCGCTGTTATGAGTATCGATAGCTTATATAAAACCCCCGGCCAATTTGACTTCTATCAAGCGGTGTTTATGCTGCAAAACCGTGCTGGAAGTCGTGGTCAGAAAGTAGGAGCTGATGCCTTACCTAACCAAGAGTTAGTGCGGTTCAAGTCTGTACAGCACTTAGGCTTTCCCGGCTCCCCTGTTGCTAAAGTCAAACCAGTCGCTTGCGAACAAGGCGGACAGTATCATCAAGTAGATGTGACCTTTATGGGGCTCACAGGCCCAAGTGGAGCGCTGCCTCAGCACTACAGTGAACTGGTGCTTTCTCGTATTAAGCAAAAAGACACCACAATGGTGGACTTTTACGACATGTTTAATCATCGCTTAGTGTCTTTGTATTACCGCGCCTGGGAGAAATATCGCCAAGCAATCAATTACTCTACGCATAGTGAGCATTTTGACCCATTTACTCGCGTATTAGGTCACCTTAGTGGCGGCAATGCACCTTACCGTTTGCATATGGCTGGTTTATTTAGCCGCCGAGTGCGCAGCGCGGTACAGCTAGAGCGTTTGCTCACTCACTATTTAGAACTTGATGTCGACGTAAAACAATTTGTCGGTACCTGGCGACCACTAGCGTCATCAGAGCAGACACGCCTAGGGACAAGAGAAAACCCCGAAGGACAATTTGCTCGCCTCGGCTCTGAGGCTGCGGCCGGTAAATCCGTATGGGATGTAAATAGCGCCATTGATATTACCTTCCATTGTAAAGATAAAGCCAAAGCACGCGCGCTGTTACCACAAGGCCCGTTAAATGGGTTGCTCAAAGATATGCTCCATAGCTATTTAGGCTATGCGGTCAAAGCTAACATTAATGTAAAAACGCAATTAAAAAACCTACCTGTTATGAGGTTGGGACAACAGTCTTCAGCCTTGGGCCATGGGGGCGTAACCCTCGCTCGGGAACGGGTACTATCGCGTGATGTTTGTATTCAATTACGCGGACAATAAGGAAAAGGAAAACACCTATGTCATCTATGACCCTCAATAAACTCGTAGAGAAGCTCTCGCCAGAATGTCGAGGCTCCTTAGAAGCAGCGGCTGCGCTGTGCCATAGTCGCAGCCACTTTACCGTGGAGCTTGAGCACTGGTTGCATGCCATGCTGGATAAAAAACTCGATGATGTGCGTATCATATTGGCGAGTTTCAGTATTAATGCTGACAGATTAATGGCCGAGCTAAACCAAGCTTTGGAAAGCTTTAAAACCGGTAATGAGTCTGCACCCAGCTTATCACCACATGTGATCTCTTTATTGCGTCAAACCTGGCTTAACACCAGTATCGAGTTTAACGATACGCAAATACGCAGCGCTTATTTACTTTACACGCTGGTAAAAGACGACACGCTTGGCTCTTTAACAATGCGCCATGCACCGCAACTGGAAAAAATTGACCCTTCTCAATTACTCCATGCGTGGCCCGAATTGGCCGGTCAATCAAACGAGAGTAATCAGCTCGCTTCATCTACATCAAATTCTGACAAACCAGCAACGCAAGCTTCGGGTAAGACGCCAAGCTTAGATCAATTCACCATTGATCTTACTGCGCAAGCAAAGTCTGGCAAGATTGACCCTATTCTAGGGCGTGATGACGAAATTCGACAAATGATCGATATCCTGACACGTCGCCGTCAAAATAACCCTATTCTGACTGGTGAGGCAGGTGTGGGTAAAACTGCTGTTGTGGAAGGGCTTGCGCTTCGCATCGCCGAACAAGATGTGCCAGAAGCAATTAAGAATGTGCGTATTCATACGCTGGATCTCGCGCTCCTTCAGGCTGGCGCAGGAATGAAAGGTGAGTTCGAAAACCGCTTAAAGTCACTAATTAGTGAAGTGAAAAACTCGGCGCAGCCCATCATTTTATTTATTGATGAAGCCCACACTATGATCGGCAGTGGCGGTCAGGCAGGTCAAAATGATGCCGCCAACTTGCTGAAGCCCGCGTTAGCGCGCGGCGAGTTGCGCACGATTGCGGCAACGACATGGGCCGAGTATAAGAAATTCTTTGAAAAAGACGCCGCTCTAACTCGACGCTTCCAAGTCGTCAAAGTCGATGAGCCTGAGCCAAGCAAAGCCATCGCCATGTTGCGCGGACTTGTACCCGTCATGGAAAGCCACCATAGCGTCTTCATATCAGAACAGGCACTGGAAAGTGCAGTGAATCTATCGCACCGCTATGTAAGTGGCCGCCAACTCCCCGATAAAGCCGTTGGTTTGCTAGACACAGCCTGTGCTCGCGTTGCTATGAGCCAAGCTGCTACGCCTGGCCCGGTGGAAAACTTAAACCGCAAAGTGCAGCGCCTTGATGATCAAATGGCCATGTTGACGCGCGAAGCGAATGCGGGCTTAGACCATAGCGCTAAAATTTCCGAATTAGAACAACAAAAGACGGATATCGAAGCGCAGTTAGCCCCGCTCAAAGAGCAATGGCAGCAAGAGCAACAAGCTATAGCCCGTGTTGGAGAAATTCTCAGTGAACTACAGCAAGAACAAGCGGATAAAGAGACGCTCGTTGCTGAGCTCAATGATATTAAGGCCAACCTGAGTGAATATGAGCAAAATATGGTTCACTGGCAGGTCGATGAAGCTCTCATTGCCCAAGTTATTGCTGATTGGACAGGTATTCCTGTCGGTAAAATGCATGAAGATGAAATCAATGCGGTACTTAACTTAGCCGACAGCATGAAAGAACGTGTGGTCGGCCAAGATCATGCGCTTGACCTTATTGCTAAAACCGTTCAAACATCACGCGCGCAACTTGCTGATGAGAATCGCCCCAATGGTATTTTCATGCTTACCGGCCCAAGTGGTGTAGGTAAAACAGAGACAGCGCTTACACTAGCAAGTGAAGTATATGGCTCAGAAGAAAACGTCACCGTTATTAATATGTCTGAGTTCAAAGAAGAGCATAAAGTGTCATTGCTATTAGGCTCACCACCGGGCTACGTTGGCTATGGCGAAGGCGGTATTTTGACCGAGGCGGTGCGTCGCCAGCCATACAGTGTGGTACTGCTTGATGAGATGGAAAAAGCACACCCTGGAGTACAGGATATTTTCTATCAAGTGTTTGATAAAGGGATGATCAAAGACGGTGAAGGCCGTGACATCGATTTTAAAAATACCATTATCATCATGACATCAAACGTCGGCACTGACACCACCATGAACTTGTTCGACGATCCGGAAACAGCCCCATCTATCAAAGGACTGCAAAAGGCGCTACGTGATGATTTGCTAGAAGCGTTTAAGCCAGCTTTCTTAGGAAGAATTAACATTGTTCCTTATGTACCTCTGACTGATGAAATGCTCATCGACATTGCCAAAATCCAGCTCGCGAAAGTCGAAAAACGCGTCGCCAAAAACTATGGCGCAGAGTTTAGCTTCGAAAAAGAGCTTACAGATTATATCGTACAACGCTGTCATGAGCCTGGTTCAGGTGCTAGGAACATTCATAATATTCTACAAAATGAAATATTGCCGAAACTGAGTGAAGAGTTACTCAACAGCATGACCAGTAAAAAGGACATTAATTCAGTATCATTGACTATCGAAGGTGATGAGTTAGTGATTGAGGTGGCTTAACCCACCTCAAATCGAATTGCAAAAATCAGAATAATATAATTTCTTATTAATTATATTCTTGTGTTAGATATCGCAATTAAATATAATTTACTCAGCGCATATAAAGATGCACTAGAGAAGGAATTATTTTTTGCTGACAAAGGGATTTATCAGTACCCACCCTTTACTTGCAGTTCAAAAGATAATGAAGTCGAAGCTATAAATTTCCGGTTCGCCGGGAAGTACCCTATCCATTTATGGATGTTAGTAAAATGCAAAAAGGAGCATAAGAAATGCAAGCAAATACTTACCTTAAGTATGGTTCAATCAAAGGCGAAACAACTGCTGAGTCTTTCAAGGATTTGATCACAGTACTATCTCTAGACTGGAACATCAGCCGTGAAATTACAGCTCACACTGGTACCGCTATGGACCGTGAAGCAAGCGCGACTCGCCTAGGCGATGTGACTATCACTAAACTTCAAGATAAAGCGTCTCCGGACCTTTTCAAAGAAGCTACGATTGGTAAAGGTCAACCAGCGACTTTCCACATCACTAAGCAAGGCGACAAAGTAGAAGAAATCATGAAAATCGACCTAACTGATGCCATGATCTCTAGCTACAGCGTGTCTGTACAAAACGACCGTCCTATCGAGACAATCACCATCAGCTACACAGAAATGATGATGACTGTAACTCCAACAGACGACAAAAACAGCATCACTGCGCCGCTTGTATACGGCTACAGCGGTGTTAAAGGTCAACAAATGTAATTTATTTGTTGCCCAACTCAGCTTCGGCGCTCACGCGCCGGAGCTTACTGTATTTTGGATAACAATTGAGGCATGGAATGCAAAAAGCGACACAAGACAAAAATGTAATTAAAATCACCACAGCGGCTGGCAAGGATGCGTTTTATCTCACTAGCTTTAATGCTGCGGAGAGTATGTCCGAGCTGTTTGTTATCTCTGCCAATATGTTTACCATTGGCTCGCAAGTAAGCCATGATGCCGTAGTAGGTAAAGCGGCTGTTATTGAGTTACGCAATGCTAAAGGCGGCGGTGCGGCTCGCCACTTTCATGGTATCGTAAGCCAAATGGTGTCCTTGGGCACACGCACAGCTGATAAAGATGAGCAAAAAAACTACATCGATTATCAGGTTACTATTGTGCCTGTTGCTGCGACAATGCAACATCGCCAAAATTATCGAATCTATCAGCAAAAGAAGGTTACGGAAATTGCCGCTGATTTATTTGGTCAACATGGCGTTGCTTTTAGCGATAAAACTAAAAAGAGTTATCCAAAGTACGAGTACTGTGTTCAATATCAAGAGAATGACTTGGAATTTATCCAACGCTTATTCCAGCAAGAAGGTATTTACTTCTATTTTGAACACTCACAAGGCAATCACACTTTAGTTTTTGCCGATGATGAAACCGTCTATGCTGATGTAGCAGATTCACCCGTAGCCCACTCCTCGGGCCACCTTAGTGAATCTCATATCAGCGCTTGGCAAGGTGGCCTCTCTCTGGCTCCGGGTAGTTATAAACGTTTAGGTTATGACTTTGAAAAGCCGAGCAAATACCCAGACGGTGAACAGAAAAAGCCTGAACTGCCGACACAAAGTAGCGGCGAGGTATTCGAGTACACCGGGGAGGCAGAGTGCAACAAGCGCGCCTCGGATCTCGCTTCAATTCAACTTCAAGCATTACAAAAAGACATGAACCTGAGTAGCGGTAAAAGTGACTGTCGCTCGTTTGTGCTCGGTGGTATCTTTGCGTTTAAAAAGCATGAAGATCCCCGCCTAGAGGGTAAAAAGTTTGTTGTTACAAAATTACGTACCTCTGCCAATGTTCCTAACCAATCGGGTGCTGGCCAAAGTGAAGGCTTAGTCTACTCCAACAGCTTTAGCTGCGTACCTAAAGATACTGTTTATCGCCCTACCCGCAGTTACCAAAAGCCCTTAGTTCAAGGTATACAAACTGCACTCGTAACCGGTGATCCAGGTGATGAAATCCATATCGATAAGTATGGTCGTGTAAAGGTGCAATTTGATTGGGACCGCGAGGGTAAAAAAGACTCCAAGAGCTCATGTTGGATCCGTGTAGCTCAAAACTGGGCGGGTAAAAAGTGGGGCGCGTTTTTCTTCCCTCGTGTTGGACAAGAAGTCTTAGTTGAATTTATTAATGGCGATCCTGATCAACCCATTATCAGTGGTGCGCTCTACAACGCCGACTTGATGCCTCCTTATGCATTGCCTGCGGATAAAACCCAAAGTGGTATTAAATCAAGGTCCACCAAAGAAGGTGGCGCCGATAACTTTAATGAAATACGCTTTGAAGATAAAAAAGGCAGTGAGCTTCTCTACTTACAAGCAGAGAAAGACCATCACTTACATGTTAAAAACGATCAGAAAGACACCATACTCAATGACCGCTTAAGTGATATAACCAACAACGACACGAACAAAGTCGGCAAAGATCGCAGTACAGATATAGGTAAAAACGACACCCTGAAAGTAGGTGACGCACTTAATATTGAAGCTGGTAAAGAGATTAATATTAAAACCGGTGGTGCGTCTATCACCATGAAAAGTGATGGCAGCATTGATATTAAAGGCACCAATATCAAGATCAATGGCAGCCAAATTGCCCTTAAAGCTGGCGTAATTAAGTTGAATTAATATGAACGCTTACCTTAGCAGCCACAACCAAGAAGCCTTGTTTTCACAAGGTATCGTGGTGTACTGCTGTTTTGGTGAGCCTCACTTAATATGTCGTCCAGAGCATATCCCTGATGATCCTATGCTGGGGCCAGCAATGGCCGAGTTCAGTGCGGGGGTGGTGTTTGCAGAGCAGTTCCTTCAAGACTTGGACCCGTGGCGAAATAATCACCTTATCATTAGTGCGCTTTACGACTATTTAAACTTAACCTTACTAAATGGCGGCTCAAAGCCCTTGCATGTACAGTTGTGCGATGTGGCGCAGGCGATGACAGACGGCCGGCTAGTTGTTTATCCACTAGAAGATATTGCCCAGCATCCAAGCGTTGTAAAACGTCAGCTGCAAAAATCTGACAAGACTCGTTCACAGCAATCCAGCGCTGAGCAACCAAAACGTAGTAGTGGTGCAGATTTGGCCAGTCCTCAAGGTAAAAGCACACCTTCTAGCTCAAAAGCTGCGGTTCCAGCCTCAAGCTCGGCCGGAGTAATAGACAGGCCTTCGACAAACACCCCATTACCCCAAGTGGCAGAGGTCCCTGAGCAGTTTGATGCTGTCGCAGCTAGGCAACAACGTTATCAGCAAAGAAAGACTCTAATTGCCGATACCCGCTCGCTACCTGGAGCAGAGCCTGCAGCGCAGCGTCTTGACTTTAATAATGACAATGTCGTTCGTGCTGAGGCCGCTCAGTATGTTTATCGCGTTGATGAATACAACCGAGGGCATATAGACACGCTGCCAGAACCGCCTGTGGGTTTAAAACACCTCAACGCAGAAAATACACCAGAATTAGCGGACGCGGTATTTACTGATAATGATTCGGGCTTTGGGGCGGCGTTATTTGAATCTGATATTACCGGTGAAAAAATGTTAACGTTCAGAGGAACGAATAACGGTGTAACCGGTGCAGCGGATTGGAAAACCAATTTTATGCAAGGCAGTGGTATGGAAACGACCCAGTACAACCAAGCGATGGAACTTGCACGAAGAGCTGAGCAATTATATCAAGATGATGTCATTATGGTCGGTCACTCTCTCGGTGGCGGGCTGGCAACATCCGGTGTAGCTGTATCGGGAAATAAAGGCTATACCTTTAACTCCTCAGGCTTACACCCGAAAACGTCGGCACGTGAACAAGGGTTGCCTTTAGAAGAAGTATCAAAACTGATTGTTTCTCAAGCGGTTGATGGTGATGTTCTCACCATGGCGCAGAGCTTGCCAGTAAAAGGCATACTCACTGGCGCTGCGGGATATCTGGGGGGCCCTGTCGCGGGCCTTGCTACCGCTGCGGCAATTGCCGGTTTAGACCTAATCCCTAAAGCGTCTGGTGATATGCGCAGTCTGCCAAGCCTTCAAGGTGGCACCCCCATAGACCGCCACGGTATGGACCAAGTTGTTGAGGGAATTGAGTCGCAAAAGCAAGAAGATATAAACACCCTTAATACCATTAAAGACAATTACTTAGGCTAGGTGAACATGAAGCTTCTTTTTATTGCTGTGCCTTTGGCACTGATACTGATAGCCTGCATAGCATTGCCTACTCAAGGAAAAAATATGAAAGCTGAACAATTTTTTGAGCCCTCCCATGTAAAGTTGCTCAACGCCATTAAAGCGGGTGACAAGCAAGCCGCGCAAGCTATCATTGATAATGGCGTTGCACTGGATGTACGCGGTGAACATGGTATTACGCCACTATTTTGGCTCGCCATGGAGACGGACAAAGAATCGTTACAGCTTGCGCTAGAACTCGGCGCGAATCCCGACTACCCGGCCTTAGTTAAAAAAGACCGTAACGAACCAAAGAAAGAGCAGCTCCTCGCAGCTTTAGCGGGCAGCGACAAAACAGATATGATGCAGGTTTTATTAGAGCATAATGCCTCTCCCAACGGCGTTGATGCCCATAAAAAGCCAGCTCTTTTCAATGCTATTGCCAACGATAAAGACGACCAAATAGAGTTACTGCTAAAGCATGATGTTGATCTTAATGCCACAGATGCGATGAACACCAACGCCGCCAACTATGCGGCGCTCATGCTAAAGTATAAATACGCTTTACTATTTATTTCTAAAGGAGCCAACTTCTCTGCGCCCTCAACCACTGGTGGCACGGTTGCCAACAGCATAGAAAAAGACTTGCGTAAAAAATTGGTTCGCCCTGGCACTGACAATTATGAGTATGTAATGGAAATCAAAGAACTGCTGATAGAAAAAGGCGTTTCTTTTCCTCCACCCTCACCGAAAGAAGTTAGAGCGGCTAATTAAGGCTTTGTGTAGCTAAAAGGCCGCAACTGAATCACTGCCCGCTCTACTTTATTTGCTACCGAAAAGGAGTGATAAATTAATAAGCCTATTTACCTTGTCACATTCATTGGTTCAGACTTCGCGTAAGACTGACATTGACGTTCTCCAACTTTAACGTAGCGCGAACATGGCTGTATGCAGTGCTGCTTATATTTATGGCCATGCCCACACTAGCGCAAGGTATGAAAGCTGAACAATTTTTTGAGCCCTCCCATGTAATATTGCTCAACGCCATTAAAGCGGGTGACAAGCAAGCCGCGCAAGCTATCATTGATACTGGCGTTGCACTGGATGTACACGGTGAGCATGGTATTACGCCACTATTTTGGCTCGCTATGGAAACGAATAAAAAATCATTAAGGCTTGCGCTAGACCTTGGTGCTGATCCTGACTTTCCAGCTTATGTAACCCTAGACCGAAATGGACCGACTGAAGAGCAACTATTGTCGGCTTTAGCCGGTAGCGACAAAACCGAAATGATGCAGGTTCTGCTTGAATATAATGCCTCTCCCAATGCAGTAGATGCAAGCTTAGAGCCGGCTTTATTCAATGCGGTTGCTAATGACAAAAATGAGCAGGTAAATTTATTATTAGCTCATGGGGTTGATCTTAATGCCACAGACGCGATGAACAATAACGCCGCCAACTATTCGGCGCTCATGCTAAAGTATAAATACACTTTACTATTTATTACCAAAGGTGGCGACTTTTCTGCGCCTTCAGCCACAGGCGGCACGGTTGCCAATAGTATAGAGAGAGACTTGCGAAAGAAATTACTTCGGCCCGGAACCAGTAATTACGATTATGCGATGAAAGTGAAAGAACTGCTGATAGAAAAAGGCGTTTCTTTTCCTCCGCCCTCACCGAAAGAAGTTAGAGCGGCTAATTAATATAAACGAAACTTAAGTTATTGTCGTTTTAATGAAGCCTCACACCTAGATCGCGCTGTAAGATGGGTGGTGGAATTGGCCACGTAATCACTTAATGCCGTTTATTTTACTCTTTGTAAAAATACTGACGCTAGGTATTGATCCGCCCTCTATTTCACTTAATATGCTACCTTAGCAACCAAAACCATTATATAGGGACATAAGCTATGGGCATTGATATTAAATATTTACAACGAATCGTTGATGAGGTGCTAAAAGCTTCAGCACTAAAAGACATTACCTGGTCAACCTTAGCTTTGGTTCTTACTCGAGAAGATAAGGGGTTTGCAAACGCTGGCTTCTACTACCAAGACGATGGTTCAGCCACGCCATTTTACGTCAACTCTAATGAGCATTTGGTTCTCTCAGATATGGTGCAGGATATGCAGCAGGAAATTACTCGCCAAGGCCCCTTGCAAATTCAGCAATTATTGGTACAAATTCAACAAAAAAGCGGCTTTTTCAAAGCAGACTTCGAATTTAAAAACCATCAGCGCTGGGACTTTAATACCACGGAGCTTGAGCCATTGCAGGCCTTGTTGAAACCTGACTTTTCAGAATAATCAAGCTGGGCATTCAATATACTTGTCGACGCACTATTAATCGGCGATAATATAGCCTTTCAGCGATTAAAAGGATGTGATCATGGGAAAACCCGCTTCCACTTTGACTCATATGCATGTATGCCCCAAGACTAATCCCGGCCCAGTTCCCCATGTCGGTGGCCCTATAATCATGGGCTCAGGCAATGTATTGATTGGTGGCCTGCCAGCGGCCAGAAAAGGCGATAAACTTATTTGCGTAGGTCCGCCGGATACCATTAATTCAGGCTCAGGATCTGTAAAAATCAATGGTAAACCCGCCGCACGTATGGGCGATGGGACCGCTCACGGCGGGAAAATAGTAGTTGGTAATCCAACTGTATTGATTGGTGGCTAGGCTAAAGGATTGCACTCACGCATGGAAGCTTTGAATACCGCTCAACGTTTGCAAGAACTGGTGTGCTTACAATCACATCCTCTGGCTAATCGTGCCAGCTTTTTAAGCGCCGTTAACCGCTTCACCGTCGAATTGCGGCAGGCCAGCGCGGGTTTGCGAGATTTTTCTGATCCTCATTGCCCTTTTTCACTGAGTATAGCCAGCAAAACGCTGCTCGATGCAGCTTTTATAGTTAGCGATGAAACCAACTCCGAGCAACGAGTGCTTTTTTGCCAGCTATTGATCAGGCTACAACGATTAAGTCTGAAATCTGCACTGAATCAATTGTTACTTAGCGAATCACCAGAGCATCATGCCATCGCTTTAGAGCTGGCTTGGCGAGAGGGGGTGTTAACACATATTCCCGAGTCGGTGTTGCAGCAAATCGACACGACAGATTACAGCGACTATCGCGCGTTGCTCACGGGGCAAACCTTAAGTTGGCAAGCAAACGATAAACAAGACATATTGACTGCTTGCGAAGAAATACTGGCACGTTATTCGCTCACGCACCCTTTAGCCCAACTATTTTTCTTGACCTGTTCCAATGATGATATTCAGCGTATTGCCAATACCTGGTCAAAAAGCCACAGCCCACAAGACATTGCACACCTATTCATGCTCGCAGGGCTGACAAAGCAGCTTCCTTTGATTTACCAATTACTGTGTGAGGAGCCCAATAACGAGCTTATCAACACTTTCATGAACTGTTACGGCGAGCACGTAGAAACGCTATTTACGCAAGAGCAACTGACCGAAGCTTGGCTTGCTCCCGATACCTTGGGCGACCTTCAAGAGCAACTATCAACACAGTGGCCAACCTTTTGCGAGCAGGTCGATTTTGCCAATCGACTACTGGCAGGGAAAGACATCTACACGCACCCGCTTAAAGACTATCAGTTCGATGCTATTACGCCTTACTTGGTGGCGCAGCTGTTTAATTTAATGCACAAAAAAGAGAGCCATATAGTTCATCCACTCTCCTTGGGGGTCACATGGCAATAACACTCACAGAGTTCGATATCGCCCTTCCTGGGCTCGAAAGTACCGACGCGGCACTTCTTCTTAGCGAGCCTATGCCTGTAAGCGAGCAGTCGCAACAGAGCGAGGCAATGCCCTGGCCTATTTCTCTTATTGCGCCACTGAATCAGTTTTTAGCCCGTTTTGAGTTTGACCCCGAGGAGCCTATTTTTTGGCTTCTGCCTAACCTCGCTTATGATGAGCAACGCTTAAATACGCTTATTTCAGCCCTAAACGAAGTGGCTCCCAATGGCCGAGCGCAACCAGGCCACCCCCACCCGGTAAACGAGTTTTTCGCGCACGGTGAATCGGCACTGCACTGCGCGCTCATTAAAGCGATGCAGCTTGCTAAACATGTCACATTCATTGCCTTAGATGAGCAATTTTTACATCTAAATGAAGGTATCACGCACAATAATGGCGCCGCATTCGCATTAGCACGAGTAAAATTTGGTGAAACAGGGCTGCACGTGCCCTTTTGTCATGGTGAACCTTGCTTCGATATCGAACAACACAACCCCTTCCCTACTTTACTCAGCCAAGCGGTAAAAGAAGTGCCCGCCCCAATAGAGCACATTGTAGCCCCCGCCTTAGGGGAAGAGCCTTGGCCTAGTGCCTGGCTTGAGGGGTATTTACAACTAAACGGTAAAGTGGTTGAGCAACCAAAGGTGACTCAAAGTGAATACGTTCATGGTCAGCTCGGCGCAGTGTTTGGCCTTTATTCATTTATTGGTATCTATAATGACTACAATTCGAGCATGCATCGTGATATTATTTTACACCTTGGCAGCACGCCCAAGCTCTATCAAGCAGCTTCTGTGTATCAATGGATTGATTAAGGAATAACGTAAGAATATGGATATTCGTTCAATTGCCTTTCGCTCAAAACGCGGCTCAGTGTTAATTACCCTCGCCAATGATAAGGCCCCTGGTGGCTACGATCCGGTGGCGATAGACACCCCAGATGCGGCAGGCGCTCAAGTCAATCTATTGGCCGAAGATCTGGTCGGCGATATTCATAAACGAATTCAATGTGTGCACATGCTACGCGCTGCGGGCGTGCATTCGGTTAACACCGCCACCGCGCGGGAAGTCGCCCATGGCCTAAGCTCGGCGTTAGCATCAGGCTCCTTACTTTGTTATAACCAAAAACCTAAACGCAGCATTCAAGTTAGCGACAACACCAACTCGGCCAGTGCCAGTGGCGGCGCCAAAGCACAAAAAGATAAAAAGTCCCAACCCAGCGTGGTCAAAAAAGGCGGTCAATCCGAGGGCAACCCTAACAAAGCACAAGCCAATGACACGGCCACTGAGCAAAGTGTAGATGAACAAGAGTGCCGCTCTGATCCTATCTCCATGCTCAGCGGTGAAGAAATTCTCCCATTGGTCGATTTTACCCTTAACGCCCCCATGCCTTTAAAGTGGCAACGCCTATACCGTTCCAGTAAAAGCGATACCAATGTGGGCTTGGGTTTTGGCTGGCGCCATCATTTTGCTCTTAGCATTTTTGAGCGCTACGAAGCGCCACCGAAAGTTGGCCCGAAAACACCCGGGCGCTATTGGCTAGAACTCGTTGATGAGCAAGGCCGCATACATGAGTTTGAGAAAGTAAAACCAGGGCAAACCAGTTATCAGCTTAGCTCACAACTTGCTTTACACTACCAAAACGATGGCAAGCAAACCTTAGTACGCCCTGATGACAGCCATTACACGTTTTTTGCTGGTTCCAAGGCCTGGTTACTCGAGAAAATAACCGATGCCAAGGGGCAAACACTCAGCTTTTTCTACGATGCCAACGAACGCCTAAGCCGTATTGCTATTAATGATAAGCGCGGTGTAGTACTGCAATATAACGGCGATGATTTATTAACCAAGGTTGCCGCTTATCACATGGATGACAAAGATAAACGTCACATCCATGAGCCGCTGCTTGCTTGTTACCAATACAATGACGCGAAACAACTGGTGGCAGTGACCGATAGCCAGGGCAATATCGAGCGTTACAGCTACCGTGGCGATAATGTTATCAGCAAGCGTACCCGCGCCAGTGGCTTTAGCCACCACTTTGAGTGGCAAGGTGCAGGCGTTGATGCAAAATGTATTCGCCAGTACGGTGATAACAACACCTACGAATACAGCTTTGAATACCCACGAGAGGGAGTGAGTAAAAGTACCGATAGTCGCGGTAATACCGAAACCTTTGTTCACAACAGCGACGGTAAGCTGATTGAATACACCGACGCGCGGGGCCATAGCTGGCGATACCGCTATGATGCCTTTGGCAATCGTACTCACACCCAGCATCCAGATGGCAGCGAAGAGCGCAGCGAATACAATGATCGTGGCCAAAAAGTGGCCCACTACGATGCTCAAGGCAATAAAACCACCTTTGCTTACAACCAACTGGGACAGCATGTACTGACTCGCTATGCCGATGGCGGCGAACTCAAGCGCGCGTTTACTGCCATGGGTCTGCTGCAATCGCAAACTCTGCCCGATGGCCGCACCAGCCATTATCAATACAATGATAATAATCAACTGACCACGGTAGTGCATGGCGATGGCCGCAGTGAACAGTTTAGCTGGAGTGCTCAAGGCGAGCTCTTAGCACATCAACAAGGTGATGTCCTAACGCGCTTTAGTTACGACGAACTAGGCCGTGTTAATGCAACTCTAACCAACACCGGTCTACTAACCCAATTCGAGCGCAATGCCGCCGGCCAACTCAGCGCCAAAGTCATGCGCCAAGAAGGCGACGAGCACGCGGCGATTCGTATTGAGTACCATTACGATGCTGCTGGTCGCTTAACGGCGACCACCAATGGCAATGGCGAGCAAACCAGCGCAGATTACGCTGGGTTAGCGCAGCCCGAACAAGTGCGTTTTGCCGATGGCAGCCACTTGCGCTACCGCTATGATAAAGAGCGCAACCTGATCGGTATTACCCGCAGTGATGGTGCAGAATACCGCATTGATTACGACGCCAATGAAAACCCAATTCGCACCACGGGCTTTGACGGTCGCGTGCAGCGCTTTGAGTTTGATGCTCATAACCGTGTGGTCGCACTCAACGATGCCGACGAGCGCTTTATTAAATTAAAACGAAACGCGCTTGGTCAAGTCATAGAGCAACAGGCTGCTCACCCCAATGCCAAAGACAGCACCCTGTGTAACCTGTCAAACTATTTTAGTTATGACAGTCAAGGACGCCTGCAGCGCGCCCATAACGGCGCCACCACTCTGACACAAGGGTTCGACCAAGCCGGTAAACTACTGGTAGCGACCCAGGGCCAACATACCCTTAATTACAGTTATGATGCCTTTGGCCGACGCAGCGCCTTAACTTTGGCCGACGGCCAAATTCTTAATTATCATTATGATCCCCAAGGCCAACTGGCGCGCATCGATCTCAATGGGCACACCCATGTTGAGCTTAGCCATCGACATGGTCAACTCAGTGAAATTCACTACGCCAATAACATCACCACCAAGCAAGAGTTTGATTGTTTTGGCCGCCTTTGCGAGCAGGAGTTATCGCACCCAGAAAATGCGCTCTATGCTAAACAGAGCTACCAATACGATGGCAACAATCAACTTATAGCCAGTCAGCGCGAGAGCTCACGTAGCGAGCTAAGTAGCGATAAGCAATATCAGTACAACGCCATCAATCAGCTTATTGAGGTCAACGGCGATCAATCGGCGCGCTACCACTGGGACAGCTTTGGCAACCCGGAGCAAGCGACCGCACCGGATGAACCAGCACTGCGTCCAGTTGATAAAGAGCACACTTCCCCTGCCCTTAATAACAGCGACGAGGATATCTTTACGGGCACAGCCTGTATTGATGACCGCCTGTACCATCTTGGCCAAGACGAGTTTGACTACGATGCCTGTGGTAACCAGGTGCATGTGCTTGGCAAGGGGCAGCGCCAACGCTTGGAATACAACGCCTTAAACCAGCTCGCAAGCTTTTATCATAACGATCAGCTGACTCGTTATGAATATGACCCACTCGGGCGACGCTGCACCAAACTGACCGAGCAAGGGCGCATTGACTATATTTGGGATGGTAACCAACTGCTCGGCGAGTGCCAAAACGGCCAGTATACCTGGTATGTATCACTGCCAGGCGAGTATCAGCCATTACTGCTAATCAACGACAGTGGTGTGTATTATTACCATTTAGACCAACTCGATACCCCGCAGTTTGTGACCAACGCCCATGCCGAGGTGGTGTGGCAAAATAATACCGATGCCTTTGGTTACAGTGAGCAAATCGAGCTCAGCACAGAGCACATTACCCAACCCCTGCGTTTTCAAGGCCAGTACTTTGATGAAGAAAGCGGCTTGCACTACAACCGCTACCGCTACTACAGCCCCAAACAACAGCGCTTTATCAACCAAGACCCAATTGGCCTGGTCGGCGGTATCAACCACTACCAATATGCACCCAACCCCATCAACTGGGTAGACCCATTAGGGTTATTGTGTAAAGAGGGGCAAGCCAAAGTACAAGCGGCAATTGATGCTAGCTCATCAATCGAACCCGCGTTGGCGGCGAAGCTAATTGAATTGTCCCAATTAGATGTAACCCCATATACTGCAGACGAAATGGTTGCAGCCATAAAGCAAGGAAGTGGGGATGCGCTTGTCAATATGAATGAGCCTTCAGCACTGGGCAGCGACAACTTGACGAAAGCGCAGAGAGCCCATTTTAGAAAGAAAATTGATAAAGCTGAAACGGATGCCGATGATGCAAGGTACGAACGTAACGCTATAAGTAGGTACAACAGAGGCCTTGCTCCTATTACACGCGAGGAGTGGGACAAAGCAAACGAGACAGCAAAGCGCAACAGAAAGCTTGGAAGTGAACGAGAAAAGGCAGCTCGTGAAGCGCTATCCAAGCATAAAGAAGAGTCGCTAGTTGATAATAATAACGCCAAATCCAGTGGCGGCAAAGTGCAGCAGCGCAGCGCAAGCTCCTCAGATTACAAAACACGTCCAGACAGCTTAGGTGACAATATTGTTCATGAGCATAAGCACTTTACGAAAGACAACAGCAATCCCGTTGCATATAATACCAAGCAACTAAAAGAGCAACGCAAAGCTTTCCCAAGTAAGAAACACGTATTGACTCTGTCATCAGACTCCCCCTGCAAAAATGGTCTGCCACCTTGCCGACCTTCATCGAGGATTAAAAGGGGTAGTGAAGTGTTATATTATGACAATGAAAAGAAAGCAATAACCCATCAGTGGGACAGCAAGCGACAATGCTGGGATGAAATATAAGGATAAATAATGGATTTTAAACCATTTCAAATTAATATATCTATGCTAGGTACAAATCCACTTAATAATGAGGCGTTATTTACTGAGATATTAAGCGTACTAGAGTATTACCCCGAGTTCGCACCGGAATTTTGGAACACCGAGGAGCGCGGTAAATTACCGTATAACCGCGAAGATATTTTAGCGAAAGCCACGGCAGTAAAAAAAGGCGGTGGTGAAGAGATTTACTTAAAACGCAATAAGGCGGCAAAGTATTTTGGCTGTATAGATGTAATGCCAAGACAAAGCATTAATTTTGAGTTTGATCCTAAGCTGAACCACAAGCACTACCCTACCCTCTTTGAGTTTGCCGACCGCCTCGTACAGGTATTTAAACCCGATATTGCTTCTGTGCACATAGACAGACCCTATGCTGACAGACCATGGCAAAGTGAACGCGACCAACATATTGAAATGATGGGCGAGGCCGCATTTTTAGCGCCGGTTGATTATTTTGAGGTTGGCCCTAAAGGGTTGGCCATGCGCACCTATTTAGGACCGCATTATATTAAACAATTTGGTCAGGAGTTATTACTCAGTACACCTAAAACGATTACTGAGCTCCAGCCTTGGGGCGGCGTTCGCCTTGACTTGTCCGACACCCCTTGGGAGCTCCCTGAACAAACACAAATTGAACATTGGCAAGCGGCCATGGCCCATTTACGCCCTGCCAAAGTCTTTGCTGAAATGGAAGTTGATGCCGAGCGTTATAGAACTAAATGTACAAAGGCCGAAAATTGCACTATCGGAGGCTTTAACTATGTCTAGGCAAGCCGCGCTGGCGCTGCTCGAAGAGTCTCGAATACAGGACAAGGTCAACGGTGTCGATATCTCTGGACTTGATTTAACCCAAACCGACATTAGCGAAACCTCAACGGAGTTACTCAAAGGGACCGGTGTTATATTACGTGCAGGTATCTTAGATTTAGCCTACTTTTTAGATGCCGATTTTACCTTGGCCAATCTAGAGGGGGCTAGCTGCAATCAAACTGCTTTTTTTGACTGTATTTTACATCAAGTCACCGCAACGAACGCCGACTTTACCCACGCAAATATATCGGCAAGCAGTGGCACTGAATGTGATTTTTCATCGTCTGAGTTTGATAACGCCACTCTTTGGGCCTCAATCTTTGTCAGAAGCAACTTCAGTGATGCAACACTCACTCAAGTTGAAGCAAGTAGCGCATGTTTTGATGAAGCAAACTTAACCAACGCAGACTTGTCGGATGGTAACTTTACAGAAACCGTGTTCAGAAAGGCAAATTTAACCGGTGCAAACTTAAGCGGTGGTAATTTTACAGGCTGTGATTTTACGGGCGCTATTTTAACCGATGTAAACTGGGACAACGCGACTCTCACCGGAGCCAAGTTCGACCCGGGAGTAGTCATTTAAGCTCTACCGACAAGTTCACATGAATCAAGGGCTGGCTAAAATAAATTAAAGGCTGTTAAAGGGTTTGCAGTCAATAAAGCCAGCCTATACAAGTTTCAGCTAAAACTTAAAGCACAATATAGGAAGGGACATCCAATGTCAGCAATGAGACTCAATCAATCCGTTGGGATTGGTGCAATGAATAACCCGAACGATGTGAAAGCAGTTCAGAATGCAATTAATTCCCTGATAAACTTAATTGCTCCTACGAGAACACTTGTCGTTGATGGCCGAGTTGGTGCAAGACCAGAGAATTCTAAGACTGTTGCTGCTATCAAGGCATTTCAAAGCAAAGTTGTGGGTATGGTGCGCCCAGATGGAAAAATAGATGTTAATGGACGAACTCACCGTAAAATAAATGAGAAACTGCTCCAAGCACCAGGTCAAGATAGCTTCAAGCTGCCAACAGCATCTTCTGATGTAATAAACTTATCAAACTCTGACTATGTAGATGTTGCCAACGAACTAAGCTGTAAAGTTGCCGCAATTAAAGCCGTTGCAGAAGTGGAGTCATCAACGGATGCTTTTCTACCTAACGGTAAGCCTAAAATCTTATATGAAGCGCACATATTTTCTCGACTAACGGGGCATATTTATGATGCAAGCCACCCGTCCATTTCAAGTAGGGCTTGGAACCGAAGCTTATACATTGGCGGAGCTCAGGAGTACACTCGACTGGAACAAGCGATGGCATTGAATGTGACTGAAGCGCTCAAGTCTGCTTCATGGGGACGCTTCCAAATTATGGGCTTTAACCATCGAGCAGCCGGCTTTGCTAGTATAGAAAACTTCGTTAAAGCGATGTTCACGTCTGAAAGGAAGCAGCTCGATGCATTCGTTAGCTTTGTAAAAAGTAAGGGGTTAGACCAGCACTTAACCACTTTGAATTGGGCTGCATTTGCTCGAGGTTATAATGGTTCTCAATACGCGAAAAACAAATATGATGTTAAATTACAACAGGCATTTGATAAGTATGACAACGAGTAAAGTCCTAACCACATTGCCACTATTTCTAATAGCTTCATGTCAAGCAACAGAAAGTGACACAAACACCGTATTTAAATGCTATGCAGATAACCCAGCACCAATTTATGTCGTTGCAAGCAAAGTGGGTAACACTTATGCACTCACCCATTTTGAGCACCCAAAATTAAAGCTCGATATTGGGTCTACTGCTGATAGTGTTAATAAGTCGAGTTATCACCGTGCTTTGGTTTCGGAGCACAGTATGCATTTTAGTTATGATAAAACTAAGGTTGTTATCAGCGACTATCACAGTGAAGAGCTTGGAACGCTAAACCAAGAGTACTCGGTGACATTCACCCAGGGTGATAACAAGCAATACTGGCTTTGCAATGACAAAAGTGAAAGCACACTTCCAGCGATTGAGGATTTCGACTAAACAATGACTAAAAGACCACAGAAAGTGCCAACCTAAATTCACTTCAGGAAGGCATAAGTAAGTGATAACTATATAAGGAAATAGCATGAATAAAATAAACAAGGATGTAGATTACAAAAAAATGGCAGGGAGCGCTCGTTTGGTGATGCTCGGCGAATCAAGCCATAATCCCGCAATCTATAAGTATGAAGCCATTAAAGCCCTAAGACAGCTAAAAGCTGCAGGCTTTACTCACTTTGCAATAGAGATGCTCCCCCGCTCCATGCAAGAGAAAGTAGAGTTTTATCAACGTACTGGTAAAGGGTTTGGTGAAATACAAAAGTACTTTGATGATAATTGGGCTTGGGGATATACAGTACCTGCTGCTTACGGTGAGCTAGTCAAATCAGCTCGTGACATAGGCCTTAAGCTCGTTGCTCTTGACTTAACTTTAGCTGAAATGGACAGCATTGACTCATCATGTCCTTCTAAGCTCGCGGAAGAAGAAGAGTGCTTCGATAGCCATACTCGGAGAAATCTAGTTTGGGTTGAGAACATAGTTAAAATTCTGAATCAAAAGAAGAAAAACCGCGTAATTGCGTTTATGCATCGATGGCATGCGCTGAGAGGTACTTCTTATCAAGAGGGCCTCGACACCCTAGTCGTAACCGAGGGGATATCAAAGGTAAGATATATAGATTTTGTTGGTGGAATAGCATGTTATTCAAAGCGCAGTTGCGAGGGCTTTTCAGACGAGCAAGGAAGCTTAAAAAACGAATATTTCTACAGAGAAAACGTTTCGCTTGAAACAGCAATCAAAACCTATCAAGTGCACTTGCCTGAGAAGAGCTTAATGCTTGAGAGAACAAAGTGATGAAATATTTAACTTTTATAGCCCTTGTGCTCAACTCTCACTCTTACGCTGGTACTTTATTCCCAGATCACGACATTAACGACCCGAGCTTACCTAAAGCCACTGTTATGTTGCAATGCAAAAAAAGTCTGATGTATGCGCCTAGACAGCTAGAGGCTTGGTGCGAAAAGGCGTATGAACTGGGTTACTGGAGGGCTCTAGAGTTTATCGGTTTGCATACAGGAGATGGTAGCCGTTATATCGCCGAAGTAAAAAAGCGCGCAGAAAAAGGCTCTTTAGATGGAGTATTAGCACTTGCCTATGCTTATAAGTCAGGGAGATTTATTGATAGAGACGTCAAAAAGTCTATCGCGCTTTTTAAACAGTACTTAAATGAATACAACTATTTAGAAACAGAGAGTTTGACTGTGGGTAAAACTCATGAGCAGCTTTACCTCCTATACAAGGAGTTAGGGAATGCTGAGAAAGCTGCTGAACACAAACTCTCCCTTGATAAAAGTAAGTATGCAGAAGTGAAGAAAGCCATGCTTAAAAAATAGCTTGATGACATTGGAAATTCACTAGAAAAGTATAAGCTGTAAAAACCTAGACTTGCACTTACAATCACACAGTTTAGAGTCGGTGATAGTCAGCTTAGATATGGGTTCTCCCCCTGCACCATGGTACACCAAGCTGAACGGTAATAAGCTATATTAGTGCAACCTATCATTCAGCTTTTTGAGGAAAACGGCGACCAATCAGCGCGCTAACACAAGGACAGTTTTGGCAACCTAGAACAAGCTACCTCATCGAATGAATCACCGCTGCGCCCAGTTGAACATGTCCGCAAATTATTTCAGAATACAAAATGATTAAAAATACCGCTCTATTTATATGCATTAGCATCTCAAGTGTCGCATGTACAAACGTAGATAAAAAAGCTATAGGTCCAAAATTTGGTTCAGAAAATAAAACGGATGGATATTTCTTAGAAAAACTGGCTTTAGACAAGCCTGAGCAATTTAAAGAGCTATTAAATAAAAAGTGGTTCTATTCTTACGAAGTTACCTCAGAGAGTAACAAAACTCTTGAAATTAATAGCTGCAAAAAGCTATCTGAAGCATTAGAAATAGGTTACAGCTCATCAAATTACAGAGAGCAGAAAGCATTAATTGCCACCAATAAAATATGCACTACTTGGTCTCATATGGGTGAGTTGAAACCCTCTAAAAAGAGCTTTATAGGAGCACTTAAACATAGCTTGGATTTACCAAATAAAATGCCTCCAGAGTTGTCTTTAGTTATTTCAAATGATGATAAACGTCGCTTAGACAATGCGAGTAGCTGGGAAGAGATGGGCCAGATTAAAAATATAGAGCAGGTCAACGATGAGCAGGCTGTTTATTATGACAAAGATGGCGGAATTCAAAGGTTGACCATAATGGCATATGGCGATTATAACGAGGATGGTGTTGAAGATGTTGTTCTTCACATGGCAAATACAGTTGAACGCGGAAGTTACTCATCCTCATATAGCTACGTCATAACACGGTTAACCGCCGACTCAAAATATAGCATTATTAAGAAACTTTGACCTTTCCCCCAATTTGAGCACCCACAATTAAAGATCTATATCGGGTCTACTGCTGATAGCGTCAATAAGTCGAGTTATCACTCGTGCCTTGGTTTCGGAGCACAGTGTGCATTTTAGTAACGATGAAAATAAGGTTGTTATCAGCGACTATCATAGTGAAGAGCTTGGATTGCTAACCCAAGAGCACTCGGTGACACTCACCCAAGGTGATAACAAGCAGTACTGGCTTTGCATTGACGAAAGTGAAAGCACATTACCAGCGATTGAGAATTTTGATTAAACAATGACTAAAAGACCACAAAAAGTACCAACCTAAATTCACTTCAGGAAGGCATAAGTAAGTGATAACTATATATGGAAATAGCATGAACAAAAAAAACAAGGATGTAGATTACAAAAAATGGCAGGGAGCGCTCGTTTGGTGATGCTCGGCGAATCAAGCCATAACCCTGTAATATATAAGCATCAAGCTATTAAAGCTCTCCGACAGCTAAAAGCTGCTGGCTTTACTCACTTTGCAATGGAAATGCTCCCTCGCTCTATGCAAGAGAAGATATTGGAATATCAGCAGACAGGTAAAGGCTTTAAAGAAGTTCAGAGATATTTTGATGAAAATTGGGCTTGGGGATATTTAGTCCCAAAAGCGTACGAAGAATTAGCCAAAGCAGCTCAAGATATCGGCTTGAAGATAGTCGCTTTAGATATTTCACAAGAAATGATGGCTAAATTTGATAAAGAGTGCATTTACAAAGAGTATGAAAATGGCAAATGTCTTAGTACCCATACTCGTAGAAACAAGATATGGGCGGACAATATCACTGCCATTTTAAATCAGTTTAAGTCAAATCGCCTAATTGCTTTTATGCACCGTTGGCATGCTGTGCAAGCCTCGGAGTATGAACCAGGTTTGGATATTCTGATGCAGGAAAGAGGGATAAACAATATTAGGCTTATAGACCGTATAGGCGGTATTAGTTGCCTATCTCAAAGACACTGTGAAGGTGAATCTACAGAGGTAGAAACTCTTAAACAACAATATTTTTATCGCGAAGGCTTCCCTCACAAACACTTCGTAAAAGCATTTCAAGTACATGTCCCTGAAAGGAAAATAGATTCAGATGGGAAAGTACGATGGTAAATGTAAAACTAATATTTTTCGCTATCTGCATCGGCCTAGCTTTTCCGTCGTATGGCAAACCTTTGTCAAATCAATTATGGCCAGCTCTTTATATAGAAGACCCGCAACTAACCAAAAATACCGTCATGCGGCAATGCCAAAGAAGTCTAAAGTATGTACCTAAGGAGCTTGAAGCATGGTGCGAAAAGGCTTATAAAATGGGGGCTTGGGAAGCTTTACTTTATATTGGTTACCACACAGGAGATGGCTCTCGCTATGTGAGCGAAGTAAAACGCCGTGCTGCAGGAAAAGAACACATAGCTATTCGTAAACTCGCTTGGCTTAACTATAACGGTATATTTATAGAGACAAATTTAGCGGAGGCAGCGCGGTTGTATAATATTTTTCTAGCACAAGGGAGCGACTCCTCTGCATTTATGCTGAGGTCTATTCACTATAACCTAGCAAAAATCTATACCACTTTTGAAGATTGGCCACGTGTTATTGAGCATGCACAGTATGTAATTGATCAGAATGTGGGAGATGGCTCTGACGCCCTTGCTAAAGACTTAAAGGCAAAAGCGCTAAGTAAGTTAAATAATTAGCCAAGGAGTACGGGTATTATAACCAAAGGAACCTGGCAACATAACGACTAGGCGATTGAGATGCGATACATTAGCTAGCGTTTTTAAGCTTAAGGTTTTTTCAATAGCAATGCCATTAACTCTCACCCACCTCTTATACTCTTAGATTAGAGGTGTCACTAGAAGGAGCTTCATTATGGTGAAGGCTATATTTTAAACTCTAACGCTATTACCAGCCACCTTAAGCGCAGCAGGGCCACGCTGGGATCACTCTATCAAGATTGACGATCCTAAGCTCACCGCCGAGGTGGCCGCACGGCAATGCCATAAAAGTTTGATCAACGCCCCAGAGCTTTTAGAAGATTGGTGCGAAAAAGCCTATGAGATGGGTTACTGGAGCGCTCTTCAGCTTATCGGCTTGCATACTGGAGATGGTAGCCGCTATATCGCGGAAGCGAGAAAACATGCTGAACAAGGCTCTCCTGGAGGCATTATCGCACTTGCCTATGCCTATAAATTAGGGCGTTTTATTGATAGAGATCTCCAAAAATCTATTGTGTTGTTTAAACGATATTTAGATGAATACGGTGATGTCGAGAGTGAGAAAATGAGAGTGGGTAGCACCCATGAGGAGCTGCTTGCTATTTATGAAGAGCTGGGCAATTCGGAAAAAGTCGCTGAGCATAAGCGTTATCTTGAGCAAAGCAAATACGCTGAAGCTAAAAAAGCCATGTTTAAAAGGCAGCTAGAAGACGCCGGTATTTCTTTGGGCGAGCAAAACCAGTAGTCGTGTCAATAGAGCAAGAAAGCTGCCTTTACTCACGTAAGCTGTATTTTCATTACTAATATGGCCTCAAGTAATTTCCGATAACATTTATCATAGAAACGCGTGGTCGACTCCCGTGTGATTATAGAAAGCTTAGTTGGCTTGCCGATTAAATAGGTTCAGGCGTATAGATTATAATGACGGCTTAGCTTGCTTTAGCAAAAGCTATTGTGAAGGACAATCGGATGAAGAAGGCTCACTTTCACAACAATACTTTTACAAAAAAGGCAGTGCTATTGATTCTCGTTTACCAACCTTCACCGTTCATTTGCCTGAGAGGAAGGTATCACAAGAAGGAGCCCTATCATGGTAAGGGCATTAGCGATGTTCCTAGCATTAATATCCAGCACTTTAATCGCAGCGGGCCCTCGCTGGGATCACTCTATTAAGATTGACGACCCTAAGCTTACCGTGAAAGAAGCTGCGCAGCAGTGCCAAAAAAGTTTGATAAATGCACCAGAACTCTTAGAAGCATGGTGTGAAAAAGCCTATGAGATGGGTTACTGGTCTGCTCTGGTACCTATAAGTTTGCATACAGATGACGGTACTAGGCTGGTAGCAGAGGCCAAAGAGAGACTAAAAAATAAAGAGCCAAAAGCATACACAGTGTTGGCTTGGCTCTATGGCTCAGGGCAGTTTGTAGAGGAAGATATTGAACGCGCAATATCTTTAAATAAAGAGCTGCTAAATCTCGCTCATGCCGGAGTTACACCAGCAATAAGAACCTCTGCTCATAAAGAGTTAGCCGATTTATATCAGCTACAGAAAAATTGGCCTGCGGTAATCAAACACGCTAGCTACGTCAAAAAGTACAGCCGCTTTAAGTTTGATATTGATGCTGCTCAAAGACAAATAGCCAAAGCGCAAAAACATACCCAACCAAGCACTCAATGACAATGTAATTTATCGCAGTACTTACTCATACTTAGGTAGTATCCTCGCTTGATTTTTGTAAACAAGAGTCAAGCGAATCACTCCATATTTATTCATAACCGAACAGTATGTTGGAGGCTCAAAGAAATAAGTGGGCAGGAAAAGCGTAAGATACAAGTTGTACACTTTATCGTTATCTATTGGTTACTAAGACAATAAGGCTTTCACATGGTAGTAAACGCTCCTTGGGTAACAGTACCCTTGCTCTTTATTTCGTGTTTAGCGCAATCAAATTGGCAAGAACCTGACGAAAATGATCCAACACTCACAGCCGACAAACTCTTGAGACTATGCGATAAAAGCTTTTATTACCGTCCCGACAGGGTGCTTTTTTGGTGTGAAAAAGCAGCCGAGGCTGGATTTGCACAGGCACTGCTTAATATTGGTTACCACACCAAAGATGGTTCTCGTTACATTGACGAGTTAAATAAACGTATTAAGGCAGGTGACTCCGTTGCCCTACTTTCACTCGCTTGGCTTTATGAAAGTGGTACGTTTGTTCGGCGCGACGAGAGTCGCTCCTTAGCTCTTTATAATGATTACCTAGAAGGTATTGATCCTTCACAGCCATGGTATGGGCAAACTCATCTGGATTTAGCCAAAATATATCAAAAACAAAAAAATTGGCCTCTCACTCTAAAACACGCAAGTGTTGCGGCCAAGTATATAAACGATAGTAACAAACGAGAGTATGCAGCCTCTATTATTGAAGCAGCTAAAGCTAAAATACACAGTCAAAAAGATACCAACTAAGGCCTGTAGAATGTCACCTTCACTAGTTCTCTTTATTATTTTGTTCGCGTTATATACGCATATAGCTATGGCAGCAGGCCCTCGCTGGGATCACTCTATCAGGATTGACGATCCTAAGCTCACCGCCGAGGTGGCCGCACGGCAATGCCATAAAAGTTTGATCAACGCCCCAGAGCTTTTAGAAGATTGGTGCGAAAAAGCCTATGAGATGGGTTACTGGAGCGCTCTTCAGCTTATCGGCTTGCATACTGGAGATGGTAGCCGCTATATCGCGGAAGCGAGAAAACATGCTGAACAAAGCTCTCCTGGAGGCATTATCGCGCTTGCCTATGCCTATAAATTAGGGCGTTTTATTGATAGAGATCTCCAAAAATCTATTGTGTTGTTTAAACAATATTTAGATGAATACGGTGATGTCGAGAGTGAGAAAATGAGAGTGGGTAGCACCCATGAGGAGCTGCTTGCTATTTATAAAGAGCTCGAAAATTCGGAAAAAGTCGCTGAGCATAAGCGTTATCTTGAGCAAAGCAAATACGCTGAAGCAAAAAAAGCCATGTTTAAAAGGCAGCTTGAGGACGCCGGTATTTCTTTGGGCAAGCAAAACCAGTAGTCGTGTCAATAGAGCAAGAAAGCTGCCTTTACTCACGTAAACTGTATTTTCATTACTAATATGGCCTCAATTAATTTCTGATAACATTTATCATAAAAACGCGTGGTCGACTTCCGTGTGATTATATAAAGCATAATTGGCTTGTCGATGAAATAGGTTCAGGTGTATAGATTATAATGACGGCTTAGCTTGTTTTAGCAAAAGCTATTATGAAGGACAATCGGATGAAGGAGCTCAACTATGATAAAGGCAATAGCGGTGCTGTTAGCATTAATATCTAGTACTTTAATCGCAGCGGGCCCTCGCTGGGATCACTCTATTAAGATTGACGACCCTGAGCTCACCGTCGAAGTGGCTGCGCATCAGTGCCATAAAAGTTTGATCAACGCCCCAGAGCTTTTAGAAATGTGGTGTGAAAAAGCCTATGAGATGGGTTACTGGTCGGCTCTGGTACCTATAAGTTTGCATACAAGTGACGGTACTAGGCTGGTAGCAGAGGCCAAAGAAAGGCTAAAAAATAAAGAGCCTGGCGCTTATACTACGTTAGCTTGGCTTTATGGGTCAGGCCAATTTGTGAAAAAGGATATCGCTAAAGCAATAGCACTTCGTGAGGAGTTAATGGTCTTAGATAAAAGTTTTACCCCTAATCAAATTGCTGCAAACCATATGAAGTTGGCAGATTTATATATACAAGATAGAAACTGGAAGAAAGTAGCTATCCACGCTAAACATGTTCTAAAGCATACCCAATCAAACTTTCAGAAAAAGTATGCTAAGAAACAGCTGGAATCTGCTGAGCGGCATTTGTCCTCAAACGAGCTCTAACTTTTTATGAAGCACTTTCCCCTGCTAGTGTGGCGTGATAAACGCTTAGCTAGCAGGATATACTTAGTTTGACAACTAAAATAATACGCATTTCATTATTTCAGGCGCTAAATTAAGCATTCACAAAGAGATAACCTAAACACGACTTATCGCTGAGCGTTTATATAGTAGTTACCCTAATAGTAAATCTATAAGTCTGCTATATCGTCATAAGTGTATAGCTTGTATTTGCCCGTGCACTCAGAGCCAAACCTTACATTACCTCACCCATTTTTTGCGCTAGATCAAAGTCTTTGCTGAGCAAAGTCTTCAGCGGGTCTGGACCTGATATAGATCAAATTTTTACTGGCCGTATTTGCTAAAGTTTGACCAATACATATAAGAACTCCAAGGACAGACAATGGCGCACTCAGACTTTCATACCCCAGTTGAACCTATGCCGCAGGCTACCGTAACCCCTATTGGCCAAAGTAGTGGCGAGCCTTCCCTGAGTGAGCAACTGCACCTTTACAAGCAACTGTTACAAGAAAAAGAGCGGCAAATTAAACAGCTAGAACAAGCTCATGCCCCTTTGGTTCAGCAGATAAACCAAGCGGAATCATTAAATAAAAAAGCCCTTGCGCACATGGATAAAATGGCAGAGCAGATGCAACAAGTGCAAATGCAGGCCAAACGCGATGTGCAAATTGAAATGGCCGAGCTTGAACAGCAACTCGAGGAAGCGAGCACCAGTAAGCATGTAATGAAGCATCATTGCCGTGACTTACAAGAGCGCAATAAAGAATTACATGAATTACTTAAAGCGTCGAACAGTCAAGTTGATGAACTACAAAGCCGATTAGATAGCCAAAGTATTGATGTAAAAAACCTGCGTGAAGAAAAAGTAAAACTGAGCATGCAAGTTATTGAACAAAGTGAACAGCTTAAACGCTGCGAACGGCAATTAAACGAGGCACTGCACGGTTATTACTCGGGTGTAATGAATAAGAATAAAAAGCTCAGTAAAAACTTACCAAGATAGCTAACACGCCCCCGATAAAGGCTCTTGCGGTCATTACCTACTTGATGGCTAAAAGAGCCTTTGCTATTTAAAGTACAGTTGCGCTACTGCGATGGTGTTGTTTACAATAGTGGCTTAAGGATAAGTTCACCCCCGAACAAGGATATGTCATGCTAAACATTGAGCGCCCTACTACAATTTCTGAAATTGACGAGAAGATAAACACCAGCCGCAAAAAGTACCAAGACACCCTTAACTTCGTGCATGTGCAGCGCGATAACCTGATGTGGCTCGCTAATCACGCACTCACTTTAGCGCAGTACCTTTCATATGAGCAAAGCCCAGAGCACAACGCAGAGGCGAAACAAGCCATTGCTCACTGTGCGCAGGCCTATGCACTATTATTTAGCCTCGCGAACGACCCTGAACGTATTGTAGAGCTAGAATTTAACGGTGAACAGCACGACACCCAGTACAACGGCGTCGGCCTAGTTGAACAAGGCCGGATCAATGCACAGAATTGGCAAGAAGCCGTCTTTTGTGCACTCACAGTACGCGACCACGATGCCCTTTCCTCACTGTTAGCGTTTGACTTGTCTCACTTAAGAGAAAGCCGTGCCGTGTGCCCGGAGGTTGAGCTTATGTTGGCCGAGCTGCTGCAAAAAGTGTTGTTGGGAGAAAAGGTCTCGCAACCAGAAATCATCGCTCTGAGCCAGCAAATTGCCGCCGACACTAACCCGCTAGTTCAACATTGCACCAATGCAAAATTAAGCCTGATTAATAATGCCTTGATCAGTAAAGCAACTGATCTAGATGAGACCTTCCTAGGTGCCTTAAATCACTATTGGCAATACCAAGGTCAGCACCTTTACACCGACCATGCCCACACAAACTTCTACATGCCTATTGAGCTTTTAGGCACAGCCTGTTTAGTGCAAGACCAAGGCCGCAGTGTAGATATTGATACCGATTTTATGCCACGTTTTTATATTGTTAGTTAGCGTATATTTTTTTGGATTTATCTCAACTGCGTTGACTATATCGCTGTGAGTAAGCTACAGTGCGCAGCTGTATCTAAAATTAAACCATTAACGAAGAGATCCCTGAAAGTTCGTACGAACCTACTAGGAAGTGAAGCCACAGTTAAGGAAAATCCATGAAAAAGCTATCTGTCCTTGCCCTGAGTTTAATGCTTGCAGCGTGTCAAAATACCCAAGCGCCAGCACCTGCTGAGCCACAGACTAATACCGAGCCAAAAGAGCAAGTTGTTGAGGTAGTCAAGCCTGAGATCACGCAGTTAACCGTGAATACCACCCCTTCGGATTCACGCGTAAGAATTATGAATATTCGTCCGAAATACCACGATGGGATAGAGCTGCAACCTGGTGAATATGAGGTTGAAGTGAGTAAACCCGGCTACGAAACCTTCCGCGAATGGGTCATGGTAGAGAATAACACCGTGATTGATATCGAAATTAAACAGCTATAAATACGCTTAGGAGGGGTAACCCTCCTATTTTTTTAAGTAAAGCCAAGTCACTATTTTTAATAACCAAGGCGAGCGATGTAACAACAACTTCGCACGCGGCCACCAATGGGGTGTTTTGAGAACCGAGCGCGCATGGGAAAAAGTATAAAACCCCTCAATACCATGATACTGGCCAAATCCCGATGCTCCTACCCCGCCAAAAGGTAAATCAGTTGCACTGACTTGCATGAGGGTGTCATTAACCGCCAACGTACCACTTTGTACTTGCTCACTCACTTTTTGCCAATGGGCCCGCTTGGTCGCGAACAAATACAATGCCAATGGTTTGGGCTGCGCTTTTAACGCTGCACAGGCGTCTTCAATATGCTCATAAGTTTGGATAGGCAATAACGGCCCAAAGATCTCTTCTTGGCAAACACGCATGCTATCATCGACATTTAAAAGCAGGGTTAACACATGTTGATCCCCCCCATTAATGAGCTCCAACGCCTTGGCTCCTTTGCTGATTGCATCCTCTTTTAACGCCTTTAGGCGATTAGCCTGAGCCTGATTAATCACCTTCGTTGGGCGGTGGCCTAGCTGCGCCACCTCTGCTTTGATGCAAGTGATAAAAGAATCTAATTGTGAGGTATGTAAAAGGACAAAATCTGGAGCTACGCATATCTGCCCAGCATTAGTCGATTTACCAAAGGCAATCTGGGTTGCCGCATGATTGACCTGCGCACAAGGCAACATCACCGCCGGCGACTTACCACCGAGCTCTAGGGTTACCGGTGTGAGATTCTCAGCAGCGCTGCGCATTACCTTTTTGCCGATTTGACCAGAGCCAGTAAACACAAGGTGATCCCAAGGCTTGGCGCTAAACGCGGCCCCTACTTGTGCATCTCCTTCAATGAAGGCCACATAGCGCTTCAACTCAGAGCTAAGCAATGTTTTTAATACTTGATTCACAGCAGGCGTATATTCGCTCAATTTCACTACCACTCGATTACCCGCTGCGAGGGCAAAAGCAAGGGGCGATAACGCCAAATTCACTGGATAATTCCAAGGCGATACAACGCCCACCACGCCTTTGGCCTCATAATGTACGTGTAATGACGAGGGAAAGTGTGCAAAACCACCCTGGCGCTTTTCCGGTTTAGCCCATTTAGTGAGGTTTTTACGGCAGTAGTCCAATGCCTCTATCGTAGGAAGAATGTCGCTCACCAAGGTGTCAAAGCGCTCGCGATAACCAAAATCTTCGCTGGCTGCTGCAATCAATGGCTCTTGTGCATCAAGTAGTGCATGCTTGAGCGCTAATAGCGCCTGCTTGCGTTGTACAAGACTCATTATTGGCTCTTGTTCATGGGCTTGTTTAAACTGCGAAAACACCTTATCAAGCACACACAACTGCTCGCTCACTAGAATATCCCTGCTCTTTAAAACTGATAAGTATAGGTTAGACTGGACTGACGTCCGTACCCGGGTACGCGGCCATCAAACACGCGCGCATCGAAGGTATCGTAATCTTTATCGGTAAGGTTTTCTACTTTTAAGCTCAGCCGTGTATGTTCATCCATCTGCCAATGCAGCGCTGCGCCGAGCAACACATACGCATCTTGATAAAAGCGCTTATCATTAGCACCGAATACTTCGACACTATCGCGCCACAAGGCATTCGCGCTGAGTGTCAATGTCTCAAGCTGCATATTAACCGCCACACTGGCAAAGCGCTTAAAGCTTGGGCTAATGGGATCATCAAATAGCTGGGTATAATTGATTTGCACATCACTATATTGGCCTAGCTGCGATTGAGCACTCATCTCAATACCCTGCATAGTGGTGCTAAATACATTCGCAAAGGTAAAAGCTTGCTGCTGCTCGTTGACCATCACCAAATCAATAAAATCCTCTAGGGCGTTATCAAACAGCACCACCTCACTTTTCCACTGTGTGCCTTGAGCTAACCACACCAGCTCGGTTGTTTTGATCACTTCAGAGGATAAATTGGCATTACCTGAGGTGATATCATCGTTAGAGTAAAGCTCATTGGTGACCGGAGTACGAAACGACTCGCCGTATTGCGCTTTTAAAACATGGCGAGTGTCGCCGCTGGGCAGCTCGTAAATAAGCGAGGCTCGTGGTGACCAACGTGCATCAATACCATTGACATGATCATAGCGTGCCCCGAAAAAGGCAGTGAGCCCGAAATCCGGAAGCTGTTGTTTCACTTGCACATAGCCTGCTTGGGCATCAAAGCGATGCTCTAAATCACTGAACTCACGATAGCGACTCAGTACTCGCGAAGGGTTTTCATAATACTCACTATTGAGCTCAATAAAGCCTGATTGGTCATTGAAATAGCTGGTCACAACGCCGGCTTGAGTTTGCTCGTCTCGGCGCAGCTCAACACCAGCAAATAACGTACTGTTAGCATGAAGCTGATGCTGATAATCGCTGACAAACTTAAGCTCAGAGCTTTGCCAGTTAGGACCAACAAAATACGGCATGTTTTCAGGTAGATTAAGGCCCTCCACTAAGCCTTGCGCTTCAATATGATGCTCGGCATAACTCAACTGGGAGGACAAATCGTGGTCGCCTTGCAACCATTGGTAGGCAACACTGGCGGCGTAATTATCACTGCGATGGCGATTCTGAGGACTATACCCGCCTAAATTCAAAAACTCATTCAGCTCAGTACGCTGATAGCGCGCATTGATGGTTAAGCGCTCGGTACTAAGCTGGGTATTGGCAAAAACAGAATACAGTGGGTCACGAACATTATCGGCAACGTCGTAATCTTGGCCATTGGTTTTTTCCACCGCAATATTCGCAGAGAACCGCCCTAATGATGTCGCTTGATGCCACTGCCCTGTTAATTGCTGGCGGGCATTCTCACCTATGCCTACACTCAAGGCATTGTTATCGTCACTTAGGATAATATTCATCACCCCTAAAAACGCATTGCTGCCATACAATGCAGAGCCCGGACCGCGAATAAACTCTACTCTTTCAATTAACTGCGCCGGAATATAAGGTGTGTACACTGAGGCTTTACCGAAGGAAACTTCATTTAAGCGCTCACCGTTAATCATCACCAGAATATTGCCACTGTCCAAATGCACGCCGCGCGCATGCTCTTTTGGCACGGCCCCGACCCAGTCGCCCCGAGTCAGCTGCATGCCGGGCACATAATTCATTAATTGATAAGCATTGTGGACACCCAACTGGGCAATTTGTTGGCGGGTAAATAAGGTCACCGAAGAAGGGGCTAGAGATTGGCTTTCTGCACTTTTTGATGCGATATCCACTTGAACATCAAGCAGTTGTTCAAAGCTTAGAGAAAAGAGCTCATCGCTGCTCGCTTGTTCAGCCAAGGCTGGAAAGACAAACGAGCCTACGAGCGTAAAATAGAAACAAAAACGGAACATCGCACATACGGTGTAAATCACTCATAAATTAAATAATTACACCATATTTACATAAAAACAAATGTAGTTTCACGCCAAGGTGTGTTTATGAGGCGGAATGCGCCGCTGCAAGCTTACTGGCTTTACGCGCTTTAATGTATTTATAGATACCAATGAGTGACGCCGCTATCCAGAAAATTTCGATAACGAAGCTGGCCAAGTTAAAGTTATAACAAAGGCTTATTAGCAATAAAATGGCGCCTGATAGGTTCATTAGGTTGTAACCTAAGCCCGTTGCAGGCAGCTTATTCAACTGCAACAAAAAGAATGCACCTACCACTAAAAAGGTGCCCGACATGCCAATAACATCGAACAAAATATCCATTGTTTACTCCAGATGAAAACCAAACCGGTCGAGCTTAACAGTGGCCATTCATACACTTTAAGGACAAATGCCCGTATCTTTTGCTTGCTTATTTCATAAATACTTTTTGGCCGATCATTTTCAATGCGGGGGTGCCCCTGATCATAGTCTCTCGTGCGAAAACCTGCTGACATTGCGGACAGGTGGCGAGCTGCTCAGTGAAGTCCTCAGTTATGCGTTCGATAAAACATTTAATAAGCGCGCCCTTGCCGCCTTTGCGGTATTTGTAGAGTTTAGTGCGGCACTGCGAACAATGAATATTCACGGTGCGAACGGGGCCCTTTTTGTTCGGTTTAGCCATGCTCCCTCCCTTAAGACAACACAGCCTAGTCTACCATTGTCAGGCGCGATGCTCTAATGCCACAAGCCCAGAATAAGCCCCATCAAGGTAAACTGCACAGTATGGTATCCGGCATTAACTAAAAACAGCTTTAGAGGTCGCTGCTCGAAAACATAGCTAATCCCAAAGGACGTAGCCACCCACCCTAAACCCGCAGCAAAGCCTGCACCTACCGCAAACCCGAGCTCGGGCCGAGGGCCTAAAAATAACGCAAAGATAAAAGCAGCCAAAAGAGAGAGTATAAAGGCGATGGTAAAGACCTTTCCCATTGCCGCATTTTGCAAATCTATGTCCGTTAACCCGCACCCATCTAACCAAGCATTTTTAAACATCAGTGGTGAATACCACACGCCACCTAAGATAAACGTGGCAAGGGCTGCAATTAGCACCGCGATAAAATTAAAATCTGCAAAATTCATAGCGTGGCTCACAAATAATACACCCTACTAAGCGTAGCTCGCGAACACCGTACCAGCAAAATTCGTGCGTTGATCACTGGAGTGCGACATATTGCCGCACTGTGGCGGTTTGTTATTGCACCTCGTCCCTAAGCAATTGAAAATTCAGACATGCTTTTCAATTCTCAGTGGATATTATGAAGATAAAATCAGCCCTTGGCGCAACCATCACCGCACTTCTCGCAGTCAATAGTCAAGCCATGGAAGTGATCACCGTGCACTCGCAACACCATGATACAGGTGCCCGTTTAATGCAAATACCGGCACAAAAGTTTGCAACCGACACGGCCGATTGGCTCGATGGTGTTGTTGGTGCGGGTGTAAACAAAAATGGCCCGATAACAGGGTTAGCGCAATACCGAGGTATGTTTGCCCAGCGCATTAATGTTGCCAGCAATGGCCTCAACTTTAGTGGTGCAGGCCCCAACTCAATGGATACACCGCTCAGTTACACCCCCGCCATCATCATTGCGAACATGGACATCTATCGTGGTATTGCCCCGGTCAGTGCCGGTATCGACACGCTTGGCGGGGCCATTGACGTAAACATGCGCCGCGCTGAGCTCGATAGCCCATTGACTGTAAATGGCCGCATCGATGCGCAAGATAATGGCTCAGGATTCAATGCTAGCCTCGCTGGGGGCGCTGGCAATAGCCAATTTGCTTGGCTTGCCTACGCAGATACGCGTAACAGTAATGAACAAGACGCCAAGGAACGTGCAATTCCGAACAGTGATTACCAGCGTCACCAGTATGGTGTGCTTACCACGTCGGCCCTAAATCAAGGGCGCCTCTTCGCCAATATTCATCGTACCGATACCAAACAAAGCGGCACAGCCGCGCTGCCTATGGATATTGATTACATTGACACCACACGATTTGAGCTATCGGGTGAGCACGAAATCAGTGACACAACGCTATTATGGGGTGTGGGCTTTCAAGATGGCGAGCATGGTATGGATAACTACCAACAGCGCGCCCTTAGTACCGCGCAAAAAGCACGTTATACCTTGGCTTTAGGACGCAGTACCAGCCTCTTTGCCCACATACAAACAGGGGCTTGGCTATGGGGCTATGATGGCAGTATCAACCGTCATGATGCGGACATCACTAATCCAAACAATGACGCGTTTTTCGTGGAAAACTTTAATAATGTTGCTGATGACCGCCATAGCCTATTCACCGAGTACACTTTTAGCCATCGTAAGCTCAACACAACAGTAGGCGCACGGTTGAAATACAATGTTGCCGATGCCGATAAAGTAAGCTCCACCATGGCCATGATGATGCCAGCGGTTGCAGCCTTACAAACTCGTTTTAATGATGCAGACAAAAGCGTCAGTGATACCACCTTCGATGTGGTCATCAATAATCGCTATACGTTGAATTCACACTCAGACCTCAGTTACGGTGTCGCTATCAAAGAGCGGGCTGCGAGCTATCAAGCGCGTTATTTATGGCTTCCCATGCAAGCAACTGGGGGCCTTGCGGATGGTAAAACCTATGTTGGTAATATCAACCTTAAACCTGAAACGGCGTACCAAGCGAATGTAGGTTGGTCATACACCAATGAGCGGCTCTCGATAAAGCCTCAGCTATTTTATCAACGTATCGATAATTACATTCAAGGCGCCCCCAGTGAAGACAGTGCAGTGAATATGGTGGCGATGATGATGTCTGGGCAAGGCGCGCTTCGCTTTAGTAATATTGATGCTCACCTTTACGGGGCTGATATGAGCGCCGAGTATCAACTCTCTCGTCAGTGGCAAGTTAATGCTCAGATTAGTTATGTGCGCGGTAAACGCAGCGATGAGGTGAATGACGATCTCTATCGTATCAGCCCACTTAACGGCCAATTGAGTGCCCATTACTATGCCAATGATTACCAAGTGGCTGCGCGTTGGCGCTTCGCCCAGTCGCAAACGCATGTGTCGCACTATAACAGCGAGCTGAGCTCACCCGGCTATGGTGTCGTTGATGTGAGTGTAGATTATGATATCAACAGCCATTGGCAGTTCAATGCAGCGGTTAACAACCTGTTTAATCACAGCTATGCGCCACATCTCAACGGCATAAACCGTGTTGATGGCCGGGAATTAGATAAAGGCCAGCGCTTACAGGCACTGGGCCGTACTCTCCATCTAGGTGTTAGTTTCTCTTTGTGATAGCTACCAAAGGCCACGTTATTATTGGCCTTTTTTCTTTTTTAAAGTCTCCTCAGCGAGGTTAATTTGCCACCGGTTTTTTCTGCAACTTACGTTGCAAGGTACGTCGGTGCATGTTGAGTTGGCGCGCTGTTTGCGAAATGTTGCCATTGTTGCGCGTCAATACTGCTTGAATATGCTCCCACTCCAAACGCTCAGGAGACATGACCTCATCGTCGTGCGAAACGTGTGAATGCACAATATCATCCTCCAGAGTTGCCAGTAAAAGTGCCATAGACACAGGCTTAGCGAGGTAATCATCAGCGCCGAGCTTCACTGCTTTAACAGCAGTGGCAATACTGGCAAATCCAGTTAGCAATATGATTCGTGCACTCGGCAGCAAAGAGCGCAGCGGAGCAAGCAGTTGCAGTCCAGACTCATTATTTAAATTCATATCCAAAATAATGTGACTGGGTCGCAACTGTCGTGCTTGGAACAGCGCACTTTGCACACAATCAGCATGTGCCTGCGCTTGGGTGTGCGCTTCTAGGCGCCGCATGAGTGTTCGCGCAAAGGCCAGGTCATCTTCAATCAGTAACAGCTTCATAGCGCCTCTTAGGAATAGTGATATCAATGCATGCACCGTGTTCATTGTTGGCCAATGCCAAAGTGCCACCAATGCGCTCTATCGTGGCGTTGGTTAGCCACAGCGCCACACCAAAACCATCACTGCTCGCTATCACTGCGCTGCCCAAGGAGGCCTGCATCTCAGCGCTAAACCCTCGGCCTTGGTCCTCAATTCGCCAATGAAGAGCAGAGTCAGAGTCGTAAATGGTAATCGTGATACGCTCTGCCCCAACCTCTTCGTTTGCCCGCACAGCATTGGCCAATACGTTAATCACAGCGGCACTCAACAATGGGTCACTAATAATTTCAATATGTTCACCTTGATGTGGGAGCTGACAATGCAGTTGCTGAGACGGATAATTCAGCGTGAAGGCTTGGCGGATCTCATCAACGAGCTGTAATAGCGGCTGGTAATGTGGCGCTCTTTCATGAGCATCACGCAGCTGCTGCGCCCGGGCACGAAACAAATCCAACTGCCGCTGACACTGCGTCAAAGGCACCGCCATATCATCAACCACAGGCTTTAACGTCGGACTGTCGGCGCTTAGCTCCCTTGCTTCATCATGCAACAGCGCCAAATTTGCAAGCGGTGTGGCTAATTGGTGGGTCGCTTGCGCTGCAGCGCTGCCCAAGGACACAAGCTGCTCAGCGCGAAGCTGCTCTTCTCGGCTTTGGGCAATAGCGCGCTGTTGTTTTGCCAAAGTGCGAGATAATGCGCTAACCAGAGTGGCGACCACAACTGCACTGAGTACGAAGTTTATCCACATGGCGATAAAATGATGGCGCATTTGCATGCCATGCTCACCTTGATGATGCAATGGCATCATCATCACTAAGGCCGAGTAAGCAGCAATTGCAATCACGGTTAATAACACCGTTAAACGCCCAGGTAAGGTCACAGCAGCAATCATAACCGGCAACAGCAGCAATGACACAAAGGCATTGGTCGCCCCGCCACTGTGCATAAGCAGCAAGGTTAAGAACAGGATATCAGCTAATAATTGCCACACTACGGTGGCGGCGCCTACCGGTGCGCGACTATGGATGCGTCGTCGTAGCACCACCACACTCAGCAGCTGAAATAGCGACTCCACGGCGATGATGCTCAACAGCGGCAAAAGTGCTAACGCAAAATCAAGCACATAGTAAGCAATGAGCACCGCCAGTAACTGCAGTGCAATGGCGACACTGCGTAGCAATAACACACGGCGAATACTGGATTGTAATAGCAGGTCCAAAATAACAGCGCTAAGAGGTGATGAATAACGAAAGTCTATCGTTATTGTGGCGCTGAGAAAAGCACTGAGTGGGAGACTACGGCGACGTTACCGGCTTAACTGGAAGGCCTCACAAGGCGTGCCTTGGTGGTAAACTAAACGCCAATCTTGGTTGCTATTTAGACACCATATCGACATCCTTACAGAGTAGTGCCATTGCCCTCCTTTGATGCGTCTGAGCGCACCTCGGTAAGAGAGCTGGGCGACATCAGCGCACAGCATACGCCCTTCAAAATCTTGATTGTGAAAGGTAGGTTTTCGTCCCTTGGCTTGCTCTTTTGGTAGCCGAGCAAGCACATTGTCCTTATCAAAGCGCCGGCCGTCGGCCGACACCTCGATAAAACGTTCATCAAGCAACTCATTTAATCGCGAGGCATTGCTGCGCACCTCTTCGCTCATTAAAGTTCTTTCTAACTCAATTAGTTGCGCCAACGTTTGCGCTTTAATCTTGCTCATGATGTTTGATGACTTTCCCTTCTTTCATGACAAAGGTCACTGCGCTTAGTTGCGAAATATCCTTTAATGGCGACTGCGCAACAGCAATTACATCAGCGTAGTATCCGTTTTGTAATTTGCCAACTTCCTTGCTCATATTCAATAGCTTAGGTGCTTGTTCTAAACTAGTCGCCAACGCTTCACGGGGCGACATACCATACTCGACTAACAATGCAAATTCGCGGGCGTTATCTCCATGGCGGGATACCCCTGAGTCGGTACCAAACGCGATATTCACGCCTTCATCTAAAGCCCGTTGGAATGATGCTTTCACCACCGGGGCGACCTGCGTTATTTTGTCTACAATAGCCTGAGGAACCTTATCATTGTGCTTCACTTCCTCACTCACAGAGATCCCTGCTAACAATGTCGGCACTAAGTAAGCGCCCGTACTTTTAAACAGCGCCACCGTTTCGTCATTAGCATAAGAGCCGTGTTCGATAGAATCGACTCCGCTGCGAAGTGCAGCTGCAACCCCCTGGGCGCTGTGTGCGTGAGCTGTCACAGGGCGACCAAGATTATGAGCGGTATCAACAATCGCCTTCATTTCCTCATCGGTCAGTTGCTGATTGAGCCCCGCTTGAGTGTTACTCAATACCCCGCCAGTGGCCGTGATTTTGATAACTTGTGCCCCGGCTTTAACAATCTCGCGCACCGCCCGTGTGCAATCATCGGCGCCATTGCACACGCCCATGCGTGGAGCAAACGCATCAAGTACCTCTTGTCTATACCCATGTAAATCACCGTGGCCGCCTGTTGGAGTCACCGCCTCACCTGCAGCAATAATACGTGGCCCCTGTATTACGCCACTTTCTACTGCTCGTTGCAGCGGAAAAATCACCTCGTTATAACTGCCCAAATCACGCACGGTAGTGAACCCCGCATTGAGGGTATTGCCAAGAAATTGCGTTGCACGTAACGCCTGATCGGCCTCGACCTCCTTCAACCACCTTTCAGGGTCAGCCTGGGGATCACGTTCAAAACTAATATGCACGTGCAAATCTATCAGCCCCGGCATTACAAATTGCTCTTTAAGGTCAATAATATGCGCGTCGGCCAAGCCTAACGTCTGAGCACTAACATAGCCTTCATGAATACCCTGGACACGTCCGTCTACTACTTCCAGGGTTTGCCGCTCGAGAACATCGGCATTGGCCGCAGGGAGTATTTTACCGGCATAAATCAATGTACTTTGCGCCCAAGCGCTTGCACTTGATAACGCCAATAGTAAGCTTGCACATGTGATGAGTTTCATTGTTTTTCCTTGGTTATTATTTTCTTTTACCTGAACATACTTTGCCGGTGCAAACCAGTATAACTCGACCAAAACGCTGCATTTTGGTATAAAGTTGCCATAGCAAAGAGATCGGGCCAGATGAATAAACAAACGTCCGACGCAGCAACCTTAGGAATTTTTATGCACTATGCAGAGATCACTGGCTGGGGAAAATGTATCCCACCAGCACGCATTACTAACGATGACATTGCCACCGTGGTTGATACCTCAGATGAGTGGATCAGCTCTCGCACCGGTATTAAAGCCCGCCATATTAGCCACGTAAGCACTGCCGAGCTTGCAACCGTGGCCGCTCAACGCGCGTTAGATTGTGCTGGCGTTGACGCCGAGCAGCTTGATCTCGTGCTGGTTGCCACTTGCACACCGAGTACCATGGTCGCCAACACAGCCTCGGAAGTACAACAACGCCTAGGCGCCAAAGGGGCTGCTACCTGTGACAGTAACGCCGCCTGCTCTGGTTTTTTATATGCGCTGCAAATGGCCACGGCTCAAATCCAGGCAGGCATGATTAAAACCGCTGTTGTAGTCGCCGCCGAGCGCATGCTGTGGTATGTCAATTGGGCCCTGCGTGACAGTGCGGTGTTATTTGGCGATGGCGCCGGTGCGGTGGTACTGCAAGCCAGTGAGCAACCATTAGGGTTACTCGCGAGCAAAAGTGGCTGTGACAGCAGCGACCGTTCAATTTTGCATATTAGTAATTTTGGCACCAACGTGAATAAATACCAGACCATTGGCGGGTCTGATTTAAACTTTGTTGGCCCGGAAATCTTCAAACGTGCCGTCAAAGGCATGAGTGTAGCCTGCGACGATGTGTTGAGTCAGGCACAACTTAGCCTCGATGACATCGATGTATTAGTACCACACCAAGCGAACTTACGAATTATCCAATCAATTCAACAGCGCTTAAAAGTAGACGATGACAAAGTGATGGTTAATATCGATGAATACGGCAATACCTCCGCAGCAACCATTGCCATTGCCTTGTGTGAGGCTGTAGAAAGAGGGATGGTCAAACCCGGCGCGAATATAATGTCAGCCGCCTTCGGCGCTGGCCTGACATGGGCAGCCAGTTACATAAAGTGGGGTGAGCGTGTAACTCCAGTGCGTGACAGTCAAGCGGCTTTACCTGAGTGCTCGCAAACTGGGTTAGAGCTCATTGCCGAGGCGGTAACGGCCTGCCAACAAGGGTAACGCGACTATGGGCTGCAATGGTGGCCCAATTACTTTAAAACTTTCATAAATGCCGCTATGGTTACCTTGAGCGTAAGCTATATAGGAACAGTGTTATGGCTAAAGACGGTTTGAAAGTAGATATAGAGCGCCACCAACAGCGCATCTATATCGCCTTAGTACTGACCGGTACGTTGAATCATGAGCATTATCAACTACTGACGCCATTATTCGCTTCTGCCTTGGCTGATATTGACGAGCCCATTGTCGATGTTTTCATCGACGCCAGTCAGCTAGACGGTTTTACGACACGAGCTATGTGGGATGACTTCAAGTTAGGGGTTATTCATCGTAAGCAATTTAAACGCATAGCCTTGTACGGCCATAAACGGTGGCAAAGCTTCGCGGCAAGTGTTGCAAATTGGTTTGTCAGTGGCGAAGTTAAATATTTCGACGACCCCCGCGCGGCAATCGCCTGGTTATCTGAACATTAAAAAAGGCCACTTACGCGGCCTTTTGTGTAACTTTTTTGCTTAGCTACCAAAGCGCTGTTGCAACATGGTGTATGCAGCTCGAATACCAAAGGCCTCACCACCAACCGGGCGACCTGGTAGTGCGCGCACATTCCACGCCATAACATCAAAGTGCACCCAAGGTGTTTCTTTAGCAACAAACTCTTGCAGGTAAAGCGCTGCGGTAATGGCGCCGCCAAATGGCCCTTGTGAGCAGTTGCTCATATCCGCCACGTCGCTTTTCAACAAGTTTTTATACTGAGCAAACAGTGGCATACGCCATACTGGGTCTTGGCTTTGATAGCCAGCCTCTGTCAACGCCTGAGCGATGTCATCATCGCTACTGAAAAAACCGGGTAACTCGGTGCCAAGAGCAATTCGCATAGCGCCGGTGAGGGTGGCGAAATCGATAATAAGATCGGGGTTATCTTGCTGCGCTTCATCAAGCGCATCGCACAACACTAAGCGACCCTCGGCATCGGTATTGTCAATTTCAACGGTAATGCCTTTACGAGTTTTAACCACATCACCTGGGCGAAACGCATTACGTGATACCGCATTTTCGACTGCAGGAATTAACACCCGTAGCTGCACGTTTAACCCAGCTGCCATGATCATATTAGCAAGGCCCAATACATGCGCTGCACCGCCCATGTCTTTTTTCATTAAACGCATGCCCGCCGCAGGCTTTAAATCTAGACCGCCGGAGTCAAAGCATACGCCCTTGCCTACTAAAGTGATTTTGGGCGCTTTTTTATCACCCCAGCGCAAATCAAGCAATCGCGGCTTGTTTTCACTGGCACGACCGACCAAATGAATGGTCGGATAGTTTTGCTCTAATAGCTCATCACCGATCCACTGTGAGAATTGGCCATCGTAACGCTCAGCTAAGTCGCTCATGACTTCACTTAAGTGTTGAGGCATCATATCCGCCGCAGGCGTATTAACAAGGTCGCGCACTAAGTTTGTCGACTCAACACTGGCTACCAGCTCATTGAACAACGCCTTATCGGTTATGAGTAAACGCGCTTTCGGTGCATTCGTTTGTTTATACCCGGTGAATTGATAGCCACCGAGCGCAAAACCCAGGGCAATATCACGTTCGTTGGCGCAGTCCGTCAGTTGATAATCGCCCTCTGGCAACTTGTTCACACTGTCTCCAGCGGCCCACACACTTTGCTCATTATCGCTGACTAAGACTGCCAGTTTAGGTTCGCCATTGTCGGTATTTGGCACAACACATAGACCTTGACCTCCACCGAGTGAACGCAATACCCAAGTTCGGGTAAAGTCGTCCTGTTGCTCAGACCATGTCTCTAAGTTGTTTTCATTGATAACATAAAAAGGGATTGGCGCGTTATCCTTACGCGGCGTATTTACCAAAAGATTCATTGCAGACTCATCGTTGGTTGCTGATAATATTCAGCATATCAAGTTCGCCTTATAATTGGTATAGGATGAGTAATGGCGTCTTCACTTTCCAGCCGACGGTTGTTTTTTGCTCTGGGTTTAAGCAATGAGGCAAAGTCTTCACTCGCGCACTGGCTACAACACCATGTCATTGCCGATAAAGCCTTTACGCAACCACGAAACTGGCACTTAACCCTGTTATTTCTTGGCAATACCCCTTTGAATACGGAGGCTGCGCTAATTAAAGAAGTGAGAGCCCTGCAGCTTAGGAAGTTTAACTTAAAGGTGGCAGACATCGATTGGTGGCCCAGTAATGGCATTTTTCACCTTCGCCCTAGCTCGCCACCTGATGCGTTATTCACACTGCACAATGGCCTCAAAGAGATAGCACAAAAGCATTATATTGAAATTCCGCACCGGCGCTATCGCCCCCACATCACCCTCGCAAGAAACTGCAAAGCGATGCCCACAGTTGCTCAACCGATGCCAGCTTTTGATATGCAAGTGCATAGTTTTACATTATTTGAGTCGACCCGTGATGAGCAAGGCTTGGTCTATCGCCCGATTGAACATTTTACGCTGTATTAGCGTGCTTTTAAGCAAATACATTGAGACTCTGAGGATGGCACACTATGCTAAAGGTAACCGGTTCCCTACATCGCATTACCAGTCAGAACCACGACTTTGAATTATCTATTTTCAAGGATCCATCATGACGCGATTTATTTACTTTCTTTTACTTTTTTCTTTCGTTGCCCACGCAGAAAATGTGCATGTCGGCGATTTTGGCGCCACAGCCGATGATCAACAAGATGACAGCGTAGCGATACAAAGCGCCCTCGACTCGCTGGCCAAAGGTGACACACTTATCTTTGCTGAGGGCACTTACGATGTGTGCACCACCTTAGTGTTGCAACACAGTGAGCAAATCACTTTGCGCTCTTTTACACAGAGTAAATTAAAAAAGTGTGCAAACTTTTCTGGAGAATACTTGCTTTACGTTAAACCAGCGCAAGACTTCACCCTGAGCTCGTTACATTTTCAAGGGCTCCATAACGGTCACCAAGTTAGCACCTGGGGCAAACAAGGTGTGTATATCGCCTCGGCTACAAACGTAAAAATTATCGGCAATGAGTTTAGCAACTTTGGTGATGCTGCTTTGCGCGTGACCTCTGGGCCTGAAGCCGATTATTTCACCACCAATACCCGTGAAGTCATGATCGCCAGCAACCGCTTTAGTCAATGCCGGCAAGTGACAACAACACAAGCACAGACAAACTCTTACGTGGGAGGGGTGAATGATATTGTGGTGTTGGACAATGAATTTGAGAGTTGTACCCTTAAGCTTTCAACTCGTGCGCCAGCACAAACTGCGAATGTGTTGTTCAATACTTTTAAGGATATTAACAAGACCGCATTTGAGGTGAGCTACTACTCAGATTTGTGGGTCGCTCATAATCGCTTTATGAACATTGATGGGTTTGTTATGAACTTATACCCGAACTCTCAAGCTCCCCGACAAATCCCGTGGGATAACATTATGTTTGAGAAAAACTTTATTCATAACACTCGATTTGGTCTGCGCCTAAATAGTCTTGGCAGAGAGCAACTGCGCCCTGTGTACGCCTTGACCGTGCGCGATAACCGTTTTGAGCAAGTCCACTTCGCTGAGGAAACCAACTGGCGTGATATTGTGCGAACCTACAGCTACTCTGATCACGCTTCTTTCGATGGAGTACATATTTCTGGAAACGAATATGAACTCGCCCCGGACAGCGATTTTCTTTACATTGATCCCCTTAGTCGCAATGTGTATATCGACAACAACACTGCCCTCCCCAGTCAACCGGGCAGTTAGCTGAGCGCCGCCTAGTTGGGCACGCCAGTGGCTAAACTAGTCCTTAGGAGGGGGACTGTCGTCGCAGCGGGATGAATTCTTGGCTGGTGGTTTGGGGTGACTGAACGAGCTAGGTAACACCTCAACCCCTACCAGCTTGGCAATTTTAACAACAAGGGGGATGGTAATAGGTGCAAATGGCAGTATTGCAAACACGCCTAAACCCAGCCCCTTTAAAATATCTACAAACTGTTCATTCGCCACTTTGAGTTCATGCTTAGTGGCGTTACCACGCGTGTAGCGTCGGTAGATATCCAGCATCTCTTTTGTTTCTTGGCGTTCTTGCGCCAAGGCCCACTTCACCGTCACCATCGCGCGACGTAATTTCAATTTTTGTCGCCGCCGAGAAATAAGCAGCACGCGGATTGGAGCGCGATGGAATAAACGATAGATGCGCATAAGGTCTTCACTAAGTAGTTACTAAATGATTGTCACACAGATAACTCCTAGACGCTAGCACCATGCAATTTCTCCCACTTAGGTCTAATATTTTGTAACAAAAGTTATTGTTGTGTTGAATCTATTGTAAACAACATGTATAGATACCTTATACACAATGACAACAAAGAATCATAAATCTGTATACTAACTGGGGGATACAATATGAAGTTGAAATACAGAACTCTGCAAGCAGCCGTTCGCTGCGCACTTCTTTCCACATCAACGGTAGCGCTGCTACACACCGGTAATGCACTTGCTGAAGACGAGAGCAACGCTGAAAAAACGAAAAATATTGAAAAAATCGCCGTCGTAGGGTCACGTGCTGCGCCACGCTCTATCGGTAGTTCTCCTGTTCCGGTTGATATTATCGGCGGTGAAGAGCTCAGTAAGGTGGGTAATTCCGATATGTTAGAAGTGCTTAAAGGCACTGTTCCATCATTTAATGTACATAGTAACCCTATCAGTGACGCAGCAACGCTTGTGCGCCCTGCTAACTTGCGAGGTCTCCCCTCAGATAGCACACTAGTCTTACTCAATGGTAAACGCCGCCATCGCGCCTCGGTCATCGCATTTTTAGGCGGTGGTATTAACGATGGTGCACAAGGCCCTGATATTTCAGTGATCCCAAGCATCGCGCTGAAACAAGTAGAGGTATTGCGCGATGGTGCTGCGGCGCAGTACGGGTCGGATGCAATTGCTGGGGTAATGAACTTCGTGCTGAAAGATGCCAGCGAAGGGGGTACGTTTGAAGTACGCCATGGGCAGTACTACGAAGGCGACGGTGATAGCACCCAAATTGCGGGTAACATTGGCTTACCTTTCACTGATAACGGCTTCGCTAACTTAAGCTTCCAATATAAAAATGCTGATGCGACAAGTCGCAGTACTCAGCGCGCTGACGCGATTGCGTTAACAGCGGCGGGCGTTCCGGATATTGACGACCCTGCACAAATTTGGGGTACCCCAGAGATTGAAGACGACATTTCCATTTTTGGTAATGTTGGCTTAGAGCTAACCAATGATGATGAGTTCTACATGTTCGGTAACTATTCTGAGCGTGATGTTCGTGGTGGCTTCTATTATCGTAACCCGCATACACGCCCAGGTGTGTACTCCAACGATGGCGGTGAAACGCTGCTTGTGGGTGATTTAACTGGCGATATGAGCGGCAACTGCCCAACCAATATCCAAATCGACGATAACGTACTGGACAACCCAGAGTACATTAATGGCGTTGCTAATAACCCTGATTGCTTTGCCTTTAATGAAATTCTTCCTGGTGGCTTTACGCCAAACTTCGGCGGTAATATCGTTGACACCTCATTCACGGCAGGTGTTAAAGGTGAGTTTAGCGATGGCTGGCTCAAAGGTTGGCTCTATGATGCCAGTGGCTCAGTGGGCTATAACGCCTCACGCTACTTCCTCTATGACACCGTAAATGCCTCTTTAGGTCCGCAAACACCGCGCGATTTCTCACCAGGTAAATACGAGCAGCTAGAGAAAACATTTAACTTCGATATCACCCGAACCTTTGATTGGGGCTTGTATTACGATGCCAACGTTGCCGGTGGTATTGAGTGGCGTGAAGAAACCTTCACCGTGATCGCTGGCGATGAAGATTCTTTTGAAATCGGCCCGCTGACAGAGCAAGGCTTCAGTATTGGTTCTAACGGCTTCCCTGGCTTTAAGCCTTCACAAGCCGGTGAATTCACACGCCGCAACTATGCAGCCTATATTGATATCGAAACACCATTCACTGAGAACTTTTTAATGGGCTGGGCGCTGCGCTATGAAGACTACGACAGCTTTGGTTCAACAACTAACTACAAAGTAACTGGTCATTACACTATTAATGACATGTTCTCATTGCGTGGTTCATTAAGCACTGGTTTCCGTGCGCCGACTGTTGGGCAAGCGAACGTTAGTAACGTGCAAACGAACCTAAGCAGTGGCGTGTTGGTTGATTCGGCGCTATTACCACCAACTAACCCGATTGCGGTTCAACTCGGTGGTGAAGAACTACAACCGGAAGAGTCTGATAGCTATACCTTCGGTGCGGTTTACCAAAACGGTGATTTCTATCTAACCATGGATTACTACAACATCGATGTAGAAGACCGTATCAGCCAATCAGAAAAAATCGTGCTTAGCGATGAAGATAAAGACATCTTAAAACAAGCAGGTGTGCCGAATGTCGACCAGCTTGCACAAGTCAGTTTCTTCACCAATGACTTCGACACCACCACTGAGGGTGTTGATATCGTAGCCAACTACAGCACTGATTTACTCGATGGTTTCTCAACCTTTAGCTTGGCGTACAACTGGAATGAAACTGAAGTGACCAGCTTCAGTGATATTACCGGCGACTTTAAAGTACAACGCCTAGAGGAAGACCTACCTAATCATCGTGGTACAGCAACTTGGTCACAACAATGGGATTCATTCTCTGGCTTTGTGCGCGTGAATTACTTCGGTGAGTACCAAGGTGTTCATGTTGACTTCGACCAAACAGCAAAAATGGCCGATGCCGCAGTAACGGTTGATGCAGAGGTGACTTACTACCCCACCGAAGCCATCGGTCTATCTGTGGGTGCACAAAACATCTTCGACCAAGAGGCAGAGCCTTTAGATTTCGAGGACCGTACAGGTATTCCTAATAACAATTGGGGTGGCTTGTACTATGAAACCTCGCCGTTTGGTTTCAATGGTGGCTATTACTACGTAAAAGCGACTTATAGCTTCTAATAGAAGCACATTAACCACATCACAGGCGGGCGTAATGCCCGCCTTTTTTATGCTTGCGTCGACACAGGCCGCACGGTATGTTGAATTAAAAAGCTTTACCGAATCACTATGACTATTTTAGAGCGCGCTAATCAGCTGCTAAGTGAAAACAAACTGAAGGAAGCCGAGTTTCATTTTAAATCGGCGCTTGAAGCCGACCCGAATCAAGGCGAAGCACTGTTTGGTTTGGGTCGCATTGCCATCCGCTTAGAGAAGTACCCTCAGGCAGTCTATTTGCTACAAAAAGCCTGCCAAAGGCTCCCTAAAGTACTCGACCCTTTATTTGCGCTTGCCGATGCATTTGACGGCCTAGAGAAACGTAGTGATGCTTATGAAGTACTGCACTACTGCACCAAAATTGCTCCTCATAACGGCGAGTCCTTTTATCGCTTAGCCCTGCACCATCTTACCTATGGCTATATCAAAAAAGCTAAGCAGGCTCTGCTCAATGGCTTGGGCTGCCCCGATCACCCGGTCACCCCATACATATACTATGAGTTAAGCCAACTGAAAGGTAATAATGTCACTTCTAAACAGATTGCTCATATGCACACTCTGCTTAGCGCAAGCCGTAGCACGCAAGCCAAAGTGGTGCTGCATTACAGCTTGGCAAAAAGCTATCATAACAGTGGTGACAAAACTCAGGCCTTTGCTCACTATCGTTTAGCCAATGAAATGCAATATACCTTGTGTACGCCTTTAGGCGAGGGCTTCGAGCAGTACATCAACACGCTCATAGCGCAGTTTTCAACAACCTTTATTGCTGAGCAACAAGACACCTTAAAGGCCAGCTTTATTCCGGTGTTTATTGTTGGCATGCCACGGACGGGTTCCACCCTGTTAGAGCAAATGTTGTGTCAGCACCCAAGCATAGCAAGCCTGGGTGAAAACGACGTTATTAGCGCCAAACTGATGGCTTATTTGAGCGCGGTCAATGAAGCTCCTTTCCCACAATGCATGGCCAATACGAACACCGATATTCGTAACCGACTGCGACAGATGTACGTTGATGAACTGACCAAGCATCAACTCGCTCACCGTGTCGTGATCAATAAACTCCCCGCTAACTTTCAGGCTCTCGGAGCTATTCAAGCACTGATGCCGAATGCCGTGTTTATCGATTTGAGACGTAATTTCCAGCCCATGGCTTGGTCGGTATTTTGTCATTACTTTGGCGCCAATGAGCCCTTTTTCTGCCATATGGACACCTTAGCTCGTTACTACGAAGGCTATGATAACTTGATGCAATACTGGCGAGACACATTGGGGGAAAACCTGATCACGATACATTACGAACAATTAGTGCAAGAACCTGAACAGTCGCTACGTAAAATATTCAGTAAACTGGAGTTAAGTTACACACAACAATGCTTGCGCTATTTTGAATCACATCACGCGGTGACGACCTTGAGTCGCCATCAAGTGCGTGAACCCGTCTATAAAGATGCGAACAAAGCTTACAAAGAATATGAGCAAGCCTTTAGCGAATGCTTTAGCCGTAGCGTGAAAACCAGGCCAGTACATCCTGAAACTGATCCCGCTGCGCTTGGGGATGAGTAAGCATGTCAATATGACCATAGTCATGGTGATGGCCATGACTGCGCCCGTACAACTTAAATTCTTGGATGCCACAACCTGACTCTTGCATAAACTTCTTTATATCTATGGGTTGTGCCAGCGCTTTATCCTTCACCCCTGCGATGTGCAACGTTGGCGGTAACGCCAAGCGTTTAATGGCATGGCCATAATCAAAACCATCGTCGCTATCAATCCAAGGCCTTACCTTTGCCCACTGCATACTTTGATAGTGTGATTTAACGGTTTCGTCATCACTGCCCCACTTCAGTTTACGCGCAGGCAAATAGCCATATTTCTTCGCTTTTTTTGGTGCCAACCAATACCACACCAAATTACCTTTAAGGAATTTACTAGGGTGACGGTTATACAATGAGCGCTTGGATCCAAAATACGCACAGGCGCTGACTTTCTTTATGTACTCAGGAAAGCGAGCAAAGACACTGTTGAATAACACGCCGCCCCAAGAATGAGCGACCCAAAAACGAGGAAATTCACCGGCATGCTCCGTTATTTTGCTCAAAAACGCTGGGATCTCATGACATATGGCCTCGGTTTGCCCATAACTGGCCCCAGGGCCTATTGATGGCTTACTTTCGCCACGACCACATAAGTCGGCGACATAACATCGATATCCATGTTTAGCTAAAAAAGGCGCTAATCCTTTATTCGAATGCGTATAAAAAATCTTGCCATTTTCAACAGCACCATGCATAAAAAAGATGGCTGGACCTGTGGCGTTATCTTGCGCAATATAACGTAAATGCAGGGTTTGCTGCTCACTGTAATCAATATATACCGACTGTTGAATAATATCGCTCATACTTGATACTGCTTATTCTTTTTTACTCATCGTACCAGCATCAAATGTTATCAACAAGTAACATGATTCAGTCACTATTTAGCCACAACAGCTATGCTCGCATGGTGAATAGGCCAGAGGTGTAAAGAAAAGCAATGAAACTAAAAATGAGCAATATGAACGCATGTAGCGCTCTTCGTCAGCCATAAAGCACTACAGCAACAGAGTGATTTTCTCTATAATGGTGCTTTTAGCCGAATAGAGTTTGCCCTTGCATCCGAAGAACCGTCACGCCAACGGCTATGATTTCGACGCCTTGTGTCGAAGCTTACCTAGCTTAGAGAACCACATTATTACTCGGCGCGATGGCCAGCCAAGTATCGATTTTAGCGACCCAAACGCGTTAAAAACACTCAACCAAGCACTGCTCAAGCACCATTATCACATTGATATATGGGATTTACCCAGCGGCTTTTTATGCCCCCCGGTTCCCGGGCGAGCCGATTATGTGCACCACTTACACGACCTACTTGCCAACGACAGCGGCTTAGATGTCGCGCATCATAAAGTAAGAGTGTTGGATGTGGGGAGCGGCGCATCGCTCATTTACCCTATCTTAGGTCATAAACTATTTAACTGGCAGTTTGTTGCCAGTGATATCGATCCCCAGTCTGTCAAGCTCGCTAAGCAGTTAGCACAACTCAATCAATTACCTATCAAGGTACAACAACAAAAACGTCCAAGTAGTTATTTTAACGGCATAGTTAAAGCCCAAGATACCCTAGTCGCCACCCTGTGCAACCCGCCTTTTCACGACAGCGAACAAAGCGCGCAGGCTGGGAGCGAGCGCAAATGGCGTAATCTTAAAGGCCAAACAAAGGGGGCGCACCTCAACTTTGGCGGTCGTGCCAATGAGCTGTGGTGCCAAGGTGGCGAACTTGGCTTTGTGCGCGATATGATTTTAGAAAGCAGCCATTATGCCGAGCAGGTACTGTGGTTTAGCTCATTGATTTCAAAAAAAGACAATCTCAGGGCCCTCAAAAACACCTTGCGTAAGGCTGGGGCCATCAATATTGAGGTGGTGAATATGGCCCAAGGGCAAAAAGTCAGCCGCTTTCTTGCTTGGAGCTTTATGCCACAGAGTGAACGTCAAGCACGCTTAGAACAATTGCTTTGCTGAGTGGTACTCGGGTCATTGAGCGCTTGCTTATAATGTTTACGACACACGGAAACATAGCGCTCGTTACCACCAATTTGCACTTGGTCGCCACTGGCAACCACCGCTCCTTCGCTGTCATAGCGCAGTACGTGGTTGGCTTTGCGGCCGCAGTGGCATACGGTTTTTAGCTCCACCAGCTTATCGGCCCAGGCTAGTAAATATTGTGAACCGACAAAGAGTTCACCAAGGAAGTCACTGCGCAGACCATAACATAAAACGGGGATGCGCAACTGATCGACAACCTCGGTGAGCTGCCACACTTGCTGCTTCGACAAAAACTGGCTTTCATCCACCAACACACAATTTACCGGCTGGATTTGGTGCTGCTGTTGGATAAGTGCAAACACATCAGACTCACCGTCAAAGACATAGGCATCGGCCTGCAAGCCAATTCGCGAGGCAACCTTACCAACACCTGATCGGTCGTCTATCGCGGCAGTCATAATCATAGGGCGCATACCGCGCTCACGATAGTTAAAAGCCGATTGCAGTAAGGTTGTGGACTTTCCAGCATTCATCGCCGAGTAGTAGAAATAGAGTTGAGCCATAGTGATTGTTATCCATTTTTTTCGCGCGCCAAGCTTACACTAAGGCTTTATGAAAGTCATATATCCTCTCAGAGAGCTTTAAACAACACTAATCGCGAATTTGTAGATAGCGTCGGTAAATAGCAGTGGTATCCAAGCCTTTTAGCGCATCCCATATACGTTCCACTCTGTGCGGATAAGCCTGGTAAAATTTTGGGGCGAAGATAAGATAGCCATAGTGCACATCAAAAGGCGGATAAAGTGGGCTCACCCCTTGGATATCGGCGGGCTCAACATATAGATTCTGATTACCAACTTGGCAAAAATCCATCACTGCGTGTACACGCCTGTTGGCCAGTAGCCGGTATGCGTCTTGCTGCGAAAAAACAAAATGCACAAAAACTGGCTGATCGTTTAAGCGCTGGGCAATAGCGTAACCATGCGGCAAGGCAATCGCCACACCTTGCTGTTGCAAATAGTGTCTTCTTGGCCAGAACTCATGAAATTCACGATTGCCAATAAAACAACTTCCCACTTTACTCAGTGCACGATCTGTATCAACGTCATCATTAATCATAGGATAACGCAGCCGAGAGAGTCGTTGCTTTCGATAGCTGCCTATTAATGCTTGCGCTTCGCCCTTTTCAACCATATCTAAACAGCGCTTCCAAGGTCTGCGAATAAATACAAAACGCACGTTCTCTAGACGTGACTGTAATTGTTGGATCACTTCTATGTTAGCACCGGGGTTGTGGGTAGGCACCTCTCGGGTTTGTCCCATGTAAAACGGCACCACCTCTTTGTCCTCATAACAAAGGGTTATTCGCAGATTAGTGTTAGCTGCCAATGCGACGCGGCAACAAACAACTGTTATAACCATCATAAAAAGGAGGAACCGAACCATTTAAGACCACTTAGCTGGATTAATTGTGTTTTAGTTTAGTCGTCGTAATGGGCCTGTTCAAACGCTAGCAACCATTGTTTTTTGTCCACTCCACCGGCATAGCCAGTCAAGGTGCCGTTGCTGCCGATAACACGATGGCAAGGCACGATAATACTGATAGGGTTTTTGCCATTCGCCGCGCCCACGGCGCGCACTGCGTTAGGGTTATTTAATAACTTGGCAATATCACCGTAGCTGCATGTAGTTGCATAACCTATCGTCATCAATGCATTCCACACCTGATTTTGAAAATCAGTGCCGGAGACATCAATAGTCACATCAAATGTTTGCCGAGTACCATCAAAGTACTGCTGTAGCTGATAGAGTGCCTGATTTAGCAGGTCGTTGTTACAACTAAGGCCACTTTGGGCACGGCCCATATCAAAGCCGACATAACACAGGCCATGATCGGTGGCTTGGATTAACAAGGCGCCTATCGGCGTCTCTAGCGTTGTTTGGTACATAGTCATAATTGTTGCCATAGCTGAAAGGTTAAATAAGAACGAAACGGCGCACAGGCTTCGGGGTCTAGGCTCGGCAGGTGTTGCAGCGCTTTTTTGACCCCCAAGTCCCCCCCTAAATAGATATCAGGGTCGCTCAGACCACGCATTTTCGCATAGTTTACAGTCCAAGGGCCGATACCTTTTATGGTTAACCAAGCGTCTACATCGTCAATACCATGGCTGCTCACATGCCGGGCTAAATCAATAAGCGCCTGTTTACGCCTTGCGGGCATTTTAAAGAAGCTAAGTTCACTTTGCGCCACTTGGTGAGCACTGGGAAAATAGCGCCCTTCATCACCGAGCGATGCCACCAAGGTTTTGCTTAACTGTCTTGCAGCACTAACGCTGACTTGTTGCCCTAACACCGCCCTGATACCCGCTTCGAACGGCTCCCAAATGCCTGGCAGCCTGAGCCCTTGTTTAAGCGGCAGACACTCCCCGAAAGCACGATGCAGTTGCTGATTTATCACCTCGGTATCGGCATCCAAATCTAAGACACGGCGAATGTTCGCCACTACAGCCTGTAAATAAGACCAATCCGTGAGGGTAATATCAACCCAAAAGCCTTGTTTGGCCCGGTCAAAAACAGCATTAAACTGGCCTTTACAGGATGCATACTCAAAGGTGCGACCATAGCTGTTGGCGTCAACCCACTCTACAGGGTCGACCGCCCGCTTTGCTAAAAACTGTTGCATAGAAGGCCAGTCATAAGGCGGGCGAAAACTTAAAAACAAATTAATATGCTGCTGCGCAGGCGACTTTCGACTACGAATATCACTCGGAGTGAGCTTTAGAAGCTGTTTAAATGCATCATTGAAGCGCCGAACACTATTAAAACCTGAAGCGAATGCAATGTCAGTAATTTTTAGCTGTGTTTGCTGCAATAGCTGTTTGGCAAACTGGCACTGGACAAACTGGGCGTATTGGCCAGGTGCGATACCATAATGTCGTTTGAATAATTGACTTATATAACTTTGCGACACCCCTAGGCGCGCCGCCAGCGCGGGTAACCCTCCCACACGCCATTGCCCTTGATCAATTAACTTTTTGCCACGCAGTGCGGTTGTTTGCGCGCCCAGCCAAGGATAACTGCCTGGACTGGCATCGGGGCGACAGCGCAAACAGGGTCGAAAGCCGGCTAAGGCTGCCTGATGTGCATGCTGATAATACTGCACGTTATGCTCTTTTGCCGCAGGGGCTGGGCAAATAGGCCGACAATAAATGCCGGTACTACGCACTGCAACGTAAAAGAGCCCATCAAAGCGCTTGTCACGGCTCATCCGGGCTGTTTGGCAGATATCTGGGGGATACATGCTCTACACTCACTTTACTTTAAGTCTTGTGATCAGCTTATCGTAAAATGCGTGAATACCTAGCCAGATTTTACACTCAATATAAAATTAACTTAGCGCCCTGTCGCTTGATGAAAAAGCGCCTCCACCGCTGGCCAATCGATGACCTCATAAAAGGCTTCAATATATTCTGGTCGGCGGTTTTGGTACTGTAAGTAGTATGCATGCTCCCATACATCCAAACCTAGAATAGGCGTTAATCCATCCATTAGTGGGCTATCTTGATTGGCACTGTTGACCACTTGAAGTCGATGACTACTATCAACCACCAGCCATGCCCAACCACTTCCAAACTGCGTTAATGCCGCCTGCGTAAACTGCTTCTTAAATGCCTCCCAGCTCCCTATGTCACTTTTGATAGCCTGAGCTAACGCACCTTGTGGCTCAGTGCCACCTGAGGGGCTCATCACTTGCCAAAACAAACTGTGATTGGCATGCCCACCGACGTGATCACGGACCGCAGGTCTCAGTGCCTCATCTATCTTAGCGATGTTACGCAACAACCAATGTGCCCCTTTGCCCTCATATTCGCTGTCTTTCAAGGCGTCATTGGCCTTATTGATGTAGGTTTGGTGATGTAAAGTATGATGAATTTCCATGGTCCGGCCATCAATATGAGGCTCCAGGTCATCATAGCCGTAAGCTAATTCTGGAAGTTGAAATGCCATCGTCACTCCTTATTTAGTGAAAAGTGGGGTGTGTAACACTGTGCTGATTAAGCGCGTGTTGTAGTTGCTTATGAGTTTCAGGGTTGGGGCCATAGAGCTTGGCGAAGTGCATCAGTTGCGCATAGGTTTTATCACTATGGATAGCACCAATGTGCATGACACTTGGATCAGAGTGCTGACGCAACGCCAGCATATTGGCATGCACTTGAGTAAGAGTGTGTGCAGCGCCACTTAGGTTACCAAGGCGAATGTAAGTATCTGCGAGGTTATGGGCGGCCACTACCATAGCAGGGCTACATTGCGCCAATGCTTGGCAACGCACACCCTCATCTTTTAACGTTAAAAATTGCGCCATCAAGCGATAGCTAAGTTGGTAAGCAACAGTGTATTTATCTCTGGCGAGGTGCCACTGCTTAGCGTTGAATGCGTGATTACCGGCTTGAATATCGACTTGCCAAGGGGTGAGTGCGGATTGCACCCACGGCAAGTCAGTTAATGGAGATTGGCTCATACTGATTTACATTCACGTCACTGTGGATCATATCATTACCTTAAATACAGATAAACGTTAATGCAAATCATTTTTATTTATGAGATTGGTTTACTAACCTCATTGCGCAAACTGGTGCAGCTGCTCACCATCTAAGCGATAGATAATCCACTCACTTTGTGCTTGCGCGCCGATACTCTCATAGAAGTCAATCGCTGGCTTGTTCCAATCGAGCACCACCCACTCAAAACGGCCACAGTCTTTTTCAATCGCGCGACGGGCAAGAAATTGCATCAATGCCTTGCCTGCACCTCGACCTCGCTTATCTTCGCTAACATATAAGTCCTCAAGGTACAGGCCATTGCGGCCCAACCAAGTAGAATAATTGAAAAAGTACACTGCAAAGCCGATTGGCTCAGCATCAGGCGCCTCACTATCAAAGCAAATCACACTATGGGCGGTCGCTCCTTCACCGAACAATGTGCGCTCAATGTCCTGCTCCGTGGCAGTGACCGCGTCCGGCTCTTTCTCATAAATAGCGAGTTGATTGATAAAATGATAGATAAGCGGCACATCATTGATCACCGCATCGCGGATAAACACTTGACTCATAAAGGTTCCTTGGACTGTGAATACCCTTCCATCATACAAGTGCGAGCCCACCTTGCAAGTTATACACGTGCTCAAAACCTAAGGCTTTTAAGTTACTGATTGCCTGTCCAGAGCGATTCCCTGTACGACAGATCAATACATAGTGTTTACTTTTGTCCAACTGTTGCGTCAGCAATGCATTCGCGAGCCGACTAAGTGGGATATTAATAAGCTGTTCTGGCGCTAGCGTAAATAGGCTGCGAATATCCGTTGCTCCGTGTTCATAGGGTTCACGTACATCAAGTACTACAGTACTGTCGCTGTGCTCATGCAGTAACTGCTGCAACTGCTGTGCGCTCAGCTGTGCCCCACTTGCCTTGACGGGGGCTAGGCTAAAGCCACATAAGGCGCCGCATTGCTCGCCTTGGCGCTGATCTAATTGATCTTTACGCAAAGCGAACTGCTCATGGTCTACCTCCCCTTGTAATAAGGCTGCCAACAGCTCACTGGCTTGGCACTGTGCCTGCCAGGTCATGGCAAAGCACTGTTCGTAGTCGTGCGCTGGGCAAATAACCGTGTTTTGTTCAAGTAATTGACTGAGTAATTTCAGCGACTGCGCCATTTGCTCGCAACTGGCATCGTCGAATTGAGTACTGCCCAGCCCACCCCAAACAAGCAAATCGCCACAGAAACAGGCTTCAATATGCTCGTTTTGAGAAAGTAAATAACTGACACTGTCACTGCTGTGCCCTGGCGTGGTAACACGGCTTAATTGGTGTGAACCAAGAGCAATAGCATCACCATGAGACCACCCAAGCTCGCCACTTGCATCGACTTCTAAGCGCTGCGCCAACAGCGAGCGAGCAGAATCTTTATCTTGATGTCGGTGAGTCTCTAGTACGGCTTTGACCCGCAGTTGCTGTTGCTTTACTAACCGAGTCAGGCGAGGCACCAATTCAACAATGGGGTCGACTATCACTGCGTCATTATTGTCAGCGACAAATAACCAACAACAACTGCCTTGATGGCGCAATTGTGTGAGCCCCAGTGCACAGACCTCTTGCTCTGGCTGATGAGCATCAGAGACAATGAGACAATGATTACTAAGCACTGGTTTTAACGCACAAATACGCTCACAGGCCAAGGCGATATCCGCAGCGCTGGCAGCTGGACCAAAGGACATGCGAATGGCATTTTCGCTTTGCCAGTCGCTAACACCCATGGCATCAAGTACGAAACTGCGCGATGCGCCAGAGCTACAAGCTGAGCCACCACTAACGCGGATCCCCGCAGCATCGAACAAATCCATCACCTCTTTTGAGGTCAAACTATTCACGCAAAAGTTCAGTGTCGTCGGCACCGTTGATGCTAAAGGCGCATTAAAGGTGATATCACCAAAGGTTTGCTCTAAGGCACTAATAAGTTGGTCGCGGTATTGATGCAAGGTGCACACAGGTTTGAACACCGCTTGCTTAGAATCTAGCAGTAGTTCAAATAGTTCATACAAACCGGCGATACCGGGTAGGTTCTCTGTTCCTGAGCGCATACCACTTTCTTGACCCCCTCCGGCGATAAATGGGGTATAGGGGCTATTTTCGCGAATATACAAAAAGCCTATTCCCTTAGGTGCGTAGAGTTTATGCCCAGAAAAAGGGGCATAATCAATTGTGGTATCACTTAAGGCCAACGCCTGTTTACCAAGAGCTTGAACGCAGTCGACCATCCAAGACACTTGCGGATTATGCGCTCGGATCACTTTCTCGAGTGCACCTAGGTCTTGATATACGCCGGTTTCATTATTCACCGCCATGGTACATATCATTAATGCTTGGCCCACGTGCTCTGCAATAAATTGGCTATCTAGCAAGCCATCTTTATCCACCGGAATCGCCAAGACTTTTGCCCCAAGCCCTAATACTTCGTTCCAGTGCTTCAGGGTATTTGGCACGGCCTTGTGCTCAGTCGCCCCATACAGCAATACACTGTGCTCGGTGGCTTTATGACGGTTTGCCAGCAGCGTGGAGACCACTGCCGTTTGAATTCCCTCGGTCGCACCTGAGGTGAAAAGAATATCGCCACTTTGCGCACCTATCACCTGGCGTGCCTTGTTGCGCGTTTGCTCCAATAAATATTTCGCTTGCACGCCGGTTATATGAGAGCTTGAAGGATTTCCAAAACACACTTGCATGGTATGTGACACCACATCGGCAATACACGGCAGCACCGGAGTGGTGGCATTGGCATCAAGATAAACCAGATCTTGGCTAGGCTGGGTGAAGAAACGCTGCGACATAAGACACTATATTACTATTAGCTATAACTTATAACCATTGTACACATAAGCACTCAACGCAGTAAGACTAATTTGTTCGAATAAACCGAGGTTTTATGAGTTTATCGTATAACTCGTGCGGCAACAGGGGGAGCTTGTTAAGAGCAAAAGTAGATTGCTGCATAGAAGCAGCAATCTATCGGTATTTTTAATCGTTGTTCATTTCTTCGACTAACGCTTTGGGCATGCTTTGATGGGGTTCATCAGCACTGCTAGACCACGCATTAATAAGCGCACGTACCAGTGACGCCAGTGGGATTGCGAAAAAGACCCCCCAAAAACCCCATAGGCCACCAAAAAACAGCACCGCGACGATAATAAAGACCGGATTCAAGTCCACTGCTTCTGAAAAGAGTAAGGGCACCAACACGTTACCATCAAGTGCTTGAATAACGCCGTAAGCCACGAGCACTGACCAAAACTCGCTACCGAGTCCAAACTGAAACAACGCAACGGCAGCCACAGGAATCGTCACCAACGCCGCACCAATAAAGGGAATAAGGACTGAAAAGCCCACTAACACACCCAGCAACGCCGCGTACCGCAGGTCGAAAATGGTAAACACCACAAACGACACACCACCAACAATCACAATCTCAAACACTTTACCTCGGATATAGTTCATAATTTGCTGGTTCATTTCTATCCACACCTGATGGATTAAACGGCGTTGTTTTGGCAGCAGCGAACTCATGCTTTGGACTAGCTGCGCCTTATCCTTGAGCATGAAAAATATCAGTAGTGGCACTAATATCAAATAAATCAGCCATGCGGCCAAGTCTTTAAGTGAGGTTAAAGAAAATGACACTAAGGTTTGCCCAAGCTCCACCGCTTTAGACTCAACACTGCTGACCACCGAACGGACCTGTTCGGGCGAAATGAGAGTTGGGTAGTCTATGGGCAAGTGCAACAAATAATGTTTTCCTTGCTCAAGCATGGTTGGCGCCTCTTGTACGAGATTACTGGTTTGTTGCCACAGCACGGGCCCAATCCCAAATAAGCTGCCAATAACTAACGAGCAAAATAAGGCCATCACCACCACCGTGGCCAAGAGTCGTGATAGACCCAAGCGCTGCAAGCGGGCCACTGGCCAGTCTAAAAGGTACGCCACCACCACTGCGACCAACGCAGGCATCAACAAGTTACCGAAGAAGTAGAGAATGGCAAACGCTGCAACGAGCAACAGCAATAAGGTGACAGAGTGAGGGTCAGAAAACTTTCTTTGATACCACGAACGCACGTATTCGAACACGAATTTAAATCTCCACTATGAGGCGGTAAAACGATGGTTGACGCTGCAACGCATAGCTCAGCCCTTGCTTTTTCAAGTACCGTTCAATATCGGTAAATTCTTGAGTGTTGGTATTCAACAATAATAATAAACGACGATGGTCACCCTGAGCACGCTTTAGCGCGAGTTTAAATTGCACAAACTGCTGCGGACACCGTAACGACCGTAAATCAACTTCCACCATTATATTCACATTACCTTGCTTGGCGCTTAACACTTGTTATCGATGCCAATATGTCGCTGAGATTAAGCGTAAAAAGAAATAGTTAGTAGATGATACCGATTCCTTAATCATACCGTAAAAAAGCTTAAAAGGTTTACGACATTCGTTTATGCTTAATACTATAAGGCGAAAATGAAGGAAGCGTGTCATGGCGACGTCGCATAACAAAGCTAGGCTGCCTGCCAATCCGACCTTAAAGGAAATCAATTGGTATAAAAAACAGCTTAACTGGGGTGAACTGCCGCCTTTTTACCATATGGTGTCACAAAGCCTCAGTGAGTCCGAAAACCTGCTAGAGCACGGGTTTGATACAGCTATCAAGCGCCTACTCGATAAACGAAATTGGAACCTGAAGACACTCGGTGGGCAGGAAGATCATAATGGCATTATCCACTGCGATAACAAGCCGCGTATCGGTTTACATCAAAGCTTTACCGAGCGAGGCTTTGAGCTCAGTGCTTATGCTTATGCTGGCGACGAGAAAATTCGTCATTACGTGCGTGACAATGCCAAAATGGAATTCGATGTGTGGGATCCGGCGACTATGGAGCATGTGATCCGCATCGGCCAGTTGCACAAATTCATCGCATTTTTCTTTGATAATGGTGATGAAGCCGATAAAGCTCTGATCATCCATGCCCATAAAGTCGTGCATGACACGGTTGAATTGTTACGTCGCGAATTGAACGTTCAAGCCTACAACGGAGTCTCAATAAAAGAGTTCTACAAAATGTGCGAAAAGCACCACAACGCTGGCGGTAGTGAGTTCGCACTGGCTAGGTTGATGGAGCCAGATGATTATAACCACAAGGAATAATATGCCTTTTAAACGTATCTTGTTGTCCTGTGCTTTATTGAGCACAACGTTTATGCCAGTAAAGGCACAAAATACCTTTGAGCTGCCAGATTTAGGCACCTCGGCTTTGCAGGTGCTGCCCATTGAAAAAGAGCGGGCTATTGGCGATGTGATGATGATGCAAATTCGCGGTTCATCGCCGGTCATCGACGACCCCGTGCTTGATGAATACCTCACTACGCTTGGCAATAAGCTTGTCTCCCACGCCGACGATGTGCGTTTTCCATTTTCTTTTTTCTGGATAAATAACAAAGATATTAACGCATTTGCTTTCTATGGCGGGCACGTTGGCGTTCATACCGGGCTAATCGCTCAAGCGGATAACGAGAGTCAATTGGCGTCTGTGCTCGGGCATGAAATTGCGCACGTGACTCAGCGCCACCTAGCAAGGCGTTTGCAGCAGCAAAAAGATAACTCTGGGGTTACTATTGCCGGGCTGATTGCCGGTATACTAGCGACCGTTGTTGCCCCCGATGCCGGCATGGCCATTATTTCCGGAACCCAGACACAAAGTGCACTGAGCCAACTAAGTCATAGCCGGGGGGCTGAGCAAGAGGCCGATCGAATCGGCATGCGTACCTTATACGAAGCTGGATTTGACCCTCATGCTTCTGGCGAGTTTTTAACAAAACTGGCCGCGCAAATTCGTTACCGCCAAAAGCCGCCGGTATTTATTCTTACCCACCCATTACCACAAAGCCGGATCAGTGATGTCCGCTTGCGTGCACAGCAATATGAAAAGCGTCAATATGGCCAAAGCTTAGAGTTCTACCTTGCGAAAAGCCGCATTCTGGCCCGCTATGGTTATGACTCACAACAAGCGCAAGAGCAGTTTAATAAACTATTGCGGGAGAACGCCTATGGCGACAAGTCAGCATTGCACTACGGACTGGCGCTGACCTTAATCGACCAGAAAAAATTCGACCAAGCATGGCAATACCTCGCGCCCTTGTTGGAACGCGCCCCGAGTAATCTTTTTTATTTGGATACGCTAACCGATTACTATGTTGGCAAGGGCGAGCCCGACAAAGCCCTTGAGCATTTGCGCCCATTTCATCAATTGCGGCCAAACAACCAAGTTATAACCTTAAACTACGCCCACGCTGCAATTGAAGCCGAGGACTATGCGCTGGCCACTGAACTGCTGCGTAGTTTTACCCTGGAAAAACCAGACCACTTTTTGGCTAAGCAGCTGCTTACCACTACCTACCGACGCCAAGACGACAAAGCAGCCTACCATGAGGCTAATGCGGATTTAATGGCTCAGGTGGGGGCGTATATGAAAGCCGCTGATGAAGTTCAAAAAGCCCTTAATCATATTGAACCGAATGAAGCGATTAAACATAAACGACTGAAAGCATTGTTAGCGCAATACCGGCAAATGCAAAAAGAGCTCGCTCGTTTATAACGCATATGCCACTTCAGTGGCGCAAATTGAAGCAACAAGGTGTGCGCCTCTATCAACGGGCGCACGTATCTTTTACACTATAGGTATAAATTTATCGGCCCCGCCTGCACTGCCAAGGCCAATATGGTTGTGGCCAGCTCACAGCAATCAAGGGCAAAACATCCGCAAGAGGAAGCTATGTCTATCGTTATTTATCACAATCCACGTTGTTCTAAATCACGCCAAACTTTGGCCCTAATCGAGGAAAAAGGCGTAGAGCCAGAAGTTATCAAGTATTTAGACGATACCCCCAGCGTAGAGCAACTAAACACACTGGTACAACAATTAGGCTTTAGCTCTGCCCGCGAATTAATGCGTACCAAAGAAGACACGTACAAAGAGCTTGATTTAAAAAACCAGCATGACGAACAGGCGCTATTAAATGCCATGCATCACAATCCAAAGCTTATCGAACGTCCTATTGTTGTAAATGGCAATAAAGCCGTTCTTGGACGTCCTCCTGAAAATGTCTTGGAGCTGCTATAAATGGCACCTATTTTAGTGCTGTACCATTCTCGCGGTGGCAGTGTTCGCGCATTGGCCGAGGAACTTGCCGACAGCATTGAAGCACAAGGCGTTGATACACTGATACGCTGTGTCAGTGAGGATGGGTCGCATCCTCAAGTAGACTTAGTCGAGCTCAGCCAATGTTCTGCCTTGGCTTTTGGCACTCCGACTCGCTTTGGCATGATGGCCTCGCAAGCAAAAGCGATGTGGGAGCAAACCAGCGAGATATGGCTTAAAGGCGAACTCATTGATAAGCCAGCCTGTGTGTTTACTTCTTCAAGTAGCATGCATGGAGGTAATGAGGCGACCTTGCTTAACTTGGCCACGCCGCTACTGCACCATGGCATGTTATTGGTGGGGGTGCCTTATGACGTCCCGGCATTGAGTAGCACCACCTCAGGGGGCGCGCCTTACGGGGCAAGCCATGTATCTGGGGCGCACAATAACGCTCAATTGAGCAACGATGAAAAACAGATATGCCAAGCTCTGGGCAAGCGCTTAGCAACGTTAACGAGAAAGCTTAATGACTGATATTGCAAAAAAACCGATCACTAAACGCTACCAACTTTTGGCGTTGACCGGCTACATTGGCCTGCTAATTCTAATGCCGCTGTGGATGTTTGTCTTGGTACCACGCACTGACTATTCACTGGCATTTACGTTTGGTTTGTATATTCTGCCGTTGTTACTGCCATTGAAAGGCATTATTCAAGACAAACCTTACACCTATGCTTGGGCCAACTTTGTGGTCATGATTTATTTTATTCATGGTTTTACCTTGTTGTGGGTCAGCCCCGACGAGCGCCTTTGGGTCATTCTTGAGTTAATACTCTCAAGCATGATGTTTGTAGGTTGTACTTACTATGCCCGACATCGCGGTCAAGAATTGGGACTAAGAGTAGGTAAGCTTAAAGATGACCTAGCCCAGGAGAAGGCCGCACAAGAATATCATCGCCAAAATCACCACAAAGATAGTTAGTAAGCTCGCAAACATGCCAGAGCACTGCGCTTCGGCATGTTTGCATAATAACGACCTAAAAGTGCCTCTACCCCGCCAGCTGGCTTAAAAACGCCAAGGCAACGACCGATAACAGGCCTAATTGGGCCACCAAGGATAATACCGAACCCATGCGAATAACCCCTAAACCAAAGGGGTGTTTTAGCTGTGGATACAACGCACAGCGCTTTAAGCTGATAGCAAAAAATATCGCCACCATGGAAAACATCGTCAACGCGATGGTGAGCTCGCTTTTATGCTCAATGCTCTCATCAAAAAAGAAAAACAGCTGCAACGGCAGCAACATCACCACCAAAGCGTGCAACACATGCACCTTGGCAACACGCATGTACTGCCCCTGTGGTGAAAGCTCTTTAATTCCAAATTCACGTTCCATTAGGCGCACCAGCTCTTTACGGTTGCGCTCTACGGCGTAACGATAACAACTGAGCCCTGCGTTATTTTTAGCGTGAAAGTTAGCCCCGGCGCGCAACAACAACTTCAAACATGCGCTGTTATCGGCTGCCACAGCATAGTGCAAAGCAGTATTGCCCTGCTCATCTTTAGCATCCATCGAGGCATCGCCGAGGATGGCTTCAAGCACCGCTACAAAGCCTTTCTCAGCGGCCAGCATCAGTGCGCTTTGTCCTTGCTCGTTATATTCGCTGCCTTTCGCACCTTGCTCAACAAAGCGCATAGCCAAGCTTTGTTTAGCATGCTCACTTTGTAAATGTGCCAATAGCGCTTGCTCGAGCAGATGCTGCAAATTATCGTCGGTCGATAGATGCTGTAATAAGGTGAAGAAGTCTTTACCTTGCACCAATTCGGCTTTGGCGGCATCGAGCACGGTGTCTTTATCCGCTGCGCACTGTGGTAAAAACGCTGAGAACTTAGCTCGAAAGTCTACTTCCTGCCAGACCAGCATAATGTCCGCACTGGAGAGCAGCGCGCCGCGAGCTAGCAACTGCTCCAACAGCGAAAAATAGCGCTGTTCAAATAACAATTGCGCCAATGACATCGGCGACTCTAGCGCCAATTGGGCATTTACATCAGCATATTGGCTCAAACGTTCAAGCAAAAACTCGCTTATTTGCTCGTTGGTGTATTCATTATTTAGAAAATACTCTCGTGCGGCGTTAATATATTGATGGGCCTGCTCATCAAAGTCACTGATATGCTGGAAAGTACACTCGTCAAATGGGTCTCTTGGCGCCAACCATACCAAGTAATAAATAGGCGGTAACACCGTGGTGCTGACATTGTCTTCGATTTTAGTACTACACGCCGGCCACGCCTCAAGGGCGTCTAAAATAAATGCGCCGTTTTGCTCAATAAGCCCCTTGAGTAATAACGGATAGTGTTCAGGCCAAATTAGTACCTTTTCCATTGCTTGGGAAAACTCCACTAAATGTTTGTTAATGTTGCATGGCAACGGTGGTGTCAGTTATAAAGGGCACAGCCTTACCCTTCACTTAATACATGAGCGAACAGTGCAATGCAAACTTGGCAAGTTATTCTAATTATCGTCGCCGTTTTTGGCTTCGTCGGGAGCAATATAGCGCTGCTCAAATACTCCGCCAAACTGGATATGAAACGCCTAAATCAAGACCCTGTTGAGAAAGCGAGACAGCGCCTGAAAGAAAAGCAGCGCAGTGCCCAAGATGAGCACTGCGACAAAGACTAAGCCACTAGCCAGTTTGCCATTAGCGTGATCACCGGTAAGGTGATCAGCGTTCGCAATATAAAAATAATAAATAGCTCAACTATATTTACCGGTATTTTACTACCCAATAGTAAGGCCCCCACCTCTGACATGTAAATCAGCTGCGTGACACTCATGGCGGCTATGATAAAACGCGTCACTTCACTGTCAATATTCGATGCCGCTAGAATCGACGGTATAAACATATCAGCAAAGCCAACAACGATGGTTTCCGATGCTTTGACGGCCTCGGGGATCCCTAATAACTCAAGGTAAGGAATAAAAGGCTTACCTAGCCACGTAAAGACTGGGGTGTATTCAGAAATGATCAAAGCAAACGTACCCACCGCCATCACCACAGGCAACACGGCAAAAACCATGTCTAATGCGTTGTGCACACCTTCTTGTACCGTGCCCTTAACCCCTTTAGCATGGCGCGCCTTGTGCAAGGCCATATCCAAAGACTGACGCCAAAGGTTTTTCTGCGCCGAGTGCGACTCATCATCTTGATTTTGAGTACTGCCGTCCACGTAGGTGTTCTTTTTCAAGCTCAGTGGTGGAATTCGTGGGAGAATGAGCGCGCATACCACACCAGCGACACATACCGTCAGGTAAAACGGCGCAAATAAGTGCTCTAATCGTACCTGCCCAATCACCACAAAACAGAAGGTAATCGACACTGCTGAGAACGTAGTGCCAATAATAGCGGCCTCACGCTGGGTGTAATGCTTGTCTTCGTATTGGCGCGCAGTCATCAAAATACCGACACTGCCATCCCCTAACCAGGATGCCGCGCAGTTTACCGCGCTGCGCCCTGGCACGCCAAAGAGCGGCAGCATAATTTTCGTAAACAGCGTGCCCACCAATTCTAATAACCCAAAATTAAGTAACAACGGCAACAAAAAACCAGCCAAGATAAACACTGTGAGCAATAGCGGCAGCAGCTCATTCATAACAAATGCGCCGGTGTTCTCGGAATGAATCGCCACTGGACCTAATTCAAAATAGGTCATCACAATAAACACCATGCCCAAAAGGCGTACCACCAACCACACGGGCGTCACAACAAACAGATGCCGGATTAATGTGTTATCAAACAACGACCGAGGTTGCACGGTACTCATAAGTAAAGAGAGCAACCCGGTTCCACAGATAATTATTAGCAATAAGGTACTGGCTATTGGCGCTAACCACACACGCAGCATATCCGCCAATATTGCCACAGTGATTTTTATCTCCCCTTCCCAAGGAATGGGCACCATAAACAAAAATACCCCTATCAAGGAGGGGATAATGAAGGTCAGCAAAGTGCTGGCCATTGAACGGGGCTGGCTTGTTGTCATAATCGTTACTTGTTCATTGTTATTATTGGCCCATTTACTGGGCTCTATACATGAAAAAAGGAAAAGAGCACGACACTCTTTTCCTTCATGGCCTGCTTATCAGGCGTTATATTTGAATTCCTCGGGTTCGCAGCGCTTGCACCAACGCTTGTTGCAAGTCGTTCATGGTGCCGGGTTGCAATACTTCACCCTCTTTATCCATCCAGGTAATGCTGGTGCCACCCTCGCGCGTAGTGCTCATCAAAATTTGATACTGCCCATCTTCAAGCGGTAGCTGCATGGCTTCCTCGCCCCAGATAGAGTCCCAAACGCTGGCTTCTGGCTTGGTGTAATCTGCAATGATTCGCCCTGAATCTACATCCACCTCGACAATGGTGAATTGCAGCCGCTCCAAGAAACCTGCAAAGCGTTCAAACACGACATTGTAAGCTTGCTCTGTGACCAGTGCCGCATTGCCTTTGTTGTCAAAACCCATATCCAGAGAAATGATCCCTTGGCGCTGGCGCAGCTCTACTTTCAATTGACGATAGCGATAATCAAACTCCGAAATGACCGCGTTGAGCGCGCGGGTTTCAAGACGCTGTTGTAATAGTGGCGTCAGGGGTACATCGTCTGAGCGATAGTCCACCATTTCTGCGCGCAAAGCGGCAGTGCGCTGATGGTCTTTCTCCTCGATGATGAACTTGTAACGCTGCTCAGCGACTATCTCGTCATCCCATAACCACCCTTCTTCAACTCGCACGATTGAAAACCAATCGGTTTCCACGGTGCCGATTAACTTATCCGCACTTACTGCTTGTGTGTTGTAGTCAGATAAAACGCCCTCAATTGCGTGCCAAATAAATTCATCAAGATCTTCGATGCCTTCGTTTTTGTCAAAATATACACGGGCCAGCTTTTCGTTTTCATCCAGCCAACTGCCCTCAGCAAGCGGCATTATTTGCATTGGCGGCTTTGTTGCTTTTGCTTGTTCGCTATTATCGTAACGGGCAACATCCATTTTATAGGTTGGGTCTTGGCGCGGTGCATCAAGCCCTTCAGGGGCCACCACCGGTTCATTGGTACGGTAATTACGTGGATGATGTGCTTCGCTGGTAAAAATACCGCATCCGCTTAAACTGACTAAGGCACTTAACATCAATGCTTTAGGGATCCAATACTGCACGTTGTCTATCTCCTATGCTCACCTTTTTTTATTCTACGGACTTTGAGTCGGTGAGACGTAATTGGTTCAGTGTCAGGTTAAAACTTGGTGCACTTACAACTGATCCATTGACCATTGCAAGCGGTATTAAGCAGAGTATCGACACTCGCCACCGCTCATCTAAATCAGCGGTATGGCAAAAATTTTCACTATGGTACTTTTACATTGCTGTAAAAACAAGAAAGACGCCGTGCAAATGCGAATAAACTCGGTCACGGCTAAAAGTTGCGCGTAACACCGCTGGTTGTGCTAAACTGCGCGGCCATCTAAAGGTTTTCGTTTTCTCTTAGCAAGGGTCGAACAACATGGCTGAATTAGCCAAACAACAACTAGTGATCACCGCCATAGGTGAAGATCAACCCGGTGTAGTCAGCGCACTAACGCAATTAGTCAGTGACTGTAACTGTAATATCACCGATAGCCGAATCGCTATTTTAGGCAATGAGCTTACTTTCATTATGTTGCTGTGCGGCGACATGGCGGCCATCAGTCGCGTAGAGCATACCCTGCCAGCCACGGGCATGGAGCTGGGCTTATTAACAATGATGAAGCGCACTTCAAGTCATAATGCAGAGCAATATGGTGGCGGTTACAACCTCGAATATCACGGCGTTGATACCCCAGGTACGCTGAGCCAAGTAACAGGCTATTTTGCCGAGTACGGTATTAGCATCTGTTCATTAAAATCAGACACCTTCGATAAAGAAGAACAGGCATACATGCGCTGCGAGCTTGAATTTAACGTACCGCAAGAATTAGATATAGACGCGTTTAAAGTATCATTTGAGGCGTTATCGCAACGCCTTGAAATTGATTACATTTTCAGACGAATAAGATAAGGAATCACTATGAATACCTTACAAGCAGGCGATAAAGCCCCTCTTTTCAACCTTCAAGACCAAGATGGCAACCCTGTCAGCTTAGAAGCACTCCTAAAAGAGCACCAGGTGTTAGTTTATTTTTACCCTAAAGCGCTTACTCCTGGGTGTACTGTGCAAGCCGAGCAATTGCGCGATCACAAAGCGGCTCTTAGCGAGCACAATACGGTTGCTGTCGGGATCAGCCCCGATCCGGTTAAAAAGCTGAAAAACTTTGAAACAAAAAAAGAGCTAAACTTCCAGTTGCTTAGCGATGAAGACCACAAAGTTGCCGAGGATTTCGGGGTGTGGGGCTTGAAAAAGTTTATGGGTAAAGAATACGACGGCATCCATCGTATTAGCTTCCTTATTGGCCAAGATGGCAATATCAAACACGTATTCAACAAGTTTAAAACTAAAGAACACCACCAAGTGGTGCTCGATTATTTGCAAGAGCATAATGCGTAACGCAAAAAGCCCACGGTATGTGGGCTTTTTCATAACCTCAGTATGCTGCAGCGCTAAGCTCGTGAGCGAAGTTAATTAATACCAATGTATTTATGGACTTGTACTGATAAACGCCAATTTTTCTGAATGCAGGTATCAATTGCCAGCTTGGTAGCTTTCGCTTTTTGGCTAATTGGCTGTAGGTACACAAGCTTAGGTGCCACACCTGTTTGCGCAAATAGGGCCTCGAGCTCATCCACGTGTTTTTGCATCGCTACTGGGTGCTTAATTTCATCGGCGCGTTGCATGGCACTAGCCAGCACATCATACCCACCACGCATATTAATTTTCGGCGACACTGTCACCCAAGTTTGCGTCGGCGCCTTTATGGCAAAGGTACCGCTGGTTTCTATTTGCGTGGAATACCCATGTTCATGCAATAGCTCACACAGTGGGTTTAAATCAAATAAGCAAGGTTCGCCGCCAGTGATCACGACATGTTTGGCAAGATAACCGCGCTGTTGAAATAACGCCAGTACGTCTTCGGCGCTGGCATGGGCCCAATGTTGAGAATCCGCTTTTTTCTCCACTGTTTGCTCAAGGCTTACAACGTAGCTATCACTTGCATCCCATGTCTGTTTGGTATCACACCACGCACACCCTACAGGACACCCTTGCAAGCGCACAAAAATAGACGGTGTACCAGTGTAACTGGCTTCCCCTTGGATGGTTTCAAAAATCTCATTAATTTGGTACAAAAAACTTACCTACTGCTCATACTTTACATTAGCGTGTGACATTTACAGCCCCGTATTCGGGAATAATTGTGATCCACTCTCAAACCCTGTAGTATACCGCGCCCGAAGGCAAACCTCTATGATAAAAGGCTAGAAGGCACCATGGCAGAAAAAGTTGTAGTTATTTATTCCGGCGGCATGGACTCATTCACTGTGCTGAATAAAGCACGCATGCAGGGGCACGAAGTGTATGCGCTCTCCTTTAACTATGGTCAGCGCCATGTTAAAGAGCTTGAGGTTGCAAAAGCAGTCTGTGAGCGCCTTGGAGTGGATCATAAAATCGTTGATATTTCTGCCATAAATCAATTGATTGGTGGCTCGTCTCTGACCGACGACATCGAGGTTCCCGAAGGCCATTATGAAGAAGAAAGCATGAAAAGCACGATAGTGCCGAACCGCAATATGATTTTGTTATCGCTCGCTGTCGGTTATGCTGTCTCACTTAAGGCCAATAAAGTCTATTATGGCGCTCACTCGGGCGACCATGCCATTTATCCAGATTGTCGTCCTGAATTTGTGAAGAAAATGGATGACGTGTGCCGTATTGCTAATTACGACGAAGTCGAAATTGTCTGCCCCTACTTAGATAGCAGTAAGATTGATATTCTCCGTGACGGCTTAGCCATGGATTTAGATTACAGTCAAACATGGACCTGCTACAACGGCCGTGAACAAGCCTGTGGCAAATGCGGTGCTTGCCAAGAGCGCTTAGAAGCGTTTGCGGAAAATAACGCAACGGATCCTCTCCCCTACGAGTCTTAATCCTGCCTGTTGACCACTGATGATTGTAAAATTGTCAGTGGTCATACTGAATTTTCCCGTTATACTGAACAGTAGATCAAATTAATAGGGAATTATTTCATGTACATAGCGCTGATGTTGGTGGTAGCCGCCCTTGTTATTGTCGCCACGGTGATGGTGGTGGATGTTCGTAATAAACAAAAAGCGCTGAACGCACGTGCTGGCCGCGAAAATGAGCAGCTCACAACCATGAGCAAGGAGCTTTCCCAACTCAAAGAACGTGTACAAATATTAGAAAGAGTTGTGACAGATAAGGGATTTAGCGTCGAACAAGAAATAAATAACCTATAATGCACCCAGTTGTGTGCTATTTGTGGCTGCCGCTACCATGAGCGTCAAGCGTTTATACCTTTATATCTTTGCGAGCCTAGCGTATTTTTGCGTGGCTGGCTTTGGTATTCACCTACTCACTTCGGCGTATTTCGAAAAACAAAAAGCAGAGAGTGAGCAACACCTGCGCGAGCAAACCGCACTTGTCCGCAACAAAATAGAAACCACCATTTTCAAAGATGTATTCGCCGCTGAAAGCTTGGCGACCGTGGTGGCTCTAAACCCTGAACTGGCCATTGCTAATTGGCATACCATCGCCGCTAAGACCCTAGAACAATCGCAATTGGTGCGCAATTTAGGGCTTGCTCCCAATGACACCATCAGCCACGTATTCCCATTAGAAGGAAATCAGCGCGCCATTGGTTTTAACTTCAAATCCAGCCCTGAGCAATACGCCACCGTGGTTAAAGCGCGACAAATTAAGAAGGTGGTCATTGCCGGCCCTTTAGAGCTAGTGCAAGGCGGCCAAGCGATCATCGCACGTTTCCCTCTTTTTGATGACTACCCCGTCAACGCCCATTATTGGGGCACTCTCAGTGTGGTCATGGATTTAGCCACACTGTATAAACAGGTCGGTATCAAAGATACTGAGCACTTGCATATCGCTTTGCGTGGGGTGAATGCATCGGGTGCCGAGGGCCAGGTGTTTTATGGCGATGCGAGCATCTTCAGTAATGCTGACAGCACCGCCACCATCCAACTTCCTAATGGCCGCTGGCAACTTGCGGCCCGCTATAGCATCCCCAGCAACCACGGTGACAATGCCCAACTACTCGGCGCCATCAGTATCGCGGCTGCCATTATACTGTATTTTTCTGTCGCGATACTGGTGCGGGCATACCACCTCACTAAAACAATGTCTTTGCAGGATGAGCTAACCAAGCTGGCAAATCGGCGATATATCATGCAACGCCTCAATGCCTTGGTAAATGACCCACAGCAAGAAAAGAAGTTTGCCATCATCAGTATTGATTTAAATGAGTTTAAACAAGTAAACGATAACTTCGGTCATGCGGTGGGAGATGCGCTGCTAGTTCACGTTGCCCGAGAACTAGAAACGGCACTACGCGACGCCGATGTGGTTGCCCGCCTTGGCGGCGACGAGTTTTTAGTGCTTTTATATCGTATAAATGATCCGGATACGGTCGCACAAATTGTCGAAAAAGTGCGTCGCCATATAGAAAGCACTCCCCTCGCTCATGGCGATTTGTTTATCTACCCTTCACTAAGCTGCGGTTACAGTTGCCATACCGAACAAACACTGGATATTGAAGCTCTGCTAAACGAAGCAGATAAACGTATGTATAGCGACAAAGCGCAGCAAAAATAATCAGTGATTGATGAGCTCAGCCAAAGCCGCATCCATTTTCGCTATAAAATCATATTTAAAGGGGTAGTTGCCGCGTTCGTCCCGCGCATAGCCGATGTGGGCTGAGCGTGTCATTAACACATGCTGCACAGTCAAATTCTTCGCCTTTATAGCAAGTTCAGGCTGTCGCTGCACTATTAGCTCTAATTCATACTCGCTTGAACGGCGGTCATTCACATAGCACTCAATTCGTTGCTTTAGTAGCTTAAACAAATTTGAACGGGTATTGGCATTACGCCATACTCGCACATCGCCGCGCTGCTGGGCTGCACGCACGGCATGGTCAAAAATCAAGTACCCAGCGTTGACACCAATATTAACCGCTGGGCCCGCTTTGCCAGCTAATGCTGCCGGTAAATCAGTGTCATTGTGGCACAGTGCGACCACTGTTTCTTGCTCCAGTGGCAGCGAATACATATCGATAAAGGGACGTTTATCAAGGTGTTTATAGGGCGGTAATATCGCAAACGCAGCGCCCTGCTCAAGCTGCTGCAGTGCCCGTTTCCAGGGCATTGGCTTTAATACCACCTCATAGTCTGTCAGTGATTTAGCAGCGCTTTGCACCAATGCAACGTAATCGCCTTGCAAAGTGCCTTGGCGAACATAAGTGTAAGGCGGATAGCTTTGATCAACCAGTATTTCAACGCGTTGCGACTGCGCAAAAACCGGCGCCACCCAGCACATAACAGCGCAGCCGAGAAGTGAAAAACACGCTTTTAAAATCAACGTGCGCCAACCGCCTTTGCAGGAATAATATCCTTAGTTTATAGCCTCCAACGAGCTAATATGCAAGGAGCCGATGGCCACTAGCTATGAATAAGCTGCTGCTGCAGTTCGTGCACTTGGTCGCGTACTTTGGCCGCTTTTTCAAATTCCAAATCACGAGCAAATTCGTGCATTTGTGCTTCTAGGCGACTAATCTCTTTGGCTATTTCACTGGCATCCATTGTCGTGCCGGCCTTTTTCGATGCCGGTTTAAGGCGTGCCTGCGCCGCTTTGTTTTGTACCTCTTCGCCGGTATCCATCACATCGGTAATGCGTTTTTTCAGCGCTTGCGGGGTGATCCCATGCGCTTCGTTATGGGCTATTTGTTTTTCTCTACGGCGGTTGGTTTCGTCCATGGCTTGACGCATTGAGCGAGTGATCACATCACCATATAAAATAGCACGGCCGTTAATATGGCGGGCTGCACGGCCAATGGTCTGAATAAGCGAGCGCGCTGAGCGTAAAAAGCCTTCTTTATCGGCATCTAAAATAGCGACCAATGACACTTCCGGCATGTCTAACCCCTCTCGCAGCAGATTGATGCCAACGAGCACATCAAATACCCCTGCCCGTAAATCGCGAATGATTTCCATGCGCTCTACGGTATCAATATCGGAGTGTAAATAGCGCACCTTCACATCATGATCGCTAAGATAATCAGTGAGGTCTTCCGCCATTCGCTTAGTTAGGGTGGTCACTAAAACCCGCTCGTTCACTTCGACACGTTTGTATATTTCAGAGAGCAAATCGTCCACCTGAGTGGCCACGGGACGCACTTCTATTTGCGGGTCGACCAAGCCAGTAGGACGGATCACCTGTTCAGCAACTTCGCCTGCGGATTTGTCTAGCTCATAATCCCCTGGGGTGGCAGATACATAGATAGTCTGGGGCATAATGGCCTCAAACTCTTCAAACTTGAGCGGCCGATTGTCCATTGCCGAGGGCAATCTAAAACCATACTCGACAAGATTTTCTTTGCGCGAGCGGTCGCCGCGATACATAGCCCCCACTTGTGACACGGTAACGTGAGACTCATCGATGATCATCAAAGCATCATCCGGGAGATAGTCCAGTAAGGTTGGCGGTGGCTCGCCTGGCGCCCGACCCGACAAGTAACGGCTGTAGTTTTCAATGCCACTGCAATAGCCAAGCTCTTGCATCATTTCAATATCGTACTGGGTGCGTTGCGCAATTCGCTGCTCTTCAATCAGCCGGTTGTCATCAAGCAAGCGTTGGCGGCGGCTTTTCAATTCGGTTTTGATATTCTCAATAGCCGCTAAGATTTTCTCACGGGGTGTAACATAGTGTGTTTTTGGGTAGATGGTGGCGCGCACGAGGTTTTTTTCTACATGACCGGTGAGCGGGTCAAATAAGCTTAAGCGCTCTATTTCATCATCAAACATCTCGACGCGCACGGCAATATCATCGGACTCAGCGGGGAAAATATCAATCACCTCGCCACGCACGCGATAGGTGCCCCGGCTGAAATCCATGTCATTACGAGTGTATTGCAACTCAGCTAAACGCCGCAGCATATCACGTTGGTCTATGGTATCTCCGACTTTCAATAGCAGCATCATTTTCATGTAGGAATCAGGATCGCCAAGACCGTAAATGGCAGAAACGGAAGCCACAATCACCACATCGCGCCGCTCTAATAAGGCTTTGGTGGCCGACAACCGCATTTGCTCAATATGCTCATTAATGGAGGCGTCTTTTTCGATAAAGGTGTCGCTTGCAACTACATAGGCTTCTGGCTGGTAGTAGTCGTAGTATGAGACGAAATATTCCACAGCATTATTGGGAAAGAATTCTTTCATTTCGCCATACAGCTGCGCCGCTAGCGTTTTATTGTGCGCCATGATAATAGTCGGGCGATTAAGCTCAGCCATAATATTAGCCATGGTAAAGGTCTTGCCGGTTCCTGTCGCGCCGAGCAAAGTTTGGTGAGCCAGTCCCGCTTCTAACCCTTCGACCAACTGGGCAATGGCACTAGGTTGGTCGCCACTTGGCGAGTAACCTGATACCAATTCGAACATATCTTTCACTAACAAGACTCCTTATTGTTGGCTGTGGCGTTTAAGCTCATGGGTGAACCATAAGTACGCAACGACGGCTGTAAACAGATTACCCATTGCCGCGCCAATAAATAAACCGGTTAAGTCGGCGATTAAACTGCCGACATAGGCAATCGGCACATAAAAGACAAACAATCGAATTACGCTCAAAACGAGTGCATTCATTGGCCTGTGCAAGGCATTGAACGAGGAGTTAGTTAAAATAATAACGCCTTGTAGGCCATACGATAGCGGTAAAATGTAAATAAATAAGCTGATCAGCTCCCGTACTTGGCTCTCACTGGCAAAAGCAAGCGCTATCCAATGACCCACAGCTAACAGTAATAAGTAGATGAGCAATTGCCAAATAAGGACAAACTTCAAGGTCTTTTGGTATGCCTCGCGCACCCGCTCTATTTTCCCAGCTCCAAAGTTTTGGCTGATAAACGGCGGTAATGTCATTGACAACGCCAACACCACCAACGATGCTATCGACTCTATCCGGCTGCCGACACCGAACGCAGCCACCGCTGGTGCTCCAAAGGTAGCGACGATAGCAGTCATAACGGCCATCGCTAAAGGCGTTAGCATATTCGCACCCGCCGCAGGAAAGCCTATTTTTAAAATCTTCCGTGTTGCCCCATAAAAACTCTGACTGCGGCACTGACTGCTCAGTAGTTTACGACGCACAATGAGGATATGCAGCACCAAAATAACGCCAACAACCCATGAGATCGCACTGGCAATGGCCGCGCCTTGGACACCTAATGCCGGAATTGGGCCCCAGCCGAAAATCAACACAGGGTCAAGTATGGCATTGATAAGTCCAGAGCCGCCCATGATCAGGCTAGGCGTCTTAGTATCGCCATTCGCGCGCAAAATAGCATTGCCAATCATGGGCGTGACTAATAGCACACTGGCTAAAAACCAAATATGCATATATTGGTCGATGATGGGTAGCAACTGTGCTTGGGCCCCTAGAAGCTTAAACAACGGTTCGCTAAAGAGATAACCTGCTACCGATAGCAAGAGCACAAGTATCGCTGAAACAATGAGCGCAACCGTGCCATCAAAGCGAGCTTGAGCATGCTCACCCGCTCCCAATGCTTTAGCTATCACCGCTGAGGTCCCAATCCCTAGACCAATAGCGAGGCTAATAACAGTGAATGTCACAGGGAAGGTAAAGCTAATTGCCGCTAAAGGTTGTGTACCTAGCATACTAATAAAAAATGTATCAACTAGGTTAAACATCATTAGAAAGATCATGCCAAAAATCATCGGCACAGTCATTTTCGTTAAAGTCGGTACAATGGCAGCATGAAGAAGCTGAGAGGGTTGCGCATGATCAGAAGAATGAGTTTCGGCTGTAGCCATATCGACGCTTATTGCTGCTAATTCCAAATCCCCATTCTAAAGCATCAAAGCATCCCTCGCTACGCCTAAATGGTGCATAAAAAATGATCTTTTTCTAAATTTGGCTGACTTGTTTGTGCAAAAGCATGTAAAAAACAAATTATTTACAGCATGTATACATTTTGGGGATGAAATGACTTTTTTTTACACAGTAAGATGAATACATCGTCAATTCAGATTATAACAAACGCTCTTTAAGTAACGCCAAAGAATATAAGAGCAAATCATTGATTTTAAATAAAAATATTTTTTATCCTTTTCCCCTTGCATTCTTACTCGCTCTCTGTCGATACCGATAGCTACTGCCCTTGCCCTATTCATAAACAGACTTATCCACAGATTTCGTGGATAAGTTACGCCACCCCTTTAATTATAAGGGGTTAAGCTAATTTGCTCGTTTTTTACTGAGTTTACGTTCATCTTCGGGTTGTTTGCGCTATGAGTCATGAAAGTATAAGTTACTGACAGACTCGATTATTTCCCTTTGTCAGTGTAATTACTGATGAAATCGCTCTGCGACAGGCGCAACGCAGCCCCAAATAGAGGCTGTTTTGCGCGCTAAGCAGTCAATTTGAGTGAAAAAGCGCCGAACAGTCTACTTTTTTTATTTTTAGAGTTTTTATTGGTTGACACTTTAGGGCGCGGTCATTAATATTTCGCCCCGTTGAAAGGCAGGCGCTTCCCCCTTAGCTCAGTTGGTTAGAGCGACGGACTGTTAATCCGCAGGTCCCCCGTTCGAGTCGGGGAGGGGGAGCCAAATCTTTCAGCAATAAGGTAATTGTTCCCCCTTAGCTCAGTTGGTTAGAGCGACGGACTGTTAATCCGCAGGTCCCCCGTTCGAGTCGGGGAGGGGGAGCCACTACTTACCTTTGAAATTGTTCCCCCTTAGCTCAGTTGGTTAGAGCGACGGACTGTTAATCCGCAGGTCCCCCGTTCGAGTCGGGGAGGGGGAGCCAATTTTCATCCATCTCCTCTTTCTAGACAAACTCATCTTTGTAAACTACTCTTTGTACTGTGTTTTTTCTCAAGCCGTGCTATATTATTGCGCCATTAGTCAATGATTTATAACAACTCATTGCACCAAGGTTGTATGTAATAACGGTTAAATTACACTAGTAGAGATTAGGCCGCTGTGATAATTCGCCGTCTCACATGGCACGCTCGCGCATGTGAATGGACTCTTTGCCAAAGTTCAGTCGCGATTAGGATTTATCGTTTAGCTGGTTAAATAATAAGGATAAAGCTAAGTTGAAACGGTTCACCCTCTTACAATTTTCTTTATGGCTACTGGCATTGTGTGCCGGTATTATCGCTAATGTGATGGTTTTTCACTCTTACAGTGTGGAAAAGCAAGAACACATGCAAGTAAGCTTGCAGCGGTATTTAGATAGCCATCCGCAAATTACCGTCACCGATGCTCCCGCTATGGCAGAGCAATTGTTTGCCACCATGAACTTGAAAAATCTATGGCTGAGAGATGCCGAAGGTGAAGTATTGGCAAACAAAACACATCGCCAGAATAGCGCACTACTTTCACAAGTGGCTCAGTCTCAGTTCAACAGTGTCCGCAGCCAGTATGCAGTCAGCAGTAATGGTGAGCTGCGCATAGAGTTTATTGCCGATTTAGACGATGTAGCGAAAACATTTGAAGTTGGGTTACTTTATTTTGTATTAGTCATTTCCCTGCTCGCACTGTTGCCTATTGCTAGTTTAAAAACGGCGTTTGTGGGATACCGCCGGCATGTGGCTGATATGATTTCAGCGATAATCGACCAATTCGTCAGCAATGGCGTGGTGCCAGATACCAGCAGCCGTGCATTCTCTGACGATAGCCAAAAGCAACGATTAGCCAGTCAAATCTCCCCTGCCCTCAATCGCCTATCAACATACTTAGGCTCGCAACTCGACAATATTGCCAGCTCGGCAGTAGAAATAAAAAAAGAGGCCTATAAAGACGTAGTCACCGAACTGGGTAATCGCAACATGTTCGTAGAGTATTACGAACGTCACATTGAACACGTTCAAGGTGATTGTTTTGGCTGTATCGCCCTGGTACGAGGCACCGAATTGCAGCACATCAACCAGCGCAGCGGTTATCAGCAAGGTGATGAGTACATTCGCAGTATTGCTGAGATGCTCAGCGCCGTGGTCGGTAGTTATCGTGGCAGCAGCGTATTTCGCCTTAACAGCTCAGATTTTGCCGTGGTGTTACCTAATATTCCGCTAAAAGAAGCGGAGCGCTTTGCTAATAATGTTCAGTCTAAGCTAAACCAGTATCAGAAAATCCATGATCTAACCTCTGTCGCTTACACCGGCATTGTCTCCTATGAACAAAATAAACCCCTAGGCGAGCTACTGGCGAATGTTGATGTGGCGATGAATATTGCCCAGAGCAAACAAAATAACGCTTGGCACATTCAACGCCAAGAGGATATGAGTGCTAGCAGCAATCAAGGGTCGCAAAATTGGCGCAAAATGATCAACGATTTACTCGATAAGCAAAGTGTGACCCTAGTGATCCAAGCCATTATGCCGCTAGGTAAAAGCAACAATGCCTACTCAGAGATTCAGGCGCGATTTCGCGATGAGGAAGAGCATATCTTACCGACCTCTTCGTTTATGGCGATGGCCGATCAGTTAGGAAAATCGGTTGAACTGGATCAGATGATCATCGAACATGCTTTTCGGGCGATGAAAAGTAAAAACCTCAATGCACAGTATTTTGGGCTCAACGTGTCAGCCGCAAGCGCCCATGACGATAAATTTGTAATCTGGCTTGAGCGTCGACTGATGAAAGAAGGCGAATTGGCAGCTCGTCTCATATTTGAGATTTCAGAGCTAGGACTGCAACAAAACATCGGCGCAAGCAAACGCTTTATTACCATGCTGCATCGCGCAGGCGCCCGTATTACCGTAGAGAAGTTTGGCGTAGGGCTAACGTCATTTAAGTTTTTCCGAGAGTTAAAACCAGACTTTATCAAAATGGATGCCAGCTACACGCGCGGCTTAGAAGACGATAAGAATAACCAGTACTTCATGCGATTAATGGTTGATTTAGCGCACCGTATTGGCGTTAAAGTATTCGCTGAAGGCGTTGAGAGCCAAGAAGAGAAGCATATTATCGAGCAGCTTTGTCTTGATGGTGCACAAGGCTACTACATTGAAAAACCTCGGGAGCTGTAACACAGCTCCTTTCCTACACTTACCCCAGCCTCTAAGAGCAGACATGCAACATCGCGTGTAAAAGCAAGTTTGCTCTGCCCGCTGTGCATAAGTTACCGCGACTAAATGCATATGGTCGGATGACGTCTTTTTCACCTTGTTATCATTGGTGATATTAATTATCATTCGCCTCTCCATTTTAGTACAACAAGGACAATACGTGCGCTTTCCCTTTTCTCTAATTATGCTTGCTCTCAGTGGCAACGTCATCGCCAAACAAAATAACAATGAAAACTTAGAACATATTATTGTGACTGGTAGCCGTGTCATAGAAAATATTGACGAAGTGCCAGCATCGGTGACGGTGATCACTCGAGAACAAATTGAGGCCCAGCTTAAGGTTAATCCAGAATTACAAAACCTTTTGCAAATGATGGTGCCAGGCATGGCGCCAAGCACAAATAGTTCAAGTAACACCGGGCAAACGTTGCGCGGCAGAGCGCCCTTAGTGATGATTGACGGTGTCCCTCAATCCACGCCGCTGCGTAATGGCTCTTTGGGCATACGCACACTCGACCCAAGCGTTATTGAACGCATTGAAGTCATCAAAGGGGCCACCTCAGTATATGGCAATGGCGCTGCAGGCGGAGTGATCAATTACATTACCAAAACACCGACAACGGCTGATGATTTTAGTGCAGAGCTTGATGTGTCAACACGATTCAGTGCCGTCAAAGCGGATGAAACCTTAGGTGCACGCATCGAGGGCTCGGTCAGTGGCCGGGCAAACAAGTTTTCTTATTTAGCGACAATCAGCTATGAAGAAAATGGCGTACAGCGCGACGCCGAGGGCGATATTCTTGGCTTGCAATACGGACTCAGTGACGTACAAACGCACAATTACTTCACCAAATTAGGTTACGACTTTGATGCAGATAAGGCCCTCGCCTTTACTTACAACTATTATAAGTCGCAACAAAAAACAGATTTAGGCGATGTCTTTGGTAACGTCAATTCTGGCGATAAATCCTACGCGATTCATGTGCCGCCAGCACAGCAAAAGCAAGGTCGTCCTCAAGGCCCAAGTGGCAACACCAATGCCATGCTTAAGTACACCGATAACGCTTTCTTCGCGCACACCGCACTGACTCTAGACTTATATGCGCAAGATATTGAAAACGTGTTCTTCTTCTCTCCAAATCTTGCCAACCCAGATGAGGGTTATGAGGGCGGTCAGTCGATCATTGCCTCGCAGAAGCAGGGCCTGCGCGCCACATTGAATACCTTGATAGATTTTGACAACACCGAAGCCACCTTTATTTATGGTATTGATGCGCTGCAAGACACCACATCTCAACCCTTAGTTGATGGCCGTGAGTGGGTCCCGGAAATGGACATGAGCAACCTTGCCGGCTTTTTTCAAAGTAAATGGGTGATGTTTGATGACTATGTTATCAAAGCCGGTGTACGCCATGAGGACATCAACCTCGAAGTTGATGATTACCGTACCCTTAAACTGTGCCGCAACGCCCAGCAATGCTCTGTGGCGTTCGAAGTGCGTGGTGACACCCTCAATTACACAGCCACCACCTACAATGTCGGGCTAAAATATAATGCGTATGAGCAATTTAGTCCGTTTTTTAGTTACTCTCAAGGTGCAGATATCTCGGATATCGGCCGCTTGCTGCGTAGCGCTACCGTGGATGATATTGCTCTGATCCGCACTGAAGCCGCGCTTATCGACAATTACGAAGTGGGCTTTACGTCGGTACTTGATAGCCTGCGAATTGAAGCGTCTTTATATCGCAGCACCTCTGATTTGGGAACCACTAACCGTTTTGATGAAGCCACTGGCGTATACATGCCTGTACGTGCTCCACAGGAGATTTGGGGGTATGAAGCGCTAGTGGATTACCGCTTTCACTCTGCTTGGCGAGCCACTGCCACCTATTCTTATGTCGAGGGCAAAAACACCGCTGAAGATATTTATCTCGGAGGCAAACAAATTAGTCCACCCAAGGCGACTGTGAACCTACAATGGCAAGCTACAGATGATGCCGCGCTCACGTTATCAACCTTATACGTGGGAAGCCGCAAACGGTTTAACGCCAACGATGCTGGCGAGTATGTTGGCGATCAAGGGCCGATTGACGATTATTTTGTCATGAACCTCAGCGGTAACTGGCAATTCAATTCAAGCGCCAATGCCTATTTCGGCATCGAAAACCTTCTAAACCGCGATTACTATCCCGCAAGAGCGCAAGCTTACACCTATGGCGGCTACAATATAAAAGGTTTAGGCACCACAATCACCGCCGGTATCCATTACCAATTCTAGGGCGGCAATAAGCAATCCAGTTGTATCAACAGTGCAAAGCCGGTTTACCGGCTTTTTTATTCTGTCTGTCTCACTGCGGTTAAAAAAGAATCACTCACAAGCATTAATCGAAACTTGAATGCGAATACTTTTTAATTGTAACCCTATGATTTATATATAAAAATTTGATTTATTCATAAGATCGACTACACTAGGGCTACATCTTTCTAAGGAGATTATGGCAAATGCAAGGTAAACAACGAGTTATAGACGCATTCAATAAGCTGCTTGCAAATGAGCTGGCCGCAATTGACCAATATTTCATTCATTCGCGCATGTACGAAGATTGGGGTTTAAATAAACTTTATGAGCGTTTGGAGCACGAGCGCGACGAGGAGACGCAACACGCTGACTGGCTTATCAAGCGTATTTTATTTTTAGAAGGCGTGCCCGATTTAACTAAACGTCGAGCTCTGCTTGTTGGTGGCAACGTCAAAGAGATGATGGCCAACGACCTTAAGCTTGAGCTTGAGGTTGTACAGTGTGTTAAAGAAACCATCAAAATTTGCGAAGAAGAACAAGACTATCAATCTCGCGAAGTACTTGAGAAGCTCTTGTTTGATACCGAAGAGGACCATGTTTATTGGCTTGAACAGCAACTGGGTCTTATTGAGAAGATCGGTATTCAAAATTATCAACAATCGCAAATGGGTGAGTCTGAGGCTTAATTATGAAAGGTGATAAAGACGTCATTGCAGCCTTAAACCAAGTGCTTGCAAATGAGCTAGTAGGCATTAACCAATACTTTTTGCATGCGCGCATGTTTAAAGATTTTGGTTTTAGCAAACTAGATAAAGCTGATTACAAGGTGTCTATCCAGAAAATGAAAAATGCCGATAGACTTATCGAGCGCATTCTGTTTTTAGAGGGGCTTCCTAACCTACAGGATTTAGGGCGCCTGCGCATTGGTGAAAATGTTGAAGAGATGATAGCTGCCAACATGCATTTTGAGCTGGAGTCATTAAAGGACTTGCAGACAGCGGTAAAGCTTGCCGAAGAGCGTTTAGATTACATCAGCCGTGAGGCGCTAGATGCAATTCAAAATGAGCAGGAAGAGCAAATAGATTGGCTGGAAACGCAGCAACATCTAATCAAGGCCACGGGCCTCGAAAACTATCTGCAATCACAGATGTAACCCTTGCCGCGCCTGATCTTCATTAAAAAAAGCCGCTTAATTGCGGCTTTTTTATTTAAGTGTGGCCAACATAGCTGTGCTATAGAACATCTTCTATCGGCAATAAAGACATAAGCCATACTTTAAAACGCAACCATGCACTGGTATCAGGCTCAGTGGTCAATCGCTGTTGATTCTTTCTGTCTTGCCACACAATATCGCCCTGCTCGTCGAGGCTTAGTTGCCACGCATATTTAGGCATTTCCGTTGTGATCCATCGACTTAATAAGCGATTCATACGCTCGGAGTGAATCAACAACCCTTGCTCTGTGTTTAAATTAAACGAGCGCGGGTCTAGATTTAGCGAACCCACAAATATTTTGTCATCATCCATGGTCATGCTTTTGGCGTGCAAGCTGGCAGTGGAAGAGCCACGAAACCCTTTACGCTTCGGTTGCTGCGCGGCTAAGTCCAGATTACGCTTAAGCTCCCATAATTCGACGCCCATAGCCAACAGCTGCTGGCGATAGTCGGCATACCCAGCATGCACAACCGGCACATCGGTGGCGGCAAGCGAGTTAGTGAGAACAGTCACAGCAACCCCCTGCTCACGCCATTTCTTAATGAGCTCTAATCCTTTATCTTTGGGAATGAAATAAGGGGAGATAATGTTCACGCGCTGGCGAGGCTCTCCCATGGCTGCAAACAGCTTCGGTGCCATGTGCGTACTATTATTACGGCTATCGGTTAACAGCTTATTAGGGTCATCAACATATAACTGCGCTTCTGCCCAATCCATAGACAGCTTGCCGTTAACCAATGTTTGTACCAAAGTGGACTCTTTAAGCCTTTGAATATAGGGGCTTTCATTGTGAAATGCGGTGCTAACGTAACGACTTAGGCGGCTTGATAACTGCGCCAAATCTTGGCTGTCAGCACTGCCAGACAATTCATTGATATCCTCAGCGAGTGGATGATTCCAATATAAGTCGAAAGCCATGGTTGCCTTATCAACGATTGGGCCGACACCCAGTACGTCAAAGTCAACAAATTGTGAGTTATGATCACCGGAAAAATAGGCGTTGCCAATGTTCCGCCCCCCAGTAATGAAGAGCTCGCTGTCAACGATAAAGCTCTTATTGTGCATACGCCGCGATACACGGGAATAATCAGTGATAAAACTCAAGAACCGCAATCGTCTGTGATTCAAAGGATTAAACAGTCTCACTTCAACGTTGTTATGCACCGCCAAAGCACTTAAATCTTGCTCTAAGTTCGCTTGAGATAGGTCATCAAGTAACAGGCGAACTCGCACGCCACGCTCGGCAGCACGCAATAAATAGGCACTCAACAGCTGTGAGGTTTCTTCGCGATGATACAAATAGTACTGTAAATCGACAGAGTATTGTGCTGTCTCTATCAGCGCAATACGTGCAGCGAAGGCATCCAGGCCATCAATCAAGGGATAAAACCCCGACAGTTCAGGGCTGGGCTGTTCGTCTATAACATTCGATATCAAAGCTGTTCCCTTCGCTGGCATGGAATAACTGGCATCATCTAAGTTGTGCACGTTATACGCTTTAGGGGCTACGCAACCGGCAACAACCACCACGGCAAAGACAAATAATAAACGCGCGTTGATAAGGGCATCCATTGTGATTACCTAAGCAACGTAGTCTATTGTTACTATAACAAATTCAGGGGGATATAAAAGGAGGTAGGAGGATCACACGTCGCTATGGGGATTAAGCGACGTCGTCAGTCACATCAACAATATCAATCAGCTTTTGGTTAAGGATTTTTTTGGTGCAATTGCAGCATTTGCCACACTGCGAACCAACCTTTAATTCTTTTGTAAGATCGCGCATTGAACGGGCTCCATCATCAATCGCCTGCTCAATTTTTTTGTCTGATACACCATGACATAAACAGATATACACGAATACAAACCACTCTCAATTGCGTTATTGGCTATAGTTTAATCTAAACAAAAATAGTTATCAATAAAAAATTATTGCTGTTTTATTGCGCTATCTACACTTTGCTAACAAGCAATTAGACATCTAATCATTGGTGCTGATAAAAAAATTTTGTATCTCTATTCTCGAGTTGTACCCGCCACAAAAAAAGCACTTTGATAGAACTATAACTCAATGTTTTAAATTGATATTTATCAATTCACCGACCAGTGAAAATTAGCCTCCTAGTCAACATAGATCTTTGCCTACGTTTGGATCTGAACAAACTCTGAAGCTTGATCATTTCAGCTCAAACTATTAATCTTTATTTTAATTGAACGGTCAATTAATAAAAATATGCCTAAAGTCGGAATGGAACCTGTGCGGCGTCAACAGTTAATCGACGCCACTTTAAACTCAGTTGCTGAGCTTGGCTTACATGCCACCACCATCAACAGCATTAGCAAACGTGCCGGGTTATCTTCGGGCATCATTAGCCATTACTTTGGTGGTAAACAAGGCTTGATTGAAGCAACGGTGCGTTACTTATTAACCCAGCTGAAAATTAACTTGCTGGCGAAGACCACCGCTGACGACACGCTCAGTCCACGAGAGCGACTAAACTTAATCGTTGAGTCAAACTTTGCCCCCGTACAGCAACAGCATGACAGCACCCGAACTTGGCTGAGCTTTTGGGCGCAGTCACTGCACGACCCTGCCCTATTCCGACTGCAGCAGGTCAACAGTCGTCGCTTACGCAGTAATTTACAGGTGTCGTTTAATACCCTGATGCCACGCGACAAAGCCAAGCAGGCCGCCGAGTTGGCCGCAGGCATGATTGACGGATTATGGCTACGCTGTGTACTCAGCCGCGGCGAAGCCGATGACTTTCATCACGCTGAGCAGTTAAGTAAAAGTTATATCGATACCCTGATAGCGCAATTTGGAGAACAGTAAATGTCTTACCCTCGCTTACAAAATTTTATTGATGGTGCCCCCATGGCCAACGCCAGTGGCGATGTGTTTGATGTCATTAACCCAGCAACTGACGAGGTCATCTATCAGGTCGAAGTGGCCGATGAGCATATCCAACAAGCCGCCATCGACAGCGCTAAAGCTGGTTTCGCGCAGTGGTCAGCGATGCAGCCTATCGAGCGTGCCCGCATTTTGCACAAAGCGGTGGCGTTGTTACGCGAGCGTAACGATGAGCTGGCGAAAATTGAAGTATTAGATACCGGTAAACCGTGGCAAGAAGCCGAGTGCGTCGATGTAGTCACCGGTGCCGACGCCATTGAGTACTTTGCCTCATTGGCGCCCACCGTAGTCGGCCAGCAGCAAGAGGTTGCCGGCGATTTTTATTATACCCGCAAAGAGGCGTTAGGGGTGTGTGCCGGTATCGGCGCATGGAACTACCCCCTGCAAATCGCGTGTTGGAAATCTGCACCCGCCTTGGCCGCAGGTAACGCCATGATTTTTAAGCCTTCGGAAGAAACCCCAAAAGGCGCCAACATGTTAGCGGAGATTTTCATTGAAGCCGGCGTTCCAGCAGGCGTTTTCAATGTCGTCCATGGTGCCGCCGAGGTGGGTCAGTGGCTTACAACCCACTCAGAAATCGAGAAGGTCTCTTTCACCGGCGAAGTGGGCACAGGTAAAAAAGTAATGCAAAGCGCCGCCAGCAACTTAAAAGACGTCACCATGGAGCTCGGCGGCAAATCACCGCTATTGGTATTTGATGATGCCGATATTAGTGAAGCGGTCAGTGCCGCGATGCTTGGCAACTTCTACACCCAAGGTGAAGTGTGCACTAACTGTACTCGTGTATTTGTGCAGCGTGGTGTTTATGAGCAGTTTATGAGTGAACTGCTCGAGCGCACACAAAAGAATATTATTGCCGGCGATCCGTTAGACCCTGAGGTGAACTTAGGCGCGCTGATCTCGAAAAAGCATCAACAGCTTGTGCTTGAGTACATTGACAAGGGTAAACAAGAAGGGGCTACCGTTGCCATCGGCGGTCATGCACTGACCCCAACAAGTGCGCCGCAAGGCTATTTTGTGGCCCCAACCGTGTTTACCGATTGCGATGACAACATGACTATTTGTCGCGAAGAAATCTTTGGTCCGGTTATGAGTGTCTTAGTGTTTGATGACGAGCAAGAAGTCATTGAGCGCGCTAATAACACACCTATGGGCCTAGCCGCTGGTGTAATGAGCCAAGATCTACGTCGCGCCCACCGTGTGATCCACCAGCTTGAGGCCGGTATTTGTTGGATTAATGCTTATGGCGCCTCCCCGGCAGAAATGCCTGTGGGCGGCTATAAGCTATCGGGCATCGGCCGTGAGAACGGTTTAGAGGCTATCAACCAATACCTACAAACGAAATCTGTGTACGTGGGTATGAACCAACTTGAGAGCCCGTTTTAAGGAGGTGTCATCATGAACAGCGAATTTGATTATATTATCGTTGGCGCCGGTTCAGCAGGTTGTGTACTGGCAAACCGCCTGAGTGCCGATAGTAACAACCGGGTGTTGTTACTTGAGACCGGCGGCAGTGATAAAAGTATTTTTATTCAAATGCCTACGGCGCTGTCTATTCCTATGAATACCAGCAAATATGCTTGGCAATTCCACACTGAGGCAGAGCCGTATTTAGACAATCGCAAAATGCATTGTCCTCGCGGCAAAGTACTCGGTGGCTCATCATCTATCAACGGCATGGTGTATGTACGCGGTCACGCCAAAGACTTTGACGAATGGCAACAACACGGTGCACAAGGCTGGAGCTATCAGGACTGCTTACCTTATTTCAAAAAGGCCGAGCAATGGTACCTCGGCGGTGACAGCTATCGTGGTGGCGATGGTCCTTTGGGCGTAAATAACGGCAACGACATGAAAAACCCGTTGTATAAAGCCTTTATTGATGCCGGTCAGCAAGCAGGCTATGCCTTGAGCAAAGATTATAATGGTGCACAGCAAGAGGGCTTTGGCCCTATGCATATGACCGTAAAAGACGGCAAACGTTGTTCGGCGGCGCGTGCCTATCTGGATCCGGTCAAAGAGCGTAGCAATCTCACCATCGTCACTCATGCGAAAGCGCAAAAAGTGTTACTAGAGGGCAAACAAGCTCGTGGCATTCAGTATCGCGTTGGTGGCAAAGTTCATAAAGCCATGGCCAACAAAGAAGTGATTTTAAGTGCCGGGCCCATTGGCTCTCCACATTTGTTGCAGTTGTCTGGCATCGGTGACAAAGCCCATTTAGATAATGCCGGTATTCCCTGTACACACCATTTACCCGGTGTAGGTCAGAATTTGCAAGATCACTTGGAGTTTTATTTCCAATTTAAGTGTAAGCAACCTATTACCCTCAATGGCAAGCTTGGGCTGTTTTCAAAAGCCATGATTGGGGCTCGCTGGTTATTATTCAAAGATGGCTTAGGGGCGACCAACCACTTTGAATCATGTGGCTTTATTCGCTCTAAAGAAGGGGTTGAGTGGCCTGATTTACAGTATCACTTTTTACCTGCGGCGATTCGTTACGACGGCAAGAGTGCCTTTGCTGGCCATGGCTTCCAAGTCCATATTGGTCACAATAAGCCGAAAAGTCGTGGTCATGTGTTGGTTAAAAACAGCGACCCTGACTGTGCGCCAAAAATTCAATTTAATTACCTTCAACACCCGGACGATATCGAAGGCTTTCGTGCCTGCGTGCGCCTAACGCGCGAAATTATCAATCAAAATGCATTTGATGCATTCCGCGATGAGGAAATTCAACCGGGTACTGACGTGCAAACAGATGAGCAAATTGATGCCTTTGTGCGCCAAGCCGTTGAAAGTGCCTACCACCCTTCTTGCTCGTGCAAAATGGGTGAAGATGAAATGGCCGTGGTTGATAGTCAGGCAAAAGTACATGGTGTTGAGGGTCTGCGTGTGGTTGACTCCTCAATTTTCCCGACCATTCCTAATGGCAACTTAAATGCGCCCACCATTATGGTAGCGGAAAAGGCAGCCGACCATATCTTAGGAAAGACTCCGCTTGCGTCGCAACATGTTGAAGTGGTCAACGACCCGCAATGGCAGCAGCGACAGCGTAGCCAAACTCTGTAACTAATACGATTTCACAAGGCTTTCTTGGTGCAGCTCAATAGCTGCGCCCTGGGCGCCTTATATTTTAAAAACAACAAAATGGAGAAAATATGAACTATTTCTACTTATATTGGGAGGGTGATAATGACTTTATGGCTTAGTGCTGGCATTTTATTTACCCTACTCGCTATCGTCTTTATCTTGGCGAAATGGGGGAATGTGCAGTGCGTGGGTGTCACCCCAGTACGAACCTTCACCTTTATTGCTATCTTGTTCACCTCCGGCCTGGATGTGGGACTGATCATGTTCCCATTGACCGAGTTTGGCGGTTATGCAGACATAAACGCAAGCCCAGAATATGCATTCACTAACCCGCTCGCCATTGAGTTTGGTTTTTGGGGCTTTTTCATCTGGAGTTTTTACTTCCTCACCTGCTTTTATTTCTGCGTAATTGAGCCCAAAGTAAAGTTCTTTGAGATCCCTTGGGTGAAGTTTATTAATAACGTGGTGATTATCGGCACCTGTGCCTTTACCGCTTCATTATTGTTGGCCAACTTACCATGGTATTTGCCTAGCATCGGTGATGGCGAGAGCATCATTCCGTTATTTTACCTCATTGTATTTGCCGCTATTGCCTTTTCTGTTTACTCCAGTACCGACATTAAATATGTACGTGTATTGAGTGTATCCACGACGTGGGTCTTTATTGGTCTTATCGCCTTTATGTGGGGCAGCGCCTTCTTATGGGGTGATAGCGCCATGGGTGAGTACGCTCAGTCAGTGGCCATGCTGGGAGGCTATTTCGGCAACATCCACGAATTTATCTTCCCTATCAATGATTACCACGCCTTCTACCTGTTTTGGTGGTTCGCATGGAGCATCATGATTGGCCAATTTACCGCCCGCTTTGTCGGTGGTCTTAAAACCTATCAGGTGCTAGCAGCAATGTTGATCTTCCCCTCTATTCCAATTGCGCTGTGGTTTGCGGTGTTATACCACTATCACGATGCAGGGCTAGATACGACGGGTATCCGTAACTTCGCCATGGTGTTTGTCGGCATTATCTTCGTGATCAACTCGTTGGACTCATTAATCCGTCTTTATAGTGACAACCTCAATCTGACGACTAAGCGTCTGGGTAAATGGCGTTACATGGGCTTTCATTTTCTAGCCTTAGCAGCGCTGACACTGTTGTTTACTTTTGACTTCTTACAAATCCAATGGGTCGGTGCCTTGGTAATTGGTCTATTCTTTAGTTGTTTAGGCTACATTTTGTACACCAAATTCAAAACCGTGAGCAACATCGATAGCTCACCAAAAGAAAACCGTCTTGATTATAAAAAAATAGAATCCGTACATTAGGAGCAATGATGAGAAAAACAATTTACTCTTTAAGCGCAATCTCGTTAATGATGGCCTCACAGGTCGCATTGGCTGATTGGTCAGCAACAATTACTGGTGCTAGCGACTACACCTTTAATGGTGTAAGCCAAACTGAAAACGACCCAGCGCTGCAAGGGAGCATTGATTACGCTGCCGATAACGGTTTCTACGCCGGCAGCTGGGCGTCAAACGTCGACTTTGCCGATGGCACTGACTTAGAATGGGATTTCTATGTCGGCCAATTTCGCCAGTTGAACAACCAGCTGTCTGTGGATTATGGTATCGCTTATTACAGTTACCACGGCGCATCTAGCTCCAGTGACGGTAACTATTTTGAAGCTTACACCAAATTTGCCTATGACTCGCAACTGGGTACTACCGAGGCCAACTTCTGGTACACCTGGGATTACTTTGGTACCGATGCTGGCCATGTTATCTCCATGCTAGCTCATAACTATGCACTGGCAGAGGGTCATAACTTGCGCTTAAGCGTAGACGCGTCAAACTCGCTAGATGGCGATAAGTTCGCGTGGCAAGCGGATGGCAAATCCTACGTACATTACCGTCTCGCCTATCAAACCTCCTATTCAGGCTTTGATTTCGAGTTAGCGGCAGAAGATACCAACCTTGATAGCGAATACGCTGATGAGCGCTTGGTACTGTCAGTGAGCAAAACGTTCTCACTGTAAATCCCCACAATGGGCGCCGACCATGGCGCCTATTTTATTAACGCTAAAACCTCTTTAAATTGCGGATGCTCGCAACTGTGCATCCATCCGAATATAGCCGTCTCTGCAGAGCATACCTGCACGCCAGCTTGACGCAGTTGCAAAAGCGCCCATTGTTTGTTTTCTTGTTTTCGTGAACACACCGCATCGGCTATCACACTCACTGTGTAGCCCTTAGCCAATAGATCCATTGCCGTGAAGTAAACACAGACATGACTCTCCATACCACACAAATAGATGTGCTGGTGCGAGCCTAATGCTTGCTCAAAATCTTTATGCTGGGCGGCACTGAACGTTGTTTTGGTAATATAGTTAGCGTTCCCTATTTTAAGTTGTGCATCGGTTGGCCCGAGACCTTCGGGGTATTGCTCTGTCACCACACAATGAATATCAAGGCAGTGACTGGCGCTAAGTAGCAACTGTACCTGAGCACGTATATGGGTGTACTCGCTCATAGCGGGTGCTAACTTAGCTTGCATATCAACAACCACTAAGGTTGCATTTTGTGCATTATTGTTCATTAAACGCTCCACTTTGTTCCTTTTTGTTTTCCGAAATTCATCATAAGGTGTGGTTTTTTCAAAGTAAAATTATAAAGATATAGTGACGAACCAAGGTTCTATGCTAAATTTATGTATTATTGTTAACGATTAGTTGATGCCTAAATGCCCTGAGGGATTTAAGGCTAATATGTTGGTTTCAACTTCAATTGGGGTCAGCCATTGCGTCGTCTACATAGCGCATGTATTACTGTGCTTTTCATGCTTTTGCATTTATTTGCTACACCCTCACAGGCACACGTCAACGATGCTGGATACGGCTATCAGCTCCAACGTTTATCCACTGATGAGGGCTTGTCTCAGGGCTCGGTTAGTGCCATAGCCCAAGACGATTTCGGCTATATGTGGTTCGCCACAGGGCGTGGTTTAAATCGTTACGACGGCTATAAGGTAACGCTTTTTGAGAGCCAACACTCGGCGCTAAGTAGTGACTTTATTTTGACCATGCTTAAACTAGCAAATGGCAAATTACTCGTGTCGACGCAGTTCAGCGGCGTGTACTTGGTCGACCCGGCCACACTCACTTCCAAGCAAATCATTGCCAACACCCTTAGTGAACACAAGATAGACTATGTTAGCGTCTCTGCAATCGCTCAAGATCCCCTGAACCCTGAGCGTGTTTGGCTTGGCTTAAATCATCATATTTTCAGTCTCGATTTAACCGATAACTCACTCACCCATGCCTTTAGTATTGCCAATGAAACCCATATCATCCGCGCCTTGCTGCCACATCAAGATGGGCTTTATGTCGGTGCATCTAATGGCCTTTACCATTACCAACAAGGCCGAGTGAAGCAAATTAACTACCTACCCAAGAGCGAAGCGCCGAGCGGCGATCAGCAAAACGTGAAACTGTTGCGCTTTGACAGTGAATTCGGCCTGATGATCGGCACGGTAGAAGGCTTGTACAGCATGAGCCTCTCGAGCCCCAATACATTTAGAACATTATTGCCAAGCTACAACATATGGGGCTTCCAACGCTATGGGCTTTATGACTTTATCGCCACAGATGAGGGCTTAAAACAATTTAATCGGCAATCTTTGCGCGCGCAAACACTGGTCCAATTTAGTAAATCGCGCTTTGCCGTCAGCGACAACAGTATCCAAGTACTCTTTCGCGATAAAGGTGGCATGTTGTGGCTCAGCTCTCGCTCCCAAGGAGTATTCTCGTGGTCGCCGCTGTCTATGCGTTTTCGCCAGCGAACGCTTCCTAGCGGCCAATATAAACATGGGCATATCGCTTGGGGCATGCATGAGCAGGCCGATGGTACATTGTGGGTGGGCAGCGATAACGGCCTCAATCGTCTCAGTGCCAATGGTGAGAGTGAGGCATATTTGGTCAATAAGGACGATAAGCTCGCCATTGGCCAACAAACTATCTATCGTATCTCACCAGCTACACATCAACCAGACTCGCTTTGGTTAGATTCGAGCTACGGCAGTGAGCTATTTAACATCAAAACCAGTACCCTCACCCGACCGTTAGAAAAAGCAGATAGACCACAAAGCTTCGACCCCCAGAGTTACTATGGCGGGCTTGTGCAGTTACCTGACAATCGGGCGTTTTTTATCGCCCCCAGTGGCTTTTATATGTATGACCCCGAGGCCAACCGCATTACCGATGTGCCAGCACTAAATCGTGCGCTTTTGCCTGATTTAGCCACGCACTTTCTATCGCCGCTGCCTAATCATCCGAACGACCCACTGCTCAGCCATAGCGGTACGCTTTATCGCTATGACACCTCGCGCCAACAAGTTGAGGTGGTTTATGAATCCGCCAACACGAACCCGCAGCACTTTAATTATATTGATGGCTGGACGGTCGATCAGAATAATTCCTTGTGGTTAAGCATCGATAACGAGGGCTTAGTTGCTCTTGATATGGAAACACTTGAGGTTCGCGCCCGAATAGGCCTCGAACAAGGATTAAAGAACCTTGGCGTGTATACGCCAGTGGTGGATGATTTAGGTTACTTGTGGTTTGGCTCCAACAACGGCTTGTATCGATTAAATATAAACTCTGAACACGTGCGCTATTTCACCGTAGAAGATGGCCTATCCGCATCGGAGTTTAACGCCTTCGCGGTACTTAAGCGAGGCAACGGCGAGCTAGTATTTGGTACCGTAAAAGGGTTATTGGAAATAGACCCGACAGACTTCGTCTCTGGCAACACCCAGTATATTGCACCACCACCGCAAATCACCAATATTGATTTATTATCTCGTTCAATCGATTACTCCCCTATCAGTTATATTGACAAGCCGCTACAGTTACAACACGACGACCTCGGGCTGACAATATCCTTTTCTAGTTTTAACTTTTTACACCGCAGCCAAGTGCGCTACCGCATTAGTTTATCGGGTGCCAGCGACTTTACTTATAACGATTACAAAGACAACACCTTACAGTTTGCAAAACTCAACCCCGGACGCCATGAACTAAGCATTCGTGCTTTCGACCCCGTCTCCGGCAAGTACTCACGTGAGGCGCGTCTTATTGTTAATGTGGCCTACGCGCCATGGCGTTCGCCGCTTGCAAAAACCATGTATGCCTTGCTCGCCATTGCGATTATTGGCGCTTGGCTAATGTACTTACGCGCACAACAACGCAAATTACGTGACGCCCACAGTGTAGCGGTCAACTCGCAACAGCAAACCAACCTAGCTCTGCAAAGCAGTAACAGCGGTGTGTGGCACTACTATGTATCTGAGCGCCAATTTGCGCAGCGGCGTCTTAGCGACGAGCTCGGTTATGCTAACAGTTTTTTGAGCTGCTCATTTGAGCAACATGCCGAACTTATTCATCCCCATGATGTGGAGCGCTATCGTACCCAGTGGAAGCGCTTTTTAAAACAAGGGGAACAAGGCACTTGGGAGTGCACCTATCGCATTGCTCACAGCAGTGGTGAATGGCTGTGGTATCACGAAGTCGGGCGCATTACCGAATGCGACTTACAGGGGCATGCGCGAGTCGTATCAGGCATCTATACCAATATCACCGACGCGAAAGCCTCAGCGCAGCAAGCCACAGTATTAGGTGAAGCCATCAGCCAGATCAGCGATTGGTTACTGATTTTAGATGAGCATATGCAGCCGTTCTCCGCCAATCATAGTTTCCTGCAAGCCTTTGCCAGCCAGCAAGCGCCACAACTTAATATTCAGCCATTTGTGCGTGCTCTAGGTAAACACAAATATAAGAAGTACATGAGTATCATTGGCCGCTTAAAAGCGGGGCAGAACTGGCGTTGTGAAGAGCAGATCCGCACCAAGCATAATCGCCACCATCCAGTGCAAATAAGCGTCACTGCGGTGTGCCGTGATAATAACGACAACCGTGATGAGGTAAGCTACTACGTCATCGTGATCACCGATTTGACCGAGCAAAAGCGTGCTGAAGACGAGTTACGCTACTTAGCCAATTACGACCCCTTAACCGGGTTACCGAATCGCACTATGATGCGCTCAAAAATATCCCAAGCAATTGACTATGCGAAAGAAAACGCTTCCCTTTTGGCCTTATTATTTATTGATTTGGACAAATTTAAGCCGGTAAATGATTCGTTTGGCCATGCCGTAGGTGACCAAGTGCTGTGCTGCATTTGTGAGCGCATCAGCGAACAATTAGACGACAATGCGCTGCTCGCGCGTCAAAGTGGCGATGAGTTCTTGTTACTGATAGAACATGTCCATTCACCACAGATGCTCAGTGAATTTGCTGAGCACTTAGCCAAGGTGTTAGAGCAACCCATAAAAATTGGCAATATTACTATCAATATCTCTGTCAGTGTGGGAATTGCGTTGTCTCCTTTCGATGCGGATAACGCCGAAGATCTTATTCGTAATGCCGATATGGCGATGATCCATGCCAAGAATGCGGGCCGCAATGGCTATAAGTTCTTCACCGAACAAATGAACAACCGCATTACCCATAAGTTAATGCTAGAAAATGCGTTACAAGATGCCTATCGCGATGAGGTGTTACTCAACCACTACCAGCCCATTGTGCATGACTTCCAAAAGCGCATCGTAGGTGTGGAGCTCCTTCTGCGCTGGCCACATGAAGGCACCTTTATCTCTCCGGGAGAATTTATCCCCATCGCCGAGGAAATAGGCTTAATTGATGCCATTACCGAGCAAGCACTACACAGAGCCCTGCGCGATTTAAAGCCTTGGTTTGAGAGCTCTGATGATTTCTATTTATCTTTGAATCTGTCGCCTATTCATATCTTAAAGTCGAATTTAAGCGACCGCCTACAAGATATTTTGGCTCTTCACCATGTTAGCCCCACCCAGCTTCGCTTGGAGATCACCGAAAACACCCTACTAGAGGATAAAACCAAAGCGGCAGAGCAACTTAACCGCTTGCACAGCGCCGGATTCAAACTTTTCCTTGATGACTTTGGCACTGGTTTCTCATCACTGACCTATTTGAGTCAATTCCCCATTGATGTCATTAAGATAGACCAAAGCTTTGTACGGCAAATTGGGGTAAATCCAACCAATGAATCCATTATTCGCACCATTCACAACTTGGCGCGCAGCCTTGGCCTATACTGTATCGCCGAGGGGGTGGAGACCAGAGAGCAAATCTTTTTCCTCAATAAGTTAGGGTGTCACCATTTACAAGGATTCTTCTTTGCTCGACCAGTGGACGCACAAACACTGCTATCGAGTGAGTTTATCGATGGCGTGATTGATAAAACCAAGAGTTTGTAGTGCTTGAGTGTCGCCGATGCTTTGAGTTTACGCCTAGTTAGTGGGAAATATTTAACACAGCGCGAATACTGCGGTGCAACTGATGCGCTTGCAGTGGCTTAGAAACGAAGGCATTCATCCCCGCCGCCAAACAACGGTTTTTGTCCTCTTCATAGGCGTTGGCAGTAATCGCGATAACGGGCATGACGCCATATTTGTGCGGCTCTTTGCGAATATGTTGGGTACATTGATACCCATCCATGTGCGGCATTTGGCAATCCATGAGCACCACATCATAGCGTTGCTGCTGGAGCATATCCAAAGCTTGCACCCCATCTTGAGCGATGGCCACCTCACAGCCCAAAGGTTCAAGCATCTTGGCAAGGACTAATTGATTTACAGCGTTATCCTCAACCACCAGGACGTGTCGCTCAGTTAAATCAGGCGCCGAGAGTTCGCTATGTTGGTTAACCTCGATGTCCTCACAGGCTGGCGCTTTGATGGTAAAACTAAAGCAGCTGCCTTCTCCTTCATCGCTGGAAACGCAGATATCGCCGCCCATTTTTTGTACCAAGGAGCGACAGATTGCCAGTCCCAGACCAGTGCCTCCGTACCGCCGAGCTGTTGACACATCAGCCTGAGTAAATTGCGTAAAGATACGTGCTTGCTGCTCTTCGCTCATGCCTATGCCAGTATCACGTACCGTCACTTGAAGCTCATCATCGCGGTATTGCACGCTAAGGACAATCTCTCCTCGCTCGGTGAATTTTTTCGCGTTGCTTAATAAGTTGGTGATCACTTGGTTGAGTCTGAGCTCATCAACACGAATACTAGAGGGCACATTCGGGGCAATTTCGCACGCAAAGCGCACCTCTTTGTTGTCGTTGGCGCTATTAAATACCTGCTCTACGTGAGTGAAAAATGCTCGTGTAGCCAATGGCTGTGCGTTCAATTCCAAGGCATTGGCTTCAATTTTACTAAAATCCAGTATGTCGTTAAGAATTTGCAGTAGGTTTTGTGCACTTGCATCCAAGGTGGTTAAATACTGGCGTTGCTGGGCGCTCAGCTGCGAGTCTTGCAGCAAAATGTCGGTGATCCCGAGTACACCGTTCATGGGTGTACGCAGCTCATGGCTCATGTTAGCTAAAAACTGTGACTTTGCTCGACTGGCCTGGTTCGCCCTATGCACCGCAGTCTTGAGCTCTGCAGTTTGCTCTTGTACTTTACGCTCCAACTCTTGATTAAAGCGCGTTAATTGTTTGTTCAAATCGCGGTTGCGGTCATCGGATTGTGCTAGCTGCTCAAAACTCTGCTGGAGTTGCACCACCAGCGAATCAAACTGTTCGTGTAGTTGCTGAACTTCCTGCCATTCGTGTTGGCTAAGCGGCGTCTTATTTGGCAGCATCGGGTAGCGCTGCATTACTTGGGTTAAAAAGTTAAGTGGCGCCACCAATCTTTGACTTAGCTGGCGAATGAAAACCCCTGCCAGCAGCAAGAGTACCAGCGTGAGCAGCAACACGTACAACCAGGTTGAAGCGACCACAGAGTTTACATGGAGGCGGTTCATCATAGCGATGACCGTCCAACCTGTTTGGGGGCTATTAAGTGACCGGCTGTAATACAGCTCATTGTTAGCAGAGCGGTATAAAGCGCTTGAATCACCGTTAAACTCCGCTAAAGCAGGTTGCTCGAGGTGGCTTAGCACTTTGTAAGTATTTACACTGCTATACACCACGTGATTGTTGGCATCAATGACCAGCAATTCCCCTTGTTGCTCAAACAAGTAGGGCCGAAAGCGACGAAAGGACTCTAATCGCAGCGAACCTTCAATCACGCCTGCAAACTGTTGTTTTTCGTATATCGGTGCAGAGATGCCAACAATGTGGTTGTCACCTAAGCCACGACCGCGAAAAACACTGGAAATATAGCCGTTAGGGTGGCTGTGCGCTTGCGTGAAGTAATCGCGGTCTGTCACATCTCGCTGCTGTGCGGAGAGCCCATCAAGAAGCGACTTGGGCCATCCCACATACGCCACCCCTTGCTGATTGATCAGTACCGTAGAAATAAAGCCAGGGTACATTTGCCCTAAATGACTAAGCTGCCAACGCTCATCAACACCTTGCGCCAAGGTATCGCGCGCCGAAACAATGGCATTTTGGTGCTGTTCCAGGTAGCTATCTATTTGTTGTGATACCCTATCTGCATGGGCACGTAATTGTGTATTGACCTCATACTCTATACGTTCATAGTGGTCGTTAACCAAAATCACGGTCGTCAACAGCACCACCAATAGAATCAATACACTGACCACGTAGCTGAGAATATGTTTGAGCGAGTTTTGCCGATAGTGCCAAACTATAAAGGGTAAAAAGTAGCTTAATAGGTCAACTACAGCTAATGAAATAATGGCGTTAAGTAAATACTTGAAAATAGCAGTGGTGAGCGATAACCACGGCAACTCGACCATCCAATGACCAAAAACCACCAGCAGCGGCAAGCCAATCAGCAGCCAAAAGACCCCACCCCATGGCAATAACGGACGCCTTAAGCGGCGACAACAAAACCAATGCAGCCATATCAACTCGAGCAAAAATGCGATACTGGGCCAAGCATGTTGCCAGCGATAAAAGATAAAAGCAGAGGCGATAGCCAAGGTGATAACACTGTAGCGTAAGCCCAAGGCAACGAGGCTCAGCAACACAAAAATTTGCCCGAATAAAAACTCAGAGCTGTCCAAAAACCATACAGGTATTAGGTGCGTCAACCCGCCAATCAGGCCGAGTAAGCAAGCCACCATGAACTTGTTGCTGCTTTGAAGTCCGGTGCGAATTGTGCTCATTTGTAGGAAAGCTTAAAAACTTATAGGAACTGCATAGTCTTAGTGTTGTACACAGTGATGCGCTTGTCCATCTTCGGAGTGCGGATGGGCCTCTATTTGCAGTACGCTGTGCTCAACATTAAAGCGTTGTTTTAACATCTGTTCGGCATTGTTTCGACAGACAGCATCATGAGCCGCGACAGTACATTGATGTTTCAACACGATATGCGCACCAACGGCGAGCTGCTTGTCAATTCGAGACACGGTCACATTGTGCACACTGTGTACGTGAGCGAGTTTAGTCATCGCCTTTTCAATAGCTTGTGCACTGGGCAAACGCCCTTCTTGATTCTGCAACCGCTTTATACACTGTACAATAAGGCGCAAACCGGTGAATAACACGAACACGGCTATCACCATGCTAAAAAGCACATCCAATTGCTGCCACCCAGTGAGCGCGATAGTGACACCGGCCACTAGGGTACTGACGGTGGAGAGTAAATCAAAGAAAGTATGGAGAAACACCGCGTACACATTAATGCTGTCTTTGCGGCCCTTGTATAGCACCCATGCGGCGCATCCATGAAAGACAAAGCCGATACTTGATACCCACGCCATAATGGTGGTGTTAACGTCTTTGTGATGCCCCTCATGCATTTCAAAATACCGCTCAGAGCCAAGAAACAAAATGGTTAAGCTAATTCCCAAATACAGGCTGCCATTAATAAGCCCGCCCACTAATTCGGCTTTTTTATAGCCTTCATTAAAGTTGCGTGCCAAATGAATAGCGATAGAGGACGCCAAAATAGCGATAAATAACGTGCTGTTGTGCACAAATAAATGACCGGCATCGGCGAACACCGCTAAAGAGTTCGCGTGATAAGCCCCTATTAGCTGGATGACCATAAAGCTACAGGTTATAGCGAGCGCAATAAGTAAGCGTTTGCGAGAAGCCTGGTGTGTGGTGATGTCGGTCATGCGCGCCGGATGATACTCGGGAATGATATATAGTCGCAATTGTACTTGTTTTGCGACTATATTACACCCGTTTTCATCTCCACCCGTTGTGAATGCACAAGAACTGCTCATAAAAGAGTGATAGGCACCACTGCCCGCTTTGGAACCAATCACCGCTCTAACTTGCCGGTCATATCGATAACTAAATTTCCCTAAAAATCATCCATATGTAACTTTTTTGTTAAATCAGCATTGAAACTATGCTTTTTTTAGCTAATCTCAAAGTCGCGTGGCGACACAACAGGACTGAAGGATTGCTCTTGTGTGTAACCAAAACGCAAAAACACATCTATATAAGGAAATATAATTATGAAACTAGTGAAATCACTCTCTACTGTGGCCTGTGTTATCGGCCTATCTCTTGCTTCAACTTCCTCTGTATTAGCTGCGTCTTCGACCTCGGTAGTCGGTACTTGGCGCAACCATGTCAATTGGAATTGTAATACTGCGGGCTCAACGCCGATTACCGCTGCGTTATTTACAATTAATGCCGATGGCACATGGAGCTACCCATACGGAGGCGGTAACTGGTGGCAAGAGGAGGGATTGGTGATCATCTCTTTCGATAGCTACCCGACTTTGCAGTACGTGGGCAATGTGACTAAAGATGCCGTTGTTGGCATTCAAGGCTACTCCGACAATCCAGGTTCTCGCGGCTGCTTCTATTTGTTGCGTGAACAAGCGGGTAAAGCCAGCGACGTTAAACACTATGTCGATGGTAAGGATGCAGTTACCAATCGTTGATCACTTTTATGGCGGTGCCCTATACACCGCCTTTTGCCCATTGCTGCGCAAATAAAATTCATGCTAAGTTGCTGAGGTAGTAAATAAAAGCGTATGCAGGGTTTTACCTATCTCCAATTCATCTCTAAGCCATGCCCTTGTTGTTGAGGGGGGCGCGATGCGTGGTATTTTTGCCACCGGCGTACTCGATACGTGGCTACATCAGCACTACCAGCCCTTTGATATGTATTTTGGAGTGTCCGCTGGCGCAACCAATATCGCTGCTTATTTGTGCCAACAACACCAGCGCAACTATAAGGTGATCACGGATTACTCGTGTCGACCTGAATTTATTAATTACCTACGTTTTGCACGCGGCGGGCACCTGTTTGATTTAGATTGGCTTTGGCAACAGACCATTGCTGATATCCGCTTAGATTTAGCGACATTTGCGAAGCAAGCCGCACCATTTTATGTGGTGGCCACCAACATCGCCAACGGTCAAGCGGAGTATTTAAAAGCCAACGCCGATAATTTAGAAGCGATTTTAAAAGCCTCTTGTGCGCTGCCTTTGGCCTATCGCGATTATCCGCAAATTGGCGATAAGCAATATACCGATGGGGGTCTGAGCGATTCCATCCCCGTGCAACAGGCTTACTTACAAGGAGCAAAGCGCATCACCGTGATTTTGTCCCAGCCGTTGGGCTATCGCAAAAAACCGAGTCGCTCACACTGGGTAACACGACGCCTACTGCGCGATACCCCGGCACTGATCAGTGCCTCGAGCCGCCGAGCAGAGGGATATAACCAAAGCTTAGAATTTATCCATTCACCGCCGCCGGATTGTCATATCGAGGTGATTGCCCCCGAACCAGAGTTTGCTGTAGGCAGAACCACACGCGACGCCGCCAAATTACGCCACGGCTACACTCTAGGCTGCCAGCAAGGGCTAGACTATTTGCAGCGGCTAAGCATCAATTAGCGAGTGCGTATTTAGACCACAAAGGCTTTCACTTGCTGTTGCAGGCTATCAGCGAGCTGCGCCAGTTCTTTACTGGCATCGGCGTTTTGCTGTGAGCTTTGCGATACGCTGGTAATGCTGTCGTTAAATTCATTAATATTTTGGCTTATCTCCGCAGCCACTGTCGTCTGCTCTTCGGTGGCTGTAGATACTTGTAAATTCATATCGGCAATGTCAGCGACCGCTTCACGAATACGGTTAATGGCGGTTGCCGACTCTTGGCTGTGATGCTCACTTTCTTTGGCGCTGTCATCGGCACTCTGCATTGCTGCCACCGCCTGGCCAGCCATATCCTGCAGCTTGGCGATCATGGTATTGATGTTTTCTGTGGCCTGTTGAGTATTGTGTGCCAGTGTACGAACTTCATCAGCGACCACCGCAAAGCCACGCCCTGAATCTCCGGCGCGGGCAGCTTCAATGGCAGCATTCAGCGCTAGCAAGTTGGTCTGCTCAGCCACCCCTTGAATCATGAGCACCACTTGGTTGATCTCATTTGACTGGGCATTCAGCTCACCAATCAATTGGGCGTTTTGCGCAACAATACGAGATAAGGTGCGAATAGCCTCAAGGTTATCATCGATGGTTTGACTGCCCTGCTCTGCCAAGCCATCCGCAGATGCAGCATGTTGCGAGGTATTTTGCGCGTTTTGAGCCACTTCTTGAATCGCTGCACTCATTTGTGTAATGGCGGTGGCTATCATCGCACTTTGTTGCTCTTGCTGGGTTGCAGTCGAGGCCACCTGGGCACTGATCGCTTGCATTTGCTCTGACGCCGATGACAACGTCAGTGTCGCACCCGTGACGTCAGTAACCAAAGTGTGGATTCGGCTAAGCATATGATTGAAGTGCTCAGCTGTAGTGGCTATTTCGTCTTTCCCGGTGACTTTAGCACGCAGGGTCAAATCGGCTTGTTCGGCAATGGTTTGAATGGTGCCCTGCAAGTGGCTCAAAGGCCCATGAATAGAGCGGTAGATAAACCAAGCCAATAAAGACATAAAGGCAATGGTCAAGATAATAAAGACTAACAATAAGGTGGTGACGTGAGAAACTTGCTCATCGGCACTGTCGCGAAACCGCTGCGCTTCTGATAGCTGCAAATCGATAAGTGCCGCGTAGCTGCCACTGAGTGGGTCAAAAACACTGTAAAGGTCGGCTACAAACTGCGATTGGTCCATCGCTTTAAAGGTGCCATTTTCTATGGCCCGCATGTACGTATCAATTTTCTCAGCCACTGGTGCGAGGTGCTCATCCACGTCTTCGGTTAAGCGCTGCTCTTCGGTTGTGAGTTTAGTTTGTAAATAGTCCTGCCAGTGCTGCTGCGCGGTGGCTTTCGCCTGTTCAATCAAAGATATAACTTGCGATTTGTCGATAACGCCAGCGCGATACTTATGCAATAAATCGACAATGTTGACCGCGTAATTATCTGACACCACTTTAATTTGCTTTAATGGCACCACCCTATCTTTATAAATACTGTCAACGCCCTCGCCAATGGTATTAAGTTGAGACATACTCAGCGTCGCTGAAATAATAAGTAATACAATTGGAATTATGGACAAAATAATCAGTCGCATCTTTACAGACATGGTATTGAGCATGGGACACCCTCGTAATTTAAACTAAGATTTTTGTGCCTATCCATGCACTTCATGCAACAGCAGTTGCTACTTAATTATTTTCGAAGATAAGCAAATGCGCCAATCCAGTTTAAAAAATTACTGTTCTCACCCCGAGATAATATGTAAAAAACGAGTGTGATTAGCGATTCACGCTAACCCATATGTGATCAATACGATGGACGTCAGTTGGTCTTTTAATGGCCACGAACCCAACCAATACTTAACAAATAACGACTGCCTGAGGTGACCTTAGTAACTGCATGCTCACTGATATCGGGGCGAAATAACTTGATTCGTTTAGAGCTGTAAATAGGCGTTTTACAAACAAACTGACCGCCACAGCGTGCTTGTTTGAGGATAATATTAAGCCGATAATGCCGGCCTGCGGTTACTTTGTCAGTGTGCGTGGGCACCTCACAGCCTTGTGGGAACTTGAGCAAGTAGACATCGAATTTTAGCGGCCACCATGCCCTTGCCAGCAACATTTTCTCATAACCGCTTTTCTGGCGGCCTTTTTGCCATCTAAATATCCCTAGCTTCATCATAGATAATCTCTGCTTGCACCAGGGGGATACAAAAAATAGGGATAAGTAGCCATATATACAGGTACTTCATTTTCTCTCCTTAAGGCCTCGCACCCTACTCAATGGGCAAAGTTACTCATGGTATTTTCTTATTACCGCAATTTTGCCGTCTTCAATTTCCAATACTTCCATCATGACTTGGCTATATTCTATCGGTTGATTATTTTCAGGGTGGGTGCCCTTAGCGTAGTTTTTATATCTTATAGCCACTGCTGAGTGGTTAAATGTAAATACATCCAATAGCTCTGCATTGTATTCGCTGTGGGCGCCAAGATAAAAAGTCATCCCTTTTCTCATTGCCTCTTTGCCATTTGGTAAGCGCGAATCATCTGTCACCCAAGGTAAGTGCGAATGCCCAACATCCTCTGTAAGTAAATTAAGATGGGTCTCCAGCTCTTTTTTTGTTGCTCCTGGGCTTTGCGTGGCAACCATGGTATCGAAATACTTTTGAGCAAGTTCATTTAGATCAATTTTTGTCTCTTTGGCGGATAACGATGCTGAAACCAAAATTGATACTGCAAAGAATAGGTATTTTTTCATTGAAAACTCCGTTTTCGGTTAATTCATATAACATGTTTATAAAGACCCAGTCGCGTTCCTCGAAGCCAGTAATGCGATTGAATTCAAGCGACTCATTGGCAAATTTGTCCAAAGCGAGCACTGAATGTCACCATAGGTTTGGGTAATGTGACGAGTTACACCATTGTACGATTACAGTAAGTGGCCATTTCAAAGTCACTGATATTCATGGCGATATTCGGAACATTCGGAAATAAAGTTACCAGCTTTGATACCATTTGCTGCGATAGCATCGCCTTTTGCTCAGTCGTCCTGCCTTGCATGATGGAGGCGAAAACATGAATGAAGGGCTCTCGCTTATTACCTACAGAGTATTTTTCGAAAGAATTTATTCTGACTTTGATATCACGTTCATCAAACAAATTGGTAGCACAAGCTTGCAAAAAAAGTTGTTCAATAATAAAGGCTTCATCATGAGAGACGAAGATGTCCTGTGAGCAATCCATTACAAAATGTGGCATTAATCCTCCGCCGACGGTCTGACTAACAGGTATTGTCCCTGCTTTACACGCTAGCATACCTTGTAAAATTGAAATTCGCTAATGAAGGTAACGCAATGAAAAATAAACTGAAAAATGACAGCTAACAACACCGGTAGCGCGGCATAAGTATAAGTGGGCGGCATTCAAATAAAACCACTTAATCGGTAGGGGGACATGCACAATCAGCTTTACCGCTTGCAGTGGCAGCTGCTTTCAATTTCACAGCACAGGAAAAAAGCCGCTCATTGAGCGGCTTGGGGACTACACATCTGGAGATTTCAGGGTGTGTGCAGTATCTACTTTAAGCGGCATCACTTTGCGCTTGGTCGTCGCTGTGACGAATTAAGTAATCAAAGGCGCCAAGACTGGCACTGGCTCCTGCGCCCATGGCAATAATGATTTGCTTAAAAGGCGTGGTGGTGGCGTCCCCAGCGGCAAAGACCCCAGGCAGGTTAGTCGCGCCTTTATCATCAATCGTTATTTCACCAAAAGAGCTTAAATCCAGACCACTGTCTTTCAGCCACTCGGTATTAGGCACTAAGCCGATTTGTACGAATACGCCGGCTAAGGCTACATGCTGCGATTGTTGTGTTTCGCGGTCGGTGTAATTAAGACCGGTTACCTTATTGCCATCGCCAACAATTTCGGTGGTCGCCGCATTGGTAATGATAGTGACATTAGTAAGGCTCTGCGCCTTTTTAACCAGCACGTCGTCAGCACGTAAGGTATCGGCAAATTCCAGCACCGTCACATGTTCAACAATGTTAGCTAAATCGATCGCTGCTTCAATGCCTGAATTACCGCCACCAATCACCGCTACCGACTTACCTTTAAAGAGTGGACCATCACAGTGCGGGCAATAAGCAACCCCGTGGCCTCGGTATTCACGCTCACCTGGCACATTCATTTCCCGCCAGCGTGCCCCCGTGGCGAGGATCAGAGATTTGCTTTGCAGTGTGGCACCATTATCCAAGGTGATGGCGCGGTTATCGCTGTCTAAGCGCGCGGCGCGCTGATTATCGATGACATCGACATTGTATTCTTTCACATGCTCTTCTAGCTGAGCTACCAGTTTCGGGCCCTCTGTGGCTTTGACCGAGATAAAGTTTTCAATGGCCATGGTATCGGCTACTTGGCCACCAAAGCGCTCAGCGACAATACCGGTGCGCAGCCCTTTTCGCGCCGCATAGATAGCAGCCGATGCACCCGCAGGACCACCGCCGACTACCAATACGTCATAAGGGTCTTTTTCATTCAATAGTTCGGCTTGGCGCGCCGCAGCTCCCTCATCGACTTTGTTAAGAATGTCATTGAGGCTGATAGCGCCTTGGCTAAATAGCTCGCCATTCAAGTACACCGTAGGCACCGCCATGATGTTGCGCTGCTCTACTTCCTCTTGGAACAAGGCACCGTCTATCATGGTCACATTCACCTGAGAGTTCAAAGCCGCCATGGTATTGAGCGCTTGCACGACGGCTGGGCAGGTTTGGCAGCTCAGGGAGATGTAAATTTCAAAATTAAGGGTTTTATCTAAGGCCTGGATTTGCGTGCGTTGCGCCTCATCGGCCTTGGTTGCCACACCGCCGCTGTGCAGTACAGCGAGCACTAATGAAGTAAACTCATGACCCATCGGGACCCCAGCGAATGTAATCGAGGTGCCTTGCTCGCCGAGTACTTGCATCGCAGGGCGTCGCGCTGCTTGGTGGTCTTGCCGTATACTAATGCGCGGGCTCAACTCGGCCAAATCGTTGGCCAAGGTGTCTAATTCTTTACTTTTATTGCTTTCATCGAGGGCTAGAACCAGCTCTATATTGCCCGTCAATGCACTAAAATGGCTTGATAATTGATTCTTAATGGTACTGTCTAACATGGTTAGCCTCTTCAAGCGTTAGAAAAATAAGGCGGTGTTGCCACCGCCCGAGTGTTGCGATTTAGGCGTTATTAGATTTTGCCGACAAGGTCTAGCGAAGGTGCAAGCGTTTCTTCACCTGGCTGCCAAGAGGCTGGGCATACTTCACCATCGTGAGTAGCGATGTACTGCGCCGCTTGTACTTTACGTACTAACTCTTTAGCGCTGCGACCAATGCCTAGGTCGTGCGTTTCAACCACTTTAATTTCGCCTTCAGGGTTGATAACGAAAGTACCGCGTAGCGCTAGGCCATCTTCTTCAATCATCACACCAAAGTTGCGAGTGATTTTGCCAGTTGGGTCGCCAATCATTGGGAACTCAATTTTATTAATGGTTTCAGAAGAATCGTGCCACGCTTTGTGGGTGAAGTGAGTGTCCGTAGACACTGAATAAACTTCAACACCCATTTCTTGCAATTGAGCGTAGTAGTCAGCCAAGTCACCTAGCTCCGTAGGACATACGAAAGTAAAGTCCGCTGGGTAGAAAAACACGATTGACCATTTGCCTAATAGGTCTTGCTCGCTTAGCTCAACGAAGTCACCTTGGTGATAAGCCGTTGCGTTAAAAGGTTGGATTTTAGTGTTGATCAATGAGTTGCTCATAAATTACCTCATGTTGTCTGTCATCAGTTTTAAATAATTAGCGGCGTGTGCCGCTGCGTTGATGAATAAGATAGAGGTTGTGCTTTAACAAATAAAACAGATTGATTCGATTATAACCATCGATAAATATGATTGACGCTTAGACTTACTGCGATTTCTCAGACCGTTAATGGCTTTTTCGCCTGAACTCATTGAACTCTTTAACCTGCGCCACGTACAATTAAGAAAAGCATCCGCGCTGAGGTCTACTTTGTCTATTGCCCGTTATATCAATCATATCCAATTAGGTTACTTAGGATTACTGCCGTTTTTAGCCTTGGTTGGATGGAGCATGCTCAGTGGTCGCACTGAGTACGCTGGCACCATGTTCATTTATTATGGCATCGCGATTATGAGCTTCCTTGCCGGTCAGTTATGGCGCCCCGGTGAGCAAAGCTATGGGCGCGCCATTGCTGCTGTTATTCCCACCATCCCGCTGCCGCTGTTGGCGCTGGGCAATGAGCTGTTCACATTAGCGTGGTTAAGCGCCAGTTTTTGGTTGGTGCTGGCCATTGAAGTAAAACAGCCGCAATGGGCAGAGCACCACAAGGACTATCGCAAGATGCGCTTTGTGCTTACCTCAGTGGTATTTGTGTGTCACTTGCTGATGATTGCCGCCATGCTCGACAGACCTTAGACAGCTTCACAGCAATACAGTACACTGCGCGCTCTGATTTTTCGGTGAGATGGCCATGATTGACGATTTACGCAGTGCCCTTGAGCAGTTGGGCGAACAGTTCAGCGAAAAAAACGCCGCATTCAAGGTAAAGGTGGTGCCGTTTTTTTGCTCGGTACGCATTAAAAAAGACCATAAACACGAAGGCACCCTGCACTTTTATGCTAACCAATTTATAGATGCGTGGTTGGTGTGTTTGTTTATTTTATTCGGGGCATTAATTTATCAGCCTGAGCTTGGTCTTACCCACGGCCCTATCCACTTTGCCATTGCCGCTTTTGTGGCCCTGCGTTTAATTATCCGCCAGGTGGCTATTGAATCACTGAAAGCTCGGCTCTATTTGTTGCAACCCCGCTCCAATGCCCCGCAGAGTCACGAGTAACGATGTACTTAAGTGCTCAGTGGCGTATTTTAACGGTCGGCGACGGCGATTTAACCTTTACCCGGGCGCTTAAACGACGCTTTGCAGACGCCCATATCGTCGGTTCGGTGTATGACTCAAAAGCGGTACTGCGAGAGAAGTATTCCAGTCACGGCATTGATGAGTTACGCCAAGCCCAGGTACCGCTGTATTTCAGCTTTGATGTGACCAACCAGGCCTGCTGGCAACGCCTTAGCACGGGCTTTGATGTCATCATTTTTCAGTTTCCATTGCTCAGCCAACTAGGCTCTAAAAGCGCCTTTGCTGCAGCGCAGCAACAAGGTGGCCTCAACACCTTGAATCGCGCCCTGTTACACCAATTTTTACGCTATGGTAGCGCCTATGGCCTAGCTAAACACGGCGCCGGGCTGTGCTATATCACCTCAAAAGACGTCAAACCTTACAGTCATTGGAGTCTTGACCACGCCCTGTGTGCTGGTCTTGATATACAGTATGTCGGTGAGCAGTCCTTTAATATTGATGATTTCCCCGGTTACCGTATCCGTAACGTGGACCGCAATAAACATGTCAAAGACACCAAAGGAGTCACCTACAGCTACGCGCTGAACCCCAAAAACCTTGACTTTCCCTATCACCGCCCGCGTTATTTAGATGATGCCAACTATTGCCCACTGTGCCATGCTGGGCCTTTTTGCAATGAAAAAGACCAGGCACAACACTTCGAGAGTCGCCAACACCAGCTTATGCTGGGTTATCAGCAACACTGGCAAAATTGGCTTGCGCACGCTTACAAAGGTTATTCATGACTTGATGCTGCTGTTGCAGTTTCGCCACTTCATGACATAACAAGGTTTTGCGCATTCGCAGTTGGGCTCGTTCCCACAATAGCCAGGCACCATCCCGTTGCACTAATGCTCGTTGCAGCTGAGTACGCAGTGCTTGGCGCTGCTCGGCGTTGAGTTCAGCGTAATATAAAAGGTAAAACTCAACACTGGTGATATTAACCTCTTTTATAAAGGGCCCATATTGTTGCGCCTGTTTTAAATACTGCCACACCGAATCGTTGATTCCATCCAGAGAATAGCTTACTTTTGCCAACTCCAGCCAAGTATACGGCCAGCTCGGTCGCAAGCTCAGAGAGTGCAGTAATTGTTCTTTGGCTGTTCGCAGTTCAACGCCATCGGCATAGCCATGCGCAAAGCCATACAATGATAGCTGCGCCTGAATCGTGTGGTATTGTGCATGGTTAGGAACGAGCTCAGCAGCGCGTTGCAGACGCATGTGGGCGCGCATGTAATGGGTCGAGCCGACGGCTGGCTCCAACTCATCTTGTTGCACCTGCAAGTGCGACAGTAATGTTTTACCTTGTAAATAGGCTAGATTGCCCTGCAAGGCAGCAATGGAGCCCGCTGCCAAGCCAATACTGATCAGCATAAGCACGGAGGCTGCCAAGTGTCGAGGTGTTAACCGAGCTAAAATAGACCTTGGCATAGACGCCATGGGTTCTCCTTGGTGTAGCGTTGGGCCAGCTCCTTGCCGACCAGTTGCTCAGAGCGCTCACGGGCCTGCGCTAGGCGAAAAGGTCGACGTTCGCAACTGTGGGCATCACTGGCTATCAGGTCAACGTCACCCTGCTCTAGCCACTGCACTGCGAGTTTTTCACTGTCATCACCAAAATCCCCTAGCAAACTCCCTGCCGTCACTTGAATTAAGCACCCCAAGCGCTTAAATCGTGCCAGCAAATGTGGCTTCGCCTTAATTTCTCTATTGCGCTCAGGGTGCGGCAGCACCACTGTTAAGCCTTGGCGATTTAACCAAGTGATCAGCTTGTCAGCACCGAGAGGTACATGCGAGTGCGGCAATTCTAAGAGTATTGCGCGCTCTGGGCCTTGACCATGAAATAGCGCAATGAGGTCCCTGGCAAGGGCTGCCATAATTTGCGAGTCAATGCGCACTTCACTGGCAAAAGCAACGTGAATATCGAGCTGTTGCTCACGTATAGCTTGTTGCAACCGCGCAAAACTTTGCGCGATTACGGGTTGGGTGTTGTCAAAGCGACCAAAGTGCAGATGCGGTGTGACAACCACATGGGAGATCCCTTGCGCCTTAGCTTGTTCGAGCATGGCGATACTGTGTTGCCACTGCTGCGGTCCATCATCTATCCCAGCCAACACATGGTTGTGAATATCAATCATAGCAAGCCTTAAGTTGGTGCATTTGCTTGGGTATATCCATGGCTATCGTAGTAGCCATAATGGGCATTATGGCCCTGCTTTTGTTTGCCATTAACTTGGTTTAGCAGCACCCCACAAACGTTTGCTTTAGCATCAATTAAGCGGTGTAGCCCGGCCTTCACTAACCCCTGACGTGTCGATCCTGATTTAACGACATAGATCACTGAATCACTGTGCTGGGAAACAACAAGCGCGTCACTCACCGCCTCTAAAGGTGCCGTATCAAGCACGATATAATCGTATTGCTGGCGCAAGTGTGCCAACAGGGCCTTAAAGTTTTCGCTACTGAGTAGCTCTAACGGGTTAGATGGGATTTGCCCTGCACACAACACGTGAATGTTTGACTGTTCATCAACGTGAATACACTCCTCAAGCTGCTGAGTGTTCGCAAGGACATTCGCCAGCCCTGGCTGGTAAGCCGGAAGAGAGAAGCGCCCAGCCAGCGAAGGACGACGCATATCAGCATCAATTAATAATACTTTTTCCATTTGCCCGAGCGAGAAAGCAAGGTTGATGGACGTGGTTGATTTCCCTTCACCCGGCACCGATGAAGTCACTTCAATCACTTGATTGTCACGGTCCATCTGACTGAGTACCAGCGACGTTCTAAAAGTGCGCACCGCCTCCGCAAAAGCCAACTTACCTTTATCAAAGAAGGTGTGCGTTGGCAGCGGCTTACGTTTTGATGAGGGTAAACTCGGCAACACTCCTAGCAGTCGCTGACCGAGCTTATTTTCTACTTCTTCAGCGTTGTTCAGCGTGTCGTTTAGCGCGTCGGTTAGAAACGCCAGCACGATACCGAAACCTAAGGTCGCAACGAAGGCCAATACGACGATTAACTTACGGTTCGGCTTCGCTGGATTCGTCGGCTGGTAGGCATAATCGGTAAACCGCGCGATTGGCGAATTGAAATCACTGGTGACTTCGGTCTCTTTGGAGCGCGATAAAAAGGTATCATAGATATTGCGGTTGGTTTCCACTTCGCGTTTGAGCTGGTGATACTCAGTTTCTTTACGCGTTAGCATTTGAAAACGCTGACGCAATCGCTCCACATCTTGCTGTAACGCTGACACCGTACTATTGGCGGTGCGCATCTCTTTTTCTAAGCCCATCACCAAAGAGCGAATTTGTGCCGATAAGTTTTCCTGCACAGTAGCAAGCTCCGCTCGCGCGGCAATCATTTTAGGGTGTTTAGGGCCATATACTTGTCGTAGTTCACTCACTTTGCGCTGCGCGGTCACAACCTCGCGCTTCACGTCTTGAATCACTTTGTGAGTGGTGATTTCGTTGATCGATTCCAACCTGGCAATGTCATCACGACCATACTCATCCACCACGCGCATAATCGCGTTAAGCTCGCTTTGGTTACGCTTCGCTTCCACCAATTGTTGCGCGGTTTGCTCTAATTCACGACGCACTAACCCTACAACGCCCTCAATATCAACTAAATCCTCACGCTCTCGGTAGCTTTGCAGCTTCTGTTCCGACTTATCCAAGCGCTCTCGCAGGATACTTAGGCGGTCGTTTAACCACCCCGAAGCCTGTTTAGCAATGCCCATTTTCGCTTGCATCGCATGAGTAATGTACGCTTCACCAACGGCATTGGCGACATCAGCAGCCAGCGCCGGATCGCTTGACTCATAGGCGATAACCACCAACTGGGTTTTACGGATCGGATGAATACTCAGCCGCCGCGAAAACGCGGTGATAATTTTCTGCATTCGTTTTTCGTAAGCTTGCTGCGCATCGGCGGTGCTTGGCAATGTCTGTGGCTTTTGTGGAATATATTGCTTCACCCATTGCTTAATATCATTCATAACCCAACTGAGCATACTAGGCTTGGGTTGAAAATCTCGATGCTCAAGCAGGTTCAATTGCTCTATCACATCTCTGGCAATGGCTCTGGAGCGCAGAATCTCATATTGGGTTTGATAGTACTCTTTTTTTGAGGCATCTAAACCATAGACCTCTTCAAAACTGACCGCTTTACGCTGCTGCGCCTCAATAAGCAAGGTGGCGCTAGCACGGTATGAAGGAGTCAATTGCAGTGCCCACACCATAGCTAGGGTGGTAACTAAAATCGCCAAGAGCGCAATGCGCCACTTAAACTTGTTAATGACTTTTAAGTAATAGCCCAGAGTCACAACCTCAGCGGCGCCTGTATTGCGTGTTGCTGTTTTCATTCTCTACCCTGAAATTAGAAGAACCGTTGCTCTATTTTTATGGTGTCACCGGCGGCGACCTGAGATTGCAAAGACGCTTTACTGCGCTTTGCCTGTTGCTGCTGTTCACTGAGCAAAAAGATTTTGTCTGTGGAGGCTCGCTCAGTGAGGCCACCGGCCAAGGCGATAGCTTGATCCACCGTCAGTCCTGGTTGATAGGGGTAGGCACCAGGCTCTTCAACTTCGCCATGAATATAGAAAGGTCGGTAGCTGACCACTTGGGCGTAGACATTGGGCTCAACGAGGTAGTCGCCTTTTAGGCCACTGTAGATCAGCTGCTCCACTTCTTTTACTGTGAGTCCTGTCAAGGTAAGCTCACCCAAAAAGGGGTAGCTGACTACGCCACTTTTGCCTAATAAAGCATCTATATTAAGATCCGGCTGACCAAACACTCTAATTTGCACTTGATCGCCCGGCCCGAGCTTATAATCGCTGTTGGCAACCGCCCATTGACTACATAGTGCCAGCAGCACTGCAGCTAGCCACCGCATTAACGACTCCCCATCAACGCAAACTGTACAGTCAAACCAATGCGATTGCGGTCAAAGGCTAAATCGTCGCGAGTAGAGTTGTCATTGCGCAGTTCGTAATAACTTGATAGCACCACGCTTGGGCTCAACGCGTAATCCATCGCCAAAGTGAGCCCGCGTAGCGAGTCTTGACGGCTTACACCGACAAACTCATCATCGGTGTACGAATACGCCACCTTCGTTTGCAGGTTTTCACGCCATTGGTGCACCCACTGCGCCTCGTAGAACGTCTCACGAACATAATCGCCTTCAACTAAAGGGTCGCGAGCACTGCGTGAAGTGGTAAATCGGAAGTGGCTATAAGTCAGCGGCTGCCACTTAATCTTGGCCTGCCAACTGACCCCTGAAAAGTTCTCACGAGCAGCATTAGCAAAGTCCTTTTTTTGATAACCGACTTTGATCTCACCTTCTGTTAGCGCCGTTGCTTCCCAGCTGTACCCAGCATAAGCCTGATAATCATCGGAATCGCGAGTGACACCATTGATGTCAACAACATCGTAGCGATAGTTGTTTTGATGTACGGAGACGAACACGTCTGAGCGTGATTGTGAATTAAAGTAAAGTGTGGCGCCGAAATTTGCTTTGTCGTAATCACGATACTGCGTAATGGTCTCAAAACGCGTGTAGTTTTTGTTGTAATAACCCGCATCAAACTTAACACGGTACATCGCTGTTTGTGCGCCAAACTCATAGTCGGCGTGGTAATCCTGCTGCTCGTAAGTGAGCGGCTCAGCAAAGGCATTAGGTTGTCCCTCAGACAGGCCTTCACCACGGCGCTCAACATTCCAATCGGCGTCAACACGCACATTGAAGCGATGACGTCGTGACGGTTCAAAGTGAGACAAGTAACCAATATGACCATCGGTATAATTGTCTGCACTACTTTGAATATAGGCCGCTGAGCTCAACCGTGTGGTAAGCTGATGACGGTTAATGCCGTCATCATACGCCATCTCTAACTCTGGCGTGGCAGTGTAAATCATACTGCTTTGTTCATTGTTGGCCGTACTGAAAATATTATCATCGTACATCGCGCCTACACTGAGCTTGGGCGTTAATTCAAGGCCATTTTGGGTGATATAGCTGCCTGGCTTTGGCATCGCTGCATGGGCTGTTGTCGCACTCAATAACGCTGCTGCCAGCATCGACTTTCTCATTCTCCACTCCCTGATATTAATACGCATTTTTCCCAACGAAGCCTTTGAAAATAGTCATAAATATAATTTTTATATCAAACCACAAAGACCAACTTTTAATGTATTGGAGATCGAACTCCACCCGCTTTTCCATTTTCTCTAAGGTGTCTGTCTCACCGCGCCAGCCATTAATTTGTGCCCAACCTGTGATCCCTGGCTTAACCTTGTGACGGATCATATAAAACTCGACTTTCTTACGATATTCCTCGTTATGTGCCACAGCATGCGGGCGAGGGCCGACAATGGACATATCACCGAATAAAACATTAAAAAACTGCGGTAATTCGTCCAAACTGGTGCGCCTCAAAAACCCACCGATGGGGGTAATGCGTGCGTCGTTTTTCGTCGCTTGACGCACCACAGCATCGTTTTCCATTACTTTCATTGAACGGAACTTCCAAACCCGAATACGCTCGCCGCCGAGTCCATACCGGTCTTGTACAAACAACACTGGCCCCGCAGAGGTTAATTTAATTGCAATTGCTATAGCGATAAGCAGTGGTGAGATGAGCAATAGGATTAACGCCGCGACGACGATATCTTCAGAGCGTTTGATAAATTCTCGCGCACCTAAGTAAGGCGACTCAAACACGCTTAGGGTATCAAACCCACCGACGTGGTCGATGCGCGCATGAATCAAGTTCGAGAGTAAAAAGTCAGGGACAAAGTGGACGTCAACAGTGGTATCCCCAAGTTGACGCAAGATATCGGCAATACGCTTGTCGGCTTTCATCGGCAGAGCAATGAACAGCACATCGACTTCACCGCGACGAGCAGCGTTGACGGCCTCACAAATTGCTCCTTGAACATGGAAATGCAACTGCTCGAATACTCTATCTGGTTGGCGGTCTTCAAAAAAGCCCACAAAATCAAAACCCAGCTCATCATGCTGACTTATTTCCCTAAATAAATTGGCCCCTGACTCGGTCGCGCCAATAATAGCGACTCGTTTTAAGCTAAAACCAAGCTTTCGTTTATTGACTTTATATAAACGAATAAACAACCGCCAACTAAACAGAAATATAAATGAACTAAGAAACCAAATAAACAAAGTTAAACGTGACAAATTCTCACTAAACTTAAAACCAAAAGCAAAGATGAATAATGCACCACTTGCAATAACTAAAGAGAGCCAAGACCAGCTCACCATATGCTGAAACTTACCTGCTCGCCAACTGCGATAGACGTTAAAAACTTCCGCAGTGTAGAGGTAACAAATCATCAAGATAAGAAATGCTACTAGGTAATGCTGATCCAGCTCTACGCCACGTATAGCAGCGGCTATAAAGAGCCCGGCAGTGATCGAAAACAAATCCATCAAGCGGTAGAAAACACCGCTGGAGGTTGGGTTATTTTTAAATGTTTTATCGCTGGTCATGGGTGCTCCAAGCTTAAATTCAGCCATCCTAGTAACAGGTGAAATTATAATCCACAATCCCACCAAGTAAAATAGATTTAACTAACTTATCTATAATAAACATTTAACCATGAACAACGGGTTAACTATAAGCGCTGTCATCTATTTGTCATGCGCTCTTTCATTAACAAATAAGCGAAGCGGCTATTCGTAACAAGGTAGCGTTTCCACATTCGTCCGGGTTCTTGCAAAACGCGATATAGCCATTCCAACCCCGCATTTTGCATCCACTTTGGCGCCCGCTTTACTTTACCGGCAACAACGTCAAAAGTGCCGCCAACGCCCATAACGAAGTTGACCCCGAGCTGGTCTTGCCAGCGGTTGATAAAGTTCTCTTTTTTCGGCGAGGTGATGGCCACAAAAAGTAGCTGTGCACCGGATGCCTTGATTTTCTCAACCACGGCCTGCTCATCATCCCAAAAATAGCCATGGTGATACCCCGCTACATTTAATTGCGGATTTTGCTTTTGCACCACCTCAGCTGTACGAGCCACCACTTCGGGTTTAGCGCCAAGTAAAAACACACTGAATTGTTGCTCGGCGCTCATTGCCAGTAGCTCATGGAACAGGTCAACGCCAGCGACGCGCTCTGGTATGTCATGACCACAGGCTCTTGCTCCCCAGACCACACCCATGCCATCAATATTGATGATGTCACAAGCTTTAACTGAGTCAGCGAGTTCAGCATCACGTTGCATATTGACCAATTTGGCGACATTAACCACCACGTGCTGAAGAAAGTGCCCGCCCTTAATATGATCGCGGATCACCGTTACCGTCTCCGTCATTGTGGCGCTATCCATAGGGACATTTAAAAATTGAATTCTTTTCATGATTTCTCCTTAATATCCGGCAATATAGCGACTATATCGCTTGCCGATAAGCCGTTGGCCAATAGTGAGCGCAGCGCACGCAAGCGCAAGACACAGCGCCATTGCGACCACGGAGCTAAGTACATAGCTAATGTGTGCCAAGGGTTTGGTAAGTAGATACAACTCGTAGGTAAACAAGCCGTGAATAAAGAAGATGCCAAAGCTCATCATCGCCAATTGTGACAGCGGCTTGAGTAAACTGGGGTGTCGTTGCAACCACTGCTCTACGCGTAAATCGCTTAATAACAATAACAACACGCAACTGAGCATCGCTTTTTGCACAAACAGCCAATCAACAGCATACAACCCTAAGCGTGGATGATGGGCATTGCCAAACTGCTGTAAATGCAAGCTTTGATATAGCCATACGCCAATAGCAGCCACAGCTAAGCTGACTATCAATGCTGTCGATACTGGTCGACAGCGCTGCAGCTTTTCACAGCTCAAACCCAGTAAAAAAGCAGGTAAGAAATAGAGTAAATTATGTGCGAGATGGGTCAGCTCTTGCGGACGCCCAATACGCATGGAGAGGTAGCACAAGGGGATTAGCACTAGGGCTTGCAACCACAGCGGCTGAGCATGATACAGTTTGAGCATTGGTGTAAGCGAGAACATCACCATAATAAAGGGCACATACCAAAGCGGGAATAACGCTCCCCCTAAGCCTACCTCTATAAGCTGATAATCTTGGCAGTACAAACCTAAGGTGCATTTAGAATACGCTTTGGTAAGCGCCAATAAAGAGATGCACACAAAAGGTGGAATCAACAGCGCCTCTTTCTTGCGCATAAAATCAGTCCAGCGCTGCTTCGGCCAGCTGATATGCGCTGCTAAAAAAGCAGACAAAGCAACAAAGAATACCGATGAGTTAGCGACCAAATTTTTATATAGATAGTCAACAGCAGTTTTGTCGTCGCCCATCAATGAGGTGTGCTGCGCGACGACTAAAATAATCGCCAGTGAGCGCATTGCGTCAATCCCAGCAAGCCTCACGCTGCCTCCTGCTCAACGCGGGTACGCTGCTGCACAAGCGCCAATTCACTAAAGCTGTAATACACCCAGGCCTGGGTCCAACGCATATAATTGACTTTATTGGTGTAGCGTTTGCCTTTTTGATACACAAAACGGCCACTGCGCTGCTCGTAGAGCAACTCCACGCTGCGAGTGAGTATTTTACCCGCCAATGCCAGTTGCTCGGCATTGGGGTTAACCTTTAGCAAAGTTAATAGCGCCTGGCAGACGCTGTGCATATCCAGTGGGTAGGGATTATCGTGATAGTACTTCGCCGTGCCTTGGCTATCAAACAAGTGCTCAGTATAAAACTGCAAACCACGTTCTATTGCCGCGTCAAACTCTGTCGTTTGCAATTGCGAACGCACAATATCCAACGCCTCGAGGTTATACCCGGTGTGAAAGCCGTCAATGAACTGATGATGATGACGTGTTCCATAGACCCACGCGCCCTGCTCATTTTGTGCCTGTACTGATTGTCGCGCAACCTGCAAGGCTAAGTCGCCGTATAAGCTGTCATCATAGTACGCAGCGTAGGTCGCCACCCAAGCCGCTGCCCACAAACTGGCATTGTGTACGAATGCCGACTCACCTGGAATATAGGCAAAATAGCATTGCTCTCGCCCCTGTTCGTCCGTGGTCTGCGTATATAAATGGTCTACCATAAAGTGGGCGCTTTGCATTGCACACTGTGTGTACTTATCTTGCTTCGTCACTTGCCCAAAAGCATGTAAAGCTTTGGCAACATACAGGGTGGTGATCACATTGGGCTTGCCTTTGGGCACATAAAACGCCCGGGCATTCCAGTCAAAGTGATAGCCCCAGCAAGGCGCTCCCCACTGCTGCTCATCGCATTTCTGCGTAAGTAACCAGTCGGCTAAACGTTGTGCTTCATGCACGTACTTTTGCTCACCACTGCGCTGATAATCATTCACCAAGCCTAAGATAAATAATGCCACGCCTTTGGGGTTGCGTTTCTTGGGCACCAAGCATAAGGGCCTGAAGTTGATGGGCGAGCGTTTGAACAGCTGCGTCCATGCCAGCCCAAATACGCCCTTGCGCAACATAGGGGCAACAGAAAATAGTCGACTGTTCAGGCCATCAAAAGGGTCATAGCCGGCATAATCATCCGCTTGCGCTAAATTTAAAGTTTGCTGAGCCAGTGTGTTAGCAGTTTCAGTGTTCATCGTGTAGCTCCCGGTACAGGGCGTCTAACTGCGGGATCACCGCTTGCTTGGAAAAGTTGTCTTCAAAGCGTTGTTTCGCATTAGCAGCTAATCGCGCGTTAAGGCCACGATCGCCAATGGCATTGATGAGCAACTGGGCCAACGCTTTAACGTCACCGGCAGGACACATCAATCCGCTATGTTGATGTTGCAAGGCGTCAGGTATGCCTCCGGCATTGGAGGCGACCACGGCTTTTTGCGCAGACATGGCCTCGAGCACCCCCATAGGGAAGCCTTCGTTGTAGCTAGGCAGGCAATAAATATCCGCTCGCGCAAGATAGTCGAGCTTTTGCTCACCACTGATCCACCCTAAAAAGCTAACACCCTGCTCTAACCCTAATTCAGCAACCTGAGCTTTAAAGGTGGCCATATCACCATCGCCACCGAGTGCTAAGCGTGCGTTAGGACACTGTTTTTTTACCTCAGCAAATGCCGCAATTAAATCTCCAACCCCTTTGCGTTGGCCTAGACGGCCCAAAAATAGAATCAATCCAGGCTCGGTGCGCTCAGTCCCTAATTGCAAAGAGTCCACGGCGTTGTATATCACTTGTACTTTACTGGGGTCATTAACTAAGCTCTCAACCCAGCTTTGCCACTGTGTGGAGAGCACAATCACCTTATCGGCGAGCTCGTAGGTATGACGAATATGGGCTTGTTTTTGGGCGTCACATTCGTTTTCGAAGAAGTCACGAAATTCGGCGCCATGCAAATGCAACACAACCTTCACTCGAAAGCGTTTTAGCAATCTAATAAGCAGCGATTTGCGTTGATAACTGCCCCGCGATGCCATATGAATATGCGCCACCGCCACACGGGAGCTCAATAGAGTCCACGCTGTTTGGATATAGGCGAAGAGAAAAGTAAACAGCCGTTTTAGGCCCAACTTTGACGTGTCACGCTGATGGGTGGCGATATGCTTTACATGCCAGCGGGAGAAAAACCCCGAAGATTCCAACGTATGCAAGACCGTAGCTATACCGCCTTGGCCGCCTCGCGCGGTGGCTAACGTAATGTTTTTGTACTGTTTCATCTTCATTCCTCAATGCTACAAAGCGCTTGGCGTACCTTGCCCGATGCGGTTTTTTCTAGTTGCGATACCGGTGTTACTTTCACCTGCATGCTTTGACCCAAGCGCTCCTTGGTATTGCTTATTAATTGCTGGCGCTGGTGCTCATCAAAGCGCCTATCATCTATTTGCACTCTAACCTCAACCGCGCCTAGGCGATGTTGCACAAACTGACACCCTAGTAAGCCGTCAACTCCTTTAGGAATATGGTTAAGCACGTAGACCTTCTGCCCTTGTTCGGCCACCAAGTAATCCCCTTGGCGGCCCTCAATGGCGCTAATAACAGGATAATGACGACCGCAGGGACAGCTTTGTTCATCGCTCAGCTGGACAAAATCGCCCGTGCGATAGCGAATGAGTGGAAATAAAGAGTTGTTAAGGTTACTTCCGATCAGTTCATAACGATTACCATCGATATGGTGCAGCTCAACTTCAGCGTAATCGTTGAGAAGGTGGTAGTTACCATGCTCACAATTGGCGATCGCTGCAACACGCTCAAATAGACCATACCAATCAAATACTTTGCACTTAAAGCGTGACTCAATCAGGGCTCTGTCTTCGGCGCTTAAAGATTCTGATGAGGTGATGACTGACTTTAATGGCGCGGGGTAATAGGTATCACAACTTTGTAAATATTTTGCCAAGCTGACAATCGACGACGGGTAGGCTTGGATAACATCGACACCAAACTCCACCATAGCGTCGATGTAACTCGCCATATTAGCTGTGGTTAAATGAAAGGAAGACAGCATGATCATATCTTCAAACCACGAATAACGCCAAAACGGCGCCTTTCGTTGCTCACCTGGGACGATCATATCTCCGCGAAGCCACGCTCGCTTATCTCCTTTTTGATATCCCGCCCACTGTCGGTGGCGATTAGTAAAAGCTCGCTCACGCATGACCGATTCTTTCGATTGGTAAATCACTAAAGGACTGCCTGTGGTGCCACTGGTTGCCCCTTTGATCTTGACCCCTTGATGTTCGGAGTCTAGAAAATCACGATGCTGAGCTTTGACAGTGGCTTTATCAATCACACTGTATTGCCCTAAATCAGTGCCTTTATCGCGATAAAAAGGGACTCGGCGAGCCGCGTGTGTAAGCATCTTTTTAAGCCGCGCTTGGCGATAGGCATCGCATTTGTGCACATCGTATTGCAACTGTTCAAGCTGCGCTGTTAGCGAGCGAGTGTGTCGGTTATCCCGTAGCTTCTGACGCAAACCACCATAGACCGAGGCCAACACATTTTGCAGCCAAATCGGACTGCGCTTGTACATACGAGACGTATACATTTACACCGTCTCCCGCGCATCTGAGAGAGTGATAAATTGACCCTGACGCTGTGCTCGTTTTAGCGTGTATGCAAAAGGAGAAAACCATGAATAGTCTTTGGCATGTCCAATAAGTACGGTGGTAGACAAGCACTTTTGCTGCGCCAAAGCTAAAAATCGCTGTACTTGTGCTCGGCTACTTAGACACACATCGAAGTTACTGTTTGTCAATTTGTGTGGCTGCAAAGGGGCAGCTGGCTTAACGCTACGCTGATAACCAATGCGCTTTAATTTTTTATTAAATAACCGCGTGTATAAACGCGCCAGAGAGATTTTTTCTGGTAACGAGCTGCGCAGCGTAAGCAGCGGGTACTCGATGACTTGTGTAGGCTCATCACTGCCGGGCATGGGCTGAGGCAAGAATGAGTCACAGTCGGTGTAGTCGTATTGACACAAGGCCTTATTGGCATAAAAGCCCGGGCACAAAGATGATTCAGTATCAAAGCCTGCAGCGCTTAGTGCTTTCACACTCTGCGGATTAAAGCCGATATTGTAGCCACCTGCACGAAAAGCATGACAACGATATTCGCTGTTGAGGGGCTGAATTAATGCTTCCAGAAAAGCTTTACCGGCGAGCAATAAATCAAGCTGACCTGGGGTGCCATCAGCACTGGTTCGATAAGGCAAGGCAGAAAATCGCCACCAGTCAAAGTTGAGCTGCCATTGTCCTTGACGGTACTGTGCTTGATACCATTGAGGGTGCAGGTGTAATTGTAAGTCGTGACCTAGAGACACCATACGCTCGAGCTGGGCTTTAATATGCTTGGCATCGTCGATAAAAAGAGGGTTGCCGCTGTCGGCTTCTTTAAAAATCGCTTCGAGCTCAAGATATTCGATGAAAAAAGTAGCGCGTATTCCCAAACGTTGCATGGTTTCGAGCATTTTGTCTGTGGGCGCGACCAAGTGCTTAAACACATCGCCCTTGCCACTGCCAAACAACTCATAATCAAACGTCAAAATGTACTTCATTAGCTCTTCTTCCTTGAGATATTTTGCGCGAATAGCTGCTGGCATTGCGGCAACAGTTTAGAGTTGTCGATAGCATAACAAGGCGAAACTAAACGCTGACTTAAGGTAACCAATTGGGGACAATGCAAATCAAAAAATGTGCTCGACTCCATCAGCGGCTCGCGAATGTCATGTACAAAAGTGGTTACGCGATGTTGTTTGCCTTCATGAATCACCGTTGCTGCAAAGGACTTGTCGCCATAGAGATACCCTAGGTCTTGCTCGTACAGGTCTTCAGCGCAGTGCACCATCGAACAATTACGTACGCCCAAACCGATGGACTTGGAGTGCTCCAATTGTGCCAGCAAGTAATAGGGGCTGTGCGCGTCATAAGGCGTCTGGCTACGCTGGTGATGAGCGGTAATTAATCGGCTGTGTTGGCCCCAAGCGGCAACAGCTTTGATAGGGTGGATACTGATGTGACTGTGCTCATCATCAGCTAGAGTTTGCGCCAATACCCCGGTGCCACAACACACATGTGCGCTATCAAAAATACGCCCAGCCTTTAGCCAATCTTGCGACAACCCTGGCGGGTAAAATGGCATGGCCAAGGTCCCTGTAGGGCCGACAATTTGCTTTAGTAGCTCGAGCAATTGCTGGGGAGTAAAATCAGCATGCAAAAACCCAAAACCACAGTGCACTAACAATGCATCCCCTTGCGCTATCTGCAAATCATCGAGCAACACCGCTCGCATCTGCGCCAGCGCGGTTTTAGGTTGCGCGTTTAAAGCCTGACGTTGGCGACGGTACTTTATTTGCCGTAAATGGGCATAAATAGACGATGACTTAAGTCGCGCAAGCATGGCTAGCTCCTTGGGCCCGAATCGATTGTTGGGCTTTTTGTTGAAGTTTTAAAGCACAGAACAAGGCACAGTAAAGTAGTAACAATACCGGTGTTTTTGTTGTTAATGAGTTATTGGTTACCCCCACAATCATAAACACACCAATCGCGGTACGGCTGACTAAGTTCCCGTGATAAAAGAAATAACCTAGGGGCAAGAAAGCGGCGATAAAAAGCGGCACAGCACCAATCAAGCCAAAATTAAAAATCCATCCTACGAGGTAGTTTTCAATAACCGAGATATCAATATAAAACTCGATAGCAGCCATCAAACTCGCTGAGGCGCCGAACACCCACTCTTTTGGGCTTAACTGCTCAAGTAGATAAAACACATCTAAACGCGCTGTAGCACTGTGATCGATATACATTTTCGAAGCGATACGTTCCGTGATCCCCGACTCAATAAGCACCACAATAAAAGCAATAAAGGCGAAATAGCCGAGCATCATAAGTACCGCTAGGTACCGCCTGTCAACGGCCACACCACGGGTTAAAAATCGCCACAATGCGGGCACGGCACACACTAAGGCGCCAAGGCAAAAGAGTGCTAACGCTGCCCGCCCACCAAAAGCAAACAGCGCCAAAATCACTAGGCCGATATAAGCAAAAGCCGGGAGTCGAGTGTAGGAGCAGAGCAACAAGGCTAAAGCCACGGTGATCAGGGCATTGTTCAGGGGGTGTGTCATCAATGCGGTTGAGCGAAAAAAAGCAAAGGAGTCAAACTCAACGCTTACAATACGAGTATTTAATACATACTCCCCCACGGCAAGTAAGGAATTAAACAGCAACAAGTAAGCAAGTAGCACCAAAATACGCTGCAACTGCGAGTGTGATAGTTGCGCGAGTAGCACTAACAACAACAATGGCGCTAAAAAGGTATTAACCATATAGGCCATGCCTGACGTGCCTTGTGTGGCTAGGCCATAGACGATAACAGCGCTTAGAGCGATAAATGACCACCACCAAATAGACGCTAACTGACCTAATTCAGCAACACTTGCTGCCATGCCTCTGCTCAACACCAATAACCCAAATAACGCCTGTAAAATGTATGCATAAAGGTGTATTTTAACCACCGGCGAGCCGCCTTCTGATACGTAGGCGATACCGAGGTTTTCAAGCAGGTAGCCACCGAGTACCACTGCACTGAATAAGGCTAATTGTAGGTATTTTGCTAATTTAATCTCAGACACTGCGCCGCCTCCAGTTGAGGCTCTGGCTACGTATAGCGAAGGTATTGAGTAACCAGTGCATCAGCGCATAGGTCGTGATCCCTACCAGTACACCAATAACAAGCTGCTGCCAAGGCGCAAGTGATACAAGGTTTTTCAACAATGTATAAAGCACTGCGCCCATCACCATTGTCGCCAGTAACGTTTTATAAAGCTGTGCTGGCCAGGTAAAGTGGTAACGGTAATAACGCCCAGTTATCAACGACAGCAACGCCGCGACACACATAGCAATAAGCAACGCCAATGCAGCACCTAAAGCACCTAGCTTGGGTACCCATGTAAACGCTAAAGCGAGCTGCAAGGCAAAGCCCACAGCAGTGATCAGCGGTAGCCATTGAGTACGCAACCTAAACTGTAAGCCATGGTCTAAATAGTGGCCGCGTAGATTCAAAATAAAGGTGGCGGCGGCAATAGCATAAAATACGCGTAAATCTAGCTGCTGATAGCGCTCACCTAAAAACACAGTGATCAGCGGCTGTGCCAGTAAACACAGCCCGGTCAGCGCCGGTATCGCTAACGCACATAAATACCCACCATATCGGCTATGAGCCTGACGCAATTGCTGCGGTTTGTCGGTGAGTTTGGTCAGCTCTGGATACAACGGCAAAGCCACGACCATAAACACCAGTGCCATTAAGCCCACTAACAAGTTCGCTATGCCGGCGTAGAGCCCAGCTTGCTCTAACGAGGTAAGCTGGGCAATGACGATACGGTCACTGCGTGTCGCCAATACTCCGAGGGCACCAGTAAACATAAAAGGTAAACCATAGTGTAGAAACTCTCGGCGCAGCACCGGTGTGCCCTTATGTCCCTGAGGGTTTCTACGCAAAGTAAATAACAAGGCGATGGCGTTACTCGCTACCAAAGCAATTAAGGCGCTATGCAGGGCACCATCAAGCCACAGGCAACCTAAGGTAAGCACCACGGATAACACCGCTTGGGTCAAGGTTGCATAACGATAACGATTAACTTGCTCACACACTCGAGCGCGCTCAAGGTAGTAGGTGTATGTTCCTTTGGCAACGAACAGCAGAGCAACCCAAAGCATATTGCTCCATGAGAACAGCGAAAACACCCACAAGCATAAGGCTACAACCAGTACTGCTACCGCTGCAAATAACCATAACAACGAGCTACTGAGGTACAAAAGCTGCTCACGCTCTGGACTTTGTGCACTGGGGTAAAAGCGTAACAGTGCAGTATTAATCCACTGCGCAAACATAGAGCGTGTGCTTTCCATGATCACCAGCAGTACTGCCAAAAGACCGTATTCGCTTACCGCGAGAAAGCGAGTTTGTATGGCTATAAGCGCAAACACACTCAATGCTGAAAATATCTGTACTGGGGCGTAGCTGAGTAACTTATTAAACACCCGTTAGCTCCTTGTACAACTGCTGATACTGGGCATTGACTCGTTGCGCCGAAAAAGCGTCGGCGATGAGCTGAGGCTCAGCACTGCCCCTGCCCTCGAGCACCTGACTAACTCTTTGCACCGCAGCGTCGATATCATTGCTATCGATAAAGGCACCACCCGCACTGATGAATAACTGTGGCTGCTCAGCCAATACACCCACGCGCGTCGAGACCACGTTAAGACCAGCAGCGACCATTTCCAAGGGGGCTAAGCCAAAAGTTTCCTCTTGTGAACAAAACAAGCCCACATGTGCTTTGCCATAATGCTGCGCCACTTCAGACATTGACAAGGCACCGGTAAATTTCACGTTAGTCGAGATCCCAAGCCGCTCGATTTGAGCGTCTAACTCCGCTTTATAGTCATGATCACGTACCGGGCCGATAATGCACAAATTCACCTCACGGCTTTGATTTAGCTTCGCCACAATATCTATAGCGACATGAATGCCTTTTTTCCGGTGGATCATTGCACAGGTCACTAAGGTGGGGGTGTTAAACTTCTCTACCGACGCTGTATTTACGGCAAAAAAAGTGGGATTAATGGGGTTTGCAACGACCTCTGCATTTATTCCTGTTTGCTGGGCAATACACTCTCGCAGCTGCTCGCCTACACAGGTAACTTTATTCGCCCTATGGCGTGACAAGCTCGGCAGAATACGCTCATAGAGCAAGTCATTGAGCATCGACACTGACTTACGCCCTAACTTTCCAAACGAATGCACTGTCACCATTTTCGCAATGTGTTTGGGCACGCCAAGCAACAGCGACCAATAGTGACTGTGCACCACATCCGCACGGTGCGCCCGGCAAAACTTGCGCACTTGCCAGCACTGATAAATCACGCCAGGCACTGGCACTCCCGCGATCTTGCCCTTGCTAGGTACAAAGGTCACATGCACTTGTTCGCTTAAGCGATAACGCGTGAAATACTCTGCTGAAGACTGACCAACTTTCAACGCGAGCACTTCGTACTGACACCCGGGCGTTGGCATCGCTATGAGCGCTTGCAATAACTGCTGGCACACACTATCGACGCCCCCAGCGTTATCGCTGCCCCATTCAATGGTGCTTAACGGTGCAACAATCACTACTTGGGTCATGAATTAACCTGCACTGGATTTGCAATATAGGTTGCCTCACCATGTTCGCGTACCACTTTAGCCGGGTTCCCGACCACGGTGGCATGCGCAGGTACATCCTTGATCACCACAGCTCCCGCGCCTACCTGAGCACCATCGCCAATGTGTACGTGTTCAACCACACTGGTGTGTGGTCCAATGTATACATTGTCACCAATATGCGCTGCGTGACCATGGTTTGAACCAATCACGGTATAAGGGCTTAAATTACAGTTAGCGCCAATTTTAGCGCTGGCATTAACAATAATGCCGGTGCCATGACCTAAGTACAGCCCAGGCCCGACCTGCACTTCCTTGGGCAACTGAATCTGATACCGTACTGATAAATGTTTATGTATCAACCGCGCAAAGCCGCGCACCAGGGTGCTGCGAGCACGACACAAGCGAAACCAAAACACATAGTTGAACGAGGGGTTCACTAATAAATGCTTGATCAATAACACCCTAGAAACCCGCCCGGTTTGCCGATATAAATCGGCCTTAATGAGCTGCTTAGGTGTCATCACGCCAACACACCTCGGGTATCAATCACCACTTTACGGGCAAATTCGGTTTTGTCGGCATTTTTAAATTGCTTATGATCAACCAGTACAACAACGATATTTGCAAGCTCTAGCGCCTGCTCCAAGGAGGTTAGTTCAACCCCTTGGGCACCAAGGTGACTAGGAAGCTCATCGATGTTCGGTTCAACAGCCAATACGGCGCCGATTTGTTGTTGCGCTAAGTCACTGACAATGTCTAAAGCGGGGCTTTCACGTAAATCGTCTATATCAGCCTTAAATGACAGACCAAGGCAAGCAATAACCGGGCGCTTAAACTCATCCGCCGCTTGCTTTATTTGCTCAACCACATAGCTTGGCTTGCCGTCATTGACCAAGCGCGCTTGTTTAATCAGCTTTGCCTGCTCGGGGGCACTGCTAACAATAAACCAAGGGTCGACTGCGATGCAGTGACCCCCCACCCCTGGACCGGGATTAAGGATATTGACGCGGGGGTGGCGATTGGCCAAACGAATAAGTTCCCACACGTTGATTTTTAGCTTGTCACAGATCAACGATAATTCGTTGGCAAAGGCGATATTCACATCACGGAAAGAGTTTTCGGTTAACTTAGCCATTTCTGCGGTGCGTGCATTAGTGATAATACACTCGCCGCGAACAAAGTTTTCATACAGCTCTACCGCACGTTTTGAGCATGCCTGCGACATACCACCAATGACGCGGTCATTGGAAACTAGCTCCTGTAGTACATAGCCAGGTAGTACACGCTCTGGACAATGGGCGATTTTAATATCTGCGTTGTCACCCACTTGCTGTGGAAAGCTCAAATCTGGACGCGCTTCGCTTAACCAAGCAGCGAGTTGTTCGGTGGCCCCAACCGGGGAGGTCGATTCAAGAACCACTAGATTGCCTTTTTCCAACACCGGCGCAATCGCTTTGGCCGCACTTTGGATATAACTTAAATCGGCCTCCACTGGTCCACTGTCATTGTCTTTAAAGGGAGTGGGCACCGCGACCATAAACGCATCCGCTCGCTGAGCTTCGGTCGTCGCACGCAGATTACCGGTGGCAACCACACCGCGTACCACAATGTCTAAATCAGGCTCAACGATGTGGATTTTTCCTTCATTGATGGTATCCACTGCTTGCTGATTGACATCAACGCCAATGACATTAATGCCACGCGAGGCGACAACGGCGGCGGTAGGCAGGCCGATATAGCCCAAACCGATAACTGAAACTGTTTCAAAATTCATAGTAACTATCCTTATTGGGCATGAAAGTGAGCGCCGATGGCATCGGCAATGCGTTGACTGGCTTGACCATCACCGTAGGGGTTATGAGCACGGCTCATGCGCTGGTAGGCCTGCTCATCAGTCATTAAACGTTCAACGGCAGTGAAAATGGTTTGCTCGTCAGTGCCTACCAGCTCGACTGTGCCCGCCGCCACCGCTTCTGGGCGCTCGGTGGTATCACGCATAACTAATACAGGTTTCCCAAGGCTTGGCGCTTCCTCTTGAACGCCGCCAGAGTCAGTTACAATAAGGTGCGCACGATTCATTAAATAAACAAAGGGAAGGTAATCCAATGGCTCAATAAGTGAGATATTTTCCAAGCCTTGGAGCAGACGATTAACCGGCTCACGCACTTGCGGATTCATGTGCATAGGATAAACAATCCGGCTTTGTGGAAAACGCTTAGCAATGCGCGCCAATGCCTGACAAATACGCTCGAAGCCGCCACCGAAACTTTCTCGGCGATGCCCGGTCACTAAAATCACTCTCTCGTCTGCGGCCAAAGCCAATTGCTGCTGCAACTGTTCGCTAAGACTTGGCTTGGTATTGACCTTATCGACAACATCCAGCAACGCATCAATCACCGTATTACCGGTTACGTGCACGTTGCTCGGGTCAATATTTTCCTTCAGCAAGTTGTTCTTTGAAGTGTCTGTTGGCGCAAAGTGCAGCTGTGTCAATGCGCCTGTAAGCTTACGGTTCGCCTCCTCAGGCCACGGCGAATATAAATTCCCGGTGCGCAGCCCTGCCTCTACATGGCCGACGGGAATTTGCTGATAGAACGCCGCCAAACTCGCCGCAAAGGTGGTGGCGGTATCACCATGCACTAATACGATATCGGGTTTAAATTCATCAAGCACAGGAGCTAAGCCCTGCAAAATGCGACATGTCACATCATTGAGTGACTGCCCTTTTTGCATAATATCGAGATCATAGTCGGCTTTAATGGCAAAAAGGGCCATAACTTGATCGAGCATTTCTCGGTGTTGTGCCGTGATACACACGCGCGCTTCAAAGCGAGAGTCATTCGCCAAGGTTTTCACTACCGGCGCCATTTTGATTGCCTCAGGACGTGTACCAAATACACTCAGTACCTTAGTGGCCATATAAATCCTCTAATTTTTTAATTCGCTTAACAGGTGTTATGCCGATGCGCTGGCACTGTGCTTGGCTTGCTCGATAGCTAACATGCTTTCCAGTGCAGCTTGAAATTCGCTGCCAAACTGTTGGCTGCGCATGGCATAGTGCACATTGGCAATCATGTATCCGAGTTTAGAACCACAGTCATGAGAGCGACCCTTCAAATGGAATGCCTCCACGGTTTGAAGTTGGCGAAGCTGATGTAAGGCATCGGTTAATTGGATTTCGCCACCGGCTCCTGGGGGCGTGTGTTCGAGCAGATCCCACGTTTGCGCACTGAGCACATAACGGCCGGTTATCGCCAAACGGCTTGGCGCTTGTTGCTGTGAGGGTTTCTCTACCATGTCGCGAATAACAGCGCTGTCACCCGCGTGAATAGTCTTACCGTCAATGTCAACGATGCCATATTTGTCGACATCTGTGGCTGCTACAGGCTCAACCATGATTTGCGAATGCTCACTGTGCTCATAACGTGCAATCATCTGCGCAAGGTTTTCGCTGCGCAAATTACACGCAAACTCATCAATAATCACATCAGGCAGTAACACCGCGAACGGGTTTTCACCAACGATCGGACGCGCTGCTAATACCGCATGGCCTAATCCTAGCGGCTTGGCTTGGCGTACTGAAATGATAGTGACATCGTCTGGCACAATGCTGCGCACCTCTTCGAGCAAGCTACGTTTGACTCGTTTTTCCAACGTCGCTTCGAGCTCAAAGCTGGTATCAAAGTGATTCTCTACCGAGTTTTTTGAGGAATGAGTCACCAGCACAATTTCCTTGATCCCCGCCTCAACGGCTTCACGGACCACATGCTGGATAAGGGGTTTGTCCACTAATGGGAGCATCTCTTTAGGGATGGCTTTGGTCGCTGGGAGCATACGTGTTCCGAGACCAGCGACCGGTAATACCGCCTTTTGCACTTTCATATATATTTCCTTTGAAAACGGTGTGAGTGGCAAAACACTCAGTGAGCCCACTCCGTCCTTGGCACTGCACATCTAGTCGATAAGTACTAAACATTGTACTTGTTAACAAATAGATTTCAATAACTAGCACCAAAGAATTAGATTAAGTTTTTATTTCGCGTGTACCTGTTGTACATTTAAGTGATATCATTCTGGGAATGAACGCAAACTTATAAGGGACTGCAAAATTGTAACCGGAATCAAAACAGCAGTAAGATTTGCTGTCGCAGTCGCCTTAAGTTGCACGGCTGCATTGACCTACGGACAATTGTTGCAGCCGCAGCAGCTCGTTGAGTACGTGCAAAATAAAGGGAACATTAGCGCATCAAGGCGGGCCCAACACTGGCTAGAGATGCTTGTTATGCAGCAACATGCAGATGCATGGCGCCAGCTGCAGAGCGTCAATCAGTTCTTTAATGAAGTGGTGGCCTACCAAAGTGACGAAACGCTGTGGCATCAAAGTGACTATTGGGCCACACCGGCTCAACTGCTGATCCAAGGTGCCGGTGATTGCGAAGATTACGCCATCGCCAAGTTTTTTACCTTGGTTAGTTTAGGCATCCCCGATGAGCAGCTACGCTTAATGTATGTGCGCCATTTAACGCTTGATCAACCACATATGGTAGTGCTGTATTTTGATGGTCAAGATGATGAGCCTTACGTACTTGATAATTTTGATAATCGTATTGTCAAAGCCAGTGAACGCGAAGATTTAAAACCGATTTATAGTTTCAATGGCCAAGGATTATGGTTGGCTAAAGCGCAAAACCTCAGTGGCCAAGCCACTGGCAGTCGAGTGTCTGCTTGGGAGGAGTTGATTAAGCAGATCGAACAGGAATCAGCGAACAAGGAGTGAAAAGTCAATGAACAAACCAAGGATGAGTTTACAAACTCAAGTCTACGCCCTCATCGTGTTACTGGGAATAATCACTTTTGCAGTGAAGTTAAAGCTTAGTAGCGAACAAACCCAAGCCTTTTATCAGCAACAAATGGCGACTCACGCTCGTGATACCGCGACCAGTTTAGGTCTGGCTATTTCACCCTATTTAAATGAGCGCGATATGATGGTGGCACGCACCATGGTTCAAGCTATTTTTGACTCTGGTTACTATGCTCAGATAGAGCTTAAAGATGATCAAAATAAGTCGCTTGTTAACCTCAATCACAACCCCGAAATACACGGGGTGCCATCATGGTTTATGCGCCTATTTCAGCTCACAGCACCGACCTACACCAAGGAGCTCAATAGTGGTTGGAAAGTGGGTGGCTTTTTAAGTGTTACCACGCATCCAGGTGCTGCATACATCGAGCTTTGGCAGCAGGTGAAGCAAGCGGCAATCAGCTCAGCAATGATTTTAGTGATTGCTCTAAGTCTTGCTTATTTGGTGCTGCGCTCGGTATTCAGGCCACTGCGCAAAGTAGAACAGCAGGCACAACGCATTGGCCAAAAACAGTTTGTTCAAAACAACGCGAGTCCGAAATCTCGAGAGCTGTTCTCAGTCACAAAAGCGATGAATGACATGGTGACAAGTATTCAGCGTACCTTTGATGCGTTAACCAAACAAAGCGATGCCTACTACCGCCAAGCGTATCGTGATGAGTTAACTGGGTTGGGGAATCGTCGCGCCTTTGATAACCAACTTAGCGCAGTGACTGAACAGCTGCAAGATGAGCATACCCACAGCGTGGCAATGGTCACCTTGCCTAGCCTGCAATTAATTAATGAACATCATGATTACCGTCAAGGTGACGCCTACGTGCTCGCGGTGTTGGAAGTCATCAAACGCTACCTCGCCCACCTAGGTGACTACCATATCTATCGCATTAGCGGTGGTACATTCACTATTCATATGCCCTACCCTTGCGACTTTGTTGCTGAAACATTATCGCGCTTGCACCACAGCCTTCAAAAAGAGCAACACCATCGTTATGAGAAGGGCTTTGCACATCTGAGTATCGCCTCCGTTAACAGCTACAGTACCGTGGGCAGTATACTTAGTGAACTGGATACCGCCATTTCAACAGCGAGCCCTGACAAGCCGGCAATGTGTCAAACACACAATTTAGTGCAATCGCAAAGCCAGTGGCGAGAGACCATTGTGAGAATTATCGAGCAAGGTAATTTTAGTTACTCATTTCAACCCGTTCGCAAACAACAACAGCAGCAAGCTCATTATTTTGAGACCTTTGTGCGCATTAGCGACCAAGGGAAATCTATTGATAACCAACAACTATTCGCCATGGCTGAGCGCCTCGGCTTGGCGTGTGAGTTAGAGAAAAAGCTATTCCAAGCTTTTATTAACTTTCGTAATACTCATACGGAGTTAGCCCTTGCAGTAAACCTAAGTAAAGAGGCGTTTTACAATGAAGATTTTATTACTTGGGTGTGTCGTCAGGCTCATCATTACGGGTGCTTACGCCACAACACGGTGTTAGAAATAGGTGAAGCCACCCTATTGGCCGATATCGCCATGACCAAGAATGTGTTGGCGCGACTGAAAGCATTCAATATTAAAGTGTGTATAGAGCACTTTGGTTCCAGCCTTACCTCATTTAGGTATCTGCGTGACCTCAATATAGATTACGTGAAGGTGGATGCGGCCTATACCAAGGACTTACAGCAGAACGATGATGCACTTGCTTTGTTACGTTCCATTGTCACCACTTGCACAGGAATTGGAATAAAAACAATTGCCTGTCATATCGAAAACGCGGTGAGCTTTGACAAAGCTATGCAGCTGCAGTTTGACGGTCTGCAAGGAAACTACATAAAGCCGCCGATGCAATTAGAAGAAGGCCCCGAACAAGCTATCTTCAACTTTCAAACACGAACATTATAGCGATAAAGGAGTAGATCATGAGAAAGACCGGTTTAGTGCTGTGCATAGGGATGATATGCGCCATGATGATAGGCAATGCGCACGCTGTCGAAGCGACCGCTAAAAGCGATGCGATTATTACTGAGGCTATCGACCAAGGGCAGCCACTCAGTGAACAAATTACCGCACTTATGAGCCGCTACCCAGCATTAAATGCGGCTTTGGTTAATTCTGCTATCACTGCTGTTGGGGCTGATACCAGCGCAGCCAATGAGCTATTTTCCCGAGCCCTAGTCCACGTGGGCGTGACCTCAGATGAGGCCATGAATATCGTTGCAGCGGCGCTCAGTGCTGGCATGAACCCTGATAATGTGACCGCGTTAGCTATTGCCAACAATATGGATGCAACCTTAGTGTCACAAGCAACTGCAGCAGGGCCGGCAACAGCCCCAAACTTCGCACCATCCCCCATCGTCGGTCTCGGTGGTTCAGGCGGGGATGGCGGAATTTCTGAGTCAAACCAATAAGCGTTGATTCTTCAGTGTTAAGCCTGTCTCTGAAGACATCCGAAAGCTCGGATAATCGCCTTAAAGCGCATGGTTCACGTGCTATCTTTGCGCTGCTACTCATCATCTTATTTATAGCCCCCTTTGTATTAGGGGGCTTTCGTCTTTGGGCCAGTGCATTATTGTGCTTAGCTATCGCTGTAGTCAGCGCTTTGCATTGTGCTTATGCTGTGACGACTCAACAACCGCTATGGAGTATAAATAAGACGCACCGCTGGCTTATCATCCCCATGCTAAGTTGTGTGTTTGTAGTGGCTATGCAGGATGTACTAAAGCTGAGCGCCAGCCCCGGTGCGACCAGGCATGCTTTGCTGGTCACGGTAGCACTGACCCTCTACGCCGTTTTGCTGCTCACTTACTGCACTAGCTATCAACGATTGCGGGCACTGGTCGTGTTATTGGTGATAACTGGGTTGGTGCAGGCAAGTTATGCCTGTATTTTGGTGTTAAGCCCTGACTTACCTAGCCTAGTCTTACAGTGGCAGCGTAACGATAAAGCCTTCGGTAGTTTCACCTACCAGAACTTTTTAGCTAATTACCTTGGTTTGGTTTTAAGTTTAGGCGTTGGGCTCATCATAGCTCAGCTAAGCACTGGGCAAAATCCTCTCAGCTTTAAACGTCTGATCCAAGTATGGTTAAGCCCCAAATTAATGATTCGCTTAGCATTAATGGTTATGGTTATCGCACTTATCCTGACCCGTTCCCGCATGGGCAATGCTGCCTTTTTCATTGCCTTGGCCTTAGCCTGTTTATTAGCCCTGTTTTTTTACCGCAAGCCCTCAAAGCAGTTTAAATGGTTAATTTTTAGTTTTTTCGTGCTTGATTTCATTCTTATTGGCGCACTGTTTGGGGTTTCCCAAGTGAAGGAACGTTTGAGTAACACCGCTTTGCTTTTCGAAAGCCGTGATGAAGTGCTTCGTGACGCATGGACACTGCTGTTCGAACACCCTTTTTTAGGCCATGGTGTGGGGAGTTTCTACACTGTATTTCCAAGTGTCCAACAAGGGCCCTACTCTGGATATTACGATAACGCCCACAATGACTATCTGCAGTTTTTAATTGAGCTTGGTTGGCCTGCTAGCATTGCCTTGGCAGTGGCGATTGGTGGTTGCTTATGGGTCTCGGTACAAGTAATGAAAAAGCGCAGAACGCGGCTTTATCAGGGGCTCGCATTCGGAGCAATAGCCGCCATTATATTTATGTTATTGCACGCAAGTGTAGATTATTCTCTGCAAGCAATGGCCAATGCGCTCACTTTTATTACCGTGTTATGTATTGGGCTATTATGCAAAACCTTATCACCGCCTGTGCTTGCCCGTAATTAGCGTTTATACACTTGCTTACATTTGAATGTTGGCGAGGCATTAAAAGTTATGTCACTGTAAAGAAGTCATCTTGGGTCTGTACTTGCGTGAGTCGCTGGCCCCAAGGTAAATACCAGTGACAATACATAACAATAATGAGGTTTAACGTGACAGGAAGACACTTGCCAATTAAAAGTGCCATTGCCGCACTGCTTTTGCTAAGCAAACCAGTATGGGCTGACGCTTTTAGTGAACACCATCTTGATGTTGACTTTAACATTACTCAGGCCCCTATTAGCGCCGATATTTCGCCTCATCCGGGTAAAGAGATAATCGCTATCGGCCGCAGCAGCGCCAAAGCACAGCAAGTGGCCGTTCTGGCGTTGGTTGACGGGACACTAACCCAGGTGGACCGCTTTGCCATTGGTGAGCAGTATTTTGCCTATGACATTGGCAACGACCCACAGGGCAAACAGACTCTGTATTTCCTCGCCAAAGACCATGTTGGTCGTTATCAGTATCCACAAGGCCCTTCAGAGCCAAGGCTATTGTCCTATCTCGAAGTCAGCTCCGTATTCCAAATTCAACGCAGTAACTTTATGCGCCGCATGCCATTTATATTTGATTTTAATGGCGATGAAAGTGCTGATGTGATGCTGCCTAACTTTAATGAGTTACAGGTGTGGTTTAGCCAGCAAGATAAAGCGCACAAGCTCTCTAAATTGGCTATTACCGGCCAAAACGTTTTAACTCGCGATGGCTTGAGTGTGACTCCGGCACAAACCTTTACCTTAGATATTAATAACGATGAGCGCATGGATATTGCTCATCTCACCTCCGGGCAGCTGCACATTTACACTGCTGCCAAGCGCCATTTTGACCATCAAACAGTGGCCATTCGCGAGGATATTCACGCCATCGATTGGTGGGATCAACTCGATGATGATGGCCGCTCTTTGGACCAAAGCGATCTCAACTACCGTAAGTTGGAACGCTTTGAAGACGTTAACGGCGATGCAATAGTGGACATGGTGGTGCGCTATACCCAAAGCTCCGGTGTGCTAGATAGAAAGAACGACTACGAGATATTTTATGGCAAAAACACCGCTGATGGCGAGCTTCGTTATGGTGTGCAGGCCGATACCACAGTGCGTGCAGAAGGAACGCTCACTGGCCTTGAACTGCAAGACATTGATGGTGATGGTCGCAAAGAAGTGATGGTATCGAGTTTTGAGTTAGGGGTCTCGCAGGTAGTCTCTGCGCTGCTAGCAAGTAGCATTGACCAAGACGTGCTGCTCTATCGCCAAAATGCGCAAGGACAGTATCCGGAACAGCCGAGCATGGACTATGAAACCGAAATGGGCTTTAGTATCAGCAAAGGCCGCGCCAGCGAACCCTTGGTGAAACTCGCCGATATTAGTGGCGATGGCATTCTTGATTTACTACTTTCTGAGGACAGCGATGAGCTTATTTATCGCTTAGGTAACAAAGACGGCGGCTTCTCCCGCAAAAGCAGTCAAGATATTGCCTTGCCACAATCCGCAGCACAGATTAGCCATGCCGATATCAATGGCGATAACAAAGCTGACCTTATCGCCTATTATGGCAAACTCGATAGTGCCAAGCTGCACAAGCGCTTAACCCTATTGGTCGCTAAATAACTGGCTACGTAATCACAGGCAGCGCGTTATTTATGGTCGCGCTGCCTGAGAAAACCATTAAAAGTTAAGCACCATCGGCGCTATCACCAGAGTTGCCAGCGTGATCAGTACAATAGCAATAATGTTCAAAGCAAAGCCTGCACGGATCATATCAGTAATTTTTATCTCCCCCGAGCCAAATACAATCGCGTTCGGTGGCGTGGCCACCGGCATCATAAAGGCGCAACTGGCGGCAATGGCAGCGGGCACCACCCACACTAAGGGCGTACCAGTAATCGACTCTGCCACCGGCCCAAGTAAAGGTAAAAACCCGGCGGCAGTCGCCGTATTGCTGGTGATCTCGGTTAAGAAAGTAATTAACGCGGCCACCACGAGAACACTTATCACCAACGGCATAGCACTGGCCCCACTAAGCAGATTTGCGATGTAATCAGCCAAGCCTGAGCTTTTTATCTGCGCCGCTAAGGTCAAGCCGCCACCAAAGAGCAACAAAATCCCCCAAGGCACGTTTGCTGCGTTTTGCCAGTCTAAAACCCGCTCTTGAGAGTGCTTTTCTGCCGGTAACATAAACAACAGCAACGCCGCAGCAATAGCAATACCGGTATCTGATATCGCCAGCCCGGTGACATCACCGAGCACAGGGCGCAACACCCAACTCACCGCCGCTAAGGCAAAGACCGCGAGGACACTTTTCTCGGCCCGAGACATCGCTCCTAACTGCGCTAGTTGATTGCGAAACATGCCTTTGGTCTCTACTTGGCTGGCAGTTTTATCCACTTTATACATCACTTTCGTTAACCACAGCCAGGTTAACGTCAGCATCACTAAAGACAAAGGGACGCCTATCATCATCCAGGTAGCAAAGCCGATTTCGATATTGTAACTGTCGGCTAGATACGCAGCCATCAAGGCATTCGGTGGCGTGCCTATCAAGGTGCCAATACCACCAATGCTAGCGCCATAGGCAATACTCAATAGCAACGCCTTGGCAAAATTATCACATTGGCTGCCATTGTCCTTTAATAGGTGGACCACCGATAAAGCTATCGGTAGCATCATCACGGCTGTTGCAGTGTTTGACATCCACATTGATAAAAATGCGGTCACCGCCATCATCGCCATGATTTGCAAGCTTGGCTTGCTGCCCGCCAGCAATAAGGTAGTCAGAGCAATGCGTTTATGCAGCCCCCAACGCTCCATGGCAATTGACAGTAAAAAGCCGCCTAAAAAGAGGTAAATAAGAGGATGGGCGTAAGGAGCTGCAACCGCCTTAATCGGTGCAATCCCAGCCAAAGGCACAATCACCAAAGGCAGCAACGAGGTGGCCGGAATAGGCACCACTTCGCTGACCCACCAAGATGCCAACCAAATTGTTAAGCCGGTAGTGCGCCAGGCAGCCACAGACATCCCCGCTGGTGGGTCGAGCAAACAGGTCAACAACATGACGCATGGCCCGAAGGCCAACAACAGTTGACCCCGAAGTTGAGTAAATTTCGAATCTGACATGCTAAGACCTCTTAGAATTTATATTTTAGTCCAATTGCAGTACTGGTATCGGAGACTTGGTTGAGCTCAAGTTTAGTCGCTAAAAAGTAAAAAGATGTTTGCTTATCAACTACGTAGTCAACACCCGCTGAAAGCTGCTCGCTATCGCTGTCGTGACGAAGCTGGCTGGTATCACGCGCATATTGCAATTTGGGTTGCCATGCGTCACTTGCATAATAGCGCAAACTCACAAGCATACTATTACCGTCTTTATCACCGGCTAAATTTTCACTGCGCTGCACCAGCACCCCACCTTGCAGTCGTTGCCATTGATACACCGCATTGACGCGCAACGCTTGAATATCAGCTAGGGCATCGGTGTAGCTTAGGGCTAAATAGTAAGGGGTCTGCTTTAGGGCGCGATCGCCATAACTCAATAAGGCGGCGACGCCGTTCTTTTCGGTTTTAGCGTCATCTTTCGGCGCAAAAGTCAGCGCCCATTGCCATTGCCCCCACTTTGGCGAGGTATAGGTAATGCTATCGGCAATACGGTCTTGACCGCCTATTGTTTGCGCTATGTCACTTTGGGTCTCATTGAATTGGTCAATTTTGCCCTCACTGTACTTAAAGCGGCTGTCATTACGGCCAAATAGCACCGTGCCATAAGCTGATTGCACTCCTAAGTAGGTGTTGCGCGCACTGAATGGTTCGCTGGTGTCGTCGCTTTCAAAGCCTTTCACCTGCACTTCGTATTTATATACCACTTGGGCTTGCGCACTGATATCGTGCTTGCCTTTTACGCCAATGCGCGAGAATGGCGCATCAATATGGGTGCCCTTATCGGTGTAACGCATCACCCCTTTATCGGTGTGCTCAAGTTGCACCTGTGCTTTACCATAAATGCTGTAGTCGCCGGCCGCAGCGCCATGTGCAGCCACCCCAAGCATCACGCATGAATATAATGTTATTGGTCTTATCATAGTGTTGTCCTATTGTTGTCTGCAACACTACACTCAAGAACCTGACCAATTTTAATAACCTAATATAAACAATGAGTTATCATAACTTAAAGCATGTATAAGGCGTGACATGTGTGGATTCCCGCACATTCTTTTACTTATTTATCACCAATTCCACCCATTAATTAGGTTCGGTATAACTTGCTCGGGTGAGCTGGTACTTGGCCATTTTGTCATACAGCGTTTTACGTGGGATTTGCAACAGTGCCATGGTCTGTTTGATACTGCCTTGGCTTTGGGCTAATGCATCTTCAATGAGTGACTGCTCATAGTAAGCGACTTTTTGCGCCAAACTCAGTACTTCTTGCTGCGATTCAAGCGCTTGTATTGAGTGAGTGGCTAATTGCTCGCCAAGCAATACCGTACGCTCAGCATGGTTGCGCAACTCACGTACATTGCCCGGCCAATCGTATTGCATCAGTTGCGCACGCAGGGGCTCTGTTAACGCCATACTGGGTTTATGAAAACGCGTGGCGGCGATAGATAAGAAGTGCTGATACAAAAGGGGGATATCGGCTTTTCTTTGCCGTAGTGCCGGGATCGGCACTTTTAAAAGATTGAGGCGAAAGAACAAGTCGGCGCGAAACTGTCCAGTATCCACTAAGGTTTGCAAATCGACCTTGGTTGCCGCAATCACCCGCATATCAAGGTCAATGCTCTGGTTCGAGCCGACGGGGGTGACTTGGCGCTCTTCGAGCACACGCAGTAATTTAACTTGTAAGCTTGCTGACATCGCTTCGATTTCATCGAGAAAAACCGTTCCGCCATTGGCGTAAGCGAACTTGCCTTCGCGTGCCTGATTAGCTCCAGTATACGCACCACTGGCAGCACCGAAGAGCTCACTTTCAATCAGCTCTTCTGGAATTGCGCCACAGTTGATTGCCACAAAGTGGCCTTGGCTGCGATCGCCATGTTCGTGTAAATAACGCGCGACGAGCTCCTTCCCGGTGCCGGTTTCACCTTCGATTAATACATCTGCGGGGGTGTCTCTAATCGCATCAAGTAACTGCATCATCTGCTGTATTTGTGGGGTTTCCCCCAGAATACGCACCCCAGGAGCACAATGATGCTCTATTTGCCGTTTTAATTGGCGATTCTCTAGCACTAGTTTGCGTTTATCCAAGGCCCGTGCCAAACAATCTAATAGCTGTTCATTGACCGGTTTTTCAAATAAATCATAAGCCCCTTGCTGCATCGCCTTTACTGCGGTACTCACATCGGCATAGCCAGTTAAAAACACCACCGGCAACTCAGAGTCAAACTGCTTAACCTGCTGCAAAAACGCCAAACCATCCAGTTTCGGCATATTAATATCGCTAAGCACCACACCGGCAAAGCTACGGTTAAGCTTATGCAAGGCTTTATTGGCATCGTCAAAACACACGACCTGATAGCCCTCAAGCTCTAACAATTGCTTTAAGGAGTCACGGATACTGGGTTCATCGTCAATAACGTAGATAGTCTGTGCATTGCTCATATGTGTGGCTCTTGTTGATGCAAACTAATTAAAAATTCAGCGCCGCCATCGGGGTGATTATGAGCGCTAAGCGTGCCTTGAAAGGACTCGATAATTTGCTTAGAAATGGATAACCCCAGCCCTAGACCATGCTCGGATTTGGTGGTGTAAAATGGCTCAAAAATGCTGCTTAGCGCATGATGCTCTATCCCCGAGCCGGTGTCGATAATGGATAAATACACATTCTCGTCGTCACTATCAGCTTCAATACGCAACCGCTTCACCGCCTGTTTTTCCATGGCTTGGCAGGCATTAGCAAAAAGGTTCACCAACACCTGCTCGAATTGATAAGGATCAACCCACACCGTCACATTGGGCGGGTGGTAGCATACCTCAACACCGTATTCTTTGAGTTGTGGCCCTGCAACCAACAAAGCGTTATCTATGGTTTGCGCCAATGACGTTGCTTGCATTTTATGCTCACGCTTTTGACTAAAAGACTTTAGTTGCGCCGCAATGGCATGAACGCGATTAACTAATTGCTCGATTAGCTGTAAGTTGCTGAGCGCTTTATCATATTGACCACGAGCAATAAGCCGTTTACTGGCGGCAATATACGCACTCATGGCACTGAGCGGCTGATTAATTTCATGGTTAACGCTGGCACTGAGTTGACCGATAGTGGCGAGTTTAGCGGTGCGTACTAAGGCATCTTGGGCTTGCTCCAACTCCTGACTTCGCTGCTTCACCTGCTCGGCAAGGGAGCGCTCGCTGTAAAGCAGTTGCCGATACCCCGCTACTTTCACCAATAAATATTCAACCAAGGCAATCAAGACCAATAAACACATGAGGGTGACACCAAGGCGCGCCACCAAGGTTTCATTAAGGTAATTGCGAGGCACGAGGGTCAATAGTTGATAAGGTGCACGCGCCAAAGCGGTGTCATCAATCACAAAGGTGCGCTTGCGCTTTGCAATGTAAACCTGCGCTTGACCTTGCCACTGCCAAGGCGCCGGTGCGATGGTGCGTTCAAGAAATTGCTGCGACTGCTTTAGCTGCTGGCGCTGCGGCGTCGTCATTGGCGACAACGAGGTTAATCGCCACGGTTCAGCGTTCGACATCAACACTACATCGTTCTCATCAACCAATGCAAACAGCGTATCTTGCACGCTATCGAGTGCCGCTTTATCGGCCTCAAACTGGCTGGTATTCACTTTAACAACGATGACGCCGGCCGCCTCACCTGCGACTATGACAGCTTGAGAAAAGTAAAAACCGCGCTTACGTGAGCGCTGCCCTAGGGCAAAATCAATGGCGCTATGGTGGCGCATAGCATCTCGAAAGTAGCCGCGAAAAGCAAAGTTATTGCCTTTGTAGCTGTAGGGTAAATGCCAATTACTGGTCGCAACCACAGTGCCTGATGTGTTGAGTAAATACACATCAGAGGCGCCACTGGCCAGTTGCATATCGTGCAGATAGCGATCGGTATCTTGACTGGCCGCGCGCTTTATATCCAAGGCTTGGTGCACTGCTTTACTGCGACTCAAGGAATCGACAATACGTTGATAGCGGCTAAATTGCCTATCGATATAGTCACTGAGGTGCGCCCCTTGCACCCTTGCTTGCTGGTGCGCACGTTGCGCCTGCTGCTGCACGGTCACCTGCACGGTTAACACCATAGCGACCACCAGCACTACGCTATAAACAAGAAGCTTAATGACCAGCTTATTTGACACGTATTATTCACTTATTGATGGTGATATTCGCCCTCAGTCTACCAGTGTGACGACCATGATGGTAGCTGCACAACGACGAGCGATGGACGGGTTTAGCGCGCATTCGAGCAATAAAAAGGCCGCTAATGCGGCCAACAGGAGACACAGCGATGACGCTGAAAAGGCTATTTTTGTAGCACTAAAGCAATGGACTCTGGCGCCACGAAAGCATAGCTGGCATCTGCACTGACATCCCCACTGACACGGTTAAGGATATTATCCCAGCGCATCACCAAGCCATTGGACTTTTCTGCTAGGTATAAATCGCGCCCACTGAACATAATGTCTACTGGGTTTCCTAACATCGAATTAGGCCCGCTAATAGCAATATCAATGTTGGTTAGCCCAGAGGCCATGGCCGCGCTATTGAGCACATAAATTTTACCGTCGGTAGCATCGGCGGCGCTGCCCACATCTGTCACGATTAAGGCATCGCTCAGCGGGTCGTAGTCAATGCCATGAATATTGGTGGGCGCCGCCACAGCCATACCTGACATTGCCGGGACAATAAGTCGGTCTTCGCCGGCCAAGGTGCTCATTCCACCATACATCTTAGCGCTGACTTCATCGAACACGGCAATGGTGCCATTGGTTAAGGCCACAAAAGCGCGATCGCTTTGGGCATCATAATCAACATCCCAAGGGCGTGCATCGTTGGCTGGCAGCAAGGTCATCAGCGGCGCCACATTGCCCGACGCACAGCGCGAAAACACTTTTATACCGCGATTACTAGTCGAGAATTCGGCAACAAACATGAGCCCTTGCTTTGATGCGATATCGATCCCTTTCGGTGAGGTTAACGTGGTGTTGGTGCCACTTACCATACGATCCTGACTCAAGGTGAACATGCCGTTATCACGGGTGTTGGCAATACGGTTTGCGATGATAACACCGCCAGAGCTGCCATCACTGCTATCGAAAGTGGCGTAACCGTTACCCTCAATATCAAAGGTCACGCTTTCAATGGTCGCTTGCGTATCAAAGCCCATGCTCATAGCCGACAGCGGCGCATTTAGTTGCGCTATCATTCCGGTTGTCGGCCCAGCAGTTCCCGGATTAGATGACACCGCAACGCCACGTACTGTGGCTGGCCTATCAATATCTGAAGCATCAAGGCGCGTGGTGTGTTGTTTGCGAGCAAGAGACTCGGGTTTGCTGGTCATGGTCACAAAATCAGGAGCGATATCACCGCTGGCACCATTGAAAATATTGGTGTACACCAAAATCGCATCGTTCGACTTCTCGGCCACTCGCAAGGTAGCGCCCTCTAGGAGAATATCAACCGGATTACCTAGGCGGGTGTTTGGGCCCGCTATCATACGGCTTACAGGAGTATTGCCGTCAGCCATTGCCGCACCTTCAATGACAAACAGCGCGCCATCATCGGGACTCTGCGCACTGCCAACATCAGATAACACCAAGCGGTTTTGGCTGCCATCGAAGGCGATGCCATGTAAATTTACGCCAATGGCGTCGCCGTTACTGTCGCTTGGAACAATCGTACGAGCTGGGGTGGCTGTCATACCTGAAGCAATGTAATTGTCGTACACCGCGACAGTGCCATTGGTGAGTGCAGCGTAGAGGCGGTCATTAATATCGTCATAGGCGAGATCCCAAGGAGCGGCATCGGTAGCGGTTACGGCAATTGGCGCGTTATCACCACTGGCCATCGCACCAAAGGCGCTGATTTGCATAGCGCCAAAGTCAGCAACCAATAAAATCCCGTGCGCGCTGGCGAGCGTCATCCCCTTGGGGTTTACCAAGGTGCTATTGGGGCCAGATATTGCGCGATCCCAAGTGCTAGAGAAGCCATTGTTTTGCGCCCGTAGCGATGTTGCGCACAGTGTTTTAATACTGCCAGTATCGGCATCCCCGGCTTGAATAAGCTGATCTTGATGGCCGTATACCAGCCCTTGATTGTTGGTAGTTTCTAGCGTGTATAACAGTTCACCGTATTCATTAGTGACATCAACGGTGCCGGCATTATCGCTGCCATTATTTGCACGTAAGAAGGTGCCTGCTGACAAAGCCGGGCGGCCGTCTTCTCCGTCGTTGCCATCACTACCTGGCGCGCCATCGGCTCCTGGCGCACCATCACTGCCATCATCACCGCTACAGCCAGCAATGAGTCCGGCGCAGGCCAAGGCGATGATACTCAGCTTTATCGCATTGGAGTGGGTAGAAGGTGTGAGCTGCTGCGATGCAGCAGAAGTATGTTGATTACGCATATCCATTCCTCGCAAGTTGTTAAACCGTGTTATAGCGTGTCTTCGCTATACTGCTTCACGTCCTAGCCCTGACGTCGCTATCTTTAGTTACATCAGGGGCGTAACGGCTTAACCTCGCAATTGGATGCGAAATTATTCAAATTATCAGTGAAAAATTATAACCATCTGATTTAAAAGGGGTAATGACACCCCTTATTCAGTAACTAAAACGCCTTAAGCGTCTTTGAGTACCAGTTGTACCTCAATATTATCTCGGGTCGCATTTGAGTAAGGGCAGACTTGATGAGCTTTTTCAATCAATTCTTGCGCTTCATCTGTAGCCATATCTGGCAGATGGATCTCCAATTTGGCCTTGATGCCAAAACCGCCTTCAATCGGCCCTATTGAGACCTGCGCGTCAATGGCGGTGCCCTCGGGTAAGGAGGTATTTCCCTCGTTGGCAACGTGGCGCATAGCGCCGATAAAACACGCTGAATACCCTGCTGCAAATAACTGCTCCGGATTGGTCCCCTGGCCATCATCGCCGCCTAACCCTTTAGGCGTGGACAGGGTCACGTCCAAACGACCATCGTCTGATTGAGCATGGCCTTCGCGGCCACCTTCGGTATGTACTTTCGCGGTGTAAGCAACCTCATTAAGTGTCTTCATACTGTGCTCCTCTTTAGCAGTTGATGCTAAGTGTGATAAGCGAATTACCAAGTTTTCCTTGGGCCTATAATGGGTGTTGCGACGCGAGCGATAGTTTTCAAGACCAATGACAATAAAAATGCGACCAGCAACCATTGGCCATGTTTACCCCACCAGCTCCCTTAGCTACACTAGCGCCACCTCATCAAACACGGATGATTGCTATGTTTTCTCCCCAATACCGTGTGCTACTCAGCGCTATTTTTTGTGTTTTATTGGCCATGGTCACGATTCAATCGGGCGCTTCTATTGCCAAACAGCTATTTCCCCTAGTAGGCCCTGAGGGGACCACAGCCTTGCGCTTAGGCTTCTCAGCCTTGGTACTGTGTCTGGTTTTTCGTCCCTGGAAAGCGCTTCCCCAAGGCACCGAGTGGCGCAGTATTATCACCTATGGCTTGTGCTTAGGCGGTATGAACATCACCTTTTATTATGCCATTGAGCGTATCCCCTTAGGGATCGGTGTGGCGCTGGAATTCACTGGGCCTTTGTGCGTTGCATTGCTGAGCTCAAAACGTAAACGTGATTTAGTGTGGGTGGCATTGGCCATCGCAGGTATTGTGTTGCTGCTACCGGAGATAGATGCGCAGACGGGCCTCGACCCCATCGGTGTTATTCTCGCATTAGCGGCCGGTGGTTTCTGGGCAGGCTACATCCTCTTTGGTAAGCGCACCGGTGGGCAAAGTTCGGGCGGTCGTACCGTTGCTTTAGGCATGAGTGTAGCAGCCCTGGTATTAGTCCCCTATGGCGCAGCATTTCAAGGCATGGACTTACTGAGTTGGCAGGTGATCCCGCTCGGCCTATTGGTCGGTGTGATGTCCAGCGCCTTACCTTATACGCTGGAAATGGTTGCTCTTAGAAATATGCCAGCCCAAGGCTTTAGCGTGATGATGAGTATGGAACCGGCCATTGCCGCTTTGGCCGGATTCATGATCTTGGGCGAATTGCTGACGCCATTACAATGGCTGGCCGTAGCCTTAGTGATCACCGCGTCCATTGGCTCATCATTACAACCTACTAAAACATAACCGGGTCTATTTCGCTGGTTTTGAAAATAAAAAGTTAACTAATGTAAGCGAATTTGATCGTTTCTCATATGGCTTTCGTAATCGCCCTAGTTGGACACGCAGTACACGTCCCTCTGTGAGCAATCAATTTACAGGAAGCCATTATGAGATACCTACTGTTACTGAGTAGTCTACTATTTGTGAGTGCCTGTAGTGATGACGATGACGACAACGTTACTACACCGCCTCCCCCTCCTCCCGCACCAGAATTTTCTGCCACACAAACTTATGAGCTAACGCTCAGCGCCAAGCAAGAAGTACCGATGAACGATTCTATGCAAAGCGCTGCTGCCACTGTTGAGCTCGATGAGAACCTGATGCAGTTTCGAGCCTCTCTCGATGTCAGTGATGTCGAAGGCTTTAGTGCTGCCCACATTCATGATGGAGATATCGGCGAAAATGGTGATGTTGCCTTCACCTTTAGTGCTGCCAGTGAAGGCATGTTAGAGGTGGCCATCACCGATCTAAGTGAAGACTTAGTATCGGACTTAATGGACGGCGACTGGTACATTAATGTCCACACCGACGCCTACCCAGACGGAGAACTTCGCGCTCAGATTGTGCCTGATACCACCTCCATTATCACCTTTAAACTAAGCGGCGAGCAGCAAGTTCCCGCTAACGACAGCGCCGGTCTTGGTTATGGCTATGCTGCCTTTGACAGCACCAATAATGAGTTAGCGCTGCGCGCTGTAACCATGGGCGTGGACGATGCCACCGCCGCACATATTCATACCGGACGCATAGGTAGCAATGGTGAGGTGTTAGTGGTACTCGAACAAGATGATGAGGTCATGACCGATTGGGTTGCACCTGAGGGCACGCAAATCGACGCCGATACACTCGCTGTTCTGCTCTCTGGCGGCCATTATGTTAATGTTCATACCCCTGATTTTCCCGATGGTGAAATTCGCGGGCAAATTCTCACAGATAACTTTGTTGTCGCGACTTTCCCTCTATCAGGTGCTCAAGAAGTTCCAGCGGTTGACACTATGGCCGCTGGTGACGGTTATGCCCTAGTCAACACCGACGACTATGGCGTTGAGCTAAAGGTCAACACCACCGGCGTTGATGATGCCAGCGCGGCGCATATCCATACCGGCCGTGTAGGCACCAATGGTGAAGTGTTGGTCGCCCTTGAGCAATCTCTTGACGATGCCGGTACGTGGATGGCCCCTGAAGGCACACAAATCAATGCCGATATTTTTGCTGTGCTGGCCTCTGGCGGTCACTACGTCAATGTGCATACCCCAGCCAATGCCGGCGGCGAATTACGCGGACAAATACTGACCAGTAATTTTGCCTTGGCCACCTTTGCCCTCTCCGGCGCGCAAGAAGTGCCGGCTGTTAGTACGACCGCCATGGGTAGCGGTTACGCCTTGGTGAATACCAGCGATTACAGCACCGAAGTACGGGTTGTCACCGAAGGCGTCGATGATGCCACCGCCGCCCATATTCACACCGGTCGTGTGGGCACCAATGGCGAGGTGTTTGTTGCCTTGGAGCAGTCGATGGAGGATGCCGGGGTGTGGATGACCCCTGAGGGCACGCAAATTGATGCCGATATTTTTGCTGTGCTGGCTTCAGGCGGTCACTATGTCAACGTGCATACACCAGCAAACACCGGCGGAGAGTTACGCGGACAAATACTGACCAGTAATTATGCGCTGGCCACCTTCGCGCTAACTGGTGCCCAAGAAGTGCCTGCGGTATCCACTTCCGCCTCAGGCAGCGGTTACGCCCTGGTGAATACCAGCGACTACAGCACTGAAGTACGGGTTGTCACCGAAGGAGTCGATGATGCTACGGCTGCACACATTCATACCGGCCGTATTGGTACCAACGGCGGGGTGTTTGTGACCCTTGAACAATCCATGGATGATGCTGGGGTGTGGATGACCCCAGAGGGCACACAAATTGATGCCGATATTTTCGCAGTGCTGGCTTCAGGCGGTCATTATGTCAATGTGCATACACCGGCAAATACCGGGGGTGAGCTGCGCGGACAAATTCTTACTGATAACTATGTACTTGTCGCCTTTCCTTTGAGTGGCGATCAGCAAGTACCCATGGTGACCACAGACGCTTTTGGTGATGGCTATGCCCTAGTTAACACCAACGACTATGGCGTCGAGCTGCAAGTGCTTACCAGCGGTGTCAGTGATGCCACTATGGCGCACATTCACACCGGTAACCTGGGTGAGAATGGCCCGGTCTTAGTCGCCCTAGAGCAAGACATGGAGAATGCCAACCGTTGGATGGCACCAGCGGACACGGCCATTACCGCAGAAATTTTCGCCATTTTAGCCAGTGGTGGTCATTACGTGAATATCCATACGCCTGCGTTTCCAAACGGAGAAATACGCGGACAGATTCAATAAAGCTTACATATAAGGCCAGCAAAGCTGGCCTTTTTTATTTCCTCGCCGTGCTAATTCATTCTTTGTCTACCTGCTGGCGCTGCTTAGTGGTTAATTCATCGGCTACGGTTGCCCCACGCTCCCCTCTTGAGCGAGGCTCGCCTATGGTGCTATCTGTCAAGGTTTGTTGCTCAATACTGGCGTTAATCGCTGCGCCCAGAATGACAATATAGGCGCTGATATAGAGCCACATCAACATGATCACCACACCAGCCAGTGAGCCATAGGTTTCACTGTAAGAGGCGAACCGTGAGACGTAAAAAGAAAAGCCAATCGAGGCGACAACCCACATGCAGGTGGCAATGAGCGCACCGCAAGAGAGCCATCGCCACTTAGCCGCTCGACGATGCGGCGCGTAACGATAAATAATACTCAGTGACAATAAAAAGATGGCAGCCAACAGCGCCCACGTGATTAATTTTATAGTCCAGTCTATGTTGCGCTCGAAGCCCACATAATTGAGTATTACCGGTAATATACCAATGGTGGCAAGGGCCACCACCGCAATAATGATGGCGCCAAAAGCAAAAACAAAGCGCGTTAATAGGGCAATAAATAAATTGCGCTTTTTACTCTCGTGATAACTAATATTGCACGCAGTGATCATCGCTTGCGCGCCTTTGGAGCTACTCCAGATGGTCAACACAAAACCGACAATGGCACTGATGCTTAGGCTTGCTTGAGATTGCGCATTCAGCTCTTGTACTTGGCTCATGACCAAGTCTTGGCTCGCCGGTGCAAGTAAGCTCAGCACTCTATCAAGTTGTTCAACCATATCTGCTGCTGAGAAGAAATAGCCATACAGTGATAATAATGCCGCAAGAGCTGGAAAAATCGCCAACAAGCCATAAAATGCTACCCCCGCAGCGACGAGGGATAAGTTGTCTTGGCCTAAATTATGGATCAGCCGTTTGCTTATATCCCACCACCCCCGTAGTGGAACATCACTGGGCTTTTGAGCCTGATAACCTCGCTTTTTCAACATATTACTCCGTTATCTTGGCGGCACAGCCGCACCGTCTTCGTACTTTGTTAACTAGCAATAACAGCGCCAACATAGTGGCACTGGATTTGCTCGCATATACCCCTATTCGTTCATTTGTGGACTAAAAACACCATGAGTATTGACCTCACCACTGTGATTTTAAAGGCGGCTGAGCGCATTGCACCGCCAATGCCTGAGCCCTCTTGGCAAGCATTGAGTGAACAGTTTAGGCAGTTTTTACACAATGCTTGGCAAATGTTACCTAATCTCAGCCTTGGCCTCGCAGTCATGATCCTATGCTGCCTGCTCGCTCGCCCTGTGGCCTACCTGTTGATCAAACCTTTGCATCGGTTCAGCCAAAGCCGTTTAGTTCAGTTGGTCATGCGCCGTTTTATCAGTATTCTCATTATGCTGCTGGGTGTTTATGTGTTTCTTCGTCTGGCCGCACTGACTGAATTTGCTGTCGCAGTAATGAGTGGTACCGGCCTTATCGGACTCATTCTCGGCTTCGCCTTTAAGGACATTGCCGAGAATTTCATCTCTAGTATGCTGCTAAGCATACAGCGACCTTTTAAAATAGATGACGTAATCGAGGTGGACGGCCGTTTAGGCGTAGTGCGTAAAGTGACCGCTCGCGCGACCACTTTGGTTGACTTTGATGGCAACCATATTCAGATCCCCAACGCCACCGTGTACAAAAATGTGATCAAAAACTTCACTGCCAACCCCAAGATGCGGGGTCACTTTATTGTCGGCGTTGGTTACGACAATAACTTAAGGCAGGCTCAACAGCTTGCTTTACAGTGTATTAGCAGTAAAACCATGGTATTGAGCGACCCACCACCACAAGTGCTAATTGATAATCTCGGTGCGTCCACCGCTAACCTGCAGATTTATTTCTGGGTTGATAGCGAACGCTTCAGTGTGCTTAAAGTGGCCTCGCACCTGATGCGCGAGGTGGTCGATACCTTTACCGAACAGGAGATCAGCATGCCTGACGATGCTCGAGAGCGCATTATTGTTAACCAACCTGACGCCTCAGCCGAGACTACGCATGCACAGCCACAGAAGGCAAAGCCGAGTACTGGCGCTAGCCGCCATAATCAAGCGGTGGATGACATCAGTAGCGACGCCGAAGATATCCGTGAACAGGCGCAAAAATCCCGAGAGCCTGAACAAGGCAACAACATCATCTAGCTGAGCTCGGCTATCAGCGCATCAAGTTGCAGTGCCATGGCATTAAGTTCTTCTCGCTGACACTGCAGAGATTGACTTAGGGTGTCTCGCCACTGCTTAGCGTTGCTTTGCAGCGCCAAACCCGCCTCAGTAAGTGCTATTTGCAATTGCCGTTCATCATCATCACTGCGCACTCGAGATAGCAGCTCCTGCTTTTGCATCCGTTTTAACAGCGGCGTCAATGTGCCTGAGTCAAGGTGCAGCTCTGCGCCAAGTGATTTAAGGCTCATGGGCAATTGTTGCTGTTCATGGCGCTGCCAAAGCACCAAAAGCACTAGATATTGAGGATAGGTCAGGCCCAGCTCATTCAACATAGGTTGATAGCCCCGCACAACTAGCCGAGAGGCAGTGTAGAGCTTAAAACACAGTTGATTTTGCAAATATAAGGTGCTGTTATCTGTCATTTAGGGTGCTAATAGTTGTTCAATATCGGCGCGTATAGCTTCGGGTTTTGTCGTCGGTGCGTAACGTTTCACTACCTGCCCTTGCTGGTCAACTAAGAACTTAGTGAAGTTCCACTTTATGGCCTTAGAGCCTAGCACGCCCGGCGCTTGCTGCTTTAAATAGGAAAACAAAGGGTGGGCATCGGCACCATTAACATCCACCTTAGTCATCACCGGAAACGACACGCCGTAATTAAGTTCACAAAACTCACTTATCTGCGCATCATCACCGGGCTCTTGAGCGCCAAACTGGTTACATGGAAAAGCGAGCACCACCAATCCTTTATTTTCAAAGTCTTGATAAAGTGCGTTCAACCCTTGGTATTGCGGTGTAAAGCCGCACTTACTTGCAGTATTGGCGATCAGTAAGACTTTGCCTCGATATTGCTCAAGTGGCACTTGCTCGCCACGGTTATTGACTGCGTTAAACTGATAAATAGACATAAATACCTCGCAATTATATTGTGCACAATATAATTGATCGCAATCTAAATGCTTTCAAGTTTTATTTATTGCATACAATATACATCAAGTGTATGGTCTAGCTAAACAATAAAAACTGATTCAGTATGAAGATAATAACGCTCATCCTTTTACTAATACTCATCACTGGGTGTGCATCACTCCCTCGTGATGAACCCGCTCTTGCTCCCGCAATCGATGGCTGGTCGAGTACGCCAAGGTTGGCCGAGGCAAAGCAAGCCGTTATCTTTTTGCACAGCCAAGCGAACCAGACACACCCACAGTGGCAGCAGATTAATGCGGTGCTTTATTTCTTACGCTCATACAGCTATCTCGGCGAACCCGATAAACTCAGCGAGCGCCTGCGAACTAAGCTCGCCAACTCTTTACAGCGCTTAGCTAACAAGGCCAAAGAGGCGGATAGCGCCGAGTATGATCGCTTTATGGAGCATTATGCGGTGAGCATCTATCGCTTGCTTGATACCCCCGCATTGCACCCTAAGGCATCCTCTTGGATTAGCACGCTCACTGACTTTATTGCCATGCAGCCTGATACTACAACCATTCACGCTGACTATGCGCTATGGGAAAGTTATCGGGCACTGGCCTTTTTGGCTTTCAGCGCGCGCACCGAAGCGCCGCTGCAACACACTCTTGTCCGCTCGCCCTCAACCTTGGCGGTGCTTAGTGATGCCCTTTCCCGCTCGCAATGGCAACAACAGCATGCACTTTGGGTATTGGGCTATTGGCATCAATTGTTGCCTCTGCCACAACAACACACGCTTGATGCCGCGATTTGGCGAGCAGTGCAACAAAGTACGGACGATGAAAACGAGCAACAGCGATTATTTTCGACCGTATATTTGGTCAACAGTTTTCGTGGTTTGAGCTACTGTAAAGAGGGCTTCCAAGCGCGCTGTGCGAGCCCCAATATTGATGATGTACTACCGATTAACCACCGATGCAGTGAACGCTTGTTTATCCGCGCCACTTCCCTTAACAGTGAGCAACTGCAATACAGCTGCCGCCGCTTAATCGCCCAAGAACAAGACTTTCATGAACTATTCGCCAGCGACTATACGCCCGTGGCCAACGATCATAACCATGCCCTACGGGTGGTCATATTCGACAATTACAGCGACTACAATCGTTATGGTCAGTTACTGTTTGATATTCAAACTAACAATGGTGGTATGTACATAGAGGGGACGCCCAGCGATCCGCAGAACCAAGCAACGTTTTACTCATTCCGTGCGTTTTGGCTGGCCGATACTAACCGGGTGTGGAATCTCAATCATGAATATGTGCACTACCTTGACGGCCGTTATAATAAATATGGCGGTTTTGGCCACTTTGCCGAGCACCTAGTGTGGTGGAGCGAAGGCCTTGCAGAACTCATCGCCAAAGCTCAGCACAACCCTCGTGCAATCGAAGTCATAAAAGACACCGATGCCAACGAAAGACCAAGCTTACAGGCTATTTTTGCCACTGATTACAACGATAGCAGCGAGCAAATTTATCAATGGTCATACTTAGCCATGCGTTATTTACAGCAGCATGATATTGATGCGCTGCGCTCACTGCAGCGCCACCTTAGCGGTGATTTTTATCAAGGCTATACGCGTACACTCGCACATATCGCTAAGCAGCATCAACCGCACTTTGCGCGCTTTGTGAATGCACTTGCAGCTACTGAGCCCAAGCAGCAACCGAGTGAGACTAAAAACCGACTATACCGATACCTTTATCGTGACTACCTAATGCCCTCACACTTAAGTTACGACGCGCGTCACCGTCACTTGTTGTAATGTAAAGCCCCTTTACGCACGGTGCTAAGGTAAGGTGTTAGCACCGTGATTGCCCCTCGCCGCTTTACCGCCATAAAGCTATAACTTAATGTTTTATGGTCAGTTTTGTGAAAACATCTATACTGCTAAGGGTAAGCAATGGTGCGCGCCCTGTATCTGCACAGCAATATCATCTTGGAGGCGAAGTGACGTTCACACATAGGTTATATCGGCTTTATCATTTCGGTCTTCGCCTCGCAGCGGCGCTTTTGCCCATTCGCACGCCGCATGTTTATGCCGGGCAGCAAGCGTTGTCGCAATGGCTTTGTGAGGTTAAAAAGCAAAACCTGCGCACCTTGTTAGTGGTCAGCGACCCGGGCATCGTTGCTTTGAATTTGCAGCAACCCATAATTGCGGCACTACACCAGCAAGGGATTAACACGGTGCTCTACAGCGATGTTGAGGCCAATCCGGGGATACCTTGCATTGAGCAAGGGGTAAGTTGCTATCAGCAACACCGTTGCCAAGGTATTATCGCCATTGGCGGTGGTTCGGTGATGGACTGCGGCAAACTGATCGCCGCACGCATTGCTCGACCGAGTAAATCCCTGCAGCAAATGCAGGGGTTATTTAAGGTGTTGCGCCCCTTGGTGCCACTTTATGCAGTGCCAACCACGGCGGGCACCGGCTCGGAAGTCACGGTCGCCGCCGTAGTCAGCGACCACCAGCGACAAATAAAATTCGCCATCAATGACTTATGTTTAGTACCAAAAGGGGTACTTTTGCTGCCAGAACTAACCCTTGGTTTGAGCCCACAGCTCAGTGCGACCACCGCCATAGACGCCCTCACTCACGCGATTGAGTCCTATATTGGCATTAATGCAACGCGCTTTAGTAAAGCAAAAAGCGTGGCTGCCACTAAGCTGATCCTCACTAATTTACCCCTGGTTTACCAACAGCCCAACCACATCGATGCGCGCATGCACATGTTGTGGGCGGCCTTTTATGCTGGCCAAGCCTTTACCCGCACCTCGGTGGGTTATGTGCATGCTATTGCCCATCAATTGGGAGCGCTGTACGGCATTGGCCACGGCCTAGCCAACGCCCTGCTGTTAGCGCCAGTGCTCAATGCCTATGGACAGCGCATCGATGCTCAGCTCACGGCGCTGGCACAACAAACTTTGGCAGCAAATAGCGATGCTCAAGATATGCGCGCGGCGATTGCCACCTTGCTACATGACTGCGCTATCCCCAGTACCATTGCGCAACTGCGCCAAGAAGACATAACCACAATAGCTAAACGAGCGATTGCTGAAGCCCATCCTGACTACCCGGTGCCCTGTTTTTTTAACCAGCACGACATCGAAACAATACTGTATTCGCTACTGCCACAACAGCAGCACTCCAAGCAAACAAACGAGCAACAGTCGTTGACAGGCCAGTATCGCTGAGCGTGAATGCATAACAACGTCCCCGCGCTTGCTAATATAAAGCCAGCGCGGCGGTGCCGCATGGCTATAAAACATATATGAATTGACTCGGCCGCCGTGTCGGTAGGTCAACAAATAAGGCCTGAGGCTCATCAGCTCCATAGACATAGCCCGTAGGCTACGCCCCCGGGTGATTGTCAGTACTTCGCAGCACTGCACTTTGACTTTAGCGGTCGCTGAGTTGCTGGTACACATAATTGGCCGCAATGAGGTCACTGAGCGCAGTCCCCACGGATTTAAATAAAGTGATGTCATTATCACCTTGGCGCGCCGGACGATTGATGCTGGCCAAATCACTGAGTTGCCCTTGTATTTGCTCGGGTGAGAATACCCCCTCACTGATGGGGATTAATAGCTCCCCGGCTTCATTGAGGACGTTATCGCGGCTATCCACGTACACGCGACTGCGTTTTATCGTTTCGCTATCGCACTCACGAGCATCGCGATGATGATTGCCTATTAAGTCGATATGAGTCCCTGGCGTTAGCCATTGACCACTAAACAACGGCGCGTGACTGCCGGTAGCACAGCAGATGGTATCGGCACTGGCAATAAGCGCTTCACTGGCTGAAGCATGCTCAAACTGACAATGAGCAAACTCTTGGCGCAGCTGCGCGAGGATGGCTTCGGCTTTGGCGGTGTTGCGGGCAACCAGACTGACTTGTTGATAATCTCGCACGCTCAGGTGCGCGCGGATCATAAACGGAGCGAGCTTGCCCGAACCAAATACCACCAGCTTTTTCGCCTGCTGCACAGCCAAATAACTGGCCGCTAATGCCGACACCGCTGAGGTGCGCCACAAGGTGATTTCGGTGCCATCCACCAGCGCTCGCGGCTCGCCATGCTGGCGCGAAAATAACATCACCTTGGAATACAAACTGGATTTACCATGGTGCTCATTATCTGGGAAATAAGTAAAAGCTTTAACCCCGATGACTTGATCATTCCATGCCGGCAGCACCGCGAACGCATCATGGTTATCGCTCTCGGGGCTGAGCGGGTAGACATTGCGTCTGGGCATAGTGGCTTGACCAGCAAAGCCTCGTTGTAGCGCTTTTAACAATGGCGCATAGGCCATCACTTGCTGTACTTGCTGTTGATTAATAATCTCCATGTTCACTCCTTAGCGCGAATTGTTGAGGGGCCTGAGTCAGGCGCTGATAGCCCGTCTCGGTAACGACAATGTCTTCTTCTAAACGCACACCACCGTAGTTAGGAATGTAAATGCCGGGCTCAATGGTAATGACGTTGCCACTTTCTAGCTGATAGGGGGCATTGGCTTTAATAAAGGGCAACTCATGAAGGGTTAAGCCAACACCGTGCCCCAACCCTTCGCCGGCATAACGATGATACGGGCTCGAGGCCAACACTTGCTGAGCGGCGTGGTTTAACTCATGGCAACAAATGCCTGCGCAGACCTGTTGCAGCGCTGCTTGTTGTGCCTTGGCTACGGTGTCAAACAAGGCTTGCTGCTCGCTAGTGGGCTCGCCCCACACATAGGTGCGGGTCATATCTGAGCGATAGCCGCTGCGCACAGCGCCAAAATCAATCAATATTAAATCGCCCTCGCATAAGCGCTTTGCTCCCGGCTCACCATGGGGCAAGGCCGTACGCTCGGCGAACAGTAAAATAGTGTCAAAAGACACCCCTTGCGAGCCACGTCGTTGCATTTGATAATCAAGCTCAATTGCCAATTCTCGCTCAGTTATGCCGCTTTCAAGCAAAGTAAGCATATCGGCCAAGGCCGCATCGGCAATCTCAGCAGCGCCACGGATACAGGCTATTTCTTGGCTATCTTTAACACGGCGTAACCTCTCGACCACCTGTACTGTGGCAACACAGGTATTAGCGCGCAAATGCTCGGCGATATGCTGCCATTGACCGACACTAAAATGCTCTGCTTCAAAGCCCAGAACGCTGTGCTTGGCGCACACCCGAGCCAAACATTGCCCAAGGCTTTCGCGGTCGCGATCGCGCTGAATAACCTCTATCCCTGAGGTTTCCTCTAGCGCACGCAAGTAGTAACGGTAATCGGTGATCAGTAACGCTTGCTCGGCGCTGACAACCAGGGTGGCGCCATGTCCACTAAACCCGCAGAGATAAGCAATGTTTTCACCGCTGTGAATGATAAATGCCTGTACTTGATGACTCTCAAGCTGTGCTCTTAAGCGCGCCATACGGCGCTGAAAATCAAATGTTATCGCCATAACTCCTCGCTCTAGTTCCTTTATAGTGATTGCCGCTAAGGCGCACATATCGCACCTTAGTCGTTAACGAAAAATGCCGAGCACCTAAGGTGCCCGGCGGGGTTGCGTAATAACGCAGTTCAGGGAATTAAAAACGAATACGCGCCACCAATGAGGCGTAACGCGCCGCTGGACGCCAGGTTGTCATGCCATAATCTGGATTCAGCTCGAGGCCATTGGCACCATATTGCGTGCGCTCTTCGTTAATGGCGATGGCGGTATCATCGTTCAGCATGTTATACACGGTGCCCTTAAGCATCAGCTCTTGACCAAATAGCTCGCCATAGTAGCTTAACGACATATCTACTTGTGTACTCCAAGGTAAGTTGCCTTTGCTGCCACGCGGTGCTGGCTCACCGTTTTCATCATAATGCGAGGCATGATCGTAGTAGCGGCTGATACACGCATCCCATGGGTTGCCTGGGGCACAGCTATCAACGCCCTCGGGGTGTACACTGAAATAGCTTTTCGGTCGACCTGAGGTGCCACGGGCAACCAGGCCAAAGGTTAAATTGTCGGTAATATCATACGTTCCCGAGAGCTTAACTGCGTGACGGTGGTCATTCGGCAGGTTGCCATAACCATGGTCCATTAAATCGCCATAGTCATAAGAGGTTGTCCAACCGGGGTCGGCTTGATCGTTGTCGGTTTTCACCAAGCCTTCGGTGTTGCCCCAGCTATGCGACCAGGTGTAAGAAGCGTCAATGCGCAGCTGCTCGGTGATGGCGCCATCTAAAGTGAACTCAAAAGCCAGGTATTTGCGCTCAGCCTTTGGCAATGCCAGCTCTTGGGCACTTAAGGTCACTTCATCAACTTGTCCATCCCCGTCGAAGTCATAGCTCATTTGTACACTCTCGCCGGGGTTATTAAGCACATAATAGGAGCCTTGACCGACATTATCGGCGATGCCTAATTCAGCCAGCTTTTTCGCCAGCACCGGCCCTACATCTGTGTCCTCGACACTGCGCCCAAGCTTGCGATAAATGGCACGTGCCCCAAAGGTCATGTCGCTGAACACTTCTTGTTGGTAGCCAACAGTCCACTCATCGGAATACATAGGTTTAAGATTACTGGATGCAATCAGCCCCGGTTCAGTGATCCCGCGTTGACGCCAGCGTCTGTCGCGTAGCATCGCGCCCCGACTAGGAGAGCCATCCGCAAGTAAAATAGGTTCGCCCGAGCCATTGAGCTCGTCGAGCTCAAAGTATTCAAACCATTCCACCGATGCCGAACCTTGGGTAATGTTCATATTCGCCGACACGGGCTGAAAATAACGCCCATACGTGGCATAGACCTTGGCACTGCCATCGCCCCATAAGTCATATATGGCTTGCAGGCGCGGCGCTATCTGGTTGTCAATATCAACATAGGCGCGCCCGTCACTGACGGTGTTTTCAAATTGGCTATAGCGCAAGCCTAAATTCAGTACCAGCTGCTCGCTGACCTGCCATGAGTCGTTAATGTAAAACGCCAACGCACTGGTATCGGAATCAACGGCCCGAGTGCGTACTCGTCGCTCAATGTAATCTTCACCAGCGGCGGCACCGGAAATATCATTGTCTGCGGCGGTGGCAATGGTCCACCAGCCCATGGCATCACCTTCGCCATTTTGTCCGGAGAAGTAATCCACCTCGACCTTGGTGTAATCGACGCCAAACTGCAGCGCATGGGCGGCTAAGTCCCAGTTAAAATCTAGCCGCAGTTGGTCTCGGGTATATTCCTCTGCCGAGACATTGGCATCGGTGTGCTCCGAAAGCGTAATAAACCCATCGCGTTCGTCCCAAACTCCCGGGTTCGTTGAAGCAACTACATTTTCAACATTCTCGGTAACGCGCCCAGCTACCGCCGACACAGAAAAATAATCACTGAGGTAGCCATTGTACGACAGGCTATACATGTTGCCGCCGTCCTCACCGGGTGCCGTCACTCCCTGCTGATCGCCAATGCGGTCTTGCTGCCAGTTGTAGCCGTAGGTGTCCGTTTCCCATTCGCGCTTGTTGTTCATCGCTGAAAAGCCAACGGCGTGGTCTTCATTAATAAACCAATCTAACTTGCTGAACCAGCGGTCTTCATCGCGGGAGAAATCACTAAAGGTTGTTTGCCCTGCGCCCTCTGAGCTTTCGCGGCGCGGATTAAACAAAGCATAGGCAAATAAGGTGTCCTCAATCAGGGCGCCACTGGCCCATACTTGCAGCTCACTAAAGTCGTAGGCACTGCGCTGGGTATTGGTGCTGATGGTGCCATTACTTTGATAAATTGAGTCATGCTGGGAGCGCAGGCTATCCCCCTCCCAGCGCACCTCGGCGCCAGCACTAAAATCATTGTCACCGGATTTAGACACTGCATTGACAATCCCCCCCATTGCGCCGCCAAATTCAGGGTTGATCCCTCCGGTTTTGACCTGGGTTTGCGAAATAGCTTCCCAAGGCAGGCGAATAGAGCCGAGCCCAGTGCGAATGCTGGTTACATTCAACCCATTAAAGTAATAGCCATTTTCCGCAGAAGATGCGCCGCCAAAGCTAGAAGCGCCATTAAAACTGCTGCCACCAGCAGCGGCGGTGCCCGGTGCCAGTAAAGCGATACTTTCAAAACCACTTTGCACGGGCATAACCTTGATTTCCTCATCTGAGAAAGTTAACCCAGAAGTCGATGAACCTAAATCGACACGGCGAATGGCAGCACCGGTAACAGCAATGCGCTCCATGGGCTGCGCACCGGCCTGTAGCATTTGCGCGTCTAAGATGATGGATTGACCAATGCTTACTTTCACACCTTGCTCAATGACGTTTTGATAACCCTCTTTGCTTACGGTGACGTTGTAAGTGCCCACCGGCACGTTCCGCAAAATGTACTCGCCATCGGCGTCGGTGCGGACTTCATAAGTTAACCCCTTGCTGATATGCACTAAAGTGATGGTGGCACGGGTAATATCTTCACCGGCGCTGCTGACTATGGTGCCTTTAACGATACTGCTGCCATCCACCGCCATTGCCGGCGTAGCGCTGGCTACTGCAAGGGCCAAGGTACTAACTTGAAAAAGACGATTTAACGATGCCTGCATGCCCTTGCGGGAGCGGCGCTTTGATGCTGTTGCCATGGTTTTATCCTGTTTGATGTTGTTGTTTTATTGCTCAAGGCGAACACACCATATCGCTTTTACATATTGTATACAATATTAAATATACACAAAATGCTTATATACTTAGTCAATTCTCTTATGAGTAAGAGATCATCGCGGTTATAGCGGCGGTCGGGGTCGTTAGGGGATCACCGCAACCTGCTCAAATAGCTGAGCGAGGGCATCGGGCATAAATTTGCGCTGTGCGGTGATGGCGTAAAAGTGCTCGTAAGCATCCGGCAGGCTTTGATACTGACACAATATGCCTTGCTCTATTTCATCTTTTACCACCACCGGTGGTAGCACCGCCAGCGCACCGCTGTCCCGTGCCAATAGCCGAAGCATCGCCATATCATTTGCTTGTGCTTTAATATCGGGTTTGTACTGCCATCGTGCGCACAAGGCGTTAAAAGAGTCACGAATTTCTGAGTTTTCGCTCGGCACCACCCACTGCACCTGCTCGTACCCCAAGGGAAAATCACTGTCTATTTTAGTGCTCGGCGGCCCGACTATCGCCAAGGCTTGACGGGATAGCAACCGGCTCTGCCAGAGATCGTCTTGATGGTTTGGGCTGATGGCGCGATTGGTTAGTACCACATCCAGTTCGTGATCAATCAAACCATTGAGCAATCCCTCCATGCGCCGCGCAGTCAAAGAAAAGCTCACATCTTGATGATTCAGTAGTGGGGTAATAAAGCCCTCGATAAAGTTCCGTGATAAGGTATTAAGCACACCAATCGACAAATGCTGTTTCTCTTGCTGTACTCCTTTTAATAAAAACGACGAGAGCTCTTCACCTTTATTAAATATATCATCGGCATAGGCCAATACCCGCTTACCCATATCGGTTAACACAAGGTTGCGACCTTGGCGAGCGAACAACTTAATTGCCATTGATTGTTCGAGCTGCTTAATTTGTACCGATAACGCTGATTGCGATACATGCAACTCCTGCGCTGCTTGGGTTAGGTTTCCCAAACGAGCGACACGCCAGAAGTAATACAGGTGATGATAGTTGAGTCGATTCATTATACTTATACAAAACAGAACGGTTAGTTAAATTATATATATTTTTTTTACTTTTGCATCTTTGCCATACTAGCTGCACTCAACCAAGGAGCCATCGATGAGTGACATGTTAATTTCTGTTTTACTGGCCTTTATTCCTGTGAGCTTGGCGCTAAGTTCTTGGTATATAGGGACGCAGAAGCGTGCCAACAATGGCAACGGAGCGTTTCGCCTTATCTCTCTACTTGGCTTTATATTCGCCGCCACAGCGGTGCTTTACAGCCAATTTGATGCCACTCCCCTTAGCGTATTAACACTGTCCCCAGCGCGCTTAATCGTCCTTGGCCTAATCCTTTTCATGAGTTTGATATTAATAAAGTTTTGCCGCAATTACATGGCCGGTGAGCAGCGAATCAACTTATTTTGGCGACGCTTAATCGCTACCTTAAGTGCGGTCTCCTTAGTGGTAATTAGTAACCACCTTGTGCTGTTTTGGCTGGGCTGGGTAGCCATTAGCCTCGCCCTCCACAGATTGCTGATGTTCTATCCTGACAGACCGCGTGCGGTGATGGCTGCCCATAAAAAGTTTATTGTGGCACGCTGCGCAGAAACCTCGCTGTTAGTGGCCTTTGCTCTGCTTTATTGGCATCACGATAGCTTGTTAATCAATGAAATTACCGCTTCTTATGTTAACAACACGGTGCCATTGACACTTACCGAACACTGCGCCGGGTTTTTTATTGCCCTAGCGGCCTTGATTAAGTGTGCACAGCTACCCATTCATGGTTGGCTGATGCAAGTAGTTGAGGCTCCGACCCCGGTTAGTGCGCTTTTACACGCTGGGGTTATCAACCTAGGTGGCTTTTTGTTAATCATCTTCGCGCCCCTATTTATGCAAGCCACCGTGGGACAATGGTTAGTGCTTATCGTTGCCGGACTCACCACAGTGATCAGCGCCCTTGTGATGACTACTCGGGTAAGCGTGAAGGTACGCTTGGCGTGGTCCACCAGTGCGCAGATGGGGTTAATGCTGGTTGAATGTGCATTAGGGCTGTTTGAGCTCGCCCTGCTGCACCTTGTGACCCACTCAGCCTACAAAGCACACGCATTTTTAAATTCAGGCAGCGCCGTGCAAGAAGATATCGCTCGGCGGCTGTCACCAGGGCGCTCACCCAATGGCAAAGACTGGCTTGCCAGTGGCGTGTTCTCCTGCATTACCGTAGCTTTGGTATACCATTTTAGCGGTTACTACGGCGCCATCAGTGTATGGGCGTTGGTTGCCCTCGCCTTGAGTGTGCTTATCGCTACTCGTCGTGGACTTATCACCAACGGCCACTTTGTCACCATGGCGCTGTTAGCTTTGGCTCTGGCCAGCTGTTATGCAGCCCTTAAATCGCTGTTTGCGGTTGCTGTGCCCGTAAGTAACTGGCGAGAGGCCCCCTTGAGTGCTGCCGACCTGTGGACCTTATTACTGATTGTCAGCCTGATGTGTTGCAGTTATGTTTTACGCTATCAAAACCATAAACCTAGAGTGCAAGCACTCTCGGCTATCTTGTTCGCAGGTTTGTACTTAGATGAATGGCTGACTCGACTCACTCTGAGAATATGGCCTACGCGCTTGCCTACCCGGCAAAATGCTAAAACAGCCTCACACTCGTCCGCCAGTTCAGCTAAGGAGAACTTTTAATGAGCGCTCAGCAACCCTCGCCTTCACCGCTATTTAGCTTGAGCACCACGCAGCAACAAGCTATTACTCAAGCGTGCCAATACATAGCGCCGAACTGGCCGTTAGATCAGATGATAGCGGTTAATCCGTTTTGGGAAATGCGCGGCCTTGCCATTGAAGATGTGGCTGCCCGGCTGGCAACCTTGGCCAATGTCGACTTGCTCATGCCTCGTGCGTATTATCGCCAGCGCTGGGCTGATGGCGACATCACCGATGCGCATTTGGCCATGGCCAACAGTCAACTAGGCTATGACTTCACCCCCGAGCAACTACACAGTGCTTTGGAAATCGCGCTGCCACAACAGCATTGGCACAATATCGCCGATTTACTAGACGCCCACCGCCCGGCCCACAAAATGGCGTGGCGGGATGAAATAATCCATCAGATCAGTCAGTTTTGCGCTGCTCATTACCAAAAGTTAAGGCCGATGCTGTACCGTGACAATGTCTCGTCAATGCCAGATCTATACCAACACTGGCTCAGTGTTATTCGTGCTGACAAAGGCATCAGTATCGTCATGGATGAAGCTGGTTTACATGAATATTTTCAGCAACTACCGGAAACGGCTGATGAACTGCTATCGCAAAGCCTGCGCTTATTAGAGCTTGATGATGACATGCTTGAGCCCTATGCCCATGCGTTATTGCTCGATATAAACGGCTGGGCCTCATGGGTGGCCTATATTCGTTGGCAAGGCCGGCTCTATCAACAACCGCAAGACGACATGCTGCAACTACTGGCGATCCGCATGGCTTGGGATGTGGTCATTTGGCGCTATTTAAAAGCGCAACACACCAGCACATTCGCGGTGTTACATGAGCAATGGCAATGTGAAAAACAGCACCTTCCTGAGCGAAAACAAGCGTTTAAAGCAGCGCAAAAACCTTTGTGGGTGTGGGCCAAAGCGTTAGAGGTCAATTATCAGCAAAACTTGCATGCCACACTCAGAGCAGCAGAGCCTACTCCCCCTAGCGAAAGTGCGCTACAGGCTGTGTTTTGTATTGATGTGCGCTCAGAAGTGATGCGCCGTGCCTTAGAGGCACAAAGTGAGCACATTCATACCTTTGGTTTTGCTGGCTTTTTTGGCTTGCCGCTGGAATATCAACCGGCGGATAGCGCGCTCAAACGCCCACAACTTCCGGGGCTGCTTAAACCTGTTATCAAAGTAAGTGAAGCCCAGGCGCCTAAAGGTGCAAAACGCAAACGCCACTTCAGTGCTCATTGGCAAGGCTGGTCAAAGGCGGCGCCGTCGTCATTTTCGATGGTGGAATCCGCAGGCTGGATGTACGCCCTGAAAATGCTGAAAAACTCTTTTAAACGCGCCAAACAAGCCGCACACAATGAGCACATTGAGTGGCAACTGCATAAGGACGACCATAACCTAAGCCTGGCGCAGCAAGCTGAGTTCGCCTACGGCGTACTCAAAGCCATGGGCATACAACGGTATGCGCCCAAGGTGTTGTTAGTGGGTCACGGCAGCCACACCACCAATAACCTTCACGCTGCCGGCCTTGAGTGCGGCGCCTGTGGCGGACAAAGTGGCGAGGTTAATGTGCGTGTGTTAGCGCAATTATTGAATGACGAAAAAGTACGTGAACAGGTGGCAAGCAAAGGGATCACGATTCCTAGCGTTACCGAGTTTGTTGCCGCGCTGCATAACACCACCACCGACCATATTCAGATTTTTGATAGCGAATTGGACAAGCAAAGCCGCCAGTGGCTCAATAACGCCACGAACACAGCTCAGCGCGAACGGTTAATCAATATTGCCCCTGAGCTTAAAGAGCGAAGCGATAAAGACATCGACAAAGCCTATTTAAACCGCGCTGGCGACTGGTCGCAAGTGCGCCCGGAATGGGGGCTGGCGAATAATGCCGCCTTTATCGTCGCACCGCGTAGCTGGACACGCAATGCGAACCTGCAAGGGCGTAGCTTTTTACACGACTACCACTGGCAACATGATGAAGCCTTCCGCACTTTAGAGCTTATTATGACCGCGCCAATGATAGTAACTAATTGGATCAACAGCCAATATACCGCATCGGTCACCGATAACTACAAATACGGCAGTGGCAATAAGGTATTGCACAATGCGGTAGGCGGTAACATCGGGATCTTTGAGGGTAACGGCGGCGACTTACGTATTGGCCTGGCGATGCAATCTATCCACAATGGCAAGCGCTGGATGCACGAGCCACTGCGTTTGAGCGTGTACATCGCCGCGCCACGAACGCCTATTGAGTCTATTTATGCGCGCCACGAAAGCGTTAAAAGCCTGGTTGATAACCGTTGGCTCAACTTAATGCGCTGGGACGACGATGGCCAGATTGAACGCTTTTGTGACGGCGCGTGGCAAACCTGCTAAGCATACACGCTGTAGTGCCATGAGTGCATAACAGCCAAAAGCAAGAACAGCTGCGCTACTTGGCTTTTCGGAGTCGCTCAGTGGTGATGCGCATCAGCATGTAAATTTGGAATAAGTGAAGTTGCCCACTGAGGTTAAAATGAGGCTCGTTATGCAGAACAGCTTTTGGCTCGAATAAGTAGAAAATCAGGCTAAAGCACTGAAAATATTAAAGTTACTATTTTACATACTGTGCCATTGTTAGGCTCGAATATCTCAATGCTCGTTTCCCACCACCCTATTCTATTTAGACATTACCAATCTACTCTGGTAACTTTATGAATTTATGGACAAATATTAAGTGTGCAACTAAGTGTTTATTATTTAAGTTTCTGGCTTAACCCGAAATGCACGCTAATACACTGTTATGCACCAATGATTAACCACGAGAACACCGGAGAGAAAGATGGATTTTGATAAGTTGGCATACCCTGAAAAATTAACTATCTCAGGCATCGAATACAAAGGGCAACGTAATATGTCCAAAGGTCAAGTACTGATTCCGTATACGGATGAGCCAGATGTGGGAATCGGCGATGTTATTACTCAAAAATCTGGTAAGCGTGAAATACATCTTAAAGTTGTTGATGTGTCATTTTTAGAGGGGGGATCTTTAGGCGTAGGTACTTCGCATCCTCACATGCTGACTCTTAAAGTCGAGAATACGACTGCACAGCCTCATGTCACTAAACACGGTGATTCCACTTTCAATATTGGTTCAATTAGTGGCGAAAATGTTCAGGTAGGTAACAGTAATACATTAACGACAAATGTGACTATTCAAGAGTTGGCAGAAAAAATCGCTAAAAGTGATGATCCTGAAGCCAAATCAAAACTGAAAGAATTCTTACAAAACAGCACTGTAGGTAGTCTTATTGGCGCAGGTGCTTCAGCTCTGATAGGCATTCTGTAAGTGCATAACAAGGCCATTAAATTCGCTCCCTTCGGTCGCCCGACGCTCGCAAGCTCGCGCGGTTTATGGCGGCGTTATGCATCAGGAGCTCTAAATTGAACGATGAATCCAATGGTAGAAAATGGGACTTTGCTTCTATCGCTCCAATTGTTATTTCCTTATTTGCTCTGCTCGTTTCTGTAAAAAGCTGCCACTTAGCCGATGAGGTACAGCAACAATCCAGCAAAGAGTACAAACAAGAACGATGGTTAATCCTAACTGGGGTATTTGAGGAAAAAGGGCTCGGAATAAAAGTCAAAGCTATCGATAGTGAGAAGGTATTTTTAGAGGGTAAAGCAAGCTTTCCAAAATCTATTTATAAAGAAGAAATACCTATAAACTCTGATGGCGATTTTTTGCATATGGGAAGTGTAGGGTATGACCTAAAAAAATTTATTGCTAGTAAAATCCCTAAAAAGGAAGGGTTTGCTAAAGTTAGCAGCGGAAAAATCCCGCTATATATACAGTCATACTATGCAGTAAAAGGTGAAACTTATACTGATATTTCTCTCTATATGCTAAATATGACCATAGTTGTTTCAGGTGAAGAATATAAAGACCCTCATGTAAATCTTGAAGGCTTAATTTTTGTAGAGCGCTACCGACCTGATGTTAAGCCAGATCATGAGTTGCTTGATAAGTTTATAAACGAAGAAATTGGACTTTACCTTCCACCAAAGGCTCCCCAATAAATGCATAACATACGCGCCTTCGGCGCCGGACAGCCCAAAGGCTGCCGGTTATTGAGGCGTTATTTTACAAGGAGAGCTATGCGTAATCTAATCATTATTTTAGTCGCTTCAGCGCTAATATCTTGCGTCGGAATCCCTGCCGAAATTTTAAAGTCCAAATCAGCTGAATATCAATTTCCTATTCTGCCTAGTACCGAAAGTACAATCGTATATCTAATATCTCCTGTTGCATACCAAGATCCAAGTGCGCACCAACAAGTAATAGTTAACGGCATTGATAGTAAGCTATATTTTGGAGCCTACAGTTCAATTACATTAGCCGAAGATGCAACTATACAATATCGCTTCAATCACAATTCAAGCTTGGTTGGTGCTGGTCAATGGAATCAACTTAAAGTAGCAGCTAATAAAAATGAGCTATTTTATGTATTAAAGAATGGTTTGTTTACTCAAGTACCTAAAGAGCAAGCAATCGCTCAAATTGTAACCATTGAATATAGGTATTGTGTATATAAACCAAAGCCTTGTGAGCCAATGGTTTACAATGCAATATAACAGTCGCATTAAGGGTGGACGCAAAAAGCTTGGCTGGCGCGCATTCTTCGGTAATTTTAGCCAAGCTTTCTCCGCCCATTATGCGGGCGTTAGGTAACCGAGGGAATATAGGTGCATATTGTCATAACTGAGAAGGGAGTGGTTCTTACTAAACAGGATTACCAATCGTTCCGAGAAATTCAAAACGACTTCTTTGATTATGTCACCTCACTTGGCCCTTGGTCATCGGAGGAGATAGTAGATTACCTCGAAATTGAGTATCCAAACGTTACACCTCCTGCCAAAGAACAAGTAGATGCACTTATGAAATCAGAGCATTTTGAAGTTGCCTTAAAGGGGCTTGATGAATAAGGTTACCTAACAAGTTACTCAAAAGGGCGCAAAACGCTTGGCTTGCGCTCCTTCATCGCTAATTTAGCCAAGCATTTATGCGCCCATTAGTAAGGCGTTAGAGAGAAAATTAAACATGGTGGGTTTAGCAAACGTATTTTCCTTACTGGCGCTATTGGGCTTTATCGCGAGCTTGGCGGCACATATTGCAGGGTATGCGGGCATTGAGCGTCCTTTCGGGATCAGCCCTTGGCCATTGCATGTTGGTATTTTCGTTGTTTGGTTGCCTGCGGTTCTAGCTTCCATGAAATTATCTAAAGGGTTCCCACAAAAAGACATGTGGAAAGTTGCTCTTCGGGGTTGCCCAAAATGGATGCGATACGCGCTCTATGGCCTCTTTGGTTATGCTTTTCTTAGCTTTTTTGCGTTTTTTGTTTCAGTCGGAGATGGAGAGTATGAAGCAAGTACTATTAGGGGATTTTCAGGCCATTGGCTAATTTTCTATTTTGCAGCGTTCGCAATACTGCGCTCTTACGTTAGCGTATCTCAAAGCGACACTATCCGGCGATGCAAAAAATTACACGTAGTTGAGCCCGCCCACGCCCACTGCCCTGAATGTGGTGAATATGTTGGTAGGCAGTACTGAGTTACAGTCTAACAAGTCAATTAGCTACGCGCCTACAGGGCCGAACACAGAAAATCTGCGTCGGTTATTGAGGCGTTAACTGTATCTGGGAAGTTATGCGAAATACTGAGAGAATCAATTCAGAAAGACCGGAAAGCGCATTTGAAGGTGACGTAGTATGGAGCCCTTTGAAATCAATTTGGTTTCTTTCAAATCTATTCGCTGCGTTATGCATCGCTCCTTTCGTATTTTCATTTTCAGCTCTTATCATATTTGTCTCGTCGACTGCTGTAACACTCTGCTTTGGACATTCTCTGGGAATGCATAGATTGCTAATTCACCGATCTTATGAATGTCCAAAATGGATGGAATATTTATTTGTCTACTTGGGTGTGCTAGTTGGTATGGCTGGGCCAATTGGAATGATGAAGCAGCACGACTTAAGAGATTGGGCGCAACGCCAGAAAAAATGCCATGATTTCTTATTGCATGGATCAAAAATAGTTAAAGATGGTTGGTGGCAGCTCAACTGTGACCTCAATTTGAAATATCCACCTGAGTTTACTATCGAAGATGAAGTGTCAAAGAATAGGTTCTACCTTTTTATTGAAAAATATTGGTTGCTTCAACAGTTAGTCTTCGCAATTCCTCTATATCTATTGGGAGGTATATCGTGGCTGGTATGGGGTATTTCTGTACGGGTTGTCATCTCTGTCGGTGGTCATTGGCTTATTGGTTACTTTGCTCATAACCACGGGCAACGAACTTGGGCAGTCGAAGGTGCGGCTGTTCAGGGACACAATATTCGTATTGCCGGTTTTCTATCAATGGGTGAGGCGTGGCACAACAATCATCACGCATACCCCGGCTCAGCTATGCTTGGTTTATACAAAGATGAACCGGACCCAGGTTGGTGGGTATTAAACGCTCTTCATAATCTAGGGGTCGTTAAAAACATTAAGCTACCAAAGGAATTACCTCATCGTTCAGAGTTAGTCACAGAAGCTACAGACCTTGAGCATCGAATAGAACGTGTTCCTGAAGAGTGTAAAATTGCAAAATTCATCAGAAGAAACAGTTAACAAACGGCTAAGACTTACCCAAACTGCTAGACATCTAGCTAATGAATTTATATGCTCGTTAATCAAGAGGCTGGACGCTTATTGACAGTAATAAAGTAACTCATTTTTCTGACATCAGTGGTAAAGTTTTATTCAGTAAGCTTTTTAAAAAAGCACAAAATACTGTTGTGCTTTACTCCTTCGTCGCTTATTCTGGCCAATCAAATTTTTTATCATTAACAGGACGTTAGTGCCATAAGGACTTAGCAATGAGAAAAACAGTTACATTATCAATTTTTAGCTTTTTTTTGGTATCATGTGTATCAACGACTCCCCCTACTTCTCCTAAAGAGCAAATTCAGTATATTGATTTGACCTCAGACGATAAAAAGGAATTAGTTAATGAGTATTGGGTAGTAGAAAAAAGGCAAGACCCCAAATACCCAGTTGATGCTGCTAAGGAAGGTCTATCTGGCTGCGTAGACCTTATTGTAGGCATCAAGAAAAACGGGAAGGCGGGAGGTTATAAAGTCAAAAAGTCATACCCTGAAGGGGTATTTGAAAAGCATGCAGCAGCAGCATTAAATAATTGGCAGTGGTCAGCTTCAGATAAAAATACTAATAAAGCGCCAGTACTAACTACAATCAAGTTGGACTTTATGGTTAGTAATTCTAAAAATAAAGCTGAAGCACAGAAACAATGTGGATTCTCGCATAAGCAATAAACTTAACCATCTTCTAAGATAAAATACAGTTGGCTTTGCTTCTTCGCGGCTTATATTAGCCAACTATATTTTCATCATTAACAGGACGTTATTTTTCAGGAGAATATGCACGATGTAGGCTCCCTTTGGCAGAAGGGTATTAAGCTTGTGGAGAGTATTGGCTTACGATTCGCGCACTTGGGGAGCCGGAAAATGGCTTTACCGAACAATTATTGCTACGCTCGGCTTTTATCGCCCTACTCACCTCACCCCTTATGACTCAGTGCTCGCAAGTATCTAAAATATCATCCGCTTTACAGTGCCTGTGCTCAGAAGTTCTTTGTGTAATGCAACAATTGAAGAATACGGTCTCTAACTATACTTGCCCGATAATCACCACGAGAAATCGCTGCAGAGCTACCAAAACTTTTACGGTTCCAAGTATTCTTAATAAACTCAAATTCCGCATCACGATACTTTACCCAGTTCAACTGCGCAGCCATCAACTTTGAACGTCTATTATCTGGCAATTTAGACGTCAGTTCTTGCGCAGCTTTCTCAAGCTCTTTATTCAAAAAGTTCAGGTAATGGTTATAGGCAACAAGATAGTCACTTGTACTATTTTTAGGGTTTTCAATTGCTAATAAATAGCTAGCCTCGCGTTTTACAAATTCTCCAATTAAGTCTGGTGCATCCGGATTATCGATTGCATGTGCCTTTACAGCCCCCATAAACAGCCAAAATGCCAGAACAAATTTATAAACTATTCCTTTTTTGGTTTTTATCACTTTGCATAAACTCCTTTACTGTAGCTTTACCATTGTGCCTATCTTGTGCTTTTCAAGCCACGGTTAACTTCCCTTGATATTGATACTCGGCTTTTAAAGCAATCTCTACTTTTTATAAAGCTTTCTTATGAAAAACATTTATATTCAGCCTGTTAGGCATTGCTTTATCACCTTTAATCACAACTTTGTCACTCAATTTCTCGTCTTTATCACTTTTATTTGCGCTCATTCGCGCATCATCCAATGGTGTTTTACAACGAGAATAAAAGATGAAAGATGCTCTAACCATTCAACGCTACTTTGTTAAGTTACTCATATTATTTATTTGCGTACTAGGCACGCCAGTACAGGCAAAGTGGCAACAATTCACCCAAACCGATACGCCCATTCCCAACTTAAAAAATAAACCCAAAATCGATGGCAAATTCGCTCTAGGTGAGTGGCGAGATGCAAAACGCATAGAGGACTTTGTCGTTTTTCGCCCAAATATAGGCGAGCGCCCCGATTATCCGGTACAAGCTTATATCAGCTACGATAGCGAGTTCTTTTACGTAGCGGCGAAGATCAGCCAGCCTGAGCAAACTCTCACCGACAGGGTGCTCACTCAAGGTGAGTACATGTGGCATGAAGATTACTTCGGTTTGGTGTTAGATACCAACTTCGATAAATCTGATGCCTATCTTTTTCATGTCACCCCCTCCGGTGTAAAAGAAGACGGCCTAGTCGATGGCACCCGCTATATTGGCGAGTGGAAGACCCTTTGGTATGCCAAAACCAGCATTGAGGCACAAAGTTGGTATGTGGAAATTGCTATTCCCATGCAGTCCATCTCATTTGAAAAAGATGCCGAAAACTGGGGGCTACAGCTTCGCCATAGGGTTGCGAGCCCGAACACTCAGGTGTACTGGAACCTCAATAACCCCAGCAATTATGCCTGGCATACCAATCAATTGGCGCCCATTAGCGGTTTAACGGGCTTAAAGCAAGGGCTTGGAATTGAAGCAAAGCCGAGCTTGGCCTATAAACGTAACCAAAGTGAGAGCGACTTAACGCCATCGTTGGACCTACTTTATAAACTGACCCCAAGCCTCTCAGGAATGTTAACCCTCAACACCGATTTTTCCGGCACAGAAGTGGACGAAGTGCCGCTTAATACCACGCGCTTTAGCCAATATTTTACTGAAAAGCGCGATTTTTTCTTGCAGGATAGTCAGATCTTTCGCTTTGGCGGTATGGATGATAACTACGCGAACGGAATGGCGTTTTACTCCCGGCGCATCGGACAAGGTAAAGACTCGAACTTACTGGATATCAATTGGGGGACCAAACTCACAGGGCAAATCGGCGATACTCGTTTGGGGGTATTAAGCGTCAATCAAGATAGCGATACTTCGCGAGCACAACAAACGCAACTAAGTGTGGCGCGATTAACTCATCAAGTTGCCCCTGCGCATCAGCTTGGCGCCATTTTAACTCATGGTAGCCCAGATGATTCGGGGGATAGAACCCTAGTAGGTGCCGATTACCGCTACCAAAGTACGCTGTTTAATGACTATCCTCTAGTCGCCCATGCCTTCTACCAGCAAGCGGAGCTGGCAGATAAAGTGCAGCCTAACGATGCTGATAAAGCATCATATGGCGCCTCACTGAGGCTGCTAAACGACGCTTTTTATTTACGCGGGCGCTTTCAATATATAGGTAAAGACTTTAACCCTGCTTTGGGGTTTGTGAATCGCAGAAATTTACGCTACTACGAGAGCGTGAGTCATTATCGGATACGGTCGAAATCGGGTTGGTTAGCTCAGCATATTAATTACTATCAGTTCACTGGTTTTTATTATCTAAGGGAGAACACTGAGGGGCATCGCCAAGGGCAAAGCGTATTTATAAGGCCGCTTCAGGTTGAAACCAAAGGTGATAACTTCTTTTTTCTCAGTCACAACAGCTATCAAAAAATACTCGAGCGACCATTTAACTTTACCGATAAATTGACCTTCACAGCCGGAGAGTATAACTACAGCCACAATGAGCTCTATTTTAGAACAGCGAACAGTAAACCTTTTTACGTCACCGCCAGACTCGCAAAAGGGATGTTTTACGATGCCGACTTTGAACGACTCAGCACCACCCTTAATTACCGCCCGAATAGGCATTTGTATTTGGAACTGAGCCGCGATATGTATTACTACGATACCGACACCGCCGCTGATAAGCTCTTCAACACTCAATTACGCGTGAATATCGCCTTTAACACTGAATGGTCGTGGAATAACCTGCTGCAGCATAACACCCAAGCTGACAGTTTTTCAGTTTTCAGTCGAGTGCGTTATGAGCCGTCGCCAGACGCCGTGTACTTGCTTAGCCTTAACCGGGGCTACGATTTGCAGCAGGGCTGGCACCAACGGGAGCAAGTGTTTGACGAAACCGCTATAAAAATGGCCTACACCTACAGATGGTAGCGCCACGAAGCTAACAGCTCCCTCCCCCTTTTTAAGCCATAACCTGTTATTGCGCGTGTGTTGTATACAGATCACTGCTAAACGCACGCGTACCACCATAGACAATTTGCCCATTTTCAACATCAAAGCCATAGTAAGCATTAAGCGGTTGCTGAGTTAACAGCTGCAAAGAGGTTGGATTTATCTTGTAGGAGGAAAGCTGCGCCTCTTTATAGTTATTTAAATACAACACCCCGTTATCAATAATGGCATTTGAATAGCTTGCCACTTCTCCTATCGGCTCAGCCTCGGGTAGCCGGCCATCAAGAATCTCGGAAAAGGAAAAACGATACAACTCATTGCTTTGATTTATGAGGTAAGCAAATTGTGGCTCGCTGTTATCGACGAGAAGGCGTACCCAAGGAGCGTCTAGCTCAGCCAATAACTGCATCTGTCGGTTGTAAATCCTCACTCGGCGCTGGTGCTGATTCTTCACCGTTAAAGAAAACAACGTCGGGTTAAGCCAAGACAGTGCAAAGCCATAGCCATCTATGTGTGCTCGTTTGGCTATACCGTGCTCTACAATATCCACCAGCCAGAGCTGACGATTATCATGATTAACTACGGCCAGCCTATCGTCTGGTGAAACCGCCAGCTCATTTAATACCATATGCTCGGACATAGGCACTATTTGCTGTGCTCTTTGTCCTGGGGCCTGAAAATAAATATGGTCGCTGCCAGCACGATTGGAAACGAAGTAAATACCGGGTTGAGTATGAGCGAATGCCGGCAATCGCTCATTGCCATTACTGTTGTCCAGCTCAAATCCAGGGTTTTGCCAGCGAATATCTATGTTTTTATCGTAGGTTGAGTAGATGTAATCTTTCTCATTGGGGTGGCGCGCCAGCGCGCAACATAGTCTATCGCCTAAACTGGCGATTACCTGAGACTCACCGCTTTGAATATTCAGCATTTGTAGTTGTGCGGGTTTTGATGCGGAAACATAAATAAGCTGATGCTGCGCATGGCCCCAAATAGCTTGATTCAACTGCTGCGCGACATCAATCAAAGGCTCTGCCGCCCCAGTAGCAAGGTCAACCTGGTAAAGTCGACTTTGCCCTTCACTATTATTGGTAACCAATAACAAATTTTTGGCTCCGGGCTTTAAATCAAGATCAACTAAATGCCATTGCTCAGGCAACTCAACAGCCACCGGCTCAAGGCCTTGGTTCAGATTAATTCGATAGAGCCTATTTCTATGCTCATGGTTGCGGGCATGACCAAGCAGCCAAACCGACTCGGTTTGTGTATCAAAAGTGTATCGGTGCGATATTAAGCTCTCGCAATCAAGTATTTGTGCACTTGGTGCAGTCAGTGCTGCACTTTCACGACTAAACGGCACCTTGAACCAGCCGCATTGGTCTTGGTAGTAGCCTTTAACAATCAGTGCGTTGGCGGTTTGGGCAATAAGGGAGTCAAAGTAATAATCTTTACTTTCAATAACCGCACCAACATCGTCATAGTTGTTGTCCAAGCGCTTGTGCCATAACTCATTACCATTGGCATAGGTATTATTGATAAAGGTTACAGTGTTCCCTTTCGGCGCCACCACTGGGCTTCTTTTAGCCCCATCAACGCGGGTTAGTACGGTATTTTCACCGTAATTTAGGCCGCCGTTCTCGCCATTTTGCCAAAATAACAACAATACAACCACCGCACAAATTAGTACGGGCAACGCAGCTTTAACGGCAAGGTTGCGGCTTTTGGGCTGGGTGTTGGTGTTAATTTCATCCACATGCCCGTTTGTGTTGAGACTATCTTGAGTGTGTACAGTGGCAATAAAGCGGTAGCCCTGCTTTGGCACAGTTTGAATATAACGCGGCGATTTAGGATCATCGGCCAATGTTTTTCGCAAGCTGGCAACAAGCTTATTAATAGCGTTGTCGGTGACTATCACCCCCTGCCAGATGGCTTGTTGCAATTCGTCTCGGCTAATAATTCTATTTGGGTTGGCAAGAAAAAACCGCAACAGCGCAACCATTCTTGGGTCTAAGGAAACGGAATATGCTTGGTTCTTTAATTCATGGGTGCTGGTATCAAAGCGATACTCGCCAAAGAAAATACATTCCATTGATGGCTCGAATTGTTCTTTTTATTGCTCCCTAGTCTATAAGGAAGGCGGTTCAATGCAAGCTTAGGTTGTAACAAAATCCTCGGTGTAATCACGCGCTTAGGTTTCAGCACTGAGAATCACGCTTGGCCTGAAGTAAGTGTGGTTGCAGGCTTCAATCAGCATTGCGGCAAGGCTTTTGCTCATGGCAGTAGGGAGTTATATTGGTTCTTTAAAGTAATTAAGCCCTAGCTTATTGCGGTTCTTGATTTGGTAAGTAGATAATTGGACAGGCATAAGAGTAATTAAAATTTTAATCTGCTTTCAGTAATAATGAGCGAAAGCCTATAAATCCATTTAACTATTCTATTTTTCCATACACTGGGGTAAATCACCAATGGAGATAGGTAGCCCAGCAATACAATTAAACTTTCCCTTTGCGGAGTCGAACGCAAAGGAGAGCCCATCATCTACCCATTCAAAGTCTTCAAACCAACTCCCCCCTGACCTATCGTGATTGATATTTACAACCTCGTTGCTTGGTACGCTAACTGAGCACACCTTATTGCTACTTGTTTAACCAGCGTGGAGGCCGCCTTCATAGTTTTCAATGATAAAACAGGGTTCGTACTCTGAGTTAAAACTAATTACCCTAAAAGTTCCCTTTCCTTGCACCCAATGAGTTGAAACAAAGTTAATACTTTTTGGGATAACGCCTGACTCTTCAGCACACAATGAAAACGAAAAAGGAATAATTAACAATAAAAATCTCACACCACCTCCACTTAAAAAAGCACCTTTAAATATGCATTAAACTAAATTTAAAATAACCGCCCTTAACAACCAAATCCATCTTAAACCTTACCAATATTAATATTTATCGATGATTTTAAGCATTATTTGCCTTATACATTAATATATTGGAAACTATGAAAAAGACATGTGTTGCGCGAACGGGATCCAGCCATTAGGCTGCCGCTGCCCCCTATTACAAGGAAGGTATCAATGTTAGAACAGATAACTCAATGGATAGAGCATACCAACAATGAGTTTACACCGCAGAGGCAGAGTTGTTATCAGTTAATGGATAACTTTGCTGATTTTTATCCTACGGCCTTTCTAGATAATGCCTATTTTGTTGTCGTCGACACCCTTCCGAAACCTGACTTCCCAGAGCTTCGCCAACTTGGCCTTGGCACTTTTATCGATATGGATGCCGCTGGTATCACTTATAACAATACCTATTACTTGCAGCCTCATGTGGCAAAAAACCTCCGTGTTCATTTTCACGAGTTAGTGCATGTTGCCCAATGGCAGCACCTTGGTATAGCGCAATTTATTGCCCGCTATATGCAGGAAATTCAAAGTGTCGGGTATATGGATGCGCCATTAGAAAAAATGGCCTACGCCTTAGATAATCACTTTAGCCTAGATGGTGCCCCTTTCGATGTGCCGCGCTATGTAGCCCAGCATCTGTAGTGCGACGACGCAGAGCACACATCGGTAAGTGAAACGCTAGCTTTTTAATAGCACCTCAAAGCTCGTAAAGACGATGGGCATAGAGGGAGTAAACACCTTCTCACTGCCTGCGAATACCCGCTGGTAGTAGTCTTGGTGTTCGCGGCGCCAATACGCCAATGATCCATCGCCTTCGCCTTCTAAAGCAGCGTGAGCCTCAGTTACGGCGGAAAAGCTAAGCACCTCCACCGCACATATGCGGATCACGCACTGTGCGTGCCCCTGCCAATTGGTGACAATATGAATATCTCCAACTTGCGGTAGCGGCTCTGCGGCAGCTTCTAACTCCCACAAACTCGGAGCTGTGGCTTGTTTTCTTCCTTGTAATACCCACCGCGCGCAGGCATTGGCGTCGTGTTCATTATCGCAGAAATGCCAAACACCTTGCAGCCGAGCCTGCGCTCGGGGCTCACCCACAAGCGTATCAAGGTAGCGCCGCCATAGTTCTGTGACCGATGGGTGGGCGCGCTCAGCAACTTCGGTATTCGCTCTTTCGCTCATCACACCTCACTAGGTTAGCGTGCTCACAACCCGCACCTCTGTAAGAATGGAATTGGCAATAAAACATTGGCTATGGGCCTTTTCATGTAGGGCATCTAGCTGCTGCTGTGAAGGAGTCGTGTGGTCGGCAAATTTAACCTCTGGAAACAGGGTTATTTCCGTCATTGCCAATTTACCGGCTTGGTTATTTGCCATCACGCCTTGGGCATGATCATGATAAGCACTGATCTCCAACCCTGCTTTGCTCGCTAAGGCTAAAAACCACAGCATATGGCAGCTGGATACCGAAGCAACGAAGGCCTCTTCGGGGTCCACGTATTCACTGACCGAGTAGGGTATGGGCACCACTTGCGGTGACGACGAGGCCATAACCTCAATTCCGCCATCAAATTGCCAACGATGGCCTCGGCTATACGTGTTATCTAAAAAGCTCTCACCCTGAGAGAGAGACCATATCACCTTAGCTGTGTATTTTGACATGACTGCCCCTATTACTAATTATGTTCGCCAGTACGTTTAATCACTCGTGTTTTCGCTAACATATCATGCAAGCCTTGATTCTTTTTTGAAATAAACAGGGGCAGTAGTAGCACTATATTAAACGAAACTAACATACAAAAGAGTATCGACCTTAAAAACAACTGCCATATCGACGCCTTTTCCTCGCTAAGCTCGTCTACAATAACCAGCTTAAAAATGCGCTTACCAAGGTTAATGTTGAGCGCCCAATAGACAAAAAAGCCAACTGGTACACAAACAAACATCACCAGTTCGACAGCCGGCGGCTCTTTTATAGTGTTGGTAAACAACAACAGCTCGAGCAGGCCAACAAGAGCTGCTACTACGAACGCTGCATCAATAAAAAATGCCGGTATTCTCAGTGCGGCGGTTTTATTGTCTTTCATTATCACTTTCCTTAGTGTGTCATTATTATTTATTATTTTGTCCGTACCCGTTTTATCAGGGTTTGTATATGCTCCACTACCCACTGCGGCTGCTCATGGTGTATAAAGTGGTAACTTTTATCGGTCAGTATCGCCTCTCCTTGTGGGAAGGCTTGAGCCCACTGGCTATGCAGGTCGCCCCACATAGCTCGGCCTTGATCAGTAAATAAAAGCAGTGAGGGCTCTTCATAGGTTTTCACCGAGGCAATAACGGTTACTGGAATATCGGGTATGTCTGGGTAGTCTGGCAATGGCCGCTTGGACCAAAAATCTAAATACTGATTAGACATGCCATTTTTCATATCATCGCGCTTAACTTGCGCGATTTGCCGCTCAGCGGTGGCCAAGTCAATTTGCCGCATAATATCAACGTCATGCTCGGAGGCCGGATCAATAAGCATCAGTGCCGCTATTTTATCGGGGTAACGCGCAGCGAAGGTGCGCGCGATGTACGCACCATAGGAGTGCGCGATATAAACCACCGGCTCAGTAATACCTAATACTTGCAGCAGAGCCAGCGCTTCTTGAGCATACTGCTCTGAGCTATAGTGTTTTTTTACCGCACTGGAGCCACCATTACCGACGCGAGAGTAGCGGATCACGCGGGCATGCTCAGCTAACGCGTAAAAGATAGGTTGCCAATCATCCAGCCCGGCAGAGCCGCCGGCTTCAAGTAGCAAGGTAACATCGCCGCCCCCTGCGATTTCATATTCAACGTCATATGCGCCAATTTTCACTGTGGGGTAGTCGCGCGAACCGGCATAAAGCTGGGCGCTGGTGCAAATAAGTAGCAAGCCCAGCAAGCAGTGAGTGAATCGTTTCATTGTTTCTTCCTTGAGCAGATGGCTTGTTAATCCTGCGCTTCCATGGTTAATAACAGCTCTTTAATATCGTCTTTAGCGCCGCTGATGTGGCGATATAAAAACGCACAGGCATCGTCTACGCGTTGCTCGCGGCACAGTTTAAGTAACTCACGATGCTCTTCCGGTGCAGTATCTAACCCCCCGGCAAGAAGAATATGCATGCGCACGTAACGCTCTGAATTTTTGCTAAATTGCTCAACTAATTCACGGGTTTGCGGGCGCTGCGCACGGCTATATAATTTGGCGTGAAATGCGCTGTTAAGGTGCCCAGTTGCGGCTTGCGTATCCCCTGCTGCCATCGCCGCTTCTAAATCTTGCAATAGCACCTCGGCTTCGCTGAAATCAGCATCGGTGAGCTTAGTTAAAGAATGACGCAGTAGCTCGGCTTCTAACAGTGCCCGTAAGTCAAAAATTTCATCCACCTGAGATGCACTCACCTCGGTTACCGTTGCTCCTTTGTGGGCCTCAAAGTTCACTAACCCCTCAGACTCAAGCTGCAGTAGAGCCTCTCGCACGGGAATACGGCTAACATTGAGCTCTTGTGCCAACGCCGCTTGGCGCAGTGGCGCACCTGATTTTAGCTCGCCAAGTAAGATTTTTTCGCGAATTGCTTCAGCAACTAGTTGGGTACGGGTTTTATGCTCAATTGCCATATAAGAGTGTTGGTAGGTGGTCCATGGAATACAGTATACCACCCTGTATTTATCTTGCGAGTGCTATCTATGTACCTGTTTTACAATTAGAAAAATGCGGACAACAGAGGGAGTGTTGGCCGCATTGGGGGACACTTAAAACGAAAACGTTATCGGCTCAGCGCTGCACACACAGTGGCCGCAAGAACCGCCGCATCGCCTCTAACCCAACCGAGGTCGAACGCACATCGGTGGCAGCCGGGTATGGGCCGCCATGATTCATTGATTGGCACACCTCTACACCGGTAGGCATTTGCCCATAAATCAACCGACCTATTTTATAGCTTAACCGTTCAATAAGCGGCTGATACTGGGCTTGTTCACCAAAAATTGAAGCGGTTAGCTGCCCTTCTAAGGCATCAATAAGGTGCATAAGCTGCTGCTCATCATCGTAACGAACAATAAGGGCTGCCGGGCCGAACACCTCTTGATGCAGCATCGGCGTATTGATAAAACCCTCAGCGCTGCAAGTAAACACCTGCGCTTGCGCGTGGAATGGCGCACTTTTATGACCTTGTGCCAACAATTGTACACCGTTGCATTGGGCTAACGCTTTGGTATCACGCTCATAGGCGTCAATAATACTCGGGCTAAGCAGGGTATCCGATGGCGCATCACCTATATGCTCGCGCACTGCCGCGATAAGCTCATCGCTGCCGTGTGTGGGCACTAACCATAGCCCTGGGCTGGTACAGAACTGGCCATGACCCATCAGCAATGAAGCACACAGCTGTTGCCCTAAAGTACGCGCACTTGCCAGCGCCTGGGGTAAAATAATCTGTGGATTGATAGCGCCAAGCTCACCATAGAAAGGGATCACCTCTTCACGGCTATGTATGGTACTCATTAACGCCTTGGCCACGGTTAAAGAGCCAGTGAAACCCACCGCCTTAATTTGCTTAGCACTGACGAGTTGGTGAGCAATACTATGGTCGGTACCCTGTAACATGGCAAAGGTTCCCTCAGGCATCTGACAGCGGCTTATTGCTTTGGCAATGGCTCGGGTCATCAACTCGCTGGTTCCCGGGTGTGCTGGGTGACTTTTGACTATCACCGGGCAGCCGGCGGCTAACGCCGCTGCGGTGTCTCCCCCGAGAGTTGAAAATGCATAAGGAAAGTTAGAGGCGCCAAAAACCGCCACAGGCCCTAGGGGTAAAAAACGCAAGGTGGTGTCAGGCTTAGGCAACGGGGTACGATTTGGCTCGCCAGCATCGTGATAGTGCAAGTGCAAAGGCGCCAAATTGTCAGCTAAGGCATCAGCAAATGCGCGTAGTTGATTCATCGTCCGCCCACGCTCACCTTGTAACCGAGCCAAGGGCAAATTGGTTTCTAGATGAGTGGTATTGAGTAACTCATCGCCGAGCACTTCAATTTCATCGGCAATAGCATGCAAAAACTCACTGCGCTGCTGATACGAGGTGCCACGATAGGCGATAAAAGCGCGCTCAGCGCTCGCGCAGGTACTCTCTACATCCTGCAAAGAGGCATTGTAAAAGGGTGTAGCCATGTCCTCATTGCGCGCCGGGCAAAAGGCATGAAATACCTGCTGTTGCTCACTTTGCCACTGGCCAGCGATAAAGCTAAGGCCATTCAGGCTTGCTGTGTAGTTCTCCATCTTGGTCTCCTTATAACACTTGAAAGCCGAAGGCGTAGGGGTCGTCGTCATCAACCACTATGCAGTTGTGACCGGTGACGCGGGCCCAGCCCTCGATACTAGGAACAATGGCGGTGCGCCCTGCGATTTCGGTCACCGCCTCGATGCAGCCAATAAACTGGCTGCCGATGTAGCTTTCATGAACAAAGGCTTGCCCGATAGGCAAGCGCCCCTGCGCATATAACTGTGCCATGCGCGCGCTGGTCCCGGTGCCACAGGGCGAACGATCGATGGCCTTGTCACCATAAAACACTGCATTGGCGGCATCGGAGCTGGCCTGTTTGGGCTGTCCGGTCCACAGCACGTGAGAGGCCCCGCGCATGGTGGGGTCTTGCGGGTGGATGCAATCGACTTGGGCGTTGACAATATCGCGGATCAACGGGCTGTAGCGCAGCAAGAACGAAGCATTGCAATGCTCTATGCCAGCAAAATTAGCTTGCGGCTCAACAATGATGTAAAAGTTGCCGCCAAAGCTAATATCCACGCTTAGCGCCCCCAGCTCAGGCACCTCAATAGTAAGTTGCTCAAAGGCCAAAAAGGCAGGCACGTTATAAAGCTTGATTGCTTCGACCTTGTCGCCACTACGACGCACATGAGCATCTACGCGCCCGGCCGGCGTATCTAAGCGCACCCGATGTGGGTCTTGTGGTGTCAGCAGACCATTTTCCAATGCAAATGTCAGGGCGCCTATGGTGCCGTGGCCGCACATAGGCAAACAGCCCGAAGTTTCAATAAATAAAATCGCGGCATCGCCATCTGCTGTGGTCGGCGGATACAAAAAAGCCCCAGACATCATGTCATGCCCGCGCGGCTCGAACATCAGCGCTTGACGGATCCAGTCGTAATGCTGCAAAAAGTGTTGTCGTTTCGCACTCATACTCTGGCCGCGCAGCGGTGGGTGGGCGCTTGTTACCAAGCGCACCGGGTTACCACAGGTATGGCCGTCAATACAGAAAAAGGTCCCCCGGTTCATAGACTAGTCCAGGTTGTACTTGCTTAAGTCGATACGATTGGCAATGGCCGTGTTATAGAGGCGCTCCACTTCAGCTTTTTGTTCTATGGTTAGCGGCAAGCGCGGTGCGCGCGTGCGCTCACTGCCTCGTCCAGCCAGTTGTTCAGCGTATTTAATGCATTGCACTAAGGTGGGGATGGTGTCTAAACGCAGCAGTGGCAAGAACCACTGCCAAAGCTCCCGCGCCTCCTCATAACGCCCCTGCTGAGCCAATTGGTAAATGGCCACAGACTCACGGGGAAAGACATTGGTAAGCCCCGATATCCAACCCGTGGCGCCGAGCATCAAGGACTCAAGAGCAATGTCATCAACACCACCAAACACCACAAAACGCTCACCAAACGCACTAAGCAACTCGGTGATACGGCGTGTATCTTCGGTCGCCTCTTTCACCGAGACGATGTTTGGCTCAAGCGCTAAGGTGTGCATGCCGGCAATAGACACATCGACGCCATAGGTCACCGGGTTGTTGTAAATCATAATAGGTAACTGGGTCGACCTAGCAATACGCTGATAGTGATCAATGGCCTCGCGCTCAGTGCTACGGTACACCATGCCCGGCAATACCATTAACCCATCCACTCCTGCAGCTTGTGCATCGGCGACAAATTCAATAGCAAATTGTGTGGTTGTTTCAGCCACCCCGGTTAATAGCGGCACACGTGTACCAACCACCTCTTTTGCCATCGCCAACACTTGGCGCTTTTCTTCACTGCGCAGCGAGCAGTTTTCACCGACGGTGCCAAGCACAATAATGCCATGCACCCCCTCATTAATAAGGTTATCAATCATCGCTGCGGTGGCTTTAAAGTTGATGCTGTCGTCATCATGGAATTGCGTGGTGACTGCCGGATAAACACCCTGCCAATTAACGTTCATATTAGTTCCTCTGTTGTCGTTATGCTTGCCATCATAGATATATTGTATACAATATTCAACATACAAAATTAACAAACCCTGTGTAAGCCAGCTAAATAAGCCCACTCATAAACGTAATAGTATGAGTTATAAGCAGTTTAATTTTATAAAAAGAAATATCTAAGAGGTGAAAACGAGGAATGCAAAGTCAGGCTCAACATCATGCTGCTAACAACCACGTTGCGGTGCTCGGTGCCGGCGTTATTGGCTTGAGCTGTGCGTATCAATTGCAGCGCCAAGGCTATCAAGTCACCTTGTATGACCCTGAGCCGCCGGGCAGCCAATGCTCTTTTGGCAATGCCGGCCACTTTGCCACCGAACAAGTGTTCCCCATGGCCTGCTCTTCATTACTCCCTAAGCTGCCGAAAATGCTGATCAGCCAGCGCTCTGCCCTGCGTATTGCGCCCACATACCTACCCCAGCTACTACCATGGCTTGCTCGCTTTGGGGCCAATATGATGCCGCATCGTTATCGTCGCCACACTGAAGTCTTGAGCACCTTAAACAGCCATGCCCTTGGCGCCTGGCAGCGCTTACTCGCAAATGATTACCACCAGTACGTACAACACCAGGGTTCGCTGTTAACCTTCGAGAGCACGACAACAAATAAAATAAAAGCCGTGGCTGCGAAGTACTCGCACCAAGGCGTGGACGTATCGATACTCAAGCGTGCTCAGGTCAATGAGCTAGAGCCCGCTTTAACTGCCCATATCGACGGCGCGCTTTATTTTAAAGCCGTGGGCCACAGCACCGACCCTGGCGCATTAAGCCAATACTTATTCAGCCAGTTTTGTGCTTTAGGCGGGCACTACCGCGCCGAGAAAGTCACTTCCTTGACCTGTGCGCATTCACATTGTCGGGTGAGTAGCGCACACAGCCGCGAGCTTTATCGCAAAGCGGTTGTTTGTACCGGCGCATGGAGTAAAGTACTGTGTCAGCAATTAGGCTATGCCCTGCCGCTAGAGGCGGAGCGCGGCTATCATTATCAGTTATCCGAACACCTCGAGCTCAAACGCCCGGTGGCCAGCTTTGAGCGACAGTTTATTATGACGCCCATGAGTGCAGGCCTGCGACTGGCCGGCACGGTTGAATTTGCCGGTTTGCAAGCGCCTGCAAATATGGCGCGCGCTCACGCTCTATTGGCTCATGCGCGGGAGTTGCTGCCGCAACTAGGCACTGAGTTTGACGAGCAGGCCTGTTGGCAAGGGGCGCGGCCCTCTTTGCCAGATTCATTACCGGTCATTGGCGCAGCTCCCAGGCATCCAAGTCTATTGCTGGCACTGGGCCATCAACATTTGGGGTTAACCCAAGCAGCCATCACCAGTGAGTTGATTGCTGCACTCATAAATCAACAACCCACCGCGATGAATATCGATGCCTTGAGCATCGCGCGGTTTCAAGGTAACAGGAGCAAAGCGTTATGAAAGGCATTGGCTATCAAAACCAACAACAAGCCTTAGCACAACTGAGCGATATGACCGGCGATATCAGCGCCATTGAAGAGCACGAATATCGCCAACGCATCGCCAAAGCCCAGGCTTTTATGCAGGAAAATGGCATTGATGCCCTTTATTTAAATGCTGGTACTAACATGACCTATTTCACGGGACTAAAGTGGTATGCCAGTGAGCGCTTGGTGGGCGCGTTACTGCCTGCCCAAGGCGAGCTGGCCTTCGTGGCGCCTTTTTTTGAAATAGGCTCGTTGCGAGATTACCAGGTGATTGATGCCGATATTCATGGTTGGCAAGAAGAGCAAAACCCTTATGCATTGATTGCCGAGGTGCTAAAAGGCATGAGTTGTGGCGACGATGCGGTGCTGGGCATTGACGAAAGCGCGCAATTTTTCATCGCCGATGGTATTACTAAAGCGGCGCCACAATTAACGCTGGTCAATGCTGGCGAAGTCACAGCCCATTGTCGCATGCACAAATCCACTCACGAGCTTGCCCTTATTCAGCGGGCAATGGACATGACCTTAGAAGTGCACAAAGCCACGGCGTCGATGTTACATGAGGGGATCACCACAACTGAGGTCGAGGCATTTATTAATGCAGCGCATAAAAAAGTCGGTGCCAGCGGCAACTACTTTTGCATTGTGCTCTTTGGCCAAGCCACCAGCTTCCCCCACGGAGTGAAAGACCCACAAACACTGAAACAAGGGGATATGGTGCTAATTGATACCGGTTGCCAATTACACGGTTATCTCAGCGATATCACTCGCACCTATGTGTTTGGTGAAGCAAGCGCTCGACAACAAAAGTTTTGGCAGTATGAGAAAAACGCCCAGTTAAAAGCGTTTGCTGCCGCCCAAGTAGGCAACACCTGTGGCGATGTAGATAAAGCCGCGCGCGATTATCTCAGCGCCCAAAGCCTGGGGCCAGACTACCAATTACCTGGTTGCCCCCACCGCACAGGGCACGGCATTGGTTTAGATATCCACGAATGGCCTTATTTAGTCAAAGATAACCCTCAGGTGCTGGCAGAATATATGTGTTTTTCTAATGAGCCAATGCTGGTGGTTCCCGGCGAATTTGGTATCCGCTTAGAAGATCACTTTTACACCACGGCTGAGGGGCCAAAGTGGTTTACTGAGCCAGCACACAGCATTGATAACCCATTTGGGCTATAACCAAGAGGTCGCAGCCGATGTCAAATTGATATCAGCTGCAACCATAACCCCCTAAGTCATTGTGGCTTTTGTTCGACAATAATCGCCACTACGGGGTGGGCACTGAGGTTTGTGACGCGATGGCGCCAAGACGGATGCCACATGACCTCACCATCGGCTACAGTGACCTCTTGCACCCCCTGCTCGGTTTCAATAGCAAGAGTTCCGCCACGCTGAAAATAAACCGTTTCACTGTGATGGCTGTGCCACTTATCTCGTTCATTGGCGGCCAGCGTCATTTTCAAGGTCAATACTTGGTCATTCTCAAACAGCACTTGATACTGCGCTGGCGCAGCGTTATGCGCTGGTATCGCCGCCTTAGCTACTCCTTGCAGGCTTGCCAGCAGTGTCATCATGGCAATAACTAACTGAGTATTCATTTAGCCCACCTCTTTACGCATACCCCGAATGGGGTAGTTATTGTTAACATCACGTATCCATTTGAGGCCACTAACCAAGGTATTGAGCTCGGGGCGTACAAAGGGGTTGTTAGAAATATCCACCACGTGCAAGCGCTGCTGAGCGTTGACCACAAAGAGTCCGGGCTCGGCAAAGGGGTGATCTGTTTCCTCTGGCGAGCGAGGATCCGAGACATACAACCCCAAAGCCCGCATCTGAGCAAGGCTTAAGTTATAGGCAATGGGGAAAGTCACAGTCAACTCCTCAAGGTGTCTTTCAAGTTGTTCTTTGCTATCAGCAGAGACCGCAATAACATCAACCCCCAGACTATGTAGTTGCTCAGTCACGGCCGATAACTGGGTAAGATATTTGCTACACATGGGACAATGTCGACCCCGATAAACCACCACCAACTGCCAGTCATAAGGTGATCGGGTATGACCTAATTGCACTTCAGCGCCCGCCAACGTCGGCACTTTAATAACTGGAAACTCGCTGCCAGCGTGTAACTTTTGCGTATATTCGTTCATGGCGAGCTCCTTAAAAATGTGCTTCTAGGTGATCTTGAAAGCGCGCAAAATCGGCCTCAGGCTGAGCATTTTTCATCACGTCAAAAGCGCTAAATGTCGGCATTGGCGTCATATCAAAGAACTTAAAGTTCATATGCATGGGCATTAATAAATCGTCTATGCTATGACCGTCAAAAAACTCTTCAGGGTCATTAAAGGCTTGTTGCGGCGCATTGGCCGTCACCGACAACATATAACGAGTACCGCCTAAGGTACCGCCACGGCCGTAGTTTTTTTGCGGCGCATCGGCGCTGCGTCCATCGCCATGACACAGTGCTCCGCCCATACCAGCGGTATACACTTCATCCATATACTTTTTGAATGACCAGGGGACCCCCATCCAATTCAAGGGCATTTGCACTAACACGATATCGGCCCATTGGTGCTGTGCTAGCGCAGCTTCCACATCAAACCCTTCTGAGGGTTTGCTTATTTGGATGTTGTAACCTTTGTTTGCTAATAGTGTTTGTGCTTTATCAACAAAGCTTTGGTTGAGATTTCCCGGCGAAAACGGGTAGTGATGGTGTGCATTAATGATCAGTACGTTACTCATATGCAAGGCTCCTAGGTGAATGTTTAACTTTAAAACCACGAGGTTTATAATAGTGACCTAGAAACTAAAAACAATTAGTATACTTTTAGTAACCTAATAAGAAGACGAGGGTCTATCATGCAAAGTTCCGTAAAAACAGATAGTAAGGGCAGAAAAAAAGTGTTGAACGCGTGCACCGAGCCTTGCGCTATTGAAAAAGGGATGCGCCTTATCGGCGGAAAATGGACGGGTTCAGTGATCTATCACTTAAAAGATGAGCCAGTGCGTTTTAATGACTTAGTACGCATGCTAGGCGGAGCCAGTAAAAAGATGATTGATCAGCGCCTTAAAGAGTTAGAAGCCAACAACATGGTTATACGCAAAGTGATCAGCACGCGTCCTGTGGCAGTAACTTATGAGCTTAGCGAGTTTGGCAAGTCAGCCTTGAGTATACTTGAAGAGCTCAGGCAGTGGTCGGAGTCGAATAACCTGCCAAGCTAAACGTTATCGTCTTGCTGTTTCAGCCAAGCTCTCGCCTCATTCATATCGGTAAAAAAGGCCACTTTTTGGGTCGCTAATGCGGGCGTGCGCTGCATCAAAATATGCCTATTCATGGTGCTTTGAATGACAAAGGCTTTGGCTATCAGTGCTTGCGAGTTCAACCAGTCATTGTAATTATCGAGGGTTTGATAAGCTTCTGGTGTGCCTCCTTCGAACCCCGTGTTATCAATTAACATTGAGAACTTCGCACCGTCAAAACCCGCAACAAGCGCTTTTACTTTACGTGCATATTCTTGTACGCCGAGCGCGTTAAAGCTGCCAATAAAGCGCGCCTCTATTACCCTATCCTGGGCGCTAACTTGCGATGTACCATGGGACAAACTTGTCATTATTATATTATTTGCCAATGAAACCTGAGCAATTATTAACACTCTTTTCATAGATAAACAATGACTCAGATCACTGCTCCAACCATTGCCCCAACATATATGTCTTTTTGCCGAGGTGTATACTAGCGCATCGGAGGAATTGAATAAGTCCCCACCGCATGAGCAACAGGTTCAGTGTGTGTATCCGAGCGTAAAGTAACTTCTCCCACAATAAGTTTACTACCCACCTTGATAAGTTGGCACGTCGCAATAACATCCTTCTCAGCTTCAGGTTTGGACAAAAAGTTAATGTTGAGGTTCGTGGTCACTGCGTGAGCGACAATACCAAGCTCCGCAAAGATCGCGGCATAAAGGGCTGCGTCTACTAGTGCCATCATAAAAGGGCCGGAAACACTGCCACCGGGGCGCAAATCTGCTTTATTTACCGCCCTACGTAGTTGCGCCTGTTTAGGACCTACACGCTCAACAACAATATTTGAGCCGGGAAACTCATTGTCAAAAAACCTTTGTATTTGTGCTGCTGTTACCATCATTTAACCTACTTCACACACCCCAAATTAGCGGGTGATTCAATTATGAAGTTCCGATGATACGCTACCACTAGTGGGATTAAAATTATTAAAGTCGCTACTTTTTCACCGTGTTATGAAAGCAAATAAGTGCGACTGCCGTGAGCGCAGCTATCCCGGCAAACAGCCCCCACATGAGTTCTGGACGCCCGAGCGCTAAGGTAAGCTGCGAGTAACTCCACCCAGATAAAAACCCGGCAAACAAAAAGCCCAGAGCCATGGAAACAAAGTAGTAACCCATGTAGAGCGCCGCTTGCTGCTTTGGTGCAATGCTGGCTACGTATTCTTGGCTTTTTGGTGAAGTGAGCATCTCTGCCAAGGCGATAAGCAAAATAACGCAAACCACAGCCCAACCACTGGCATGCATATCCATCGTTATGAGGTAGCAAAACGCGGTGGCCATCACCACTAATCCTGCGCTTAATACATAAAATGTTTTAAAGCGCTGACACAGTGCGCTTACCGCGATTTGCAGCAACACGATGGCGGCAAAATCTAAATTAATAAGGTACTCTGGATTGACTTGCCGATACGCCGAAAGCGCATCGACCATGGCCGTAAGTTGCACCTTACTCAGCTGCGCTTGTTGCTGAGCCAACAGTGACAAACGCTCCACCAGCACCGCCAGCTCTGCGTTGGGAACATTGACTTTGTAATGCACCCACTGCAACCGTAACGCCTCTAAATCGATGTTGCTTGGGCCTTGTTGCAGCTGCAAAAACAATGCATTAACGGCTTGTGCTAAGGCATCTTGGTCGACATGGGCAAAAAAGTTCACCGCCGAGTCACCAAATACTGCTAGTAGCGCCAGCACATCGCCGGTATCAACGTAGTCGCGAATATACAAAGGCAAGGTATAAAAAAGCTGGTTATAGACGGTCCAAAATCCCGTCAGAATCAACAAGTACAAGGCAAAACGCGGGTTACTAATACGGATAGGTTGTCGCCACCAAGTCTTGGCGCTCATTGTTGCAACGGGTAGCCTATCCCAGAGCAAATTGGCCCCAACCCACAGAGCAATCAAGAGAAATGCACTGCCATAGCTGAGCCATTGTACACCGGCGCTCATCAGCACGATTACACTCAGGGCAATGAGCAGAGCAAACCGGGCATTGCCCAGGACCTGCTGCGCCTGCTTCAATATCATCCTTAGTGAGGCGTGTTGTTGACGCAAAGCAGGCGGATCACGGTAAAACAACAACACTGGAATAAAGTTCAGTACTATCCATGCTGCCGACATAAGAAAAACCGCATCCCAGCTAATCGCTCGCATGGCTCCAGCAACCATAGGGCCTATAAAACCGCCAATATTAACCATGGTATAAAAAACGCCAAAGCCCACGCCCCGGTTATGATCATTGGTGCTGTGGGAAATGGTGCCAACCACCACAGGCTTAAAACAGGCCGCCCCCAATGCCACCAACGACAGCGCAGCAAAAAACGGCCAAAAGCTACGCGCCTCCCCTAACAGGTAATACCCTGGCGCCATCAGCATAAATGACACAATAAACATCTTGCGATAGCCCACTCGATCGCCCAAGGCCCCTGTTAACACCGGCAATAAATACAAAAAGAAGGGAATAATGCCTTGAATAGCACCGCGTTGACTATCGCTAAAACCGACCCCTCCATGACTTTGTGGTGTAGTCATATACACCGATGAAACAGCGAAAAAGCCATACCAAGCGAGGCGTTCAAATACCTCCATTAAGTTAGCAATGTAGAATCGAGCACCGAAGCGCCAGTGCTTAGTTGCGGGTTGTTGAGCTTGCAGCGAAGTGGTCATAATGATGTCTTTTTATTATTGTATACAATATACATACCATACTTATAGTGTGCTTCTCAACCACAACCAGCGCCCCTGACCAGCGAAGCAAATATCCAGCGACTAACACCCTGTCTTACTGACGCTTACAGGCATAAAAAAAACCCGAGATAAACTCGGGCTTTTAGCATGGTTTCAGTTATTCGCTAGGGGTATTGAGCAGATACTTATCAAGCCACTGCTCTTGCTCCCATAAAACATGAAGCAGACTCTTACGGGCACGGTAGCCGTGGGCCTCGTAAGGCAGCATTACCAAACGTGCATCCTTACCTAGGCCCTTCATCGCCGCATACATGCGTTCACTTTGCATTGGGAAGGTACCGCTGTTGGGATCTTCCTTGCCGTGGATCATCAACATCGGTTCGTTAATCTTGTCGACATGGAAAAATGGCGACATGTTGGCGTACACGTCTTGCCCTTCCCAGAAATTGCGCTCTTCACCTTGGAAGCCGAATGGCGTTAAGGTGCGATTATAAGCGCCACTGCGGGCAATTCCTGTTTTGAACAAGTCGCTATGGGCAAGCAAGTTAGCCACCATAAAGGCGCCATAAGAGTGCCCGGCGATAGCGATGTTGTCTTTATCGGCGACCCCTTTTTCTACCAGTACATCCACTGCTGCTTGGGCGCTGGCTACTAACTGTTTACGGAAAGTGTCGTTAGGCTCTTTGCCATCCACGCCGACAATGGGCATTTTCGGGTCATCAAACACGGCAATACCTTTAGCGAGATATGGCATTGGGCCCCAATAGCCGATATAGGTAAATTCATAGGGCGACTCCCGCACCTGAGAGGCCACGTCTTTATCTTTATACTCGAGTGGATAGGCCCACATCAGTACCGGAATGCTGCCCTGTGAAGGGTCATAACCTGGAGGTAGATACAGAGTACCCGAGAGCTCAACACCGTCATCGCGCTGATAACGCAGTTGCTCTTTTTGCACCCCTTTAAATGCCGGGTACGGGTGCGGGAACTCGGTCAGCTGAGTTAACGCATTATTGTCTAAATCACGAATAAATAAATTAGGCTGCTCGGTTTTTGACTCACGCACAGTGATAAAACGGCGTCCTTCATCATCAAGCATCCCCACCACGCGCTCGTAATAAGGCGCTTCACTTTGCCACAACCGCTGGGTGCTGTTGGTTTTTACATCATAGCGGTCTAAAAACGGAATATTGCCCTTTTCTGAAGCGCCATTACCGCGTAAAAACACATAGCGGTCGCCGATGACTTTCATTACTCGAGCGCCGAGGTCGTTGGTGGTGTAAATCGGATTACCGGGGTCTTTGTAGGCGTCGTTATAGCTGCGCTCTGAGAAGAGCACCGGGGAGCTGGATGCATCGTCAGGTTGAATAACCCAAGTACGTAACATGCGATCGCTAAAGCGCCATTCACTGAGAGTTGCCACCGTATCGTTACCCCAAGTAATACCAGCGAAACGACGCTCTACTTTAGTAAACAGCTTAGGTTTACGCTTAAAGGGTGCACTCAAGCTATAAACGTAATCATGGTGCGGCACATCGGTTTTCATATCGCCGCCATCTTGAGCCTCAGCCCAGATCACCGTCGCCCCTTTATCAGCACGCCATTCAAAGTCACGAGGGCCGGTGCGCACACTGTCAAAGCCCTGAGGAATATTATCCGCCAGTGGCTGTTGCGCCAGCTGTTTACGCTCATAGCCACTCATGCCCCAGATAGACCAAGTGGCGGCGAAGCGATAATACGGCACCTGATAAGAAAACGGCTCATTCAATGCGCCAATCAGGAGATTGGTGCTATCGGGTGAAACACTAAAGCGACGAAATAACGCGGGTTTACCTACTTTTGTCGCCTTGCCATCGAGGCTAACGCGATACAGTTGCCCTTGCCCGTAAAACTTGAATAACGCTTCGTCATGAGGACTGGTGAGCAAGTTTTGATAGGTACGGGCCGGTGCTTTTTCCCCTGTGGTTTGCTGGATCACCGGCACCACGGTACTGGCATCATCTTCAGGGGCTTGTTTATCGGCATTGATAGCATGGTTGATAATCACCCCGCTGGCATCGGGTAGCCACTGATAGGGCTTAGCTGCCACCACTGAGTTCAGGGCTAAATCTGAAAGCTGCTGCAGTGCCTGGTTTTCAATATCATAAAACCACAATGTGGCGCTATCTGGAGTTTCCCACACAAAACTAAGGTAGCGACTATCACTGGACCATTGCGGTGAGCGCATAATCCCCTCACCTAAACCGTCGACTTCAATGCTCTTGCTGCCATCCACTGCCTTAAAGCTTAACGCCGTGTATTTATTACGTACGCGAGAGCGAGAGAAGTTCTTTGGATTTAGTTTAATACCAGCGAGCTTGAGCTCCGGTTTAGCCAATGCTTGCAAGCTTTCAACTCGACGACGCTCAAGTAAGGCCACATATTGGCCATCAGGAGATAACATCGACCGGGGTGCAAGCTTCGCTTCTACTACTTGCGCCAGCTCTGGCGAGGGCATTTGATAGCCCGATTGTGCCGCTGCCTGTGAAGGGGCCGCATGAGTGTTCAGGCTTAGCGTACAAGCTAAGCCCAACACACTGGCAATAAAGCGTTTTTTCATTATTTTTCCTTTATTGTTATGGATTCCTGTTAATGTCTTAAAGGTATTCTAATGCCTAAGTGTTACTGAGCAACTTTTTGGGTCCAATGCCCGGTTACCAAGGTAATTGCTCTGCACGATAGTTATAAAAACCGCCGCTTTGCGATATCTGCAACGAGTCGATCACCTGTTTTAGGCCACGGGCCGACTCACTGGCATCAATAAGCGCATGGGGTCCGCCCATTTGTGTACGCACCCAACCCGGATGTAAGGACACTGTTTTAATGCCGTGTTCACGCCAGTCGTTACTCAGGCTTTTCACCACTGAGTTCAACGCGGCTTTAGAGCTGCGGTAAATATAGCCACCGCCTTTAGTATTCTCGGTGTGACTCCCCACTTTTGATGACAACGCAGCAAACACACCGCTGTCGGCGCGCGCTAAATGCGGGAAAAAGGCTTGCGCAAGTTTAGCCGGTGCTAACACATTAATGTCCATGACCTGTTGCCAAGCAGCAAAGTCGAGATTAGCTAGGCTGTAGCCTTTAGGGCCATAGATGCCGGCGTTACTGATCAGCACATCAATCGCAAGGTCATGGTAGTGCTCTGCGAGCGCCACGATTTGCTCATTATCGCCGATATCTAACGCCTCAATGCTGATGTTACTGTGCGCTTGCGCCAGCTTTTGTAAGGCCTGCGCCTGTTCTGGATGGCGGCAGGTTGCGATTATTTGCCACTGCTGCTGACAATACTCTTGTACTAGGGCTAAGCCGATGCCGCGATTGGCACCGGTGATTAAAACCTGGGGCATAAATGTCTCCTTGCGCGTCTGTCATAGGTCTATGCCCAGCGTAACAAAGTCATCATCACAAGGCTGCTATTTAGGTCAATTTAAGCTAGTATGGCCCGTCATATTGCAGCTGTATTACGCCATGATAAAAAAGCATCCCAACGATAAAATCACCATATTTGATGTCGCCGAGCACGCAGGCGTATCAAAATCAACGGTCTCCTTAGTGCTCACCCACAGCGACAAGGTCAGTGATAAAAGTAAGGCAAAAGTCGAGCGCGCCATTGCCGAGTTGGGCTACGTATACAACCGCGATGCGGCGTCGTTGCGCTCAAGGCGTTCTCGTTTAGTGGCTTTGGTAATTAATGATTTAACCAATCCGTATTCGGCGCAGTTAGCGGTGGGCTTGGAGCAATATATTTATGATTTAGGGCTCGTTCCCATGTTGGTTAACACCGGCGAGAGTTTTGCTCGCCAGCAACAAGTGGTCAACACCCTAAAAGAGTACAATGTCGCCGCATTTGTTATGTGCCCTGCGCCGGCAACGGATAAGCAATGGCAGAATGAGCTGATCCAAAGCGGCTTCCCAGTTATTAATATCATGCGCGAAATTAGCTTAAGCAGCGCGCCATGTATTTTGCCTGACAATCGCAAAGGCACATTTTTAGCCGCCGAACACCTCCTCAGCCAAGCGGTGCAGGAGCTAGCATTTATCGGCGGCAATAGTGATATTTCTGATTATCATGAGCGTCTCGCGGGGTTTGAACAAGCGCTCAGTGAGCACCCAAGTGCTGTACACAGCCACATCATTAACTCTGCGACGACACGCCAAGGCGGGCATCAAGCCTTTCAGAAACTGCGCCGCCAAGCACCCTCGGTGCAAGCAGTGGTGTGCTTTTCCGATGTCATCGCCTACGGCTTTATTGAGGCCATGCGCGAGGTTGGCTTGATCCCAGGGAAAGACATTAAAGTGGTGGGCTTTGATGATTTGGATGATTCGGCGTTGATGACCCCAGCGCTGAGCTCAGTGCGCATTGACGCTGCAGAAATCGGCCGGCGCACCACGGCGGTGTTAAAAGAAATCATGGCGGGTAATAAAGCCCCAGTACGCACCTTGATAGATGTTGAATTACAAGTACGGGAGTCAAGCCTATGACCCAAGTGTTAGTGATTGGCTACGTGTGGCCAGAGCCAAATTCATCGGCGGCGGGCAGCCACATGATGTCGTTATTAAAGTTGTTTCGCAGTCAAGAGTGGCAGGTCGAGTTTGCCTCTCCTGCACAGCGCTCCGAACACATGCAAGATTTGACCGAATATGGTATCACCTGTCGCGATATCGCCCTTAATTGCAGTAGCTTTGATGCCTATATCAGCGAGTTGCAGCCGGATATTGTTATGTTCGACCGGTTTATGATGGAAGAGCAATTTGGCTGGCGCGTGGATAAGTTTGCTCCCGAGGCACTGAAACTGCTCGATACCGAGGACTTGCAATGCCTGCGCGGCGCTCGCCATGAAGCGCACAAAGCGGGCCGTGAGTTTAGTCATAACGACCTACACGGTGATCTAGCCAAAAGAGAAATCGCCGCCATTTTACGCTGCGATTTGAGCTTGATTATCTCCAGCTACGAAATGCAGCTGTTAGAGCAGGTGTTCAAGGTTGATAACGCCTTAGTGCATCATTTGCCGTTTATGGTTGATCCCGCCGCGCTGCATTCGCATTGGCCGAGTTTTGAGCAGCGCCAACACTTTATGACCATTGGTAATTTTCGCCACGCGCCAAATTGGGATGCGGTGCTGTATTTACAACAAATTTGGCCTCTTATTCGCAAACAGTTACCTAAGGCTGAGTTACATATCTACGGCTCATACCCACCGCCTAAGGCCACTGCATTACATAACCCGAAAACCGGCTTTATCATCAAGGGCTGGGCCGAAGATGCGCATCAGGCCATGAGCTCGGCACGGGTATGCCTTGCGCCGCTGCGCTTTGGTGCAGGCATCAAAGGTAAATTACTCGAAGCCATGATCACCCGTACGCCTTCGGTTACCACCGCCATTGGCGCAGAGGGCATGCATGGGGATTTGCCTTGGAATGGCGCCATTTGCAATGACGCGCAGCTGTTTGCCGATGCCGCAGTTAAGCTTTATCAACAACCCAGCGAATTTACTGCTGCACAACGTCATGGCGATGAGTTGCTGCAACGCTTTTATAACGGCGAAGCACTCGGTAAGCAACTGATCACGGCTCTTGAAGGGATACGCGCCGATTTAGCTGGCCATCGCCGCAATAACTTCACCGGGCAAATGCTCAAACACCACACCATGCGCAGCACCCAATATATGGCGCAGTGGATTGAAGCGAAAAATTCATTTAAACCTTGATAGAAATCAGTAGACAGTTAACCTTAGATCAATAAAATGCGCGAGCGCCTGCAATGCAAGGTGCTGTTTTATTTTAAAGATTTGAGGTCACTGCGTGGAAGACGCCCAATTTAAAGAAAAGCGTAAATTTATCGTTAAGCTCGGTAAAATGCTGCATAAGTATGGCACCCCAGCCTACCGCCTAGAAGCGCATTTGATGGAGGTGGCGACCTACTTGGAACTCAAATCCTCGTTTGTAATGTCGCCCACCTCGGTGACCTTTGTGATTTGGACAGAAGGCCATGAGAATGAATACACTCATGTTGCTCGCGTCGACCCCGGCGATCACGACCTTGGCTCCCTCGCCAATACCGATGAAGTGGTAAACTTGCTGCTTAATGGCGAGCTCAGCATTAGTGAGGCCGATCAGCGCCTTGATGACATAGCCGTGATGCCCGCGCCTTATAATAAACTCACCACCGCAGGTGCCTTTGCCATGACCGGCGGTGCCTTTGCTATGCTGATGGGCACAAGCTGGAACGATGTGCTGTGGTCAGCATTGCTGACCTTGGTGGTGTATCTGTTTGTGTTATGGTCCGGGCGCTCAAAGCGCGTGGCACACATGCTAGAGCCCTTAGTGGCGGTAGTCTCGGCGCTTATCGCCTGCGCCGTCAGTGTCTATCTCGACCCTTACATCAATATCCGCTTGGTGGTGCTCTCCAGCATTATTGTGTTTATTCCCGGTCTCGCCCTGGCGCTCGGGCTCGCCGAGCTGGCGGCACGGCATCTGGTATCGGGCACGGCACGGGTTATGGACTCTTTCATGTTGCTGTTTAAGCTGTATTTTGGTGCTTTTATCGGCATTGGCCTGGGCTTTGCGCTGTTTGGTCAGGCTGACTTTGTGGCCCCGCAACCGCTGCCGAAATGGACCGCCTGGCTCGCAATTTTACTGTTATGCTTATCTTTGGTAGTTATTTTTCGCACCAAAACCAAACACGCACTGTGGTCTATCGCCTCGGGGTTTATTGCCTATGGTGCCAGCATTGGCTCCGCCGCCTACCTAGATTACACCCTTGGCACCTTTGTCGGCGCCCTAGCCGTAGGCATTTTTAGTAATCTGTTTAATCGCATTGCCAACGCCCCCGCTTCCATAGTGGCTATGCAAGGGCTAATCGTACTGGTGCCGGGATCAAAAACCTATATTGGCTTGAACTCCCTAATTGAAGGACAGGATTTCGTCTATGCCGATCACATCGGCCAACAAACCTTTTTGATTTTTATGTCGCTGGTCGCCGGACTTATCTTCGCCAATGTAGTCCTGCCACCGAAAAAGAGTCTGTAGCATCAGTGACTAAGCTGAAATAAAGCCCACCACTAACAACACAAGGAGTGTGAGGTGATAGTAAATATGGAAGGCTTAATAAACGTACTCTTTATAGTTTTTATGCCGCTGTTTTTATTAATGACGGCTCTATTCCACCGGGTCTCTGCCGCTCATATTAGCAAAGGCATGGAGTCTGAAGGAGTGCCGCCACCGAGCTGGGATAAAGGCGTGGGTGCTAGTGCTCCGTGCTATGCCATGGCCATTTTCTTTAAGCGCTGGCGTGGCCCAACATTTATGTTTGATGGTCGACTCGTTCCCAAATATGCTAGAACTGTAGATAAAGTGCTGGCATGTATCTATCTTTTTTCCACGTTCGGTTTTGGCATCGTGTTGATACTGGCTGCCTACTTCGACCCATACTAGTTATAGATACCTATGGCGACCATTACAAAGGGCTATAGAATTGCCGACACAGATTTAGGGGCCTTGAAAATCGAACTAATCCAAATAAAACTCTTTTTGCTCACCACTTTGTGACGCAGGATAATTTTCCATTGCTGTTTATATCAGCAATGTGAAATTACGCTTCCAAGAATTACCATTCATCTGTATTCAGGGTCTCTAAAAGAGAATTGAAATCAAAAACGGTGGTACCTATTTGCTTTTCTAATTCATCTCGAAAAGGTTTGCTTTGACTTTCATAGTGAGCCCTCACTTTTAAGAAGTTTGTAGATTCATATAAAAGCTCAGCGCTTGCTTTAGAATAATCTGAAACAGCCAGCCCTAGTTCGTTGCGCGTATAAGCTAATTGGCCAATAGCATACGCAAGCGACTCTCGAAGGCCACCTTCACAAAGATTCTTATTTCGAATGTTTAAGTAGTAGAGTGCTTTTAAAAGATCTTCTCTGTTGACCTTTAACTTTTTAAATACGTTAGTTTCAAGTACCAAAGATGATGATTGAGCTTGCTGTTTGCACTTTGTAATCTTGGCAGATAAAAGTACAATTTTCGCTTTCACATCTTCGTCTAGCAATTTCAGTATTGCGTTATTATTGGCAAAGCTTTTCGTTGTCGCCACTAATAAAAAAACGAGTAAAAGGGAGTAAATTTCACTCACCCTCATCTAAAACTCCTAATAAAATATGAGTGACTCAGGGTTATTGTTCACTTTTTAGTGCCGCCTAAAATTCAGAATTTTCTCACTAAATCTTCTTAGTAACTACGCCATCATTGACTTAGTATAAAGATTTTCATTTGCCTTACTGACCTGATATGCCGCCAGAAAACATTCTCAGTCTATATACCTTAGAACATACCGACTGTTGAAGAAGCTGACAATAGGCTTGCAGATTATACCCTTAGTGATAACTGACTTTTATTCACGCAATAAATTTTAACTCTTTGAATCGACAATCAAATTTCAACAACTCTGACCCCTTGATCTCCTTGTTCTCTAATCCCTTATGGTGAAAATACATTTATGGTCTCTAGGCAAGCAGCCACTGGTTTTTCGGGAATGGGCAACTTGAAATCAGAAGCTCTTGAGGAAGCCAGCGCACATTGCGCGAATTCGGGTAAGCAAGTGAAGGTTTTGAAAGAGATAGGTGCTGAACCACCCTATATTCTCGGTAATTATCCGCGAACAGAAATCCACTTTCAATGTATTTAGCTTTTGCTCACACAGTTGATGGCAACTATGTTGCCGCCAAAGTTTAACGAGCCAAGTCTGTGCTTGGCTCGTTCCTACCTGTACACCTCTGAGCGTTCGATCACTTCAATATCATAGCCGTCAGGGTCTTTGATAAAGAAAAACTTAGCGACTAAGTCATCACCATTATAAAAGGACTTAATTTCTTTGGGTTGATAGCCTGCGGCGATGGCTTTGCCGTGCAGCGACTCAAGATGCTCCTCGGCAAAAGCGAGGTGGCCATAACCGTTACCTAGGTTATAATCGCTATCACTGTGATGGTTCCAGGTCAGCTCTAGTTCAAAGCTGCTGTGTTCATTAGCTAAATAGATAAGTGAAAAATCAGCAAAATCGACCCTTCTTTTCACCTGCAATGCGAATACATCGTGGTAAAATTGAATCGAACGTTGCGCGTCTTTCACGCGGATCATGGAATGAATCATTTTGGCCATTATTTACCCCTGAGAAATCTATGTGTGAACTCTATGCATCAACTACCCCTGAGCGCTACAGTGTTAAAAAGCGCTCTATTCGTATTCAAGGTGTAGTCACCAGCCTCGCTTTAGAAAATGAAATTTGGCATACCTTGGAACGCATTGCTGCCCAAGAGCAGCTGCCCTTAGCGGAATTTATTTCCACCTTGTATCAGGAAGTGATTGAGCGTCATGGCAGCATAACCAACCTCGCCTCAATGCTAAGAGTCACGTGTTTAACGTACTTGGACCAGTGTAAACAAAGCTGAGTCGCTAAGGGTAGTAAAGGAATACTACATTAATAATAAAAAGCGGGTGAGCGCCTTATCGGGAGCCTCATGGGTAAAAGGCTACTCGCTCACCCCAAAGGGAAGGGATTAACTTTTCGCTGAGAGCTCTTGATTGACCTGGTCAATACCCACTTCGCTAATACGTGCAATGATCTCTTTTTGCTTCGCGTTGAGTAAAGAGATGCCCTCAGCCACGAGGTCGTACACACGCCAGGTGCCAGATTTATCGCGGCGCAGCTTAAACACAATATCTATGGTTGGCTTACCGGGCTCAACAATTTCGGTTTTTACCGAGGCATAGCCATTGTCACCGTGGCCGTTAGGTTTAATAAAACGCACTTCTTGGCCTTTATAACTCATCAATGCATCGGCATACGTCACCGTTAAGTAGGACTCCACCGCATCGATAAACGCCAGCGCCTGCCCCTTATTAATCTCGCGCACGTGTTTACCCAATAACTTAAACGACACAAACTTGGTATCAATGTGCGGTATTAACCGTGTTTTCACGACTTCTTTAAGTTTGGCTTTTTTGTCATCACCTTGAGCATCGACTGCGGCGATATCGACAAAGAGCTTATCGCCCACTTGCTTGAGCAGAGAAAATGGCGTATTGGTTTGCGCAGCATGAGCTGAGCCAAACGCAACAGCAAAAAAGAGTAATAAAAAATAACGATATGCTTTCATAGTGCATTCCAATGAGCTGTGAATGGTGAAATTCTAGCGCAGCGGCCTTCGCAAAGTAAGAAACAATAATGCACAGCATTGGTTCCAAAAATGCACATATCAGTAACACCAGTAAAATCAGATAATTAAGGTTTTTGTGCCATAAAGGCACAGTTGTTGTGCACGGGCGCGCATTGAAACTAAAGGGGTGGATATAGATATTACCGCTACTTTTTAGCAGCTAAACACAGACGTATGAAAGCAGTAATCATCCCATTAACCTTAGCGCTAAGTTCGCTCGTTATCACGCCTGCTCAGGCAGGGCCTCGCCATGGTGTTGCCAGTCACTACATTCAAGGTGAGGGTGATGTTAAAGGCATTAAATTGGCCTATCAGTACTACGTCAACGACTACCTGCCCGATCAATTCTCCCAGTTTGATGTGTACTTCGAGAGCAGCATCAATTTTTGGCGTTATGGCAAGGACAATCAGCACGATCAAAATGTGGTGGTGGCACTATCACCGGTGTTTCAATACCCGATGACCACACTCAAAGGACGGCCCTTGGTGCTGGAGTTTGGTATTGGTGTATCACTACTTGACGACACCCAGTTTGCTGGCAAAAACGTAAGCACTCACTACCAATTTGAAGACAGAGTTGGGGTGGTTTATAAAATGGAAAATGCCGATATTGGTGTGCGCTATATGCATTATTCGAATGCGGGGTTTAAAAGCCCGAATCCTGGCCTAGATTTTATCTCTTTTTCTTACACGCATTTCTTCTAACAGCAAAAAGGGCGCTAAGCGCCCTTTTATAAAACAATGTGCTACACCCGCATTAAGGCTGAATTTTGACCACCGGGCGCAATCGCGCACTGTGATTGTATAAGGTCGTCAGCGCATCTCGCACTGCCGCTTCGGTAAACGGGATCACTTCCAGATCCGGCGCAATAATCGCTCCCGATTGCACGTCTCCAATCAACTGTTGCCCCATAAAGCTAAGCTTTTGCTGTGCGCATAAGCTGTTCGCCAACCAAGCACCACCGAGCGACACCACAGAGATGTTCGGTGCGCGGCGGAATAACAGTTCTTGGGGAATACTAGGAAAGCCATTCAAACAGGCGATGCGGCCACAAAAGCGCAAATGCTCTAAGTCACATAAGAATGAGTCACCACCACAGGTGTTAAGAATGGCATCAAAGCCGCCCGGACCCAGCTCATGTTTAATATTGCACTCCAGCCCTTCGCAGTTAGCGTCAAATACCACGTCGGCCCCCAAGGCTTTCAGCCGCTCATGCTCCCCTGCTTCACTGTATACGAACACCATAGCTCCGCGCAGCTTGGCATACTGAATAGCAAAATGCGCCACTGCCCCGCAGCCAGAGTCAATCAACAGACTGTCTCCTTCTTCAAGCTGCAGCTTGTCGAGCGCCGCTAAGGCCGTCATACCGGCATTGGGCAAGGTGGCCGCAACCTCGCTCGGCACCTCAGCGGGGACTTCCGATACCGCATAGTTAGGAACGGTGGCATACTCTTTGAGCATGCCTTGCGAGCCAAGGCTGGCGTTAAACATCACCCGTGCGCCCTTGGCGGGAAACACGCCTGCGGGCGCGTTCAGTACCGTTCCCACCGCATCTAGGCCCAGCACATGAGGATATTGCCAATGGCAAAAGCCTTCTGCTGCCAGCTTGGCGTCGATGTGGTTTAACGCCACATATTCAATCGCCACTAACAACTCATTGTCATCAGCGACGGGAACGCTCTGCTTATTCATGCAAAGGGCAAATTGCGGCGACGGTTCATTGATCACCATCGTTGTCATTTGCTGTGCTGACTCTGCCATAACTCTGACTCACCTCTTAAATACTGTTCATGCGCAGAACCCCTAGATGACCGGCACCTTGTGCAGTGCGCGACTCCAACGTCCACTGAGCTCGGAATATACGCCAACCTGGGCATTGAGCCAAGTGTCACGCGTGATCAGGGTATCCTGCTGTGCTATTAAAACATCTTGACGGGCGTCCAACAACTCAAGGTATGGCAACTGCCCCTCCTCGTATGCGGCACGCGCTTGTGCATAAGCCTGTTGCGACGCTTGTAAACGCGATTGCGCCAAGTTCAATGTTTGCTGTTGTTGGAAAACGGTTTGCAGCGAAAGTTCCGCACCGGCTATGACATTACTCAAGGTTTGCCGATAGCTGTGATACTGCGCCTGCGATAAGGCTTTTTGTTGCTGCAGTTGTGCCAATAGCTCGGGGTAGCTAAACAGCGACCATTGCACTTGCGGGGTAACCTGCCACTGCCCCTGAGTCTGTTGAAAATGACTGCCACCTACGCCCAGCACACCGGCAAACGCACTAAGGCTAACATCGGGGTACAACGCACGTTGAGCGCTGGTGCTCAACGCCGCCTGTTCGGTTAATTGGGCAACACTGCGGCGTACATCGGGACGTTGCATAAGCGCTTGCTGTGGGTCTAACAAGGCGAGATTGAGCGCCCACTGTTGATATTGCGCCTCGCTTAGCGCCGTTAGCTGGAGCTGCTGCGCGCTGCTATCGAGAATCATCGCTAAGGTGGCGCGCTCGGCCAGCATCAAGGCTTGTAGCTGTGGCAGGCGTTGTTTTAGCTGGAAGTATTGTGAGCGGGTGCGATTGAGTTCAAACTCGGTCGCCACGCCCTCTTCGACTTGCACCGCCAGTATATCCATACTTTGCGACAACGCCTCAAGTTGCCGCTCGGTCAGCTGCTGTTGTTGGGCAAACCCTTGCCAACGCATATAGCTGCGCACCGTGGTAACCACCAGCTCTTTACTGAGCTGTTGATGTGCCGCAAGTTGGGCATGGGTGCGGGCACTGGCAGCATCGGCAAGCGCGCGCAGACGCCCTGATAAATCCAGCTGCCAATTGAGCACACCGCGCGCACTGGCCTGTTCCTGCACGCCACTATATGCAGTTTGAACGTTCTTACCACGCTGCGCTTGAGCATTCAGGCCACCATTAGGCGAGTAGGCAAACTCACTGACATCCAAATTGGCCAATGCCGCCTTAATACGTGCGCTGGCGGCTTGTAAGTCTTGGTTGCGCACCAACACGCTATCCACCAGCTGGTTTAGCTCATCACTGTGCAGTTGCTGCCACCAACCGATTTCATCCGCACTGCGCTGCGCCATCAGCACCTGATTGCGCTCAAGGCGCTGCTGCGTTTGTTTGTCTGCCTGTTGCGCCTGAGCAATAACACGCTCGCCGGGAGCAGCGCAGCCTGCTAAGGCTGCGATACTCAGGGCTATGACACTCATTTTAGCTGTGTTCATGATGCGCTCCTTTTTGCCCTAAGGTCACCACATAGTAAAATACCGGCGTAAATAGTAGCCCAAATACAGTCACGCCAATCATGCCAAAGAACACCGCATTCCCCATGGCATGGCGCATTTCTGCACCGGCCCCAGAGGCCAGTACCAAAGGCACAACCCCCGCTGTAAAGGCGATGGAGGTCATAAGAATCGGGCGTAAGCGCAAGCGACATGCTTCAATAATGGCCTGCCAATGACTGCGCCCTTGTTTGTGACTATCGCGGGCAAACTCCACCATCAAAATGGCATTCTTAGAGGCCAACGCCACCAATACAATTAAGGCGATTTGCGTGAAGATATTATTGTCGCCACCAAGTAGCCACACTCCCAGTAATGCCGAGAAAATCGTCATCGGTACAATCATAATAATCGCCAACGGCAAGCGTAAACTTTCGTACTGCGCCGCCAACACCATAAATACCAACAGCACCACTAAGGGGAATACGTAGACCATGGTATTACCGGCAAGAATTTGCTGATAGGTGACTTCGGTCCACTCATAGGCGATGCCGTTAGGCAAGGTGTCGCTGAGCACCTGCTCAATGGCCAACTTCGCTTGATCTGAGCTGTAACCCGGCGCTGGACTGCCGTTTAGCTCGGCACTGGGGTAGCCGTTGTAGTGCATAACACGATCAGGGCCGGTGGTAGGCGTGACCTTTAATACCGAGCCTAGAGGCACCATGTCGCCACTGCGATTACGCACTTTAAGCTGGGCGATTTGCTCGCGTTGCTGGCGATAATCAGCATCGGCTTGTGCTGTCACCTGATAGGTGCGACCAAAGACATTAAAGTCATTCACATACAGTGAGCCCAAATACACTTGCAGCGCATCAAACACCTCATTGAGCGGGATCCCCTGCAGCAGTGCCTGCTCGCGGTCGATATCAATGTTCATTTGCGGTACTTGAATGCGGAAGCTGGAGTATAAACCCGTTAACTCCGGTTGCTGACGCGCCTCGGCGATGACTTTTTGCAGCGCGGAAAAGAGCGCCTCAAAGCCTTTATTTGCTCTGTCTTCAAGCTGCAACTTAAAGCCACCTGTGGTGCCAAGGCCTTGAATGGGCGGCGGTGGAAACACTGCAACATAGGCTTCATCAATAGCCGCAAAACGCTGGTTAAGCTGGGCTGCGATAGCGTGTGCCGACATGCTCGGATCACTGCGCTTATCAAAGTCATCAAGGGGCGTGAACACAATGCCGCTGTTGGTGCTATTGGTAAACCCGTTCACCGATAACCCAGGGAAAGACACGGTATTAGCCACACCGGGGACTTGCAACGCAATTTTCTCCATTTGCTGCACCACTTTGTGGGTACGCTCTAAACTGGCCGCGTCGGGCAATTGCGCCACCGCAACCAAATATTGCTTATCTTGCGCCGGAATAAACCCACCCGGGACTTGCTGAAATAACCCCACGGTGGAGCCCACTAATACCACGTACACGGCACCGACGACCACACTCATGCGCAATAGCTTTTTAACCAGTCGCTCATAGCCTTTGGCGCCTTTGTCAAAGAGGCGATTAAAAGGTTTAAATAGCCAAGTTCCAAATAACCGCTCCAACAACTGTGTTAGCTTGTCAGGCTTGGCATCATGGGGCTTAAGCAATAAAGCAGACAGCGCTGGCGATAAGGTTAAGGAGTTAAACGCCGAGATAAGCGTGGAGATAGTAATGGTTAACGCGAACTGCTTATAAAACTGACCCGATAGCCCGGTGATAAACGCCGTGGGAATAAACACCGCACATAACACCAAGGCAATGGCGATAATGGGCCCGGTCACTTCGGTCATGGCAATGCGCGTGGCCGCCAATGGGCTATGGCCATTTTCAATATTACGCTCGACATTTTCGACCACCACAATGGCATCATCAACAACAATGCCGATGGCCAGTACCAGCCCAAATAACGACAAGGTGTTAATCGACACGCCGAGCCACTGCATCACCGCGAAAGTACCAATGAGGGAGACCGGCACCGCAATAAGCGGAATAATGGATGCACGCCAAGTTTGCAGAAATAAGATCACCACCACTACAACCAGTAGAATCGCCTCCAGCAAGGTTTTGATCACCGCATCAATCGAGCCGCGCACAAACACGGTAGGGTCGTAGGCAATATCGTATTCTACGCCAGCAGGAAAGTCTTGTGACAGGCGCGCCATGGTTGCACGAACATTATCGGAAAGTTCAATGGCGTTCGAACCCGGACGTTGGAAAATCGGAATGGCTAATGCCGGTTGCCCGTCTAGCATCGCCCGCAGGGCGTAATTGTCTTGCCCTAACTCGATACGAGCGACATCGGCTAAGCGGGTAATTGCGCCGTTGTCATCAACACGCACTACCACCTGCTCAAACTCGTCAACGCTGGATAACCGCCCTTTGACGTTTAGCAACACTTGAAACTGACTGCTCGTTGGTGAAGGCTGCGCGCCTAGGCTACCCGCTGCGACTTGCTGGTTTTGCTCACGCAGCGCCGCAACCACATCCATTGCCGTTAGCTGACGCTCGGCCAGCGCACTGGGGTTGAGCCACACGCGCATAGCGTATTTACCGCCGCCGAACATCTGTACATCGCCAACACTGCTCAGGCGTGCCAACTCATCCTTGATATACAAATCGGCATAGTTCGACATATACGAGGTATCGTGGGTCTTTTCAGGAGAATAGAGATGAACCACCATAGCCAAATTCGGCGAGGACTTTTGGGCCACCACGCCTAAGCGCTGCACTTCTTGCGGCAATCGTGGTAAAGCGCTATTCACTCGGTTTTGGACCTGCACCTGAGCGCGATCCAGGTCTGTTCCCAAGGCAAAGGTCACCGTCAGGGTGAGGCGGCCATCACTGGTGGCTTGAGAGGACATATACAACATGTTCTCAAGGCCATTTATTTCCTGCTCTAACGGCGTGGCAACGGTTTCAGCGATCACCTTAGGGTTAGCGCCGGGGTAAGTGGCATTGACCACCACCGTAGGCGGTACCACCTCAGGGTATTCACTGACCGGTAGCTGGAATAATGAAATAGCCCCGGTGATCACAAACACCAAAGACAACATGGCCGCAAAAATCGGCCGGTTTATAAAAAAGTGTGAAAAATTCATACGCTCCCCTAACGCGCTGCGCTTAATGCATTATCAGCGCCCTGCGCCGGTGCCATAACAAAGCGCGTGTCGCTAAAGTTAAGTGGGATTTCGTTCACCGACACCGTCATGCCAGGGCCGACACGCGCAGGACCATTGGCAACCACCAATTCACCCGGCTCCAGCCCTGATTGAATGGCGCGAAACTCACCATAACGCTCACCGAGCTGCACTCGGCGGTATTGCAGGGTGTTATCACCATCAACGGTCAGCACAAAGCGGTTTTTCAAATCGGTGCCAATGGCACGCTCCGGAACAATGGCTGTTGGGCTGGCCCCTTGTGCCGCTAAATTAACGCGCGCAAAAGCACCGGGCTTTAACTGATGAGCGACAGCGTCAAACACCGCACGGATGCGCAAGGTCCCGGTTCTGACATTAATTTCATTGTCGATAAAATCAATGCGCCCGGTGATAGCCTCGCCCTCTGCACTTTTACGCAAGTTTTGTAGAATAACGCGCGCCTGAGATTGCGCATTAATACCGGCAAAATCTTGATACCAAGTGCGCTCGTCAACATTAAAGTAAGCGTAAACACGGTCGTTAGAGACAATACGCGTTAACACATCTTGGCCTGCGGTGATGTGGTTGCCGGCTGTGATTTCGGCGCGGGAGATAACACCATTAATCGGCGAGCGTATGGTCGCAAACGCTAAATCGAGTTCGGCGGCTTGCAGCTCAGCTTTAAGGGCACTGCGCTCGGCTTGGCGCTGCTTTAAAATCGCATCGCGTTGCCCTGCTTGTTCCGTGGACATGGCATTTTTCGCCAGTAGACGCTGCGCCCGCTGCGCCTCACGCTCGGCCTGTGCCAATGCTGCTGAGTTGCTGATCAATTGCGCTTTTAAACGGTCCACTTGGGCGGCAAAAGGACGTGGGTCAATTTGAAATAACGGCTGACCTTTCTGTACCTGCTCACCCTCACTAAAAAAGGTTTGCGTAATTTGCCCAGACACCCGGCTTTTCAGCGCCACTTTGCTCGGCGCCTCCAACCGCGTAGTGAAACTGTGCCAACGCTGCGCGGGTTGCATTTGCACGCTGGCCACATCGATGGTCATCATTGGCCCCTGAGGGGTTGCTTGCTGGCTGGCTTGCTCCGAGCAGCCTGCTAGTATCAATGCAGCACTTAATAGTACCGCTGTTGTTTGCGCCAATCGCATAGTTTATCTCCTTGTTCGAAAGTACTGTCGATCCTAAGGAAAGCGATTGATGATAAAAATAGTGGTTTTATAAAAACATTAATGCCAGAATGGCACCAATAAATCATCGCACTGTCATGCAGGCCGCACTATGGATACCACAAGCCGTTTAATTATGCTGCTCGAAGTGGTTGAGCAAGGCTCTTTTTCTAAAGCCGCAGAGATGCGCAATATCGATCGCTCGGTGATCTCAAAGCAAATTAGTAAGCTCGAAGATGAGCTCGGTGTGCGATTGCTCAATAGAACCACTCGTTCATTTTCGCTTACGGCAGCGGGCGCAGAAATGGTGAAAAAAGCCAAAGAACTGCGCTTGTTGCTCAATGACACCGTGCAATTGGCGGAAAACTACCACCAGGAGCCACGCGGTTTGCTGCGTATCACCACTTCCACTATTTTGGGCCGACGCTACATACAGCCGGTGATCAATGATTTTCAAAAGCGCTTTCCGCAGGTGAGCATTGATATGCGTTTGGACGATCGCTTAGTGGACATGGTTTCCGAAGGATTTGACTTGGCCTTTCGCGTAGGTGAGCCCCGCGATTCATCTTTGATTGCACGAAAGCTGGCTCGTAACCGCGTGCTACTGCTGGCTACTCCGCAGTTTGTCAATGCCTATGGCGAGCCGCAAAGTATGGAGGAGTTGGGTAAACTGCCTGCAGCCACTTATCATAGTGCGCACAAACGCGTCGATACTATTAGCTACATCAATGATCAGGGTGAGCAGTGTGAACAAGGGATCAATGCGGTCTACAGCGCCAATGATGGCGAGGTATTGCTGGATAAAGTGCTCTCGCATACGGCCTACGTGTTAGCGCCTGCTTTTTTAATTAACGACGAGATTAAGAGCGGTAAATTAGTGCCGTTGCTGCCCCATATTACTCTACCCGATTACAGTGCCATGTACGCCTTGTACCCACACCGTGATTTACCGGTGCGAACACGGCTTTTCCTTGATGCTGTGCGCCATTACATTGGTGAAGGGGTGCCACGTTGGGAGCGTAATATTCCCGGCTTAGATAACTTGTATCAGGGCCGTTAACGCCCGTGTAATGCATCGGTAATTTGCGTAAAGCCAACTGGTTTACCGATAAAGCTGTCCATTCCCGCCTCCAAGCAACGCTTTTTATCGAGCTCAGAAATATTGGCTGTGAGCGCGATAATATGGGGCTGCTTTATATCTGCGTTGCCGCGTATTTGTGCCGTAGCGCCAAAGCCATCTAGCACCGGCATCACACAGTCCATAAAGACCACGTCATAACCGTCCTGCGTGTTACCCACCAACTCCACCGCTTGCTCGCCATGCTCGGCAAAATCGGCATCTAATCCCAGTTTACCTAACAGCGCTTTCATCACTACGCGGTTCATCTGATTATCATCAACCACTAAGATGCGTAAATCAGGGTTGATCCCTTGGGTATCAGGCAGGCTTCGCAGCTGCGTGGCAATCGGCTCGCCCTTCGCAAGCTTGATAGTAAAGGCGAACTGACTGCCCTGGTCGGGCTCACTCTCAACCTCAACATGGCCACCCATTAACCGGCACAGCTCATAGACAATCGACAAACCCAGACCAGTGCCGCCAAATTCACGAGCTATATGCGAACCACCTTGGGTGAAAGGCGTAAACAATGCCTTTCGTACTTGTTCATTCATGCCCACACCGGTATCTACAACTTGGGCCTGCAAGGTGTAACCTGTCTTACTTTCAGCAAGTTGGGCACTTAAGGTAATACTGCCTCGGTGGGTAAATTTAAGGGCATTACTGAGCAAATTGGTGAGGATTTGTTTGATTCTCATGCCATCGGCTTTTACCCAAGCCTCGTTACTGACATCGAATTGATGGTTCAGGGTAATGCCTTTTTGCGCGCACAAAGGTTGATAGACAGAGATCACATCGTTAAGTAATAGCCCGACATTCAGGTCTTGATGCTCTAAGTGCATCTGCCCTGCATCTATCTTCGAATAATCAAGTACATCATTGACCAAGCGCACTAAGGTATCAGCACCACTGAGCGCAAGCTCAACACGCTGTGAGATTACCTGTAAATCTTCCTCTCCCTGCATCGCTAGCAACATGCCGTTAATGCCATTGATGGGGGTTCGCAATTCATGACTGATTTTTGCTAAAAAGGCACTGCGGGTACTTAATAGGTGCTCAGCTTGCTCACGTTGCTGCGCGAGGGCCTGGCGTGTGTTGACAATATCTGTGATATCTTGAATTGCACCATTTATACGCACGCATTGACCCTGTTCACACTCTGGTTTGCCCTTTATCGCCACCCATTTTTGTTGGCCATCTCGTGCAGTCAACGCAACTTCACAGCTCCAAGGTTGGTGCTCAGCAATTGCATGATTGATGTGCTGTTCAATCTTGTCCCGCTCAGTTGGCACGTAGAATGATAGCGCTTCACTTAAGGTCGGTTGAAAATCATCTGCGACACCATGAATGGCTTTGGTTTGTTTTGACCAATACAAGCGATCGCGTACTAAGTCGACCTCCCAGGCACCGATTAGCGCCAGCTCACTCATGGCTTTAAGGGATTGATGTTGCAATCTAAGTGCTTGAATGTCTTGATACCTGGCTATCTCAATGCCTATCCACTGCCCGAGTAAGGTCACGTAATCGAGCTGCTCACGAGTGAACGCTTGATGGTGAATATTTGGCGAGGAAAAGTTGATGGTGCCATAGACTCGACCCGCCACCTCAATAGGTGCACCAATGTAACTTTCCAATTGGAAGTTGATGTAACAAGGGTGGGTTGCGATATCGCTATTTCCTGCGTGCTCAAACGCCAAAGCGGACTTGGCATGCAGTGTATGCGTGCAGTAGGTTTCACCGAGGTTAAAATGTGTTCCTACAGCCAATGAATCATCAGGGGTTATAACATGCTCAACAATATAGTCTTTACCATCAATTCGGCTGACAATGGCGATATCCAGTGCAAATTCATCAAGGCCAAAGCGCATTAAACGATGCACTTTTTCAAAGAAGCTGAGCTGTTGATCTGAGGTGATCTGATGTAGTCGAGCCAGTGTGCTCACGCAAATCCTTAGCAGCATTAAGCGAAAAAATAGCGGAGTATCCCCGCTGGGTACTCACTCTAGTATCACCAATAACAGCCGAATTATCTACCTCAGTGTAAAAATTCAGCCTTTGTTCGCAGCTAGACATAAAAAAACGCTCAAACCACGAATAAGTAAACTTAATTTATTTACCGGACCCCAAAATAAGCTTCAACTAAAAACAATTAATAATCATAGAGATAAAAAATAAAACCCAGTAATTCATAACTTTTCATAGTGATTCAAGACTCAAAATGCGTACTCGACCTAGGTTGATGGCAGACAAATGATAACGCTGTCATTTGTCGTGTTTGTAGCAGTCAAATAATAACTAAATGCGCTCCTTCGGGCAGTGTGCCGCCACAGGCCGAGCACAAGGGAGCACAACAACACCAAGGGGAAAGTTTATGAGTCATCAACTCACACCCGTCGCTTGGGCCATTGGCCTTGCTTGCATTGCGGGGTCGTTTAGCACACCGGTGCAAGCGCAACAGCCGCAGGCCACCAGCAGCGATATGGAAGTGATTCAAGTGCGTGGTATTCGTTCCAGCGTTGTGCGTTCGATGAATACCAAACGCTATGCCAATGCGGTCGTCGATGCCGTTACCGCAGAAGATATTGGCAAATTTCCGGACCAAAATGTTGCCGAGTCGCTGCAGCGTATTACTGGCGTATCCATCACTCGCAGTTACGGTGAGGGCGAGCGTGTCAGTATTCGCGGTACACCAGAAAGCCAAAACCGGACGTTGCTCAACGGGCAAGCGGTGGGCTCCGCCGATTGGTGGACCAACTCAGCACCCAGTCGTGGCTTTAATTACACCATGCTGCCCTCAGAGATTGTTTCTGGGCTGGAAGTGTATAAATCACCAGAAGCCGACCTAGATGAAGGCTCTATTGGCGGCACCGTGATCGTGAAAACACGTAAACCATTGGACTTGCCCGCCCACAAGATTGCCGGCTCGGCATTAGCGCAATACAGCGAGGTATCCGGTGAGACCGATCCGCAGCTATCGGTAATGTACAACTATAAAAATGAGCAAGAGAATTTCGGTGCACTATTGTCGTTAATTCGCCAAGAGCGCAACCTTCGACGCGATGGTATCGAAGCTTGGAGTTGGATAGACAGAAACATTACCACCGCAGCGGGCGATACCTATAGCAATGTTTACAGCCCTGGGGGCGGCGGCTCAGCGATGTTCACCCAGGAACGCGTGCGCACGGGTTACACACTGGCATTGCAATATCGCCCCACCGATGAGCTCGACATCAGTTTCAACGCTTTAGATTTTACTTTAGATGCCGACAACACCAACCAAAACTTCCTTTGGTTACCCGGATACGGTGGCTCTAACTACCTTGATGCTGAGGTCATCGACCACCCCGTTGTTGGCGATATGCTGGTCGCTGGGACCTTAGGGCTATCTCCTGATGGCAATAATATCCTGGATGAAACTAAGGTGCGTAACTCGCAAATAGATACCCTTTCTTATGACTTAAAAGTGGTACACCAAGGTGTACTTTGGAAAAGCAGTGTACACCTTGGTTATACCGAAGGAAGCGGCGGTAGCCAAGCCGACCGCAGTGTCGGCTGGGAGGGTAACTATCAGCATAGTTTCGATACCAGTCAGGTTGAGGATGTACGCACTGAATATGGCGCCGACCCAGCGGATGGTCGTAATTGGGACTTAGGTTTTTTACGCTATGACAGCAATGATGCCAAAGATGACGAAAGCTACATTCAATTCGATTTTGAACGCCCTATTGATGTAGCGGTATTTAGCGCTATTAAACTAGGTATAAAGTACCGCGACCATACGCGCTTTAATACTAAACACACCACCGATGCGCGTACCGATCTGGGCTGGAACCTTGGCGACTATGCCAACACCATGCCCAGTGACTATCTTGACGGTTTAGGCAGTCCCGGTACGCTCACTAATTATGCCATTACTGACTCTGACAAAGTCCGTCGCGAGGGCGATGCCCTAGACTGGCAATACCGTGTCCTAAAAGCCAGTACTTTTGAGATAAGCGAGAAAATAACCGCAGGCTATGTCAAAGCCACGATTGATGTCGAAGGTATGCGCGGCAACTTGGGAGTACGCTTAGTTCAAACACAGCAAGACTCGGGCGCCTACGCAGGTGCTGAAGGCGCACAGGTGTGGACACAACAAGATAAAGACTATTTCGATGTTCTCCCAAGTATCAACTTGGCTATCGACCTGAATGACGACTTGTTGATGCGCTTTAGTGCAGCGCGAGTGATGTCGCGCCCGGATTACGCAGATTTGAGCTCGGCCACCTCCTATAACAAGGAAACCCAGACCGGAACTGGGGGCAATCCGGATCTCGACCCTTATCGCGCTGATCAGTTTGATACTGGCTTAGAGTGGTACTTCAATGAAGCAGGGCTACTATCTGGCGTGTTCTTTTACAAAGACATTCAATCCTTTATTGATAGCACACCCAACTTAGAGGTACATGAAGGAGTTGAGATATTAATTAGCCGCCCCGTTAATGGTCGTGCTGGGCGCATTCAAGGCTTAGAACTTGGCTACCAGCAAGAGTTATATCAAGGTTTTGGCATCGGTGCCAACTACACCTATGTCGACGGTGAGGCGAAAAATGATGAGGGTGACGATGTTACCATTCCTGGTAACTCAAAACATACCATCAATCTCAGCGCATACTATGAGAGTGCACACTTTAGTGGCCGTATTTCATATAACTATCGCACCGGTTACGACACCGGCCGAGATTGGCCCGGGTACATCGATGATTATGGTCAAATTGATGCCAATCTGACCTACAACATTAACGATAACGTCGCGGTGGTGTTAGAAGCCATTAACCTCACCGATGAGCATACGTTCAGCTATCAGGAGGAGGATGTAAAACAAGCCCTGACCTCGGTCTATGCCGATGGCAGACGATTTACCGCCGGCGTACGCTTCAACTTTTAGCCCCTTCCCCTCAATATCAACTCTGCCACTTATCGTTGGTATTGAGGGTGTTAGCAGCCATGCGCGGCTAGCACAGGCCCGCCAAGAAGGCCGTCTCCACGACCATAGGCAACGGGCCTTTATCCCCTAGTGGGGAAGCTAATAGCCCTTTGGCAAGGTGCCAATGATTATATGCTGTTAGCTTTTTTTTCACTTAGTTTGTACAATTGAGTCGTTTTAAATCGCCAGAAGAAGCGCTTTGTTGCTGATATTAAAAGGCTTTACTTATATTGCGCCGTACTAACCTCGCCTCAACGACCTTTGTTATATTGTTGGTATCGCTCAGTTATGCGCTGCCGGTACGTGGCGATCTTGCTAGTGCCACCAAAGCCTACCAAGCGCAACAATACACTGAGGCGTATCAGCAATTTAAAACCCTAGCGACGCTGGGTAATGTCGATGCACTCTATAATTTAGCAGTGATGAATTTACACGGCCAAGGCCGTGAGCAAAACCTTAACAAAGCCTTTAGTTACTTTGTGTTAGCCGGTGATTATGGCTTGTCTGCAGCCGATAACCATGCCCGCCTCATTGCGCAGCAATTAGAGCATAATCCCGAGCACAGCGAGATCTTCACGCAGTTGGCGCATCAATTCGATATTAGGGAGCATAACCGTCGCTTGGGGTTCGAAAACAGTGACCTTGGCAATACCTCCACGCTCAGTACGACCTATCAAGTACAACCTAACTACCCCAGCCATGCGATTGAAAAAGGCATAGAGGGCTGGGTTTGGGCCGAGTTCGATATTGACGCCAGTGGCGCGGTAAAAAATACCGTGGTTATTGATGCCTACCCACCCCATGTGTTTGAAGAAAGCGTCCTTGCGGCGCTAAAGCGCTGGCGTTATGTCCCGCCCGAAAGCCAAAATGCCCGTCGTGGACGTTCCTTGCTGTATCACTTCAATACTCATAAAGGTGAACGTTATCGACAAAGTTTCACTAGCCAACAACGCCTTTATGCAGAAGAGATCAGTGCGCTTGTCGAAGCGGCAGAGCAAGGACAAAGCGACATTCAGTACCGCATTGCCACTTGGCTCAGCTCTGAGCAGTATAATGTCAGTCAATTACTTAAAGCGCACTGGCCAGATAACGATGCCAACATCACCTTATTGCGCGCCAGCGCGCAAAATAACAACGCTAAAGCGCAGTACCGCTTAGCAAAAAAATTGCTTAACAACAGTGATCCACGCACTCGCCAGATTGGCCTAAATTGGCTTCGTGTGGCCGCCAACAATCAACTGAGCGCGGCGCAATGGACCTTGAGCTTACACACCACCAACTCCGAGCGCAAAATGTGGCTCAAACGCAGCGCCAAGCAAGGTCATTTACGCGCTCAGATTGACTTGGTGCAGCTGCTACTTGAGGAGCCAAAAAGCGCTGAGCAAGACATAACTTTTTGGCTGAACCAAGCACAACAGCAGGACAACACGCACCCTGACTTATTGTGGGCACAGGCCCTATTTAATAAGCATCGCGGCCAACCCTATCAGCAGCTTATGTCGCAAGCCCGACAACAAGCACAGTCACGAGGCTGGTCTGAGGCTGCATATCAAGATTAAAGGGTATTGATGACGATATCGTACTCAAAGTCAGTAATTTGGTTGTACACTAAACGCGAGCCATCGCTGGATGTCGCCAAAGACAACGATACATCGGCACCGTAACCATAAAAACCAAGCTCGCCAATATACGTATTCTGCCTTGGATTATGTGTGTAACGATACAAACTCAGCTGATGCCCTTGGCGAATCACATAATAAATGCCCCCATTGAATATCGCCGGTCGATAGATACGCATTGAATCAGCAATCACATCGCTGGGGATAAAGGCGCTAATACGTGCTTGCCACACTGCTAAAGGCTCATTTTGCGGCGCTAGTTTATCGCTGCTAGGGGACGCCACCCGAGAGTCTAAATCATATTGCCATACCTTCCATGGCACGTTTTCATCATCGCGGATATGATACTGGATGTGCTTATCATTGGCGCTAAACTGCGCCATCTTCAGGCCATATTGGGGATCCACTATCTGCACCAGCGTCCGCGAGAACACATGCAGTAAATACAGGCTATTATCAACATTGTGTATCAATAAGTAGTCACCATCGTGGGAGTAACGCATAGATTTAATGCGGGTATTAGCAGGGAATGAAGCTAATAAGCTTGGTGAGCTTTGCTGCTGGCGCTTTTGCCAAATTTCAACGGGCAGGTTCCTAGGATCGCCTGCTTTGGCATATGAGGCGTAAGCCAGCTGCTCGCCATTGGCTGACAAAGTGGGGAGCACATCGAGGCGCGTTGATGAACTTAACTGGGCTGAATGAAGCGTCCCTGGTGAGCGCCACGTGGCGGCAAAAAGGTTGACTCCAAAATTCCCCTCATTATGCACCACTCGCGTGCCCGCTTCGCTATGACTTACACTCAAATCCTGACCTAACGCAGCGGTGTCGCCAAAGCTTTGCTTCCCACCATCTAAGGTAACCAGATGCAGCTTTTGCGCACCCACCCAAAGCCCATTTTCAGACCAGGTAAGACTTTGAATGGGGTGAGTGGAGGTAAACAACTGTTGTTGTGAGCCGCTATCGATATGTCGCACCCAAACCTGGAACTGATTTCGTTCGCTGACCACATACGCCAACTGATTACCCTGACTTAACGCCGCCACTGTGCTAGGCAGCTGAGCAATAACCTGGCGCTGGGTTAAGTGCGCTCGGGTCTGCAATTGCAAGCGATACGTCACCAGAGCAATCTCACCTTGGTGCCATTCAAATAGCCATACCGTGTCGGCACTGGGCCAAAACACCGGGCTGCCTCCCACTCGTTGCTGACAGTGCCCTAAACTGATGTCTTTTGCTAGGCGCCAAAGCTCAACGGGCTGCGACGTCGGCAAAAGACGTAAGTCACAGCCAAATGCATCAAGGCGCTCATACAGCAGCCAGTGACCGTCTTTGGAAAAGGCCAACGCCTGTTCACTATACCCTGAAGTGCGAATGCTGTGGTGGGCATGGCTGTGGGTGTCGTAAATCATTAAATCAAAATGTCGGCGGTTTTCAGCACGTTGCGAATAGGCTAGATAACGGCCATGATGTGAAAGCGTTAAATGGGTCTCGCCACCGGGAGCCGAGGAAGCCCGGTATTGTTCACTAAAGTGCTGCACTGAAGAGCCTTTCGGCCACACCCACATTAGGATAACAAGGGCCAGTGTCAGTGCTGTCATCCCGAGCCAAGGCAACCGCTTATTAAACGCAGAACGCTGAATAGTCACAGGCGTAACCTCAGCAATAAGCTGATAGCCAATGCGTGGTACGGTTCTAATAAATCGAGGCTGCTCCTTATCATCGGCTAACTTTTTGCGCAGCTGGGTGACCAGTTGGCTCAAAGAGTTATCGCTCACCACCACATCGCCCCATACCGCATTGAGGATGTGCTCGCGACTCACAGCCTCACCCGGGCGCTCGGCAAGTACCCGTAACAGTGCACATTGCTTTGCCTCTAAAGGATACCAACGCCCGTGTCGACGCACGCGCATCGCCGCAAAGTCGACAAGGATGTCACCGATATAACATGATTGATGTGCCACAGCCCGGTTATTCAAAGTGTTCGCAAGGTTAAAATGTGGTTAATGAGTGCCAAGCACGTTATGATACCTCAACTTTAAGCTTTTATTAGTCGCTTAGCTTGATTTTACTGAGCATGGTGAGGTTGAAGATGCGTGCCCTAACACCCAGTCGTCGTTATTTATCTTTCGCTAGATTAACATTTTATTTCATCTTAAGCGTCCCTTTTTTGGCATATGCCGAGCAACAAACCCAGCCTTCGCGCACTAAGGTGAGCATCAAAGGCTTAGAAACCATTGAAATTCGGGGTTTTCGTGACAGCGCTGTCAAATCACTCAGTGAAAAACGTCATCACGATGGTGTCAGTGAAGTGATCAATGCAGAAGACATCGGCCAGTTTCCAGACAAAAATGTCGCCGAGGCCCTGCAACGATTAACCGGCATTTCCTTGTTTAGAGCGCAAGGAGAAGGTGAGCGTATCGGTGTGCGCGGCACCACCGCTGAACAAAACCGTACTTATTTAAACGGCCAATATCTAGCAAGTAGCGATTGGTGGATCTCCAGCCTACCTAGTCGCGGCTTCAACTTTACCCTGTTACCAAGCGAAATTGTCCACTCGGTGAGTGTATTAAAAACCCCACAAGCTAAGCATGATGAAGGCTCTTTAGGGGGGGCCATTAATATCACCACCCCTTCACCCCTTGATAACTATGGGCCAAGGACCGTGCTCGCCGCGCAGCTGCAATATAACGATCTTAGCCGCGCCTTCGACCCTCAATTTACGCTCCATAGTGAATGGCAAAATCCCGCTCATACCTTGGGCGTCATCGTGAGTTATACCCATAATCAGCGCAGTGTGCGTCGCGATGGACTGGAGTCTTGGGGCTGGGATGACCGCCATTTCAGCCAGCAAGGCACACGCTTATACCCCTTGCTTGAAGAGCAAAACCCGGCTCAAAGCATCCAGCTTTGGTCACCCGGGGGCGGTGGCTCAGCGGTATTTCAGCAACAGCGGGAGCTAAATACCTTGATGATTGCCGCGCAGTACGTACCCAATCCGCGTTGGCGATTTGCTTTGACCTCCTTGTACTCGCATTTGGACGCCGATAACACCAATCAGAATTTCCTGTGGCAACCCAGTAATGTGTATGCTCGCGGTGGCCATCTCAGTGATTATCATATTATCGATAATGTGCTCGCCTACGGCGCTTATACCCAAGTGCCTGCAGATAACCCCAGCTCGCAACCGTTTAACACTGCGATGGAAGCTATATGGAGAGATTCTGCCATCGCCACCACCAGTAATACCCTCACAGCCACCTGGCAGCGAGGGTTATGGCAAGCTCAATACCAACTCGGCATGAGTCGAGGCAGTGGTGGCACACGAGAAGACCACACCACACAGTTTTCGGCAAATACCGCATTTCGTGTCGACACTCGCCAGCGACAAAACATCATCGCTGGATATGAGGTAGCTGCCACCGATGCACAGCAGTGGTTACTCAGTGACATTCGCAATGACGCTCAGGATGCCGAAGACGAACAGTGGTATACCCAACTTGACATCACTCGCGCGGTGGATCATAGCGTTATTAATAAAATAGAGCTGGGTATCAAAGCCCGCGACCACCAACGAAGCTTCGCTCGCCGGCGCTCTATTGGCGGCGATTACACTGGTTTAGCCGGAGATTTAGGCTGGCGTCTAAGTCAATTTTCAGCGCCCTTCCCTGAGCGCTATTTACGCCATATTGGCAGCAGCGATACTTTGAAACGTTACGCCTATGCCGATACCCAAGCGCTGGCAAAGCAATATCGTAGTATTGACTTTCAGCAGTACGAAGAGCGACCCAGCCGCTTTGAAATTAACGAGCGTTCATTGGCCGGTTATACCCAGCTTCAGGTAGGGACTGACACCTGGCAAGGGAACCTGGGGGTGCGCTTGGTGGCCACCGAGCAGCAAGCCGAGGCCTATGCCGGCCCAGCCCACTCGGGCCGAACCCATTCGGGAGGAACCCATTCAGTGGCAAACGCCAGTACTGTGCAGCTTGGGCAATGGCAACAAAGCCGACGCCGCTACTGGGATTTTTTACCTAGCTTAAACCTCAGTAGCCACTTAAGTGACAACTTACTGCTACGCCTTGGCGCGGCGCGGGTTATGTCTCGTCCGCAGTATCATCACCTTATGCCCTCAACCAACTACAACGTCACCCAAGCGCAAGGCCAAGGCGGCAATCCACAACTTGACCCTTATCGCGCCAATCAATTTGATGCCGCCTTAGAGTGGTATTTTAATGATATAGGTTTGCTCTCTGGCACCGTGTTTATGAAGGACATTGCTTCGTTTATTGAATTCGAGCGCCGACAGGAGGAGCATGAGGGCATTTTGATGACCATAGATAGGCCCACCAACGGTGCGGGCGGCACCATAACCGGTGCAGAACTCGCATTACAGCATGAGTTTTGGTACGGCTTTGGGGTGCTGGCCAATTACACTTATGTACAAGGCTCTCGTGAAGCTCACTCTGCGGGGACACTCAATGCCATCCCCGGGACGTCAAAGCATTCGGTGAATTTTTCTGTTTATTATCAACAGCCATTGTTTGATGTTCGCTTGGCTTACAACTACCGGACCTGCTATGCCACCGGCGTAGGCGAAACCTTCATGGATAACTATGGCCAACTTGACGCCAGCGTCCGCGTCAATCTAACCGAGCAATTACAACTGAACCTAGATGTGGTCAATCTCAATAATGAAATCACCTACCTGTATGAGCGTAGTCACTTGGCGCCCACTGGCATTTACGAAAATGGTCGGCGTTTTTACACGGGCCTGCGCTACACATTTTAAAGGCGAAATGTAACTTTCTGTCAACTTGGGTAATAGTATGTAAAACACGGAATTATTAGCCGTTTAGTGCGTCTTAGAGATAACTAATAAAGAGAGTGCGCAATCGTACTCGCTAATGTTTTTAGCCATTGCATAGATAGTAAACCCAATCCCAACCTTAGGGGCTCCAGCATGGGGCCCTTTTATCGCAGCCAGTGTGACCTTGAGCGCAAACACTGGCTTTCACTTGTTGCTTTTGTACAATAGCCAAAGCTAATAACAAGTGAAGGACTAACATGAAACTACTGACAACAGCGTTAGCGCTGGCAACAGCCATGGGCACCAGCCTATCGGCCCAGGCCAGTGATACCATTACCGTTGAAGATATTCCGAAAATTAAAAGTGTGATCCAAACCGCTATCAGTCCAGATGGTGAGCAGGTTGCCTTTACGCGCTCTTTACCACGCGAGCTGTACGTTGATAAAAATGGCTACAACTACAGTGAACTCTATGTGGTTGATGACGAAGGCGTAGAGCGCCCTTTTATTACCGGCAAGGTAAATATTAAAAGCATTAGCTGGTCAGCAGACGGTCAAGACATCTATTTCCTCGCCAAACTAGGCGAAGACAAGCACACCGCCTTGTACCACATTCCGGTAGACGGTGGTCAAGCTCAGCAAGTGTTTGCCCTGAAAGGCCGCTCAATCTCCAGCTACGAACTTAGCCCAACAGGCAAGCAAGTCGCAATCCTGGCCATGCCAAGCAAAGATAAGTCGGAAAAAGAGCTAAAAAAATTAGGCTTTATGGCTGAGGTGTATGAGCAAGGGCTGAAAAACAAGCAACTGCATTTAATTGATCTAGCCAAAGCTGACAAACCGCTAGACCCTGAAGCGATTGACATTGATGGCTATGTTAGCGACATGAACTATGCTGACGATGGCAGCAAATTATTAGTCAAAACTCAGCCGACGGCATTGATTGATGATAAATACATGAAGTCGCAGTGGCACTTGTTTGATGTCCAAAGCAAGGCCGTTACGCTGTCGTTTAAAACGGAAGGGAAATTAGGCGATGCCGAACTTTCTCATGACGGCCGTTATGTAGCTATTTTAGGCGCCGAAGATAAACACGACCCCGCCACCGGCCGTTTATATTTAGCCGATACGCAAAGTGGCGAGATTAAAGAGTGGTTACCTGACTTTATGGGCCACATTGCCGATATTGAATGGGCCAATACCGAAAACACCCTCAACTTTATTGCCGCTGTAAGCCCTGAGACCTTTGTTGGGCGAATTGAGGTAGGCGATGAGGACTATGACACCTTGATTGAGCAAGGCGAATTTATTGCCAGTCGTTTGAGCGTGTCTGATTCGGATAAAACTATCGCGCTACGCGCTAACACCGCCAAGCACCCGAACGAAGTATTTATGATCCGTGGTGATGAGGCAACGCGCCTAAGCGACTCAAACCCATGGCTCAACGATAAACGTTTTGCCAAACAGCAAGCGCTTAGCTTTGAAGCGCGCGATGGTGTAGAGATTGGCGGCGTTTTGGTATATCCATTGGATTATCAAGAAGGTCAGCGTTACCCACTGATTATGGCCGTGCATGGTGGTCCAGAAAGTCACGACAAGAACGGCTGGGTAACCAGTTATTCTGATCCAGGACAAATGGGCGCGGCGCGCGGGTATGCGGTCTTTTACCCGAACTATCGCGGCTCTACTGGTAAAGGCGTTGCATACTCTAAGCTGGGCCAAAATGACTACGCTGGCAAAGAGTTCGACGATCTTGTCGATATGAAGCAATACTTGGTAAAAATGGGCTTAGTCGATAGCGACCGTGTTGGTATTACCGGCGGCTCTTACGGTGGTTATGCATCAGCCTGGGGCGCCACTAAATTAACCGAGCATTTCGCAGCCAGTGTGATGTTTGTCGGCGTGACCAACCAGCTTTCTAAGTTCGGTACTACCGACATTTCCAACGAAATGTACTTAGTACATGCACGCTCTTACCCATGGGAAAAATGGCAGTGGTATTTGGAACGTAGCCCAATTTACTGGGCGGGTCAGTCTAAAACACCGCTATTGATTATGCATGGTAAAGACGATCCCCGTGTACACCCAGCGCAATCTATGGAGCTATATCGCTACATGAAGGTGCAAGGGAAAGACGTTCGTTTAGTGTACTACCCAGGTGAAGGTCATGGTAACCGCCGTGTCGCTGCCCAGTATGATTACAGCCTGCGCTTAATGCGCTGGATGGATAATTACCTGATGGAAGGCAACAAAGATATGCCTGATTACAAAATTGACCACGCCAGTAAATTAAAAGCAGTTAAAGACGCCAACAAAGCGGACTAAGCTGTACTCCTTGAGAAGCCTGCATCACGCAGGCTTTTTCATCTTAACAATTAACGTTCTGTTGTATGACTTCCGCCCGCGTGCCTAAATGGCGGCTTGGTGTGGTGAATTTTCCACTTTTACTTGTAAAAGCTACATTGCCTCACTTCTTTAAAATAAAAAACATTTACTAATCATAAACTTGAAATGTGGCATTTGACTTGCTCTGTGTAGTTGGTAGCAAAGTAAAAAGGAGACACTATGACCATATTTGAAGCACTACGTCATGACCATAACACCCAACGTAAGCTCATTGATAAATTGATCGAGACCAGCGGTGACACCAAAACACGCCATGGCCTGTTGGAAAAACTCAAACATGAGCTGCAAGAGCATGCCAAATTTGAGGAGCGTTACTTCTATGACCCACTTATTTTTAAAGACCTAACTCAAGAAAAAGCGCGTCACAGCATTGCCGAACATCATGATATTGACGAATTGATCGAAGAGCTTGAAAGCACAGATATGAGTTCACCTGCTTGGCTGGCAACGGCGAAGAAGTTACACCACAAAGTGCACCATCACTTAGATGAAGAAGAACAAGAGGTATTTCAATTAGCTGGGCGTGCCTTAAGTGATAAACAAAAACACGATTTGGCGCAAAAATACGATGCGAATATGCACTAAGCCGTAACAGTGATGACGCCGCTGCATCTAGAAAACTAGGTGCAGCCCTATCCAAGCTAGGCGATAAGCTCACTTACCCTTGCTATACATCCACCATTGAGAAATGATGGCTGGCGATGTTAAAACCCTCACGCAGATAGAATCGATGTGCAGCAAAGCGTTGAACGCCCGAGTCTAAGTGAATTTGCTCACAATTATTAGCCTGCGCATAAGTTTTAAACCAATCCAGTAAAAATTGACCTACACCACGCGAGCGATGCTTCGCATTAGTCACCAAATCCTCAATATAGATATGTTTACCCCAAGCCAGTTTTTCACCAACACTGAACCCTGCCACAGCAAGTACTCCTTGTGAGGATTTCACATACACAAGCTGGTAATGATGTAGTTGTTGCTTGTCAATTTGCGCAGATAAAGCATCGAAAGAATACTGCGGGCGAAGCTGTAATAACACTTCCAGCACCGCTTTATAATCAGCATCCTTTTCAAGAAATTTAACTTCCATGATGTCTTCCTTATTTCAGCGAGATTTTAAGCTGTGCATAGACAGTTTTTGATAATAGCGACTATCGCCTATGTGCACCGAACACTTATTTGGAGACCGACTTTGTATACACATTAGCTGTTTATCAAACCGTACAATACCAAAGCGAGTCCTCCAGCGCTTTGCAGCGCGATGATAAGCCAATACAACAGGGGAAAGCGAGCTTTGGATACGTCAAACCACACCCACCAATCGAGGAGCAATACGGTGTCAGTTTCCTCCTTGCGATAGTCCCAATAAGTAATCGCGAGCACGACCAGCCCCAGAAATACTAAAAAATACACGTCAAAATCCTTTAAGCCGACTAGAAACTCAATACCGAGCGCTCAGGTGTGGTTGCTTCATCCTAAAATGCCCCACCTTCATGCCATTGATAGCAAATTTAGCCAAACGGTTCTAGCTTTAATAATTTAAACGCGGTAGCGATGAATAAGATCCAGATTGCTACTTTATGGTTTTCGCATCGGGTGTGTTTCGCACAGTTTTACCGCTTTGGGCGCTGCTAGCTAAGCTTGCCTTCACTGAATATACTGATTACTCTAAACGCAGCGATTTTAACTAGGTGATTTAGCCTATGCAGCTTTGCATGTACATTATTGACGCCTTCACTCGTGAGCAGTTTGGCGGGAACTCTGCGGCGGTGGTGGTACTTGATTCACCATTATCCGATGCACTCATGCAGCAAATTGCCAGTGAAAATAACCTCTCGGAAACCGCATTTATCATTGCTCACCCAAGTGGTGATTATGCCATACGCTGGTTTTCACCGCTGATGGAAATTGACTTTTGCGGTCATGCAACTTTAGCCTCGGCCTTCGTGCTATTTGAATATTTTCAGTGTCATCAGACCATACGCTTTACCACTCAGCAGGTCGGTGATTTAACGGTGTGGCGCCACCATGATGGTTGTATTGAGATGCGCTTTCCCAACCTTGCTCCTAAAGCAGTAGAGACTCCTGCGGCGTTGTTGGCAGGTTTATCACGCCCTCCGAAGCAGGTGTTGGCCAACGCGCAGGCCTATTTTGCGATATATGACGATGAACAGGACGTGATCTCATTGCAAAGTAACAGTGAGCAGTTAAAAACCTTGGCACCACGAGATGTGGTGGTGAGCGCCAAAGGCAGTGATTGCGACTTTGTCAGCCGCTATTTTTGGCCCGCTAACGGCGGTGATGAAGACCCTGTGACCGGCTCTATCCATGCTGGACTCACTCCCTATTGGGCAGAGCAACTAGGTAAAACCAAGTTTCACGCAAAGCAAAAATCCATCCGTGGCGGTGAGTTATTTTGTTCATTAGATGCAGAGCATGTTTTGGTCAGTGGCTACGCTGTGCTTTACGCGCAAAGCACCCTGCATATAGCCACGGCTGCAAGCTGACGGTGGCCAACAATCGCTTATTTGGTAAATAATACCCTATGGTGTTAAGACGTATCAAAGTCGCGCGCTGGCGCGCAAATAAACATTTACAGCGGCAACAGAGCCAGTGGCAGCCGCATAAAATGCGCCTGTTAAAACGTTGCCAGACGATTTGGTTTAACCTTGGCAGCGCACAAAAGCTCTACCTGCTTGCCATTCTCTGCTTAGTAGTGCTGCAATCAGGCTGGCTGGCCACTGTCATCACTATTATTGCTTTAGTGGTAGAGTTTTGGCCTAAGTTTAACCAGCTGTGGCACTCACTGGCAGGTAAAGCTCTAATTTTAGTGTTCTATGCCACCATCGCAAACTTTGTGCTCGCCAGTGCCAGTGGCATTGTCAATGAAGTCACTGGAGTGTCGGCCAGCTACTTCAACTACACCCATAACTTTGCCACGTTGTTGTATCTGCCCCCTTGGGCGCTGGGGATCACCTTATGTACCTTGTTGTTGTTACAGCTTTTTCTACCATTTTATATTGTCGCACTGCTGCTTATTAAACCCTTTGGCTCGCAACGCATTAAATTTATCAGTCAGAGCTATTCGCCATTAATGACCGCGTTGGTGCGGTTCTTTCTCGCCAGTGTGGTGATTGTTAATATCATTTCCTTCGTTGATGACAAACCTGCTGAGGCTGTGCTCGATGATATCACCGCCAGCTTTAGCGAGGGTAAAGCCTTAGTCGATGAGTCGCCTGCTCGTCAAGAGCAAGCGGTGCAGCAACTGAGCAAGAAAATCCAACAAGATTTGCCCACCCAACACTCGGACGCAAAACAACCCGACAACAGCGCCGAAGTGCAGGTTGAGGGAGACACCGAGGCAGCAAAAAACATCCAGCAGTTTTTACACACTAAGGGCTATTTTGAGCGTAGCAAGCGCCTTATTGCCATGTTCGCATACAGCTACGAAGCCGATAGTTTCTCTCGCTGCGAAAAAGCGAATAGCGTCAAAGCGGTGGAGCTTAACGACTACGAAATCGTCGAAATTGCGCCGGATGATAGTATGCCTTATGGCTACCGCTTTCGCGTCAGAGCCTGTCAGTCACCTGGGATATCTCCGCCCTAGTAGGGATGAGTTGAAAACCTTAGGTTTTAGTCAGCACGGTTTATTACCGCAATGCAGGGTTATTGATGGCCATTGCGCTGGCTCAGCGCTTTATAGCCTACTTACTGAGGAGGTTTTAGTGTATGAGCACTCATCAGGATAAAGGTAAACGCGCTTTTGTCATTGCTGCGCTATTAAGCTTTCTTGGAGCACTGGCGCATTTACTGACCATTTTCGCAGGAGCGCACTGGTATCATACCACGGGAGCCGGTAAGGCGATGGCGGTCGCAGTGCCAGTGCTAAGCGATTACTGCTTGTAGGTGACGTGCAGGGGGATATCAATAAACCTCGCGAGGTCTTCGCCGTCGCGTTCCAAACGTTTTTTAAACCCTTTAGGAGCGAGATTGAAACGATCGCCGTTAGTTAGTTGTAAAAAAAGCCGCGCATCATGACGGTCTAGCATCCGTTCATCCACAACAACCGCCTCGATATCACCAAATTTAATATGTTTCGTTTTTATTGGAAACAGCATCTTCGCGCGTATAGTCACGGCCTGTTTACGCTTATCAACCCACACCGCATAACTGCCAAACAACCCGATAAGGCCAAGTGTAGTGACCGATGCCCAGACAAACAGTGGCATATCACCACGGGCCACTGAGAACAAATTCGCCGCGCCAATTAAGGTAATAAATACACCGATAAACCGAGCAACGAAGATTTTACTGCCTTTGTTTAGCACCGCTAATTCATTAGAAATTTGCTTAAAAGACACGATGTAACTCCTTGGCAATAAGGCCGACCACTAGCAAAAAGAAAAATGGCCCGAAAATAAACTTAGCGAGCGCCGTTTTATCCCAAAAATACAGTTCTCGGCCAACGCGAGGGGGTGTATCAGTAGTCTGGTTTTGCACGGTTTCCGCTTTCACTTCACTTTTGTCAGTGCCGAAAGAAATCGTTTGCTCCGTAGCCGTAACACTCTCTTTCACACTCAGTTGGCAGCCGAAGTGCTGCGCAAGAAAGCTGGCCGCCGCTTGGGTGTCAGCAAGTGTCCCTAGCGTATATCTTTGCCCACATAGCGCAAATTGATAGTGCGTCACCATGCTAGGGATAGGTTGCACCACAATTTTAACGTTTGCCAAATGACCCATGGGCATGGGAGTGCCTGCTCTGCCCGCGAAACGTGACTCTATATATGCTTGACCTTTCGCTGCATCGAGCACCAAATACTGGCTCTTAAGCCAACAAAAAAGGCAAGGGATCAATAAAATAGGTGCCACCACCGCATAAAACAGTGAGTCATCAAAAACCGCGACCACGGCCGCTGATATTGAGAAAAACAGCAACAAAAAACGAAAGGTCACAATTACATGGTGCGTTTTTGTTTGCAGCGCGACACGTTCAGGTAAGAGATCCGCTTTAATATGATGACGCGCACCTTTGGATAGTTGGCTATACTGCATTTGCTTATTACTTCCTTGTTTACTCACTGTATTACTTTAAACGCTCTGCATCTTTGATTGAAGCATTTTTATCATAAAAAGGCCTGCTTGATATCACTGTGGCTGGGTTGCTCTTTTAACGCATAGCTAGCAATCCACCCAATCAGTGAACAGTGAGCATAAGCGCAATCATCAGCACGTGAGTGGCAGCGAAAAGAGCAGTTCAGCTGTTATACCCCTTTGTTTTCGTTTACAATTAACATTATGTAAACACTCAGTCATGAATTAATAAGGATATCGCCCTATGGAAATGGCAGATTTAACATGGATACACTTTCTCGCCATCGTCGGTGCGGTGATTACCATGCTTTCAGGCATAGCGCTAACATTTTATCGCCTGCATGTACTCAATGCCGATTTTGGCCCTAACTCCATAAAAGCACTGGGAGTGATGGTGTTTTTACCGTCGCTGCTGATCCTTGCCGTGCTCACCGACTTCGGCAGTGAAACCTTAGCGGCATTACTCGGTACCGTGGCAGGTTATGTGTTATCGGGTTCAGAGTCCAAGCCCGAACAAGGTCCCCACCAGTAAGTTCTAAAAATAGTAGCAGTGCCCTGTGCGCTGCTATCTACTTTACCCCCAGTTACCTCGCTGATCACACTGACACAACGTGAATTTTTATCACTTTCTCCTGAACAAAGTGCCTTGCTTGAGCCCTTACTCGCTTGCACCTGGTAGGTAGTCACCCCTTTGAATAGCCGGATTTACTTTAGAGCGGATGCATTATTCGAGTATGAATAATAGACATGTAACAAAAATGTAAGTTAAATTAGTCCTTTTTTATTATTGTCAGTGATAACCATTATCATTACGATCCCGTTTCTAATCTTTGTACCTTAAATGGAGTTGCGTCGTGAATCAATTAGCCCCTGTGATTGATAGCCAATCAGCTAGCAATAGTCATAGTGACCCAAGTCACCCTTATATTTTTAACGAGAGTAACCTGCTGCATTACGAGATGGCTTCTATGCAAACCATGTCGTTAATCCATCAGGCCATACGCCGTGCTAAAAAGGTTCATTCAGGTGTTAACCACCAGCAGCTTAGCCAATTGGTTGCCGATATAGATTTAAGTCAGCCATTACATAGCGTGGATAAAGCACTGGATGAAATAAAAGTACTGTACTTAGATCATGCAGTCTATTTTCACCACCCTAAGTACGTAGCGCATTTGAATTGCCCGGTCGCCTACCCTGCGGTGATAGCCGAGCAATTGCTCAGTGCCATTAATTCTTCGTTAGATACCTGGGACCAAAGCGCTGGCGGTACCTTAATAGAGCAAAAGCTAATTGACTGGAGCGTGCAAAGAATAGGCTTTGATAGCCACGCTGATGGCATCTTCACCAGCGGCGGCAGTCAGTCCAACCTCATGGCATTATTACTGGCGCGAGACGATGCGGCCAAACGTTTGCATGGCCATGTCATACGTGATCATGGCCTGCCCGCACAAGCCAAGCGTTACCGTATTTTCTGCTCAGAAGTAAGTCACTTTAGCATTCAAAAATCCGCGGCCCTATTGGGACTTGGGTATAACGCAGTGGTACCAGTGAGTGTTGATAAGCACTTTAAAATGGACTTAGATGCGCTCGATGCGGCCATGTGCCAAGCCCGAGCACAAGGTGACATTCCCATTGCAGTCATCGCCACGGCAGGGACCACCGATTTTGGCTCAATCGACCCCTTGGCGAGCATCGCTGAGCGCTGTCAAAAACAGCAAGTATGGATGCATGTTGATGCCGCCTATGGCTGTGGCCTGCTTGCCACCGATGATTACACCCATTTACTTAGCGGCATTGAGCATGCCGACTCGGTCACCCTAGATTACCATAAGTCTTTCTTGCAACCGGTGAGCAGCAGCGCCTTTATCGTCGCCGATAAACAGCAATTCCAACATTTAACCCATCACGCTGATTACTTAAACCCGTTCAGTGATTGTCCGCAAGCAGCACCTAATTTAGTGGATAAAAGCCTGCAAACCACTCGCCGTTTTGACGCTCTGAAGCTGTGGTTGACGCTACGCATTATGGGCAGTGAACAGGTTGGCCGCGTGTTTTCAAGTGTGATGGCTTTGGCGCGCAGTAGCTTTGTGACGTTAAAACAAGATCAAGAATTTGAACTCGTTCACGAGCCAGAATTAAGCACGCTGGTGTTCCGTTTTATTGACCCCCAACTCGATGACGAGCAGCTCAACACACTGAATTATCAGATTAAAGACGAGTTATTCAAACAGGGTGAGTGTGCCATCGCACGCACCAAATTCAGGGGTATTAATTACCTCAAATTCACCCTACTCAACCCCAACACCGCCATTGAGGACATTAAGACCATTGCCGCCGAAATTAAAGCATGCGCCTACACCCTCAAAGCGCGCTTATTCGAAAAGGAGACAAACTATGAATAAGGTGTATGACTTCATCGCTATTGGCCTCGGCCCTTTTAACCTCAGCCTAGCCTGCTTAAGCGACCCAATTGAGCAATTGGATGCCTTGTTTCTTGAGCAGCGCCAGTGCTTTGATTGGCACCCAGGGTTGATGCTCGACGGCGTCACCTTGCAAACTCCTTTTATGTCGGACTTGGTGACTTTGGCGGACCCCACCAGCCGCTTTAGCTTTCTAAATTATGCCAAGCAGCAGGGAAAATTATACCAATTCTATATTCGGGAAAGCTTTTTCTTACTGCGTGAACAATATAACCAATATTGCCAGTGGGCAGCGAGTGAGTTACCCAGTGTGCGCTTTGGCCACTGCGTTCGCCGTGTCGAATTTGATAATAGCCAAGATTGCTACCAGTTAACCGTTGATACGCCAGAAGGTGAAAAGCGCTTTTTTTGTCGCCATCTCGTACTCGGCACCGGTCCTTCGCCGTACTACCCACCTGCTGTGCAGCCCGATGCAGCCAATGTCTGTCATGCCACTGAATATCTGTATCGTCGCGATGCCCTCAACCAAAGCAAGAGTATTACCGTGGTGGGCTCAGGGCAAAGTGCCGCAGAAATATTCTATGACTTATTATGTGATATAAAACACCAAAACTACCACCTGCAATGGGTCACCCGCGCTCCGCGCTTTTTCCCCTTGGAGTACACTAAATTAACCTTGGAGATGACCTCTCCTGAGTACGTCGATTACTTTTACCAATTAGACGACGCCACTAAAGAGCAACTGCTTGCCAATCAGCGTAACCTCTACAAGGGCATAAACAGTGAGCTGATAAACCAAATTTACGACAAGCTTTATGAGCTTGATGTTCAAGGTATTCAGCGGGCGCGGTTATTTACTAACAGCGAACTCCTTAAACACCAAGGAGAGAGCCTGCAATTCAAACATTTAGAGCAGCAACGTAGCTTCACCTTGCACAGCGAGCAAACGGTCATGGCCACCGGCTTTAATTATCAGTTACCCGATTTTCTCAGCGGCCTAATGGATGAGCTCTGTTGGCGCGACGATGGTCGTTTCGCCGTTAATCGCAACTACAGTATCGATAAACGCCAACGCGTATTCGTACAAAATGCTGAGCTCCATACCCATGGCTTTGTCACCCCAGATTTAGGGATGGCCTGTTATCGTAACAGCTGCATCCTTCGCGGCATTCTCAAGCATGAGCCCTACAAGATTGAACAGCGTATCGCTTTTCAAGAGTTTGGCGTCCCAGCCAGTGTTCAGCAACCACAAAAGAGTCCTGTATGAAGCAACAAGCGCTGAAATCGACGCTTATACTGCTTACGGTGATCTCGGTGGTGTGCGACACCATGATTCTGCCGTTTTATCCGCAGTTTTTTGCCACTGAGTTCAACGTCAGCTCCAGCTTGCACGTAGGCAGCTACCTTGCCACTTGCTGTATCACCGTGATGTGCGCCTTCCCGCTCTGGGCTAAGGTGGCACGTCGCGTTCATGAACTGCACTTGTGGGTGGTGACCCAGATCATTGCCGGAGGATTAGGAGTGGCATGTTATTTTGCCACCGATCTCCTCGCATTCTGGCTACTTTCGCAAACGATGTTGGTGTTTAAGGCCAGCTATTTACTTATCTACCCCTTTGTTCTCAGCCTTGAAGAGAAGGAAAAGCACCTAGGCATCGTCGGCCTGTTCAGTGTGTTGATGCATTTCGGTGGCATTGGCGGGGCGTTATTGGGTGGTCTGGTCTTACACAGCTTTGACCCTCGGGCGCTGTATCTCATTATGGCGGCTGGCGATGCTGTACAAGTGCTGCTGTGCCTGTACTTAATTCGTGTTTTAGCGGTCACTTGGCATCAACGAGCGCTTGGTGAAAGTACCACTGAGCGGGCACGCATCCCCCGGTTTGTGCTCGTCCTTGGGCTGGTATCCATGGGAGTCTACTTCAGTGCCTTTTTGGCGCGCCCGTTTTTCACGCTCTTTTGGCAACAACTAAGCGGGTTCAATAACGATATCCTCGCCGGCTTTATTTTTGCCATCCCGGCTTGGGTGGCACTGGCATGCTTGTACCGTAATCATCGTCGCCCGCGCTCGCAAGCGCACCATAGCAAAGACATCGCCTGGGCTATGCTGCTTGCCAGCATCGGGCTGCTACTGCATGGCGCACAGGCATGGCCGGTGATGATCTTTGGCCGAGTGCTACTCGGTATCGGCTTATTTGTGGTCACGGTACGCCTTGAGGTGGTGCTTTTTGCCCTGAGCGAGCCTCGCTTTTATGGCAGCGACTTTGCCAAGGTGCACTTTATGCAAAACATAGGGCTGATCAGCGCCTCGTTTCTCGTCGGTTCGCTTGTGAGTGATGGCAATTACACACTGCCCTTTTTCGTTGCCAGTGCCGGCTTTGTGCTCACGTTGATGGTGTTTTATGGGCTTTATATGCGCCCCGAAGCACAGCAATTTAATCGCGTTTCGCAAACCAGCACACCGAGTCATTAATAAGGAAACAATCATGAATACTCACCGCCTAACTGCCGTCGACTTTGTTCGCGGGTTTAGTGTACTCATCATGGTCTGCGTACATACGCTGTGGATGTACGGTTCCAGTTATACCCAGGGGCAATCGTTACTGGGGGAGATTATCCATTTACTTGGCAAAGGCACCGCTGCGTTCCTTATTGCTATGGGAATTTCCTTATTGCTTTCTCGGCATCATAGTCCGCGAGCCTTGGCAAAACGGGGCGTAACTATACTCGCGCTGGGCTATGGTATGAATGCACTGAAGTTTGTGCTCCCTATCGCCCTTGGGGTATTACCTGAGAGCTTTATCAATGCGTATGGCTGGCAATCGCCGTTACAACTCCCGCACTACCTGTACTTGCTGGGCACCGGCGACATTCTGCAAATGGCTGGGCTCTCGCTGCTGTTGTTAAGCCTTGTGGTGCACCCGAAGCGCAGCCCATGGCTTTATATTGCCTTAGCCTTGCTGGTTGCTTTTGTGACGCCGCTGATACGCGGCTGGCAAAGCGGTATGACTGGGCTGGATTACCTGGGTGATCTTTTTGTCGGCGCGCAGTTTAACGTCTACTTCCCGGTATTTCCATGGCTGGCGTGTGTGCTTTTTGGTCTTGCACTATCAGCGCGGCTACGCCAAGGCCGGCCTCTTGCGCGCAGCGCGCTACATCTTGGCCTGCCGTTGCTAATCGTCGGCGGCGCGCTGTGCCTGTGGGATAAAGACACTCATTTTAATGACTTTTTCCATCTTGGCCCCGGTGGTGCCTTGTATTTAAGCGGACTGAATTTAGTCGCACTCGCGGCTATCGACAAGCTGTTGCACTTGAGCCAAAACGGGCCTGTGCAACAACGGGTTATGACGGTGTTGACCTACTGCTCTCGTCATGTAACCAGCTTGTACATTACGCAATGGGTACTGGTGTGCTGGGGCATGGCGTGGGTTGGTTTTAAAACTCTCTCGCCTTGGCAGTGCGCCGCGATGATGCCGGTGATGTTACTGCTCACTTTCGCGATTCATCGTCTTTTATTTGTACGTCAGAGGCAGCCTACCACCACGCAGCCCCACACTCATAAAGTTATTGACTGAACTACTTTATCAACCAGATTGAGAACGAATTATGACGAAAAATACTGTATACACGCACTCTCATCCACTGTTAGGCACGCTTACCTTTCGTGCTCTAGATCTTGAACACGACCTACCCCTGTTGGTGCAATGGTTGCATCATCCGCAAGCCCATTTTTGGGGCGCAACGCAGCAATCTGCCGAAGAAATTAATGACTTCTATCAAGCACTCAATAACGACCCAGCGCAGCATGCTTTTATTGTCGAGATCAACGATAAACCCAGCGCGCTTATCGAGGTATATCAACCGCAGTTACTAAACCTTGAGCAGCACTTAAATCTACAAAGCGGTGACTTGGGCATGCATTTGCTTTTGGCACCGGCGCACTTGCCCGTACACGGCTTTAGTCTGGGGGTGATGACGTCGGTCTTACACTTTATGTTTACTGAGCTTGGTTGCGAGCGCGTGGTGGTTGAGCCGGATGCCGGTAACCACAAAATTCATACCCTTAATTTAAAAGCGGGGTTCAGCCATCACAAGGTGATCCAGCTAGGTGATAAAACGGCGCTGCTAGGCACTTTAACGCGCGCGCATTTTAATTATCTCAAGCAGTTGCCTGAACGCTTTGATAGCTCAATGCAAAGCCCAGAAAAACAACGCATAACACCGAGCCTAAGTGGCCAACATTTGGATGATGAGTCATGGCAATACGCCAATCGTTTGCTGATCGCAAAAATGCTGAGCGAATTTTACCATGAGCGCATCTTTACCTACGACCAAGATGCAGCGGGTTATGTGCTCAGCACCCTCGGCGGACACAGTTATCACTTCCAAGCCCACGCCATGGCGCTCAACCATTTGCAGGTTGACCCGCACAGCATTACCAAAGTACACCTTGGGCAACACCAGGCCCTAGACGCCATCGCCTTTGTGTTAGAGTGCAATGATAAATTAGGCATTGCCCAAACTATGCTGGGTACCTATTTGGAGGAGCTTGCCAGTACCCTCAGTGGCTTCGCATTTAAGTATCGCAATAACAGCCTCAGCAGTGCCCAACTAGCACAGGCTGATTTTCAGGTGATTGAAACGCAGATGACTCAAGGCCACCCCAGCTTTATCGCCAACAATGGCCGCATCGGCTTTAATGCCCAGGACTTTCACCAGTACACGCCTGAGGCGGCCAACGCATTTAATATTGTTTGGCTTGCGTGTCATAAACACCACACTACCTTTAAGAGCACCGCCGATTATAGTTATGAGGTCTTAATTACGCAGGAGCTCGATATCGCCGAGCGACAACGCTTCGATGCTCAGCTAGGCGAGCAAGGGCTAAACCCTGACGACTATTATTTATTCCCCATGCACCCATGGCAGTGGTTCAATAAGCTGGTGCATGTTTACAGCTACCACGTAGCGCAAAAACAAATAGTATGCTTGGGCTACAGCCAAGATAAATACTTACCACAGCAATCCATTCGCACCCTGTATAACATCACAAAACCGCATAAATGCTATGTGAAAACAGCCTTATCGATTCTCAATATGGGCTTTATGCGCGGTCTTTCCAGCGCGTATATGAAAGTAACCCCTGCCATCAACCAATGGTTATTTGATTTAGTTGCCGGTGATGATTACCTGCGCCAATGTGGCTTTATACCGCTTCGAGAGGTGGCAACTCTGGGCTTTGACGAGCAGTATTACACCCACCCGGCGCTCGGTGATAACCCCTATAAAAAAATGATGGCGGCACTGTGGCGAGAAAATCCACGCCATTATATGGATGACGACGAAAGCTTAGCGACCATGGCCAGCTTACTGCATATTGACACCCAAGGTCAGAGCTTTATCGGCGCCAAGATTGCAGCGTCTGGGCTCTCGCCACAGCGCTGGTTAGCGTATTACCTGCAGGCCTATATGACGCCTCTGTTGCACTGCTTTTATCAATACGATTTGGTGTTTATGCCCCACGGCGAAAACCTCATTTTACGCTTTAAAGATCATATCCCAGTTGGGGTGTTCATCAAGGATATTGGTGAAGAGATTGCAGTGTTGAATAGTGACATGGCCATCGCCGACGAAATCAGTCGGATCAAGATTGAGGTACCTGAAGAGGTGGCGGTTCTGTCTATTCTTACCGATGTGTTTGACTGCTTCTTCCGTTATTTGGCAGCGATTATGGTCGATGCCAAGCTGGTGAGCGAAACAACATTTTGGTGCTGCGTGGCAAAGAGCATTCATGCTTACCAACAGGCTCACCCCGAGCTGCAAGACAAGTTTGCCAAACATGATTTGTTTGCGCCCTCGTTCCCATTGTCTTGCTTAAACCGCTTACAACTGCGCAATAACCAACAGATGGTGGATATCGCCGACCCCGCCAGCAGCATGCAATATGCCGGTGACTTGCGCAATCCGCTTGCCGATTATGCCGATGTCAGCGAACGTGCATAACAAGGCCATTGAACAGCAATTACGCCAACAGTGCTCGCTGTTGGCGTTTGCCGAGCCGCGCCCGGGTGACATCTGGTTTGCGAATAACCACCTTGAGCGGCAGCCGTGGCAGGCGTTGTTGAGCCGGCTAAACGCTCGCGCCGAGAAGCTGAGCTCAGCGTATCTCAGCGTTAATAGCTTTTTGCAGCTTAGCTGGCAACCGCTTTACCTGAGTGTTGCCTGTGTCGAAGGGTTGCACTGCGTACCTCAATTAGGCGTAATGCAACAGCAGCTGCACGCCAGTGGCAGTATTTATGGTCTCAGCGCAGTGACTTATCAATATGTTGATAAGTGCATAGATAAGCAGATATTAAGACAGCAGTGCCATGCTCAGCTGTTAACACTAAGCCAAGGTTGGCAGCAGCACATCGCAAGGTATGCGGGGTTAAGCCCAGGGTTAGCCCAACGACTGTTAAGTGACACGTTAACTTCGGCACTGCTACATGCTGGCGGGTACGGCAATGAAGCGTACCTGCACCAAGCGCATCAAGGTTGGCAACAGCTTTTTTATCCGCGCTTTCGGCAAACCATTCACTACTCACAGGGTCAATATCAAAGCTCACGTATGACGTGTTGCCTTCACTATCAACTCAAGGCACAAGAGGCTTGTCAGAACTGCCCTATCACGTGCAAAGCACAGCAAAGCGCATAAAAAAAGCCCCTAGATAGGGGCTTTAGCAGGGTAGAATAATATTAGAAAGTAACGTTCACGTTAGCGAAGAAACGACGACCTACGACATCGTAAATTGCCTCATCACCGCCGCTTGCTTGAATGTAAGCCGGTGGTAACTTATCAGTTAGGTTACGTAGACCCAAATCAACGCGGGTGTTATCTGTTAGCTGATAACGCGCTGATAGATCATGTGTGATCATGCTGCCAACATAAGATGGTGAGATATCTTCCTCAATATCTCCCTCAGGTGACACATCGAAGCGAGCCGAACGGTCGGTGTAACGAGTTGTCCACGTCAGGTTCAAATCCTGCCAGCTATACTGGACAGTGAAGCGACCTTGCCATTGTGGATCACCTACTTCGCCGTCCTCTACGTCCACGGTATCAGGACGATTTTGGAATTCGAACTCTTCAAGTTCAAGTAAGTGGTTAACAAACAAGTTAAAGGTTAGCTCACCATCTACATCAAAAGCAGCAAGGTCGGTGCGGTAATCGAAGTCTGCCTCGATACCACTGGTTTTAATTGCTGCGGCATTTAAATAGCCCGAACGGATAAGTTCAATGTCGTTGGTTTCAGGGTTACGGTCAACCTGAGCACAGAAGTTACTATCTGGTGCGCCTGCTGCATCAACACAGTTTTCTGCCACCGTCTCTGCTGAGATAAATTGAATTGCATCTTCAATCTCGATGTCGTAGTAGTCGACCGTCATTGAGAAATTATCAGCAAAGCTTGGTGTCCAAACGATACCTGTGGTTAGAGACGTTGATTGCTCTGGTTTCAAATCAATGTTACCACCACTTAGAATATCAACACTCACTGCGTCCTGCGATACAAAGCCATCAGGAATACCTAATGCAGCACAGTTCGCGGCACGATTCGGGTTATCGTTAATGTTCGCTGCATCACAAGGGTCTGAGATATTTTGGAAACCAGGAGAAACTGGGTCAAAGGCCTCGGTGATGTTTGGCGCACGTTCTGCTTCGCCATACGTACCGCGAATGCGAAGATCATCAATTGGTTGATACAGTAGACCTACTTTCCAAGAACCGCTTGAACCCGTGTGCGAGTAATCAGCTGAGCGATATGCTGCATCTAATGTCAGCTCTTTCGCGAAAGATAGACCCGAAAGAAGTGGTAAGCTTACTTCAATAAACCCTTCGGTAACATCATACTCACCGTATGCATCAGGTGTGGCAGCGGTGGTAAGGAAACCAGCCTTAGCAAATTCATCGGTAATTGTCTGCGATGTCTCCTCACGGTATTCGAAGCCAGTTGCGATACCGATTGGTCCACCTTGCAACTCGAAGAACTCTGCAGAGTCAAAAGAGATGTATCCACCAATCACTTCTTGGGTAATCTTGTCAGTACGTGTTACATCAGCACTCACCCAGTCTTTTGCAGCTTGCGACGCTTGGTTGAAGCCAAATGGGTTGTAAGGAGCACAAGCACCACCATTTACACTTGCAGGGTCGCTGTAGTCATCACCTTGCGCCGATGCCACTTGGCTACGACAGGCTGCTTCGCCAGTAGCCGGATCAATGACTGAATCAAGCGCGGCAACGAAGTTATCTGGAATAAGATCGTTTAAGGTATTACGCACATTGTCGGTGCGCCCGAATACATAGTAAGTGTCGTATGAGAAATCAGTTTCACTTAAAGTGAATAGACCTTCGAAGCCACCAACAAAACGGAAAAGCTCTCGCTTATTCGATGCGCTACGGTTACCAAGCTCACCAAAGAATTTTGAAAAGCCAATTGTTTCATACCCTTGAGACAGAAGATCTTGGCGTAAGGTTTCGTCTAAATAAGGGTTATCTTGAACATTTACAGACACGTTACCGAAGCGGAAAGAGGGCTGGAATTGCTGTTTGATATCAGAACGAACAAATTTAAAGTCACTGTAGAAGGCGTGATTATCAGTGAAATCGAAGCTAAATGACGAAGCTACGGTTGTTTTATCTAAATCAGGATAAACATTCTCATAATCTTGTGTCTTGAAGCAGTATTGACACCCATCAGGGAAGCTACCAAATGCACCGTTTGAAGAGTACACACGTTCAGGCATTTGTACCGGTACGCCATTTTCGTCGAAAGTCCAGTTAACATCTGCAGAAATAACACCATGCTCACTAATAAGCTCTGACATTACATTGGGCACTGTTAAACGGTCAGGGATGCCGTCTGTCTCTCCGGTATCTTCTGGGTTAGCAACGCTACCATAATGCTGTACTTGGCGAATATCATTTGCCATTACTTCAGCGATACGGTCCTTACCTGCGAAAAAGGTAACATTACCACGGCCGTCAAACACTTCAGCACCACCAGTAACACTGAAAGAGTGGTTTTTAGTACCCACACCCTCAGTAGAGTTACCTACGGAACCATTAAATTCAAAGCCTTCATAATCGTCACGAAGGATGATGTTTACAACGCCAGAGACGGCGTCTGAACCATAAATCGCAGAAGCACCACCGGTGATCACTTCCACACGCTCGATCAGTGCTGAAGGGATAGTGTTAAGGTCCACCTGTGCACTACCTGGCGCACCTGCCACGTGGCGCTTGCCATTTACTAACACCAACGTCCGTGAAGCGCCCAAACGACGCAAGTCCGCAGACGTAACACCCGCAAATTCGTTACTATCATTGTTACCAATGAGCGTGTCTGTCGAACCAATTGCAGGTAGCTCTGCAAGTACACTACCTAAATCTGGCACACCTGCTTGAGCGATATCTTTAGCGCCAATCGTAACAATAGGTGCTGGTTGAGAAAGCTTAGGCTTAACAATTCGAGACCCCGTAACTTGGATTTTTTCTACTTCTTGTACGCGATCAGAATCTGCTGCAAATGATGCATTTGTGTGAGCGACTGCGCCAATGACTACGGCCGATTTGACCGCCAGCGCAAGCTTGCTAAATGAAGTCATAATTATTCCCTGTAAACTGAAAGTTGTTTATTTTTCTAAGAATGAAACCCATATAAAGGACTGGGTTCAGGAACAATTAGTATCACAAAAAAAAACAATTGGAAGCCTAAAGAGACAGATTTTTAACTTAAATAACAACAAGTTGTAACAGCAAAGATGCAAACTAGTGTAATTTTTTTTAATTTTATGTTTAATTTTTTAACCTTTAAAATCATGCCATTGTCATTTAAGGGACATAAAGAAGGCGCAACTTATCGAAAACACTCCTAATAAATAGCTGCGGCGAAATTCTCACTGCTAAACACAGCACACACAAACAAAAAACAGTTGCAATTAATGAAATAAAAAATCAAAGGGCAACATAAAATGCGCTATTAACAAAAAACTCTAATGCTGATTGTTAAAAAGGAGTGATTAAAATAGCGAGGTTCCCTAAACATTCTTCAAGGACTTCCAGCACAGCTTGCACCATGATTTTGGTCGAGGCTTTCACTGACCTATGAGCTCTTAGTCTTGAATGCTATTTAACAACATGCTCCAGCTGTCCACTTGTGGCTTGGGCTCAGGTAACAACAAAATAGGGAAAACAAAAGAATAAAAATAGAAAGGAGACTTGTAAAAACCATTTAAATGTAAAAGATAAAAACTGACTCCACCTTTATCAAGCGTTAAATGAAAGGTGATGATAGAAAAAGGCTCCTAGATTGAAATCTAGGAGCCAAGTTTTTTATCAATCTACATTAGAACTTATAGTTAAAGCCCACAGTTAAAGTGCGACCGTCTAGATCGTAGAACTCACCATCATCATACAGTACAGGGTTACGAGGTGGAGTGCGATCGAATACATTTAACACACCACCACGCACTTCTAGATTGTCCAACACTTGGTAACGCGCCGTTAGATCCCACTCTGTGTAAGAAGGTACATCGTTATAGTCGTTATCTTCTGATGTCCACTCTCTATCAAGCACCGTGGCGTGACGATAGTTTGCCGCAAGAGCAACAGTTAGATCTTCCCAGTAGTAGTTAGTCATGAAACGAGCTTTCCAGCGAGGACGATGATATTCGCCTTGGTAACTACGCTCATCTTCAGCTTTACCAGTGTTGTTTTGAGTACGCTCGTCCAAGTAGGTAGATACTAATCGGAAGTTAAACTGACCAAAACTTGTATCTAAGCCATAGTTAATTTCAACATCGGTACCAGCGATAAAGCTCGTTGCCGCATTAACTGGCTTTTGATAGAAGTTATCGATTTCTAGGGTTTCTGGGTTACGCTCAATCAAATCGCAGTAAGGATTATCTAAGCTTTCAAACTCATAACAACCATTAACCACAGTAAGCGCTTCTGGTGATACGATCATTTCTTCGATATCGAATTCCCAGTAGTCCACTGTAATAGACAGATCTTCAACAAATTCAGGAGTATATATAAAGCCAATAGTCCAGTCGTTTGCTGTTTCGTTATCTAATTCGGTGTTACCTACGACAAAGCCTGGGTGGTTAGTTGACTTCCATAGGTTAGATGGAGCCCAACCCTCAGGGATCCCCGCTGCACGGCAATTACGCTCAATGTTCTCGCGATATTCACCGGCGTTATCAATTTCACCCTGTTCACAAGGGTCGTCAAAAGATGCGAATGTCTGCGCGGCAGGTTGATAAAGCTCAGAAATACTCGGTGCGCGAACAGATTTTGAACGGTTAATACGAAAACGCAGTTCATCGTTCAGTACATAGTTAAAACCAACCTTCCACGCGTTATCAGTCCCTGTTGAAGAGTAATCCATGTAGCGGTAAGCCAATTCAAAATACACTTCATCAGCAAAGAATGTATCAACAACAACAGGAACCGAGAATTCGGCCGCAAGCTCTGTTACGTCAAACTCACCTTTAAGCGCATCTGATTGGTTGTTGAAAATAAGCCCCTCACGCATTGCAGGATCAGGCAAAGTAGATGATTTTTCTTCGCGATACTCGGCTGAGAAAGCCGCAGCAAGTGGGCCAGCAGGAAGTTCAAACATGTAGCCAGAAACCGTACCCGCAATCACAGTTTGGTCAATTGAGGCTCTGCGTGTAGCATCGGTTCCAACATAATCTAACGCTTCTTGTGACGCTAGGCCTTTACCCCAAATATTCAATGGAGAACAGCCTGCTTTGGCGCCGATCACTTCACCGTCTGCATCACGCTCAGCACACACAATATTGCCATCAATTTCTACTGCATCAATAGCGTCTCTAAAGCGTTGTTCGAATAGCTCACCATACCAAGTGGTGTCTGACTGAACATGGCCTTTGGTAATATATGCGTCATAGCTCCAATCGTCATTGATGATGCCTTCGAAGCTTAGCGCACCACGAATAAGGCTACGTTTCTGGTCGTACTGACGGTGACCGAACAAATCAGCTAGGTAGTAAGCATTGAACGTGTCCATACCTTGATCAGCAAAAAACTGCTTTGTTTGGTCATCGAAAAATGCATTATCTGTACTATTGCCACCTAGGTAGAAGAAAGCTGGCGATGACTCACCATATGCTGACGTATTTGAATATGTCATTTCAAACGCCATAGAGTGATCTTCAGCCAAATCGTAGTTTACATTGATCGACGCATTTAGACGTTCCAGTGGCGTACGAACATACTTGTGCTCTAAGAAGCTATAGCCATCACCTTCGCCAGTATAATATTGAGTATTACGGCTACCAGGTGTTGAGCTTGCGGGAAGAAAACCTTCCGCTGCGAACGGACGGATTGAGCCATCATCGCCAAAGGCGTAGTGGCCACCATCGTTAGCAAAGAAGTCACCATTCTTACTGTAGATAAATAATGATGTAGAACCTTCACGATCTAAAGTAGTACGCCCTGGAATGCCATCTTCGTTATCGACATTATCTGGGTGATCTAAGCTGATTACACCATTACGAATGAAGTCACGCTGGTCACCTCGTAATTGTTCGTTTTTGGTGTAAGTAATGTTAGCAATAAAGCTACTATTCTCACCTTCGTCACCGAAAGTAAGTGATGTGTAATATGATTCGCCGCCGTCTTGCGTAGGTTGAGAAGTAGAGGCGTCGATTTCCAATCCATCGAATGACTTTTTAGTAATAATGTTTACAACACCCGCGACTGCATCGGAACCATATACTGCAGAAGCACCACCTGTTGAAATCTCAACACGGGCTATCATAGAAGTTGCAATGTTGTTCAAATCAACTGCACTACTACCAGGCGCACCGGCAACAAAGCGTCGACCATTAACAAGTACCAATGTACGCTCAGTACCTAAGCCGCGTAAGTCGGTATTGTTTAAGCCATTTGCAAACACACTGTTGTTAGTTGTTTCTGGGGACAGACCTACTGTTGAGTTAGGCATTTCAGATAAAAGGTCAGCGACATTGGTAATACCAGCGTCAACCAAATTATCACCGCTAATAACCGTAACCGGAGTTGGTGATAGCTCGCCAATACGTTTAATTTTTGAGCCTGTTACTTGAATACGTTCTACTTCTTGGTTTTGGCCGCCCTCTTCCGCTGCCCATGAAGCACCCGTGTGCGCTACTGCGCCTAAAACCACAGCCGATTTTACAGCAATGGCTAACTTGCTAAATGAAGTCATAGTTATCCCTGTTAAAAGTGAAGTTCGTTATTTTTATGTGACTATAACCCCTATAAAGGGCCTAGCCTGAAAACATTTTGTAACACAAAGGAATAAAAATAAAAGCTTTTCTAGACAAAAAATTTAACTTAATTAACAGCAGGTTACAATACCATCAATTCACTTTTGTTTTATTTTATTTAATTTTTTGTAAAAAAAATAATAATGAGAATTCAGATTTAAAAATGATTGATTGCAAAAAATATGTACAGAAGTGAATAAAAACAAGCAAAAGCTGGACTTGCAACATCAAACTCAAGAGACATAAGTTGCAAATTAAGAAATAACACAGAAACGGACACTTATAGAATAAATTAACATCTACAGAGATTCGCTACAATTACCTTTAATTGCAAAAAAACACCCTATTGCTATTTTGGGCACAAAAAAAGCCCCTACGCAGGGGCTTTGTTAATTTTAACTTTACCTTAAAAGGTTACATTAACATTTGCGAAGAAGCGGCGACCTACTACATCGTAAATGGCTTCGTTACCACCACTTGCCTGGATATAAGCAGGAGGTAGTTTGTCAGTAAGGTTACGAAGACCCAAGTCTACGCGCATGTTATCTGTTAACTGGTACCGAGCAGATAGATCGTGAGTAACAATACTGCCTACATATGCAGGAGAAATATCCTCTTCAATATCCCCTTCTGGTGATACATCAAAGCGCGCTGAACGGTCAGTGTAACGTGTCGTCCACGTAAGGTTCAGATCCTGCCAAGTGTACTGAACAGTGAAACGACCTTGCCATTCAGGGTCACCCACTTCACCATTTTCGACATTCACTTTATCAGGACGATTCTGGAACTCGAAATCTTCTAGTTCAATCAAGTGGTTAATGAACAGGTTAAAGGTAAGCTCACCGTCAATATCAAAGTCAGCTAAGTCAGTACGATAGTCAAAGTCGGCGTCAATACCACGTGTAGTGATAGCTGCCGCATTTAGATAACCAGAGCGAACTAGCTCAATGTCGAACGTTTCTGGATCTCGGTCTACTTGGCTACAGAACGCCTCATCGATACCGCCAGCCGCATCAACACAGTTGTCTGCGATACTTTGTGTTGCGATGAATGAAATCGCATCTTCAATCTCAATGTCATAGTAGTCTAAGGTCATTGAGAAGTTTTCAGCAAAGCTTGGGGTCCATACTAAACCACCAGTAAATGAAGTTGACTTCTCTGGTTTAAGGTCCGGATTACCACCACTTAGCGTATCCACACTCACGTTATCGTTAGCTTGGAAGTCAGCTGGAATACCCAGCGCAGCACAGTTTGCACGACGGTTCGGGTTATCATCAATGTTATCCGCATCACATGGATCGGATACGCGACCGAAGCCTGGAGATTGTGGATCGAACGCCTCTGCAATGTTCGGAGCACGCTCTGCTTCGCCGATAGTACCGCGAATACGTAAGTCATCGAAAGGTTGATACATTAGACCGACCTTCCACGAGCTGCTTGAGCCAGTGTGTGAGTAGTCTGCAGTACGATATGCCGCGTCTACTGTCAGTTCTTCAGCGAACGACATACCTGCAAGGATCGGGAAGCTCAATTCGATGAAACCTTCACTTACATCGTACTCACCGTATGAATCCGGTGTTGCCGCTGTGGTTAAGAATCCTGCTTTAGAGAACTCATCAGTAATGGTTTCTGATGTTTCTTCGCGGTATTCGAAACCGGTTGCAATGCCGATTGGACCACCTTGTAGCTCGAATAGTTCTGCACTATCAAACGCAACGTAACCACCAACAACTTCTTGGGTAATTTTGTCAGTACGCGTTACATCAGCACTTACCCAATCTTTAGCAGCTTGTGACGCTTGGTTGAAACCAAATGGATTGTATGGCGCACAGTCACCACCATTCACACTTGCTGGATCAGTATAACCTTCACCTTGCGCAGAAGGCACTTGGCTACGACATGCCACTTCACCTGTAGCAGGGTCAATTACCGCGTCCAGAGCAGCAACAAAATTATCAGGAATAAGATCGTTCAAGGTATTACGAACGTTGTCTGTGCGACCAAACACATAATAAGTGTCATAAGTGAAGTCTGTTTCACTTAACGTGAAGTACCCTTCAAAACCACCTACGAAGCGGAATAGCTCACGCTTGTTAGCAGCGCTACGGTTACCAAGCTCACCAAAGAATTTCGAGAATGTTGCAACTTCAGTACCTTGAGAAAGCAAGTCTTGACGCAACGTTTCATCTAGGTACGGGTTATCTTGAACATTGATAGCCACGTTACCAAAACGGAATGAAGGCTGGAACTGCTGCTTGATATCTGAGCGAACAAATTTAAAGTCACTGTAGAAAGAGTGGTTATCACTCAAATCAAAGTTAAAAGTTGAGCCAACAGTTGTTTTGTCTAAGTCAGGATAAACATTTTCATAATCTTGAGTCTTAAAGCAATATTGGCATCCATCAGGGAAACTACCAAAAGCAAAGCTATTGGTGAATTCGCGCTCAGGCATAAGCTCTGGCACACCATTATTATCAAATGTCCAAATTGAACCAGCGGCTCCAAATGGGTTGATAACACCGTTCTCACTGATACGCTCTGACATTACATTAGGTACGGTTAGCTGATCTGGAATACCATCTTCTTCGCCAGTGTTCTCTGGGTTTTGAATCGTACCATAGTGATTAACTTGACGAATATCATTTGCCATTACTTCACGAATACGATCTTTACCTGCGAAGAAAGTAACGTTACCGCGGCCATCAAACACTTCGGCACCGCCGACGATGCTGTAAGAGTGGTTTTTAGTACCAACACCTTCTGTAGAATTACCTACAGAACCATTAAACTCGAAACCTTCGAAGTCATCACGAAGGATAACGTTTACAACACCAGAAACTGCGTCAGAACCATAGATAGCTGATGCGCCACCGGTGATAACCTCAACGCGTTCGATTAGCGCCGCAGGAATAGTATTTAAGTCCACCTGAGCACTACCAGGTGCACCGGCAACATGGCGTTTGCCATTTACCAAAGTTAGAGTACGAGCAGCACCTAGGCGACGTAAGTCAGCAGAGGTTACACCAGCTAGTGCGTTGCTGTCGTTGTTACCAATCAGAGTGTCTGTCGAACCTATCGCCGGAAGCTCTGCGAGAACACTACCTAGGTCAGGGACACCTGCTTGAGCGATGTCTTTTGCGCCGATCGTCACGATAGGGGCAGGTTGAGATAGTTTAGGTTTTACAATACGAGAACCTGTAACTTGAATTTTTTCGACTTCTTTGACTCGGTCAGACTCTTCCGCAGCAATCGCGGTGCCCGAAGCAACAGTGCCAAGCAACAAAGAATATTGAATAGCTTTGCTAATTGAAGATTTGTTGAACATTGTTAATTCCCTGAATTTATTGTTATAAAGCGAACCATGACAAGCATTATGTTTAAATCATGTAACTCACAACATACTTTTTACATATAATTCTCAACTTTTACAATAAAAAACAGCACTATTTTCGTGCACCATTAATAATTATGTAAATAAATCTTTACCTGGATTAATTTTTGTTCTGGTTATGTCAATTTGTATGACTTATTACCTCATCTCGGGTAACTGCAACACATGCATTCACCTAGCGACGACATAGTCGTCAATAAAAAAACCCCAAACTAACTGAGTTCGGGGTTTTATCATTGCGTCAGTGCTTTGCACTGCTGTTTATAGTTACTCGAAAGTCACTGTCACTTCATTCGAACAAATATCGCCTTCTTGACAGATTTGATAGGTGTAAGAAGTTTGGTCTGCGCGGCGTTCAAAGTCACGATAGCCACCGGTATTGGCAGTGCTTTCTAAGAACTCGCCATTACGGTACACATCCACTTGCTCAGCGCTGCTTCCCTGCCATGCCAGTTCAACGCGCATAAAGCCTAAGCGTGTTTTATTAGCACGTACCACTTCGAGTTGCACATCATCTGCGCTTAAAGTGACTTCTTGAGTTAAGGTATCACTGTTACCTTCACTGTCGGTCACAGTCAGGCTTACACTGTACGTGCCATAATCTGTGTAGGTATACATAGGGCTAGCATCAGAGCTGCTGGCACCGTCACCAAAGTCCCACATCCAACTAACAATATCGCCGTTCACATCAGAACTTGCATCTGTAAACTGCACGCTTAGGTCATTAACGTCATAGCTAAAGCCTGCCTGCGGCGGCTGCGCCGTTACTTCGCCAATGCCTGTAAGGTTAAGGGTCCAAGCGTTTAATGTCCCCGTGTCAGCACCTACATTATCAGACACCGTTAGCGTCCAATCACCGGTGGCCACTTCACCATTAAAGGCCTCTGAGTTGAAGGTTTCGTTAATGTCATCCGCACTACCGCCACTGCGATTATGAAGCGTAGCTACCGTGCCTGATGGCGAAGTAAGCGTGACAATCAAATCGCCAATCCAAGTGTGGCTGATATCTACGAAGGTATTGGTATCAAACACCGTGACGTCATCTGCAACAGTGATCACTGACGTGATACCTGTTGCGTCATTATCAGGAATGTCCACAGCCGTGGTGTTTTCATAGCTAAACTCAGTTAACCCCTGAGGTAATACGTATAGATCAACTGACTTTTGCTGTGCTAAATCACCCGAGGTTGCATCAATGGAAAAGCTGTACTCACCCCATTGCGTTTGTGCCGTCGTTGGCACGCTCAGCGTAACCACATCACCTGGCTGTGCAGTGTTGCTCGACAAGCTTGCGCCATCAATGCCTGCAACAAGCGCAAGGTCGATTGTTCCTTGCCACTCGGCCACCGAACTAAAGCTCAGCTCATAGGTCGCAGTGTCACCGGCAACAATCTCTTGGTTACGGGGCGCAGCCGTCATTCTAAAGCCTGGCTCAGGGTCAGCATCAATCACCGCTTGGTTCACATTTAAACGTGTACCCGCAACGGTCATTCCATCTAAGTCAGCATTCGCATCGCCACTGCTCATTAGCAATTGCTTCACTTCTACTGCACTCAAGCTCGGATTCACCGACAGCACCAACGCTGCAGCGCCTGCAACATGAGGTGTGGCCATTGAGGTACCAGAGTAGGACGCATAACCGCCCCCCGGCACAGTAGAGAGGATAGCGCTGCCTGGAGCCCCCATATCAACACTTGTTAAGCCCCATTGTGAGAACCCCGACATCGCATCGGTGTGCGTTGTACTGGCAATAGAAAGCACTGATTCATGCTCATAGCTCGATGGGTAGTGAGGGTTAACATCGTTATCAACCGCGTCATTACCTGCAGCGGCAACGAAAAGAATGTCGGCATTCTCGCTCGCCGTAATGGCATCCGCAAGCGCTTGGCTAAAGCCGCCGCCACCCCAACTGTTGTTGGTAACACGAATGTTGTGACCGTCATTTTTCAGGGCCACGAAATAATCGATACACTCAATCGCATCCGATGTTGAACCCGTGCCTGCTGCACTGAGGAACTTACAACCTGCGATGGATACTTCGTGGTTTACACCGACAACGCCCTCAGCATTATTACCGGATGCACCGATGGTGCCAGAGACGTGCGAGCCATGACCTTGGTCATCCATAGGGTCGCCATCACCAGTGATGGCATTAATACCGTGAACATCATCGATATAGCCGTTGCCATCGTTATCCACACCGTCACCAGCAACTTCACCTGGGTTCACCCACATGTTCATAGCAAGATCGGGGTGTGAGTAATCAACACCAGTATCGATAACACCGACAATTACATCTGCGGAGCCGGTGGTAATATCCCATGCTTCAACAGCATCAATATCTGCATCCTCTGTACCACCTGTTTGCCCAAGGTTATGAAGGCCCCATAACTCGTCAAAACGGCTGTCATCAGGCACGCCTAATGCTTTTACTTGGTAATCTGGCTCGGCATATTCCACACCAGGGTGCTTATTGAGTGCCGCCAAGGCTTGTTTGGCACTGACGCCATCGAGTTTAAAATTAGCAAGACGACCACCAAGCACATGCTTGTAGCGATCATCAACTTCGTCAGCATTCAAATCGCTGATTTTTGCTTTGACTAAAGACCGTGCTTGAGCACGCACTGCGGCAGAAGTGCCTTGTTTGAATACCACAAGGATGCTGTCGTCATTGTCAGTGGCAGCTGTATCTTTAATGTGAACGCCCGCGTGAGCGCTTAATGAAAGTACCGGAACGAGCGCTAAAGTCAGCGCAGATAGTTTGGTTTTCATAGATCTATTCCATAGAAGTTGTCCGTGTGGCCCGAAGGTACACAGAAGTAAGTATCTCTTCTCCAAAAGAGCACATACGCAGTCAATGTGTGGCAACCTCTTTGTTGTAGCGACTGTTTTAGGAACACGCAAAACAAAAATGAACAGAAAGTTAAAAACCACTCTTTTTTGTTAAATTTAATCCAAAAAGGTTTAGTCTCTCATGCTTTTTTTTGATCCCACTTCGAGCAATTTCAACTCATTTTTTCTCATGCTTTTTTGGTAGCAGCCGCTAACCTCCACCATAAAAAGCTACAAAAACAAACACAACACACTGATTTTAATAAACAAATAACCAACCATAAAAATTGCTAATTTATCTGCTTTCAAAGTGAACTTAGAGTGAATACCTCGGTAGGAAAATGAGTATTACTAATATTGATACCTTGCAGCACCAATCCATGCATTGTGCATGCAACTATCAATGACCCAGGAGGGAATATGGCTCGTTGCAATTACTCAACAAAGCATTGGAAGCAAGTTTTTCCCATGCATATTCGTAATTGCAACTTAGTGACGAGTTTTATTTCTCTCCCAACGCTTACCGAACTCTTAGGCTTCTCCGTATTCCAGCGCCCGGCTACTTATTTACGGCTAAGGCAAAGGAATGACGCCATACGCACCAGTGACCGTTGGCTTTTACTACTGCCAACACCTTTTAGGACAACAACGCTGCGCTCGTTTACACGCTTTTTTGATTAACCCAGCTCAGGTCGGCAACCCTGAGATGAGCCTTTTCATTTGTAACGTCGTCGCAGTAATAACAAACAACAAGGAGATAAGCGTGAAGCTTTCTAAATCTATTTTAACCTGCGCCATCGCGATGGCCCTATCAACAGGTGCTTACGCTCAAAGCGAAGACAAACCTGGGTCAACATCTGCACTTGCTAACGTAGAGCGTGCAGCCGCCGTTGGCAATGAGCTCACAATTTCACAAACATCTGTACAGGGTTTAGGTAACAGCGCCAGCTCTTTGCAGCAAGGCGACGCCAACCTTACTGAGATCACTACGGTAGGTGATGGTAACCAAACAGATGCCATGCAAATAGGTAACGGCAATGTGGTGTTGGTGACCACACAAGGCGACAACAACCAGCAATCCTACAACCAAGATGGCGAAGCGAATGGCGCATTAAGCGAAGTGACTGGCAGTGACAACCAAATCGCGGTTGAGCAAAATGGCACTGGTTTCTTAGGCATCAACAATGAGGCCATCAACGTGATTGGCGGCGATGCAAACCAAGTTAATGTTGTTCAGGGCGATGGCGGACACTGGTTCTACAACCTGGATATGCAGGGCAATGCCAACGTGGTTAATGCACAGCAAGCTGGACTATGGAACGAAGCGCAATTTACGTCGGTTCAAGGTGATGCCAACGACCTGAGCGTAGAGCAGGATGGTTTTTGGAACCAACTATCCGTCACTTCTATTAATGGCAGCATGAACGAATTTGCCAGTGAACAGCTAGGCGATACCAACGTCATCAGCATTGGCGATATTTTCGGAGATGAGAACGAACTCGCTGTTGAGCAGGAAGGCGCGAATAACAGCACTGATATCGTCTCTATCGAGGGCAATGAAAATGCTCTGTCAATTGATCAAGAAGGCAGCGCGAATACTTTTGAGTCGGCTCTATTCTCTGGTGATGGAAACGAGCTAAACGTTATGCAAATGGGTGATAATAACGCAGCATCAGCTGAGGTATTAGGCGATGAGAACGATTTCAGCGCAACCCAAAATGGCAGTGGCAACGAAGTGTACCTTGGCGTGCTAGGTAACAACAATGAGTTTGATGCCATGCAAATCGGCAACGATAACGCCACGCATGTTGTTAACTTCAACGGTAATGACAACGACGTAGCAGTTGCCCAATCTGGTGACATGAACACCGCTGTTATTGAATCATCTTACCCAGATCCAAGCATTGCCAGCAACGATAATGATATCGCTATTACTCAAAGTGGCATGGGCAATGAAGCTGTATTGACCATGGGCTCAGTGATGGAAAGCTCAAGCAACCAAGTCGACTTGGTACAAAGTGGTGAGCTCAATGCTATCGACCTCATGGTAGAAGGCAGTGGCCACAGCATTGATATCGCCCAAGAAGGCGGCATGAACATGGTTGCCGGCATGGGACAAGGTGCGTTCGCAGTCGCAGGTGAAGGTAATACTGTGTCTATCAGTCAACTTGGTGAGGGTAACTTGGTTGAAGGCTCGGTTATGGGCACTGGTAACACCGTTGCTGTCACTCAAGTCGGTGACTATAACTCTGCAACTGTTGTACAACAGTAAAGCTCTAATGGGAGGGGTAACCCTCCCTTTCAGCCGATGATGAAGTATTTTCTCAGCACTCTGATTGTGCTCCTTGCCCTGACTCACACGTCAAGCAAAGCACAAGAAGTGGAAATTGACGGCCTCGTACTCGATCGCAGTATTAGCCGCTTTGGCCACCAATTTTACTTTAATTTCTCACAGTTATGGCGCGATCTACCTGACACCAGCGGCACCAACGTGGTGATCAAAGAAACGGTGCTCCCTCGTGCTGGCACCCGCCTTGAAGTACTCATGAATAATGAATTGGTATACGTCACTTTTATGGGCCGACGTGGTGGGCCACTTAAAGAGCGCGTCGAAAGCGCGATGTTCGCGATTATGGACGCCATGGCGCGCGCCAGATTTAAACAACACTCCCCTGATCTAGCAGCAAGTGGATGGTAAAAATGAAAACAATAATTTATGCACTTTTGCTTTGTGCGTCACTGCCACTGATGGCCACTGAGCTTGTATACAAACCTATTAACCCATCATTTGGCGGAAACCCGTTAAATGCCAATATGTTGCTCTCTAAAGCACAAGCCCAAAACAAGCACCGAGCCCCTATCAGTGAAAAAACCTATGGTGAAAAGTTTCAAGAATCGTTGGAGCGTACGTACCTCAACCGCATGGTTCGTGAAATTACCGATATCGCTTTCGGTGACGATGTTGAAGACAGTATTTTTAACCAAGACTCCATCTTTATGAGTGGCGACTATCAAATCCAGATTATCACCAGCACCCCTGATAGTATCACCGTGCAAATAACCAATACCCTGGATGGCACTGTCACCGTAATTGAAGTACCGAGGTTTGGCTAATGAAACGTATATGTGCATTTTTATTATTGGCTTTGCTCAGCGGCTGTTCGGCTATCACCTCGACTGTGCCCCCAGATGAGCAAATTGCTGAGCAATTGGCGCTCACAGAAACCTTTGCCGAACTGAAAGCGCTACCTAATCCCAGAGGCGCGATTCCCGTCTCAGTTTATTCATTTCGCGACCAAACGGGACAATATAAGCCGCAAGAGAACGTCAGCTCGTTTTCTACCGCCGTAACCCAAGGTGCAAACTCTATTCTGATGCAAGCGCTGCATGAAACCGACTGGTTTGTGCCCGTGGAGCGTGAAGGATTACAAAACTTGCTTACAGAGCGAAAAATCGTGCGAGCGGCGATGAGTGATAAGGGCGACAATGCCCCAGAGCTGCCGCCATTAACCACCGCTAAAATCATTCTTGAGGGCGGGATCATCAGTTACGACAGTAACGTAAAAACCGGAGGCCTAGGTGCAGAATACTTTGGTATCGGCGCCTCAGAGCTGTACCGTGAGGATGTTATCTCTATTTACATGCGTGCGGTCGATGTGCGCACCGGGCAGGTATTGCTGTCGGTTGCCACCAGCAAAAAAGTACTCTCACAAGAGATGCGTGCTGGCTTTTTCCGCTATGTGAGTTACAAGCGCTTGTTGGAAGCCGAAGCGGGCTTCAGTGATAACGAACCCATGCATATTTGTGTCACGCAAGCGATTGAAAAAGCACTGACGTTACTCATAAAAGACGGCATTAACAAAGGGGTATGGTCGGCGCGAGCCAGTTGATCACCTCTGCACTGACACAATAAAGGCGCCTCGTTTGGCGCCTTTATTTTTGCTCAATGATAACCTTGCGTTCAATTGCATGCTGAGCAGGTTATTGACGTTGTTCCATAACGCGAGATGCCACTGGAATATAGCGCTGTGCCCAATTGGCCAATTCAATACGATTACGCGAGTTGGTCTTACGAAAAGCACTGTATATATGCGTTTTCACTGTGTGGTTACTGATGTTCAAAGCGCAGGCGATATCATCATTTTTAGCCCCCTTAGCCAACAATGAAATCACCGACTTTTCCCGTGCGGTTAGCACACTTAAGTCGATATCGCTGTGGCGTTGCGCCGATAGTGCATCGGTGGCGGGGAGCTGTTGAATTAGATCGCCAAAAGCATTGGAGATAGCCTTGCGGCAAAACCATAGCTCGCCGCCGAGGACGCGGCGCACGCCTTTAAACATATGCTCAGGACTGTCATCGTTATAAAGCGCGCCTTTGAGATTCGCCAGCAGCGCTGTGCGCTCGTTGAGCGCGTGACGCTGAGCATTAAACACCGCAACACTGTGCTGGCGCGCTAACTGAATGATCTCCTCGCTGAGCATTTCTTGGCAATCACAATACGCAGCATCCACTAAAAATAGTGCAATGTGTTCGCGCTCACCCACCTCAGGCAGGCGGGTATCGACCTTAACGGTTGTTGCGAGCGTTTCCAATACTTTGAGTAACAACAAGAAATCGTCGCTTTGAGTATTTGCATTATCTTTTGTTAAGACAAACAACTGCTTGTTATTCATTACTTCTTCCTCTGAAGCACCCAAACACTGGGGGGGAGCATTGAGTGTACCTATTTAAGCTTTACTATCAAGACTAACCCCGCACAAAATAAACATCTTGTTTACATAACAACAATAGAGCTAAGCCTCTAACAACGTCTTTATTGCATCATAAGAGTGCAAAAATGCACTCTGTGAACTAATAAATTTAATGGCGTCTAGAGATAGTAACCACTCGCAGACATTCATTTTATATTCAGCTAATTTTGCGCTTGAACGGATAATTGCAAAATAATCACTAATTTATCTAATAAGGCCTGCTTGAGTGTTCAACAAGGCATACAACTTGCGCCACCACATTTGTCTTTTAGGGTATTGCACGGCTACAGATTCAGGGTCTGCAGCGCCAGCATGATAGTGAGTGACAAATTGCATCCCTAGGTAGGTGGCAGTATGGATGAAAGGGTCCACAAACGCTTGCGGCGCCCGCTCGGTGTAACTAGTGGAGAGCAAGGATGCTTGCTTAGTGCGCAGTTGTCGTAACTGGCTACGCAATTGGGGCTGATCCATGTATTCAGTGAGTCTATCAAAAAACGCCTTCATCTGCGGTGTGGTGTTATACCAATAGACGGGCGATGCAAATACCCAATGGTCAAACTCCAGTAATCGCGTGATTAACGCGCGGAAATCATCGCTTTGTTCGCGAATATCATACCGATATGGGTTAATCTGATAAGCGTCTAAATCAATGAATTGCGCACCTAGGTGTCGGGCGAGAGTGTCGGCAGCTTGCCGGGTGTTACCTTGGCTTCTAGCACTTGAAAAAATAATAACATGTTGGTTCATAATTGCTTTCCTGCATTTGTATGTTTAACCTAAGGCTAAAAGCTCAAGTTAAGTTTAGGTCAACAACAAAATGACATTGGAAGCAAATTTATCTGTCGGCACTGTCGCCAAACGTGCTGGGGTCGCCGTATCGGCGCTGCATTTTTACGAGAAAAAAGGACTTATTCGCAGTTGGCGAAACCAAGGAAATCAACGCCGCTACAAGCGAGATGTACTAAGGCGCATTGCGGTTATCAAGGCCGCACAAAAAATGGGGATCACCCTAGAGGAGGTAAAAGAAACACTCAGTACCCTGCCCGAAAAACGCACCCCAAATAAAGAAGACTGGGCCAACATGTCACGCCAATGGCAGCGCCAACTCGATGAAAAAATTGCCTACATGCAACGAGTACGCGCCTATGTTGATGGCTGTATTGGATGCGGCTGCCTATCGATGCAACGCTGTCCTATTTATAACCCTGAAGATAAGCTCGCCAATGTCGATGATGGAGCCGTGTTATTGGATCATCCTGAGCTGGGAGACTAGCGCCAACAATGCACAGGCTGTTTATTACAGAGCGCAGACAATCACTCAGTGAGCTATAAGGGGAGTCACTTTGGGCCGGCCTAAAGATGTTAAATTTCTGTATTTAAATGTATAAATTCACTTGTTTATTGCATAGAGTAACGTCTTACTCTTTCAAATTTGGATATGAACTGGTAGCGTACGCGCCTTTTTTTAACCTCGACAGGTGATATATGAAGTTAGGACCTGGACTACTGGTTGCCGCCGCCTTTATTGGCCCAGGCACCATTACCACCGCCAGCGTAGCCGGTGCAAACTTTGGCTTTGCTTTGCTATGGGCCTTGGTATTCTCAGTGCTGGCAACCATTTTATTGCAATCACTGGCCGCGCGTTTAGGCGTAGTCACCGGCCTAGATTTAGCTCAAGCACTGCGCGCGCATATTGAAACTCCTGTGTTTCGTTGGCTTGCCGCATTTTTGGTGATCAGTGCCATTGGCATTGGCAGTGCCGCCTATGAGGCAGGTAACCTCAGCGGTGCCAGTCTCGGTTTACAAGGGTTATTTCCCTCCGCTTCAGCGCAGCTATGGACGCCCTTGATTGCTATTATCAGCGCCGCACTGTTATACAGCGGCAAATATAAGCTGATAGAGGGCGCACTGATCTTTTTAGTGTTGCTGATGAGTTTAGTTTTTTTAGCGACTCTGGTCATCGCCAGCCCCGATCTCAGTGCCATGTTTGCAGGTTTTAAGCCTAGCTTCCCTGAGGGATCACTGACCACCGTATTGGCGTTAATTGGCACCACCATCGTACCGTATAACTTATTTCTTCACTCTGGGGTGGTCGCACGGGCCAGCCAAGGTGAGCAGGATAAACAACAGGCCATTCGCAGTAGCAACTGGGATACCGGTTTATCAATTGGTCTTGGGGGATTGATCACCTTAGCTATCGTGTCCACCGCAAGCGTGGCCTTTTTTGGTCAGGGCAATAGTCAGCTCAGTGCCGCCAACCTGGCCTCGCAGTTAACGCCTTTATTGGGTGACAGTGCCCATTACTTTTTTGCACTCGGACTGTTCGCCGCTGGGTTAACCAGCGCCATAACAGCGCCTCTGGCGGGTGCCTACGCGGTGTGTGGCATGCTCGGGTTACAAGGAGATACCAACAGTCCTCGCTTCAAGCAAGTGGCGTTGGTGATATTAGTGTTTGGTGCTGTTGTGGCCAGTCTTGGTTTAGACCCAGTGGCAGTGATTATTTTCGCGCAGGCCACCAATGCGCTGTTATTACCCATTATCTGCATTTACCTGCTGTGGCTAATGAATCAAAATAAGGTCATGGGCAGATTTAAAAACTCACTGCTGATTAATGTGCTGACGATGCCGCTGCTGATACTGATCATTACGTTAAGCGGATACAAACTGCTTTCGCTCATATAATGCCTATTAAGTGAGCGCAAGGCGCTTGCCTCTGTGCTCACTTTCCCCTACCATCTCGGCTCATTTTACCAAGGAGTCGGTTATGGCAACATCCCCACCACAGGACAAAAAAATCCCCAAAGTGCTGCAACAAGTCGACAACAAAGAACTACGCAGTACCGGTTTTTGGCTCAACCAAGTATTTTTGGTGCTATCCACCATTTTTGGTGTCTACCTCGCCGCACAAAGCGGTTTAGAGCAGGCAATTAAATTCGATACCTACTCTAAAATGGAAGATAACTACTATCTGCGTACGTCTCTGTACGATGAGTTGCTCGACAATCAACGTAAAATTCAAGCGTATGCCGAGATACTGGCTAAGAGCCCGCCTACATCTGAGCTTGAGTTCAATAAACCCACTTTAGATAAATATGTGTGGCACACCATGCAATACTCACCCACGACTTTGGAAACCCCAAGTGCCATTCTCTCTGCTGCGCGGCGTTTTTATAGTCAAAGTGAGTTTTATATTGAACGTGCTCTAAAGCGCAAGGTGTCAGCGCGTCACGCCAGTGAAAAGCTAGGCAAACTTGCAACCGACCTAGAGCAAAATACGCTCCCCTATTTAAAGCGCAGTGCCCAGGCACTGAAACAAGAATTAGCTGATAACGACGTGCAAATTGGCAGTCTCAAGGAGTTAGAGCATGAATAAACGCTGTCCCCATTGTGTTGATGAATACCTAGAAGTGACCGAGTATCAAGGTGAAGAAATTGATGTGTGTTTAGAATGTGGTGGCCTTTGGTTTGAAAAAAATGAAGTCAATCGCATGTTGAACGAGGTCAACGACGGTCCTGTGGGTGAGAAATATGAACACAATTTTGGTGAACATTTAGGTATATCTGAGCGCGACTGCCCCGATTGCTCAACATTGATGGAGCGCTACCACTTATTAGAGCACTACCACAGCGAAATCGATGTATGCCGTCATTGCGATGGCAGCTGGATCGAAAAAGAGCAGTTAAAAAGTGTCGAAAATAGTCCACAGCTAAAAGCAGCACTTGGCGAGCTCAACCAGAAGGTGTCATGGAAAACCTACTTATTTCAATTTCTAACGCAAATGCCAGTAGAGTACAACATCAAACCACATCGTACCCCGTGGGTAACTCGCGCTTTGGTGGCGTTGAACGTGTTGATATTTGCCGCTTACTTTTTTGTTCCCAGCCATTTTGAGTTTGTACTTGAGTATTTCGCCATGCGCCCAGTGGATGTGCTCGCCGGGGAAGAGCCTTGGACCTTGCTCACCTGTGTGTTTTTACACGGCTCTATTATGCACCTGGTAGGCAACATGTACTTTTTATACATCATTGGCGATAACCTCGAAGATGCACTTGGCCACTGGCGCTTCTTAGGCTACTACCTGCTTTGCGGGGTGCTCGCCTCCGTTGCCAGCCTCATGCTCTCAAGTAATGGTGCAATCCCCAGTGTCGGTGCCAGTGGTGCCATTGCCGGTTTATTTGGCATGTATTTAATGTGGTTCCGCTACGCCAGCTTGACCTTTATGTTCATTATTTACCAGAAGAAGCTCTCTGCTATGTGGTTCTTCATTATTTGGCTGGGCATTAACTTATTCGGTTTATTTAGCCTGCCCGATGGTGTTGATTATGGCGCTCATATTGGCGGCTTTATCGTCGGTCTACTCATTGGCTATGCGCTAAAAACCAAAGTAATGAGCGACAGACCTATGATTGCACTACTAAATAAGCCAGCCGCCCAGCTTAAACGCTAATATCGGGTTTCATCAGGTGAGTAGCGTGCATATATGCCATGCTGCTCATCATCACCTACCCCTTATTCATGATGGCGGCGCTCGATGGCCTCTAACTCGCTTTGCGGTTCGCTAGGCGCACTGGGTTGCATGGGCGCAACTAAATCACACTCAGTGATAGTGTCGGACAGTTTCTTACACTCTTTATTGCTTTTACTCTGCGTTGGTTTTTGCAATGCACCGAGGACCGCCGAGTCAATCGCCAAGCCAAGTTTAGCGAAGCTAAAGCCGTCATTATCTGTTGGCGTGTAACTGGATTTACCCGGGTCGCCTTGGGTGCTGGCGGTATAGTGCTTTTCTGCGCGCTGCTGCATATTTGGCTGCGCATAGCCATCGACTAAAATGCCCACCACCGTACAACCATTTAAAATACTCAGCGCGGTCAGTGCGATAAATAATTTAAGCATGCTACGTACCCTTTCATGCCTTCGTGTGCTCGTTCTATCACTTTAACGGTAAACATTAACGCAAACTGTAAGAAAATGTACCCCTTATTTTTTTGCACCTTGGCGGCGGTGGTTTACGCTTAAAGCTATGCACACATTATATGCTGTAAGCGCCATTGTACTGCTCATGATGCAGTTGTGGTCATCATCAAGCTGGGGCTCACCGGCACCACTGCGAATTTGCTTTGAAAGGTGGTGGCCCTACAGCTATGTCGACGAATCGATGCAAGCAAAAGGCATTGAAGTGGATTTAATTCGCTATGCACTGTCACACTCAGGCACTGACGTCATCTTTACTGAGCTGCCCTACAAACGCTGTGTTGAAGCCGTTAGCCAAGGTAAGCGTGATTTCACCTTGCATGTGGATGAAACCGATGGCTTGGCAATGCTCGACCAATCCTTCGTTAACTGGGAGCTGACGCTAGCGGTGGCCATCAAGCGCCAAGAGAGTTTTTACGAGCAGGCTGTGCAGCGCTCCCCCATTATTCTCATTGCTGAGGAGTATCCATACCCTGATGAAGTCTATAGTGCACTAAAAGCACTCAATGCTGATATTGTTACTCGCTCCTACTACGAGTCAACAGACGCGCAAGCTAAATCATTTTTCGCAACGCTGAGCGATAGTCGCGTTGATGCCATTGTGGTGGATAGAACCTGGGCTGCGAAAATTATTCACGATTTCGATTTGCCCGTTGCACTTTTACACAACCTGCATATTGAGCCTCAATACATCGGCTACCATCCTAATAACGAAAAAAAGGCGTTGCGCTTGCAACACCTTTTGTCATCTATTCCTGAGAGCGTCAAAAAAGAAATTGAACGCCGCTATCAGCAACCCTAGGCTGGTTTTGTTAGCCTGTTATTGCACAGAAATATTCAAGGTTACACCGGAGTAATTGCTGTAAGCACGAAGACCTACATGCCAAGTGCCAGCTGCTGCGGCCTCTGAACACGACTCGTTATTGCCTGAACGAAACGGGCGACAATCATAGCTAGAGGTCGTTGGCTGCGCGCCTTGACGAACATACAAATCGACATCACCGCTGCCACCGGAGGTACTTACATCAACCGTGCTCGCGCCCGCAGGCACATCAACAGTAAAGTATTGCCACTGACCTTGGCTGCCTGAGAGGTTTGACTCAGTGATCTCAATCGGTAAATCGCTGCCACTTTGCTCATAGCTTGCCACTAAGGTTGCGCCACTATAAGCGTTGTAACCATGCACCATAATTGAGTAAGTGCCTGCGCGCGTATCTGTACAGCTCTCGTTATTCCCGTTTTCATAAGGGCGGCAATCATAGTTGTTCTGCGATGCCGTTGCGCCGTATTTTACATACAAGTCTAAGTCACCTGAGCCACCTGAGCTGGTAATGCTGATATTGCTGGCACCGGCTGGTACTTCAAAGGTGTATAGCGTTTCACTGCCATTAGCACCGCTGATGCTAATAGGCTGACCATTTTCAAGCTCATTTGGAGGCGGTGGTGGCGTGCCGCCACTGCGGAAATTAGCAATCGTTGGACTGGTAATATTCAAAACACGCGTGTTGTCGCTGCGCGTGGTTGTGCCCATCGCCGTGCCATTGTAGCTCTTGTTTGGGTTTGACCAATAATTGATACGAGTACAACCACTGTTACAGTTATACGCCATCACCGTACGCCATTGCGAGCTTGGGTCTTGGTAGCCGTGACCGTAGGCATAAGGCGAATTAGTGGGATCGTTTTCAGGGTTGTGACGCGCCGCTTGGAGGTGACCAATTTCATGACCGAAAGAGTAATAGCCGGTAGCACAATCATAATCAACCATGGCAAAAGCACTGCTGGCGCTGGCACCAATGGCATCAGCTTGACCACAATAGCCATTTACATCGTTCACTAATACCACCACATCGGCACCATACTGGTCACGCAAACCGTGCACCTCATCCATGTAGCCATCGTTGGTCCCGGCTAAGCGATTTAAATCGGTGCCTGAGCTACTCGCTTCGGTGTAGTTGACCTGTGCTTTATGGGCAAGACTGACGGTGGCATTCACACCTGAATTTTGATAACCCTGATTGGTTTCATTGATAGCAAGGTCTATCAAGGCATCAATGTCGCCAGAGAGCTGAGCAGCCTTGGCAGTGTAAACCACCAGTAGGTCGATTTGCGTATCGGCAACGGCCTGCGGCTGCGCGAAAATGCTAGGGCTATTATTGACGCTAACCTGCTTTGCAAGTGGGCCTTCAGGCATAACGTGTCCTGGTTGGTGCTCTGGTGGCATTTGCTCAGGCTTGAGTGTACGCAGCTGATGACCATAAGCGCCAACAGGCTTAAGCTTTAGCACGTCACCGTTGGTTTTAACCGTACCAGAGATGCCTTTTGCAGTTTGCACTAATGTGACCGAGTCACCATTGTCATTTTCACCTTGCCAAATAAGGTTACCGCTGGCGCTAAGGCTAGCGTTTTTGCGGGTAAAGTGTACCTGCGCACCATCAACAGGCAAAGACAAGGAAGCAGTATTGCTGGTTAATTGGAACTGCGCGCCACTGAGCTGTGACATATTTGCTTGTGCAGCGTTAACGCTGTTAGCCATTTGCTGCGATGATACTTCAAACAGTGGACCTTGAGCAAATACAGCGGTACTGCTAAGCAGCGCGCTGGCGATAAGGGTGGGTTTAAACATGGGATATCCTAGTTGTTTCTTTTATGGGAAACAGCAAAATAAAACAACATCAATTTGTTTTCAATTATTTTACATTTAAACCACCGAAACTTTGTAAACGCTTGTAAATATGAGATATTAAAGAATCAAAAGCAACAAACAAAAAGAGCTAACTATTAACCCAAGGTTAATAATTGGCAAAAGTGATCTCTTTATTCTTTTTTCTTGAGCTTATCGAGGCTGTGTCTCAAGCTTACCTAAAGCCATACTCCACCATTAAGGAATGACTATGAAACCTTTGTTTGCAGCGCTCGTGCTGCTATTACCGACTCTCGCGCTTGCGAAGAGCTCATTGTCACCTCAACTGAGTGTTTTCGAACCCTACTTAGGCACTTGGCAGGCACAGTTTCAACCCGCTCCCGCTCAAGAGCAGGTCACAGATGTAAGCCAATGGCAGCGTGCCCTCAATGGCACTGCTGTTCGCACTTTACACAGCATCAATGACGGCGATTATGGTGGCGAATCACTGATATTTTGGGACCAAAGTAAACAAAAACTGGTGTTTTATTATTTCACTACCGCCTCTTTTTACACTCAAGGCTGGCTTGAAGTGGGCGATGACGGCAGCTTCACCGCTTATGAGGAAGTAACCGGCAGTGCTCAAGGGATCACCCAAGTAAAGTCCACGAGCCAATTCGTGGATGGCAAAATAGTAGTCAGTACACAATACTTACAAAACGAGCAATGGACATCACCGCAAATCCGCACCTACACTCGCTCAGATAAAGCGGTCGTTTTTAAGTAGATTTTCACAAAGAGGTATTCATGTTTCGTAAGCTGCTAAGAGCTTTGTTGCCATCGTTTGTGCCCGCTGAGGTTGACGCTAATTATGCGTTTTTTGATAAAACACCGGAAAATGAGCCCTTACCGTTCGCCGATAAAGCCCTTGTTAACGACCAAGCAATGCCTTACGAAAACGACTTAGAGGGCGCCTATCTCGATTACTTATTTGGCTGTGATGCTCGGCCAATGCAGCAGAGCGACAGCCTCAGTCACTTCATTTACCATCAACTGAGCCTGTTAATGCATGAGCCTGAGCAGTTGCTGTCACATTTACCCGTTATGCCGGCCTCCATCAGTCAGGTGCTTAAAGAGCTGGATAACCCAGATTTCGACGTGCAGCGATTACTCGCTGTGGTAGAGCGGGAGCCTGCGATGGCAGCGGATCTTATCAAGCTAGCGAACAGCCCTCGTTACCGCCGCCGCGAACAAGAAATCACCGAGCTTAAAGCCGCTTTTATGAGTATGGGGGCCAATGGCCTGCTTGAGGGCGTGGTGCAATCTTATATTAAGCGCTTTACGCCGCGCCCGAGTATTTATTACCGCCAGTTTGGCGAAAAAATATGGCAGCACGCGTTGCAAACGGCTGACTTTGCCAAGTTAGCAGCTAGCGATAGCGAAACCGACCCTGGCGCCGCATATTTTACCGCACTGCTTTACAACCTCGGCACCATGATTATTTTTGAGCTTATGATAGAGGCCTTTAATGTTGTTGACCCCGACGTCACTCCTAGCAGCGCAGCCTTTAAACGCCTCATTAGAGAGTACAGTCACGATTTAACCTTAACCTTGGCAAATTATTGGCAGTTACCGCAACTGATTGTAAAAGGGTTGCACCACAGTAGGTTGGACCGCAGTCGGGCTCAACTCTCGCCTTTAGCGCAATTGTGTGAGCAAGCAGACATAGCCAGTAAACTGTGTTGCTTACAAAACCAACAGCAGGCGAGGCAGCTCAGCGACCACCTCACCCACCCTGTACTTAAACAGCGAGTCGACACCCATTTATCGGGTGTTTGAACTGGGCAACAAACACTTAGTTGGGCTGCGCTATCATAATCGATTTAACATTAACGAATTCACGCATACCAAAGCCGCCGTGCTCGCGACCATAACCGCTGTCTTTAACGCCGCCAAAAGGCAGGTTAGGCTGTGCTAACGAATAGCCGTTAATGTTGACCATACCGGTATCGAACTCGGTTTTTGCCAACGCCACGGCTTTTTCTGTGTCTTCACTGAAAATACCGCCACCTAAGCCATAACGCGAGTCGTTGGCCAGTTGCATGGCATGTTTATCGTCATTGGCACGAATGAACGACGCCACCGGGCCAAATAACTCATCATCGTAGGCGGGCATGCCCGATTTAACGTCTTCCAATACGGTGATCGGGTAGAAAAATCCTTCACCTTGGGGCACATCACCACCGAGAATACACTTTGCACCGGCTTCAATGGATTGCTGCACTTGCTGGTGCAATTGGTCGCGCAAGTCATCTCGCGCCATCGGCCCAAGATCGGTGCTGGACTCTTTTGGGTCGCCCATTTTCAGGTCTTTGGCCGCTTTGACAAAAGCATCGCGAAATTCATCGTACACCGCATCAGCGATAATAAAGCGTTTGGCGGCGACACAGGTTTCACCGTTATTGACCACACGGCCTTGAATACAACATGACACCGCATGCGCAATATCAGCATCGCTGAGCACCACAAATGCGTCGTTACTGCCAAGTTCTAGTACCGACTTTTTCGATACCGACGCAGCCTGCTCCGCCACTTTCTTACCGGTTTCGTCACTGCCCGTAAAGGTCACACCGCGTACTTTATCGTGCGCAATAAGTTTACTGGCGGTAGCGCCATCGATAAGCAGTGATTGATAACAGCCCTCAGGGAACCCTGCTTCAAGAAACAGCGCTTCAATTTTCTTCGACATACCAAACACATTGCTGGCATGCTTCAACACCGTGGTATTGCCCGCCATAATATTCGAGACGCTATAACGGATCACTTGATACAGAGGGAAGTTCCAGGGCTGGATCCCTAAAATCACACCTATGGGCTGATAAGTCACCAAGGCGTGCCCATCTTCAAAGAAACGGTGTTCATCTTCTAATTCTTTGGCGCCATGCTGGGCGGTGTAGCGGCAAATTTGCGCACATAACGCCACTTCTTGTTTACCTTGGTCGGTGACTTTACCCATTTCCTCGGTCATCAAGGTCACCAAAGCGTTCTCATTTTGTTCGATCAGGTCGGCGAGTTTGTTCAGTTTCTCAGCGCGCTCTGAAAAAGACGTTTTGCGCCATTGGCCAAACGCGTCATGGGCAGCATCGACTGCCTGCTCTGCTTGAAACTGTGATAATAAGGTGTACTCAGCTAATGGGTTACCATTACTTGGATTTACGGTTGTTACCGTCTTTGCCATAACCTTCTCCTTTAAATTTAATCGTCGAGCTTATGCCAGCAAAAACAGCACCAACTATTTAAACCTTTAAAAATCAATAAATTAAGCTGAAGCAGTGAAAATAAGTGACTCTGTACTAGCAAGCACTACACACACTCAGTGAAGATTTTTCAAAAGCGCGCTTGAGCAATGCTGAGCCTATCTTTTGTTGCACTAAAAATAGGGTCAGATAAAATAGCCGCAAAACAAAGGAGTGTAAGATGTTAAAAAAGTCTCTCAATATCGGCCTATTGGCTTTACTAGGCTCACCTTGGATGAGTGCCGCCGCACCCACACCTGATTTCGATGCCGCCTATGACGCCTTTGAGCAAGCATTGCACACTGGCGAGAATGTGCAGCAACATGCACAAACCGCCTATGAGGTTGGCCTGAACACCTTTGGTGAAACATCGCCAGCTGTTGCTAAGTTAGCCATTAACTACGCCAACGCGATAGCCCCTTCACCCACTAATGCGCAGCAACGCGCGACCCTTTATAAACAGGCGTTGACGATTTTAGAGCAGCAGCCTAACCCAGACCCGCTAAGCCTTATCGACCCGTTAATGGGCATCGCCAAAAGTGCGGATAAGGCACACACCGTTGAGAAGGCCATCGAACGTGCGATAGATATTGCAAAGCAGCAACAAAAACCTAAATTGGTCGCCGATTTAAAAGTAGACGGTGCCGAAATTTACTTTCGCCGCTTGGACTTTGATAAAGGCCGTGCGGCGGTAGTCTACCTCAATGAAGCCGAAGCATACTATCAAGCGCATATCGCCGATGACACGGTCGAAATGATTAATGTCACCATGCTGTTAGGTGCGGTAGACAAAGCCCGAGGGCGTCGACATACGGCCATTGAACGTTTTAACAAAGTGGTCAATATTTTTGATGATAACTTTAGTTTCGACCACCCTGCTGAACTACAAGCTCATTCGCAGCTCGTCGCGCTGTATGAGCAAGAAGGTGAATCCGAGCAAGCCACTAAGCATTGTGTTGCCATCGCAAAGATGCGTCCGTGGACGAAGAATCAGGAGCAGACCCCATTGTATCGCACTCCTCCGCGCTACCCTGCTATTGCCGTGCGCCAACGCCGCGAAGGCTGGGTACAAATGGAGTTCACCGTGAACGAGAGCGGCTTCGTTGAAGATGTCAGTGTACTGGACTCCGACGGCAGTGCGGCGTTTGAAAGAGCCGCTGTTAATGCCGTAAAACAATGGCGATACGCACCAAAGTTTGAAAATAATCAAGCCATTAAAGCAAAAACCTCGGTCCAGCTTGATTTCAAAATAGGTTAATCACTCGGCCCTGTGAATATCAGGGCCTCCTACTTTTTACTTAATTTAGAAACAAATGTTAATTTAGTGTTTATTTTTTGTTTGTTCTCTTATAGGGTAATTCCACTGCCTTAATCAAAGGCGATATCGATGGCTTACAGGAGTATAAGCAGTTGTAGAGCCCGTGGAATGATTCAAATGGAGAGAACAATGAAAACACTTATTGCATCAGCCGCTCTACTGATTGGTGGACTATTTAGCGCCCAAGCAAGCGCCGACAGCATGGAATGTTATGTCGACACTCAGGCATACGACCAATTTACCCCTAACCGTTGTTTCGCACTGGTTTATGGTGCGAGATCAAGCACCGCCGTTTTTCGTGTGGTAGGGAACGGTTCACAAATCGACAGCGTTATTTGGTCTAACGCGGCCTCATCGTGCGGCACCTCGGGCACGTCGTGCTCTTTTGAAATTCGTGCTTTCCGCCCATATACAGCCGAAGCAACCATTCTTTACAGTAACGGCTCGTGGAGCAAAGTTTCAGCTACGGCGTCATTTGAAGACGGCCGATAGTTAACAGCAACCGTCACACGGTTGCAGGTACCTCGTTCATTGAATGGACACTTCGTGAATGTGCAAAAGCCGACTCGTTCGGCTTTTTTTATGGTTCACACAGCAAAAAACGCAGTCAGTTCTTTTTATCACGCTAAAGAGCAATAAAAACAAAGAGCCTGCTCTTATCAAGCGGTGTAGAAAAAATCGCCATCACTTCCTATTAAGTCATAAAACTGTCATTTAACTGCGGCATAATTGTGCGCAAATTATCAATATTAAGCAGGATATGGCGCAGTATCGCTCCCCTCTCGCTGTGTTCGCATTGCGAAGCGAAGGGTTATTATCAGATTTCGAAACTTTGGCTGCCCGGCCAACCACTCTGGGCGGTGTGGGTGTGCCTGTGCAATTGCTGTGTCGATTGCCCAGCAGTGCGCAGCAAGGCGATGCGCTGCAGGCTAGTATCACCTTTGCACAGCAACGTGATGCCCAACTTTTGGCGCATCAGCCATTGCATTACAAAGATATCGACAGCGGTATGGTGGCATTAACCCTCTGCGCGCATAGCACGATGCAGGGTGAGTGTGAGTATGAACATGCACAGTTGCAACTTACGCTGCATGGCCTGCACAACACCGTAAAAGAAAGCGCGCAATACACCGTGCATATTCATCCGCAAGCGCAGTTAAGCTCGCCACAAATGGTGAATTGCACCGGCCTGCGCCAACGCCTCGGCCAGTATTGTCAACGCCTATGGCGCAGCACGGCGTCAGTCGGGAAAGCTTAATTTACCCATAGAGATTTGCGGCATCCCCTCTATGGCCGCTGCTTTCGCTGGCTGACCGACAAGGGTTTCATTGGCGAGTAAGGCAAACAACACCGCCTCTTTGGCGTCGGGGTTCATGCCCAGCTGTGTCAGGGAATCTAGCTGCACCTGTTCACCGCTGAAATAGGCAATGCGCGCCATTAGCAAAGGGTTGTGCACACCGCCACCACTGGCATAGACATGCAGTGGGCCGTGGGATTTCGCCAACCGTGCTAACTGCGTTCCTACTTGATAAGCCGCAAACTCACATAAGGTTGCCAGCACATCTTCATGAGCTAGGTGCGTTTCTCCGAGTGCAGTTTGGCACTGTGCTAAATAGGCAAGGTTAAACACTTCCGGCCCTGTGGTTTTGGGCATGGCGACGTGCAAAAAAGGGTGCTTTGAGAGCTTCGCTAAAAGAGGCTCATGCACCTGCCCCTGCCGCGCCAGGGTGCTATTTTCATCGAATTGTCGTGGCGCAAAGTAGCGCTGCACATAGGCATCGAGCATGGTATTGCCAGGGCCAAGATCAGCACATAGCGTGTCGCTCAGCTCCCCGGCCTTGGGCAGCAAAGTAATATTGGCAATGCCTCCTAAATTTAACAACACCCGATGCTCATCGGTGCTAGCAAAGTATAGGTAATCGCCATACGCGGCCAAAGGCGCGCCTTCGCCGCCTGCGGCGATATGCTTTTGGCGAAAATCACTGATAGTCAAAATACCGCTGGTGCAGGCAACATGGCAGCCATCGCCAATTTGTAAGGTGGCATTAGGGTAACCATCCAAACCATGCTGAGCTTTAGGGCAGTGGTACACGGTTTGCCCGTGACTGGCAATGGCATCGACCTCATCCGCATTGACCTGCCACTGTGCTAAACATTGCTTGACCAACTGGCCGTGCAAGCGCCCCACCCACGCATTTAATAAGGTGAGGTGTTGTAAATCGATATCGCGCTTGGCGAACACTTGACGCAGCCGCTGCGAATACTCTTTCGGGTAGGCACAGGTGGTGAAGTGCTCAACCTCAATACGGGTATCACGACCCGCTCCGCTGACCCGGCACAAGGCCACATCCAACCCATCCATTGATGTGCCACTCATCAGGCCGACAATCGTACGCTGCGGCTTGGCACTGAGCTCATATAGGGCATGAATGTGTGGATGCATAGGGGCTCCATGGAATAATTTATGAAAACAAAATAGCCTGTTTATTATCATCATTCAATCTTTACGCTGCGGATGACATTGCCGCGCGATAGGCGTAAGCTATGAATCGGAAATCCTCAAAAACAAGCGGTTAGCCCCTGGGTTAATGATACCCAAGTGCATTTAAGCGGTACTGGGCGTGCATTTGGGTATGCAATTTTTGAGGAATAAACCATGAACCAAGACTCTGTGGAGCGTATAATTGTTATTGGCGGTGGTGCTGGCGGACTCGAGCTGGCAACCGGTCTAGGAAAGTCTCTAGGCAAAAAAGGCCGCGCTGAAATTGTACTCATTGATAGAAATCGCACCCATATATGGAAGCCGCTGCTGCACGAAGTCGCGACGGGCTCTCTTGACGCCAGTTTAGATGGCGTGGTGTACTCCGCCCATGCCGCCAAGCACCATTTTCAATTCCAGCTTGGCACCTTCTGCGGCCTAGACCGCGATAGTAAACACATTACCTTAGCCCCGCTTCGCGACGAGCGCGGTAACGCTATTCTCCCCGAGCGTACTCTCAGCTACGACAAGCTGGTAATTGCCATTGGCAGTGTCAGTAACGATTTTAATACCCCTGGGGCGCAAGAGCATTGCTTCTTTTTGGACTCAGTCAAAGGAGCGGAGCACTTTCAACATACCTTATTAGACAGTTTTACCCGTTTACAGCAAGGCGAAAGCGATAAAAGTGCGCTTAATGTGGCGATTATCGGCGCTGGCGCAACCGGTGTAGAACTCTCCGCCGAGCTTTACCATGTTACCAACTTGCTCAAAGCCTATGGTCTTAATAAAGTCTCCAAAGAGCGTTTAAAAATTCATTTATTGGAAGCAAGCCCACGCATCTTACCGGCTCTGCCAGATAAAATCGCAATTAAAGCCAGCAAAGAGCTGCAAAAAATTGGCGTACAGTTGCACCTTGGACAAATGGTAAAAGGCATCGACGAACACGGTATTGATGTCGGCGATGAACGTTTGGATTGCGATATAAAGGTATGGGCCGCCGGTGTAAAAGCGCCCGACTTCTTACGCGACTTAAATACTTTTGAGCTTAATAAAAACAACCAAATTTTGGTTAATCAGTACTTACAGGTGCGCGGCGATGACACGCTTTTTGTGATTGGCGATAGTTGCGCCTTTGAGCAGCCAGATGGCAGTTTTGTGCCGCCGCGAGCACAGTCTGCGCACCAAATGGCCAGCAATGTACTTGCTAATATTAAACGTCAATATAAAGGTCAGGCGCTGCGTCCATTTCACTATAAAGACCATGGTTCACTGGTCAATTTAGCGCGCTTTAGCGCGGTCGGGAACCTCATGGGTAATTTAAATAGCAATGTGTTTATCGAAGGTAAACTGGCGAGATGGATGTACATGAGCTTGTATCGCATGCATCAACAAGCAGTGCATGGCACATTAAAAATGATGGCCTTATGGATAAGTGAAAAAATAACGCGAGTGGTACGACCGAAGATGAAGTTGCACTGAGGCATCAAGTTTAGGGGTGCGCGGCACCAAGCTGGTTTTGCAATAACACCGTGATAGCCTGTTGCTGCGCTTCAATGGCTTGGTTGAGCTCGCGCATAAAGCCTGTGTTACTCAGCTGATGGCTAATCAGAAAATGAATGGGTTGTGCCGAGACTACCTTGGGGTGCAGCATCAGTTGCGCGCCGCCATACTCGCTCAATAGATGCTTGGCGACTTGCTCATCCTCTATGGTGACATCAGCACGGCCCGCTTTAAGCATTAAGTAACGCTTTACCGGCTCACTCACGGTTTGAATTTGCTGCTGATAACGGCTTTGTTGCACCAGCGTTTCCACTTCTTCACCATAGTAAGCGCCTGGCGTGTACACCAGCGTTAGGCCGCTTTGCAGCATAGCCTGTAAATCGGCCAAAGCAGATGCTTGCACCCGCTCGCTCACAACCAAACGCACGATTTCTTGCCGATAAGGTGCGCTAAATTGGCCGATGTCTTGGCGATAAGCGGCGAAACTCACCCCACTGAGCAAGTCAATTCGCCCAGCGCGCAGCTCGTTCATAGACCGCCCGGCACTGGGCAAACGCACGTAGTCAAAACAACGACCCATACTTTCAAGTAATAAAGTAATGATGGCCATGTCTAAGCCGCTGATATGGTCATTCTCAATCGAAATATAAGGCGGCCATTCGCTGTTCACGCCAACTCGAATAGGGTTTGTGCACTGACCAAACGCGGTGCTAGAGAAAAGTAAGATAATAAGCAGAAACTTGCCCACGCACATCTCTGTGGAAACAACCTTAAGTATCCTTGAGTATGGTGGCGAACATGAAAAAGGGCAACTCTCGTTGCCCTTGGTCTCTCAAGTAGGAATCTTATTTATAGCTGGTTCCACACAGCGGCTACACCAGGCTCTTCACCTTTTGTCCACCACTTAGCTTCAAAACGTGCGCCGTTATAAGACACAACATCACCGGTGTTGTAGATAGACGAGGCACTCCAAACTAGGTCGCCGTTACCGTCTGTGGGTGCTGATACTGGCTCCCAAGGACCACCCAAGTCAGGTTGGTCGCCTTGAGTCCACCATTTAGCACGGTACTCAACACCGCCATAGATCACGGTATCACCACCGGTATACACAGCTTGTGCATCCCAGGTGTCACCCGGTGTGGTGGCGCCTGAATCGGTCACCGTAACAACAAAGCTCTGGCTGCTGCTGGCTTGGCCATCACTGACTGTCACTGTGACGATATAGCTAGTATCCGCATCCACAGGGTCCGCACTCAGCGTCGCACTAGCACCGCTGCCAGAAAGCGTTAACCCGGCTGGTACGTCCCAGCTGTAGGTCAAAGCGTCATTGTCAGCATCGCTGGCAACCACGTTAACGGCTAGGCTTGCGCCCTCTTCCATACTGGCATCAGCGATAGCATCAACCACAGGTGCAGTGTTGCTGCCGCTGCCATCCGCTACAACATTAACACTAACCACTTTACTGACCGTGTCTTTGCCATCAGAAACCGAAACAGTCGCACTGTACTGCGTGTCTTGGCTTACTTGCGGCGCATTGATCACTAAGGTCGCTGAGTTTGCACCGCTCACACTGAGCGCGCTATCAGCCTGCCAGCTAAAGCTGAGCGGGTCATTATCACCGTCAGTGGCTGAGGCAGTAACTGACACTGAGCCACCGCTTTGCACTGTGACACTGCTGTCTACACTGAGCACAGGGCGTTGATTGGCCGGCGGTACATCACCTAAACCTTCATGCATAGCATTAAGAATATCGCCATTATCGGCATCAATTTCCCATGCGAACAAACCACCGAGGTTATGCTGTTGCACGTATTGACCTTTGGCCATGACTGTTTGCGGGGTGTCTAAAGTGATCAGCTTACCGCTGCTGCGATTCCACACATAAGCCGCTTGAGCTTGCGCGTCATAACCCGCTTCAAAACCGTTAATACCTTGGAAGTTAGCACCGAGCATATTGGCTTTTACGCCTTTATAATCAATGACTCCATCTTCCCATACACCTTGTGCTGTGGTGCCTTTAAGCGGCCCATTACCGGATGCGGTCATCGGGTTGCCTGCGGTACTCGCGTTTTCAGGATACACGCCTTCCCAACCACGACCATACATAGCCACACCCGCCACTATTTTTTGCGAGGGCACGTTTTGCGCTAGCAACAGCTGAATGGCGTTATCCATGGTGTAAGCCGGGCCTTTATAAGGCTGGCCGTTTTCATCAGTGCCGGAGCCGTCACATTGACCTGGGCGGAAGTGTTCGCCACAATAAACGGCCGTTTGGTGTCCGGTCACATTACTCCAAGCCCCATAAAAGTCATAGGTCATGGCAAAGATGTAATCCATGTACTGCGCTGCGGTAGCATAGTCAACATCTTCAATCTTGTCGTAACCAGCACCGATGGCTGAAGTCAGCTCATACTGGCGACCTGTTTCCGCTTCCAGCTCATCGAGCATGACGCGTAACTCACGCATCAACGCAATGTAAGTAGCGCCATCGGTGGTTGGGTCGCCAAGGTTCGGGTTAGCACCATCGCCCCCTGGGAATTCCCAATCAATATCAACCCCGTCATAGAACTTCCACGTTTTAAGGAACTCTTTCATCGATGCCACAAAGGTATCGCGGTTGGCTTTATCGGTGAAATAGTAGAACGGATCAGAGAGTGTCCATCCCCCCACTGAAGGCACGATTTTCAGATCTGGATAACGCTGCTTCAGCGCCATTAACTGTGCATAAGTACCACGAATAGGGTCATCTGCACTGACACCCGGTAGGGCTTTTTGCACTGCCGCCCACGGATCGTGAATAACCACCTCAAAGTCTTGTGAACCCTGACAAGCGGTATCAAGCGCACGCTTTGGCCCGCCAGTCAGTGAGTCATTCGGGCCACAAATCGGAATAAAGCCGTATAAAATGTGGCTAAGGTTTTGTGCTGGCATGTTAGTGACATCATAGTCACGACCATAAATGCCCCACTCTACAAAGTAGGCCCCTGTAACCATGCCTTGCTTTAAGCCATAGTCTTTGTTGTTAGGATCATAATCCATCGGTAACGGTGCTAGATGCGCGCCATCGGTATCGGCAATGACGATGGGCTTGCCATCACTGCGCGCACACACGGTGCCTTCACACAATTCAACATACAAGGTATGACGGCCAGCCTTGTCATACGGGAAAGTGATCACGCCACTTTTAGTGCCCGCTGGCAGCGCACCAGAGTTCACAACTTGGTCATCAAAATACACTTTATAGTTGTCACCGCCATCACCACTCCAGGCATTCCACTCGATGTTGATGTTGACTTGGTCTTGGCGACGCACCAAGGATTTATAGCCACCTGTGCCTTCTAAATCTACTTCAACAAAGGAGTACTCTTGTGGCTCCCAGTTTAAGCTCGGTGTCGAAGGCGCGGCAACGGCGACACCCGATGCCATGGCCAGCGTAATCGCTGCGGTTAATTGAGTTAATTTCATATCTTTCTCTTCTTGTTGTCTTATTAAAGGCTAAGCACGACGCATAGGTACTTGCCCGACTAGCGGCAATTTAGGCGCCTCCGTGTGTCCATCATCGCCATTGTTTACTGCTTAAAGTGCTTGCCAAACGGAGGCCTGACCCGGGGTATCCCCTTGAGTCCACCACTTGGCTTGGTATTGTTGCCCTTGATAGAGCACCGTCGCGCCACTTTCATAAGCGCGCTGACTATCCCATTGTGCGCTGCCAGCATCTTTACTCAGCGTTTGCCATGCCGAGGATTGATCGGGTTGTTCACCTTGATTCCACCACTTCGCCTCATAGTCGCTGGCGTTGTAGCTCACTTTGTCGCCCGCTACATAAGTAGCACTGGCCTGCCACGCAGGGTAACTTGGATCAGGGTTAGTGCTGGTATCGGTAACGGTGACGACAAAGCTTTGGCTGGTACTGAGCTCACCATCTGAGACAGTGACTGTAATGGTGTATGGGGTATCGGTATCGACATTTGCAGCGGTGATCGTTAGGTTGGCACCCTCACTGCTCATAGTCAGTGGTGCTGGCACATCCCAGCTGTAGTTCAGGGTACTTTGCTCATCGTCAAAAGCATGCACATGAACGACACTGGATTGTCCTTCAGCCAAGGTAATGTCATCAGGCTTAACCACAGTGGGTGCACTATTGCCTGGTGCCTGTTGCACACTTAAGCTATAGCTGTAGTTAGCATTGGTGGTGTATACCTGATTTACCAGCGGGTCGCCGCTTTGGTAGACCACTTGACCTTGCTGGTCTTGCAAACCAATTTGCATATATTGGCTGTAGTCGAGATTAAGCATAGCCGCGAGGTCTTGCTGCCAGCTTGCTTGGTTATCGGCGCTGACGGCAAACATTTGGTTAACTAGCTCTTGACCGCTCTCGTCAAATAGCCGCACCCAAATAGAATCACCCACCGCCGGTGTTTGACCTTGTTGCAAGTAGTAACCAATGCTTTGCCACTGGCTGGGATCACTAGGCCCGCCATCACGCACTATGGTGATGTCACTACAGTTGTAAAACCCCTCTCCAGCTGCGTCATCACGCTGCCAGCGTGTGTACAAGATGGCATCACCTTGGCGCTCAGCGGGAATAGCGACATTCATTTCATAGTAGCGGTGACCCTCAGCGTCCTTGATAAAGTCGATATTGCCCACTTCTTGCACCAGCTCTAGATCGCTCCAGGCAAGTGTTTGCGTGGCGCCATCAAACCCGGGTTTGCTTAGGTAAAACTTCCAAAAGCTGGGGTTATGTGGAGTGGTCGCACGAAAGCGCACCTTAATCTCGCCATTAGCATTGGGGGTCACGTCACTGCGTTGCCAATGCGCTGAAGGTAAATTCATACCGCGCTTGTTGGTGTCTCCAGCGGCGCACAAGGTGCCATCGGGAACGCTGGCCTCAACCGCTGCTTGGTTGTAGTAGTCAGCGGTGTTAACGGCAAATTCATGTTCTTGAATAAACTGAAAGTGCCCTGATTCCAAATAGGCTGCGCGACACGCCAAGTTAGGAATGTTGGAGCCATCTTCTGGCCACCAATAACCACCCTGAGCCTGACAAATCGCTTGGCGGGCCTTCGGGCTATCCATATAACCGTGGGCATAAGCTTGGCTGGCACTGAGCGCAGCACCAACGGCTAGCGCTGACACAGCCAGTGATAATAATTTCGCTTGTGGTGTTCTCATATCAATGTCCTCGTTGACAAAAGAGACCCGAGGCAGCCCTTGCAGGGAGGGCATGGGGCCGCCTCAAGTCTAAGATGGCGAGTTACAGGCTACAGACCTGATCCCAATCGGCGCTGCTACCCGGCTCAGCAGATGTCCACCACTTCGCCTTATACACAGCATTACCGTTGACCATTAAGTCGCCACCCGCAGCATGGCTAGGGTTGCCGGCGTAGTCACTTTGTGGCCAGTTAGGATAAACGGGGATATCGGCAATCGCGGTGCCTTCACACGTACCATCGCCGCTGCCATTGCCACCGCCAGTGTCGCCGCCGCCTGTTCCTGGCTGGGCATCAGGAAGGTGCGGGTATTGCGATTTAAAGGCATAGGTTTTGCCATTTTTCTCGATGGTAAAGTTTGCAGGACCGGTAATAGGCATGTAATACATTACCTGCGCATTCACCGTGTCACCTGGAGCAAAGGCTTTCTCTTGTCCGCCCCATTCGTTGGTCAACGTGATTGAGAAACGGTGGAACTCATTCTCAAAACCACCGATATTGTTACCTGCTGCATTCGAGCCATTGACGTCGACCGCCATGCCCAATTTCTCTTGTGCGTTCCAGTTAGACTTGAAAATGGCAGAGGTCGCCACTGGCACATCGAAAGAAATCTTGGCACCACTTAAATCAATGTTTGAGTTGTTAGTGAAAGCAAAGGTTGGAGCAATCGGGTAGTTGTCATCACCCACTGGAAAGTCCTTGGCTTCAAAGCTCACATCAACCGCTTCTGTTGGCACTACAAAATTAGTATTGCCTTGGTCAATGCTGTACGGCACGCCGCTTTGATTAAACTGATTATAAGCAAGGGTAGTGAGCGTTGAGCCCATGAAGTACTCGCCCTTGGCCTGGTCATAATCATAGTCACCCGCCAATTCCCAGAACATAATGCCACCAATGCCTTGATCGATAACGTATTGCACTTTAGTGGCCATTGATTCCTCGTCTTCCATAGACAAGAACACATTCTTATCGGCATTCCATAACCATGGCGCAACGGCCACGTTGTCATAATGACGCGTGTAGGTGCCAATCAGCTGATCATCTGGATCGGTTTGTGGCGTTAGGCCATAGGTTGCGCCATAGCTTGGGTAAATACCGTTTTCTAAGTTCTTGGCATGCCAAAGAGGGTTAGAGCCTGCTGGCATTTCTTCGCCATTGGCATCTTTATCGTGCCAAAGGTTATCAATGCCAATGGCACCGTTACCGCATTTGTTTTGCTCGCCAACGCCCGTGCCTGCTGGACACTCGCTTTGGTTCGGCAGCGCCGCCTGGCCCCACAATCCATTGGTGCCACCTTGTACGTCTTTAAAACCACGGGTGTAATAAGGAATACCAATATTGATACGCCCTGCCGCTAGCGCGCCACGGAAATAGCGTACCGCCCAATCGGTGTTCAAATAGCCAATGCCTTCGAACTCCTTGGTGCTGTATACATTCCATTGTGCCAACTCCGAGTCTTCACCGGTGTCGTACAATGCCGCATTGTGCCCGACATGAGAGTTCCACGCGCCGTGCAAGTCGTAAGACATAATGTTGACGTAATCGAGGTATTTAGTGACCTGGAAGGTCTCCATACCCCGCAGTAGGTAGCCCGATGACGGTGAAGCAATCGTGAGCATATAGTGCTGACCATCTTGTTCACCCGCTTTATCAAGCTCTTCACGTAGCACCTTCATCAATTCTTTGTAAGATGCATTGAGACTAGCGCGCAAAGGGTTGGAGATAGCAAAGTCATCTGGGTGACCAGAGTCCTTCATTGACGATGGGTATTCGTAGTCAATATCCACACCATCGAAGTCGTAGGTACGAACAAATTCAACCGCACTTTGTGCGAACGCGGCAATACCTGCGTGATTAATTGAGCCATCAGCATTGGTGGTCATAGTGTAGAAGCCACCGCTGTTGACACGGTTGCCATTTTCGTCAAAATAACCGCCAGTTTCAGCCCAGCCACCAACAGAGATCAGCGTCTTCACGTCTGGGTATTGTTTCTTGTACTTGTTAAGTAGGTTGAAGTGACCTTTGTACGGCAGGCTTGGGTCCATTTCAGCGCCCGGTTCACCTGGCCATTCCATGTTGGTTGCTGGATTGCCTGGGGCACTGGGATTGCCGATGGACAACTTATTGTTGGCATCAACGTGTGCGAAGGCATAGTTAATATGGGTAATTTTATCCCATGGAATATCGTCAACTAAATAACTAGGTTGCTCATTGGCGCCGTTACGCCAACTGGTAAAGTAACCGATGATACGACGAGGGTGATCTGGGCCCATTAGCTCACGGCCGTCTTGATCATAAATAGTACAATACGGCGTGTTCACTCCCGGCGTTTGGTATAAACCTGCTGGGCGACAAGCGTCAACGCCAGTTCCTGGCTCAGATACATCTACCACATTGATCACTTGAGTGGCCGTCCCCGTGGCCCCTTGATCGTCAGTCACATTGAGTACGAATTCAAATTGCCCCGTTGCTGGAGCCTGCCAAGTGTAAGCTTCACTGGCGTTTGCTGAACTCAGCACTTGGATGCCATTCTCACTGAATGTCAGCGCGGTGACTTGGCCATCGCTGTCTGTGCCGCTGAGAGTAAAGTTCAAGCTATCTCCCACCATCACTTGCGTGGGCAGATTAGCAATTTGAATGCTTGCGCTTGGCGCTTCATTCACGGGGGTGCCGCCGCTTACGCTAACAGCATTAGCAAGAGCTGTAGATAGCGCGCCCTGATCGTCTGTAGCCACAGCGCTTATGGTCGCATCGCCAGCTACAGCTTGCCACGTAGTGCTAAACGGCGCGGTAGCATCAACCGCGATAGATTGATTATTAACGAAGAATTCTACCTGGCTAACTTGACCATCACTATCACTGGCTGACGCCTCGATGATAACGCTGTCATTTTCAGCAAATTGACTGCCTGCAGCGGGGCTCAACGAGGTGACCTCTGGCGCCTGGTTGACAGCGCTGTCACAAGCACCCAAAAGAGTCCAGTCTTGCCATTGTCCAGAATTCTCCACAGGGTTCGTTTGCGTCCACCAGTTCGCCTCATAGGCACTGTTTTGGGCCTGGACTTGGCTTCCGCCAACGTAAGCGTCACCACTTTGCCACTGGGCTAAATTGCTGCAATCAACAGCAAAAGCACTGGCGCTGCTCATACCTAAGCTGGCAAAACACATCGCCAGGGCGCTGCGTTTAAAGCCGCTTTCGCGCATACTTTGTTTACTCATTTTGTTCTCCACGACGTAAGGTTTGTTGCGTTATTTTTATAACAATATATTTACAATGCTTTTAAAACTTATCACACCTATCCGGCTCTTCAAGCAATAGTCGACCACTTTTTAGACGTTTTAGTTCTAGAAGAACCGTTTGTTTATTCGAATAAATTGCTAAAAACTGGGGTAAGCATGCCACTTTATTCATTCAGTTTTTTGTAAGTTTGTACCTCAAAGCCGCGTGGAGTCTAGCAATCACAAAATGAACAAAAGATTAACCTTTGGTAAACAATTAGAGTTATATTGGGTACATATTTATTTCGTCTAGTTTATAACCAAAACAGTTTTTTAATAGCTTTGATGATAGAAAATGCAAAGAGTTATGCTATTTAGAAATATGACATTAACGTCAACGTTAATGCTTCTGCATACGTTGGTGGTTTTTACTTGCCGTTCACAAGCACTGGGTAAAGGGTTGACGGGGGAGTTAAGAGTGACACGTGTGCTAGCAGGTTCACCGCCATAAGCGTTACTCAGGCGGTGATAGGCCTAGTCAGCACGCTAGCGCGCTGACAGTTAGGTATTAATCATGTGAGCGAGAGAAACGCACCACCAGCTCACAGAGTTCATCTGATACAGTTGTTAAGCGAGTAATAGCTTGTTGCGCTTGATCCGAGCTTTGCTGACTATCATCAGCCAGGCCGGCAATACTGACCACTTGCTGGTTAATATCCTCAGCCACATGAGCCTGCTCTTCAACAGCCGCAGCCATTTGATTCGCCATGTCGTTAATGTTGGCCACCGCCTGAGCAATACCACTGAGTTTTTCGGTGCTTAGTTGCACTTCATCAAGGCCTTGTTGCGACTCTTTACGCCCTTGCTCAGCAATAGTGACCGCCTGCTCACTGCGGCTATTGAGCTCGCTAATGATCCCCTGGATCTCCCCGGTCGATTTCTGTGTGCGTTGTGCAAGTTGCCTTACCTCATCAGCTACCACCGCAAAGCCTCGGCCTTGCTCACCAGCACGTGCCGCTTCAATCGCCGCATTGAGTGCCAATAGATTAGTTTGCTCAGCAATTTGTTCAATCATTTGCGCCGCTTGCGCAATCAAGGCTGACTGCTCTGAGACCCCTTGTACCGAGTCACCGATTTGCTGCACCGTGTGCCCCAAGGTTTCAATAGATTGACGAGTTTTATCTGCCACTGCAGCACCTTCTGAGGCTAAATCATTGGCCTCGCTGGCTTGCTCAGAGGTCAGTTGTACATTTTGTGATACTTCGCCAATGGTGGCCGTCATTTCGTTCATAGCCGTGGCGACTTGCTCGGTTTGCTGATGCTGAGCGTCTATTTTCTCTCTCGCATCGACCGACATGGAATAGCTGCTGCTGGCATCTGCAGCAACACGGTTCGCGGCATTATCGATACGCGTTAAGATGGTATTTAAATGCGCCCTGTCTGATTTCACCGCTACGCTTAAACGCCCCAAAGGGCCACCATGATCGCAGTAGCTTTGCACCGCAAGTGGGTCACAGAAGCGATCGCCTATGAGTATGTCTAAGCGTTTTTTCAAACGCACCCGAGAAAAGGTATTAAATCCGGCAAACACTAATACACTCACTAAGGCCACCGCCTCGGCGGCGACAGTATTGCCACTTAGGAAGATAATGAAAGCGACTGCGAGGGCAAGGCCCAAGGCATAAAATTCAGTATTGTTAGGCAGCGTGAACGTGCTTTTATTGTCTCTGATGCGCGCGTAAAGTGCCTCTGCGCGGGCAACATCCTCACGTCGTGGGCTGGTGCGTACCGATTCATACCCTACTACTTTACCTTGTTCGGTAATCGGCGAGACATGGGCATCAACCCAGTAGTAGTCACCATTCTTACAGCGGTTTTTTACTAGCCCCATCCACGCTTTACCTTGCTTTAGGTAACCCCACATTGTTTTAAACGCCGCAGGTGGCATATCGGGATGGCGGACAATATTGTGAGGTTGGCCAACCAATTCGTCGCGGCTAAAGCCACTGATATCGACAAACGCTTGGTTACAATCAAGGATAGTGCCGTTTAAATCAGTGACGGAAATGAGCTTTTGCTCGGGAGGAAAACGCTTTTCACTAGCGGTGATGGGTTGGTTATTTCTCATTAATGATTCCCTGTTACGACGCCCGTGCCATGCTGCACGTATAAAACTCTATATTAACAAAAACTTATACTTCATAGATAGCATTTGCTTGGCAAAAAAATAGCAGCTGCGATACTAAACAGTGATGGTGTTGTAAGCTGCTGTAATTTATTACTTAGTTCAGTCTAGTTAAGCTCTGCGCGAAATTGCAAAGAATTCGCTGGGTACAGAGCCGTTGTCGGTCAGTTTTGCATAAACAATACATCTTATCGGTAAGTTGTTTACCTTTGTTCACCCTAGGTAAATTATTGCGTAGACGCATTACCCAGGAATGTGACATAATAGCGACAAACTCACCCTAAAGAATTAGTTTCAACAGCAGCAGTTTGTAGCAACCTATTAAAGGGCTTACCCAGCCGCACATCGTCACTTGGTTTAAGTTAATTGGCAGTATTACTATTGACTAAATGTAAATTTGTTTTCACTGTGGTTGTTGCTCTGGTTGTCTCGGGTTTAATAGCGCAGCCTACAAGAGCAGTTGCATCAACCCACTACGAACAGTCAATCGCTTTTTATTACGGCGAAGTTGACTCCGTGCGCGAGCTTATAAGCTATCAGCGGGTTGTGGTGTCACCGGAGCAGCTGTCAAAACGCCAGTTACAGCAATTAAAAAATGCCAATACGCAAGTGTATGCATATCTCAGTGTAGGGGAATACCTAGGCGTAGATACCCGGCTTTTAGACGCCGCAAGCATGGGCCGTAACAGCGCCTGGCAAGCCGAAATTATGGATGCGGCATCACCTGTGTGGCGTCAACATCTGCAACAGCAAACTGAGCGCTATCAACGCCAGGGATTCAGCGGTGTTTTTCTCGATACCTTAGATAGTTATCAACTTGCACTGCCTCGCGAACAACATGCCTCGCAACAACAAGCGCTTGTCTCGCTCGTCGATAATATCGCCACATCACTGCCGGTGATGCTCAATCGCGGCTTTGAATTGGTCGACAAGCTGGCCCAGCCGCCGCAAGCAGTGGTCGCCGAATCACTGATGTACGGCTTTGATATAACCAAGAATGACTATACTCGCCAAAACGATAGCGATATCCAGTGGCTTCGCACCAAGCTTGAGCACATTGAGGGCTTGGGCATTGAGGCCATTGTGATTGACTACCTGCCAGCAGGTGTAGAAGCCAGAGTCGCGGCAGCAAAAGAAATCGCAGCTTTAGGCTTCACCCCCTATGTCAGCGACGGCTTATTACAGCAGTTTGGGGTTTCTTTGCACTACCCTGTTCGTCGGCGAGTACTGGGGGTCTATGACTCAAGCGTAGTGCTAAAAAAGCAATCTGCTTGTCATAAATATTTAGCCACCTTAATCGAGTATCAAGGCTATGTTCCCCAATGCATTGATATTCGTGACAGTCGCCTTGCACAGCTTGACTTGAATCGGTTCGCCGGCGTCGCGTTTTGGCTCCCCCAAGCCAGTTATCAGCATTTAGATGCTCAACAGCTGCTACTGCGCAGTATTTCTCAGCGGCCAACCGTTATTATCGGTGAGCTTCCCGATGATGAAGCCTTGTTAGCGCGCCTAGGGATACGTGAAAACGGCAGTTACATCGGCGCGCTTGAAAGTAGCGGAGCCAAGCTCACCTACCCCATGCCCCATGCTGCGCCCAAACAATTTCCTCGATATCAGTTAATGGACTCGCGCACACCGGCGCTAGTGAGCATTAATGATAGCCAAGGCAATACGGGCGTGGGCGTAGCGCGTATGCCCTGGGGTGGGCTGTTTCTTGAACCTCTGACGGTCCAAGAGTTAATAGGCGACCGCAACCGTTGGCCACTAGAGCCATTTGCGCACCTAATGCCACTGTTTTCCCTTGCTGCTATTCCGGTGCCCGATGTCACCACCGAATCCGGGCTACGCATCGTTACCGCGCACATTGATGGCGATGGTTTCCCCTCAGTCGCTTGGCTTCCTGGGCGTCCCTATGCTGGCGCATCAATACTCAATAATGTGCTGAAAAAATCGCCCCTCCCCCATACGGTTTCAGTGGTTGAAGCGGAAGTTGCTCCTCATGGCTTATACCCTGACATTGCCAGTGAACTAGAGGAAATAGCGCGGCAAACCTTCGCGCTTGATAACGTTGAAATTGCTTCGCACACCTTTAGCCACCCTTTCTTTTGGGACGACCGTATTGATGCGAAAGAAAAGCTCTATGGTGATTCCTTACCGATCCCCAATTACACCCTTGATTATGACCGTGAAGTGTTTGGCAGTGTGCGTTATATCAACGAGCATCTAGCCCCTAAGCATAAGCAAGTAGAGGTGTTCTTGTGGTCTGGCATGGCCGACCCAACCGCTGATGTCATCGCTAAAACCAGGCAACTCGATTTATACAACGTCAATGGCGGCAACACCTATGTACTCAACGACAACTACTCTATTGCCCAAGTATATCCACACCTAAACTGGTATAAAGACGGCATTCAAGTCTACGCTGCGGTGATGAACGAAAACCTCTACACAGAGCTGTGGACTGAAAATTACCGAGGCTTTGCCCGTGCCAGCGAAACCTTTGAATTACTCGGTACGCCACGACGCTTAAAGCCTGTGAGCATTTATTACCATATGTATTCCGGGGTTTACCCTGCTTCTTTAGGCGCATTAGATCACCTCTATGATTGGGTAGAGAAGCACGAATTAACACCACTGTACTTAAGCGAATACGCCCACCGTGCGCGCACGCTTTATGAAACTGGGGTGGCTCGCGCCATTGATGATGATAACTGGCATATTACCAGTACCGGCGTGAAATCGTTGCGTATCGCTAGCAATCAACTGCCAGATGGTGACAGTGAAGGCATCGCAGGGTTCACCCCAGGCCCGGATGGCAACTACATCACCTTAGTACAGCCACGCTCAACTTTATCGCTTAGCCAAGGCGATGCGGCGGCGTTTTCTAACCGTGCCTATTTAGCTAAAGCCAACGCGGTGATTGAACACTGGCAGTGGCAAGGAGCGAGGTTACGCTTTACGGTGCTCGCTCATCGTGATTTGCAACTAACGTTAACTAATGTCGCTTCATGCCAAGTAAATAAGCTCAGCGACCCCGCGCTTACGCTTGATAAAGCTGCTAATCAATGGACAATTCGCAGCACTCAGCGTGGACGCTACCATGTTGAGCTCTATTGCCCGGGGCAGGGTCAATAACGATGAACCCGCCAGCGCGTATTCACACCAAGGGCGACCCTCGCGGCGACAAGCGTATCGTGTTGATGAGTCGTCGTGCGTTGATCACCCTTGCAACGGTAACGTTGGCGCTGTTGTGGATACTGCAACCCAATCGCGCTCTGCTGATTGATATGCTTGAAGACGCGCAAGACCCCACTGTGGCCATCGCCTTCTTGAACGTACTTAAAAGCAACCAAGTACCGAGTTTAAAACTGGATTTAACCCTCGCAAAGCAACACTTCAAGCTCGATCAATATCATCAAAGCTTGGCCCAGCTAACACCGCTGACTAAATTTGCCGACTCCGCTTTACTTACACAAGCGCAAACGCTCTACGCCGACAGCCTACTGCGACTGATACAGCGCCAAGACCCAACGGCGCGCAGACAATTAATCGATTATTTAAACGCCCTAGTGCCAGAGCTTAACTCATCACAACGCCAACACTTTGCCAGCTATGCCTTGCAAATAGGCGAGCCTCGCCTTGCTTATCAGTTGCTAAGTCAACAACAAGGTGAACATCAGGCTTTATTGTCTTTAGCGTTGCAGGCGGGGCTTAAAGAGCGGGCTATTTTTCACAGCCAAGCCTTGTACGAGCAACAACCTTCAGATGCGCACTTTGAGCAGTTACTTGGGTTATATAGCGCCCAACAACACTGGCAACAAGGTGAGGCGCTTATTCGCCGTCATCAGCATCAGTGTGACAACACCTGTTTGCAGTTGAGTATTAATTTTTTACGGGCCGCCAACAAGCCAACGTTAGCAGCCCAATTAAGTGCGAGTAAGGCCCAACAAAGTACTGATCCCGCTGATTGGCGCCAAGCCAGTGAACGCTTTGCTGAGGTGGGTGATATTGAACAAGCCGCAGTGTGGCTTGCTAAAGTTTTGAGTGTTGCACCTACTTTATCCGATAAGCGCCAACTTCATGATTACTATCTTTGGCTGGGCGATACCGCCAGTGCGCTGGTACTTGCAAAGCAAATTATTGCCACGCAACCTGACAAAGCACTTCTGTGGCAAGGCGTCAGTGAAGCTTTAGCAGAGAGTGACCTATTTGCTTTGAGCGACTTTTACTATCAGCTAGCACTCAAAGACGAGCTCGATGATAGCACCCTTAAACAATGGGTCGACTTCAGTGACAAAGCCCTAGGCGCACAAACGACCCTCACGCATTTGCAAACGCTGCATCAGCGCTTTCCAGCTCGAGAGTTTTATTGGTTCCAACTCGCGCGTTTTTATAATTTTGTCGGCGCACCAAAGCAAGCCACTGCCTTGTGGGCAACTTTGCCGCTTGAGCCGACATACGACTACATCAACTTGAATTACTTTGCGCAAAGCTTTGTCGCGATTGGCGAGGTAGATAAGGCGCTGATGCTACTTTATCGATACAGCGATGAAGAAGCCCTAGATGTAGAGCAGCTTACCAACTTACAAGAGCTGGCGACCTATATTGCAAACAGGCCATTGCAACAGCGCTTTCAGCGTGCTCGTGTGTATCGAGGCGATACCAGTTTGGACCCCTACTTACTGATTGCCACCCACAATAAGCTCGACCAACAAAGCCTAGATACCTTGTGGCTTTATTATGCGCAAACAAAAAGCATTGTGGTGCTCAATCACCTCCTAGAATATGGCCTCAGCGAGCAAAATGCAGCACTGATAAAACGTGCCAGCGACGCCTTAACAGCCGATCACAGTGGCGACAAACGCTTATCCGTGCAGCTATTGCGCGTGCGTTTAGCCATGTATAAAAAACACCATACTCGCGCCAAAGAGCTGCTAAGTACATTACTCACCCAGTACCCGCATAACCCGAACGTGCAACAAAGTGCATTGTGGCTGGCGATAGACAGTCAAGACACCCCATGGCTGCGTGAGCTGTACTGGTATTTAGCACCACACAACCAGCAAACTGCGTCCATGTATCAAGCGTTAGCTTATGCGGCGCAGCAACTGGGCGAATATACTCATGCTGATAGCTGGTATCGCAAGTTAGATAACGCCAAGTTAAGCACCGCCGCTGATAAATTAGCCTGGGCATCGCTGTTGCAAAACCAAGGTGCTTTAGCGCAGGCTCAACGCTTGCGCGTACAAGTGCTCACACAATTAAGTGCTGAGCTTCGCGCCCTCCAAGACGGCGAAATCAGCTACGTATCATTGCTACGCACCTTAGTATCGCCCGCCTATGCCAGCGCACAGCTCAATTGGCATCTGCACCAAGGCAACGGTGGCGCTGATATCAATGCCTTGTTTAGCGACCCAACGCTTGGGGCCTTGCAAAAGATAGCCTTGTTACAAGCCCATCAAGTCATTGCTTCCGAGCAGTTCAATGACAGCATTTTATTGTCTTTAGCGCTGGCACAGCACAACCACTCGCAAGCGCGTACTTTGGCTTACCAATCAACAACACTGACCGCCACTGAGCGGGCCACAGCACTCTCGCAATTAGGTGATAATTTTGCCGCATGGCAACTGGGCCAACAAGCCCTTAATAGTGGTGTCGCCAAACAAGATTTAGCACCATTGCAACGCTTTTTAGCTGTCCAACACGACCGCCATGCTCATGGTGTGCGTTTTGAACACAGCCAGCTTGATACGTGGCAGCTAAGCACAGAGCAGCTTAGCTATTATCGTCCTTTAGGCGATGGTCATATGGCGCTTTCTTATCAATATGATAGTGGCGACCCCGCCTCAACCCTAATCGATCATTACCAAGACCAGAGTGTGAATCTAGATTGGCGGATACGCGCTCGACCGCGTTGGCAAGACCTGCACTTTGGTATTGCCATTAGCGAGCGCGATACCAACACGGTATTCGGCCACCACGCAAGCGCAACGTGGCAATCTGATAGACGCCTAAGCCACACCCTGAGAGTGCGTCACAGCATGCCCTCGCAGCAAAGTGAAAATCTCTACATGTTCGGCAATGAGGATAGGCTCGCCTATCAACTGAGTTGGCAGCCAACGCGCTACGAGCAAGTAAATATAAATATTTCGCGGGCGCTATTTCATTCCGATTTTGGTGAGCCTATCGGTCAACAATGGCAAAGCAGCGTGCGTCTGAGTGAGCAATTCAACTTTACTCCAAGTTGGCAGGTGTATGCGCAATATGACCACCAGGAGAACACCTTGGACGAGCGGCCATTACAGCGATTAACAGCACACTTGCAGCGCCCAGAGCTAGTTAGAGCTGTGGATTTTCTAACCCCTAAATACCGACGTTTAGCGTTGGGCCAATCGTTGCTGCGTGGTGAAGTCTCACAGCCTGGACGAAACACCCCAGGTATGCGCTATTGGCTTGATACTTCCGTGGGTTATAACTTTATTGAGCAACGCGTCGATTATTCGGCTAACGTAGGGCTGGGTGTGCAAGCATTTGGCAATGATGAATTTTTCATAAAGGGTGTGTGGCAAAGTGCCGACCAAAATGGCCGTGAGAGCTTAACACTCAACGTGGGATACTTTATCGACTTTTGATGTGAGGATAAAATGATGAAAACAATAATGGCATTGGCTTTGGCCTTCATACTCAGTGGTTGCGCAACGCACTATGCCGGTGAAAGCCCGACGCTCAGCGCCAATCAACAGGTCTATATTATGCCCTTGGCAAATCAGTCAAATATGCCCATGGCGCAAGCTCAGGCTGAGCAACTGCTGGCATCTGCACTTGCTGAGCAAGGGTTGAAGGTAACACTCTACCCCAAGCAACAAGTAGGTGATTTACAGGCGAGCCTAGAGCCTGCCCAGCGTAATAAAGAGGCGCAGCGGTGGCTGAGTGAACAGCAGCCGGGCTATGTGGTATCTGGTTCAGTACAAGAGTGGCAATACAAGTATGGCTTAGATGGTGAGCCGGCTGTGGGGCTGACACTGACCCTTGCAGATAGCAGTGGCAATGAGCTTTGGCGTGGTTCCACATCAAAAACAGGATGGGGCCGTGAGTCGCTCTCGCAGGTCGCACTTGAGGCCATCGATACCCTGATTGATGAACTAGACTGGGATTAGTCGCGCTATGCCTCACAGTAAACGTCGTGGCCTTAATGCCGTTATCAGGCGCCTGCTTTTTGGCAGTGACCACCAGCCTATCGCCTGGTTTGAACTGGTTTTAATCACCTTTATTGCCCTGAGCATCTGGGTGTATCAAGCCAGCCTCGCTCATGAACACGCCACTGATTACTTCTATTGGCCGATGTTGGGACCCCTTGTCATCGCCCTGCGCTACGGGTTTGGTCGCGGAATGATGAGCTTCGTGCTGTTACTTGTGAGTGTCGGTGTGGTCGATAATTTTATCGCCACCGAAGTATCGATTAGCCTATCTGTGTCTGTGGGCACAGCAGTGGTGACCATGTTGGTGGGCGAATTTCGCGATCACTGGCATGATATCAATCAGCGCTTTGAGCTAAACCACCGCTATATGGAACAAAAGCTAAAAAGCTTTACGCAAAATTACCATTTATTGAAGATATCCCACGACCAGCTTGAGCAGCGCGCGGCTGGCAAACAAATGAGCCTACGCACTGGCATTCAACTACTCCAACAAGCGGCCTCCGGCCATGCAGAAAACCGTCTTGCCAACCTGGCCCAAAAAAGCCTCCTAGTATTTGCTGATGTGATTACCATGTATCAAGCAGGTTTGTACGAAATACGTGACGGCAAGCTGGTGCCCGGCGCACTGGCCACCATTGGCAGTGAGCATGCCCTTATCGCTGATGATTTAATGCTACAAGATGTGTACACCTCTAAGGCTGTACTCTCTCCGGCGAACTTTATCGACAGCGATGAGTATAATCTCAATTATCAGTTGGTGATCCCCCTCGTTGATGTCAGCGGCGAGCTGCAAGGGGTGGTGCTTGCAGAGAAGGTCAAGTTTGTGTCCCTCACGCAAAGTAATATTGCCCTGATTGCATTACTGGCCGGTTATATTGCCAACTTTATGTCACACCAGTTGTTCGCACCCATTCTCAAACCCGAACAACGCCAGCTGTTCCGCCAGTATTTGGAAAACCAACTGTGGTATAAGCGCCATTACGGTGCAGATAGCGCCATGGTGGTGTTTTACGACAACAGTGAAGCGCAACACCTCGATTTAGAACATGTTACCGATTTTCGCCGTGGTGCCGATATTTACTGGTCTTGCGAGCGTGAAGATGGCCGCCAAGCATTGTGCGTGCTGTTACCGATGACCACAGTGATGGAAGCTGAGCAATTTGTGCAGCGGATCCGCAGCATCCTCGCCAATAATGCCCCCCTTGCCGAAGGCGATTTAGACGTATTTGGTCCGCTGTTGGTATTTGAGCAATACCAGCAAGTAAATACCTTGCTCGAAGACTTAGGAGCGTTCGATGAAGATTTGGCTGATTCTTCAAACGATTCTCTTTGAGTCGGCAAGCCTTTACCTACTCGGCGAGCAAGACCTTAGTTTGCTCGGCTGGTTGGGTTATGCTGCCAGCCATGGCGCCGCTGCGGGAACCTTCACCTTAGTGTGTTGGCTGGCGCTGCCGCGACGCTACAAACAACCCGTTATCGGTGCCATTACCTTTATTTTTGTGATTGCGTTCAGTATGCCGATGGTTGGTATGCTGGGGTTGGCGACGATTTTTATCGTCGCCTTGTATTTCCCGAAGAAAAAGCAGCCAGCACTATGGGAGCGCTCCGAAAGCTTGGAATTACCCCTGCACCCAGAGCAACTTGAACAAAGCCAGTTTGGTGCCGCCGCACTGAAAGATATTTTGTTGTTTAATCCCTCCGACGAGCGTCGCCTGATTGCGGTCAATGCCTGTCGCTTTTTACCAGAGCGCGTGGCGGTGCCGTTGCTTAAGTTAGCGCTGACCGATAAGGTCGATGACGTGCGTTTACTTGCCTACGCCGCCATCGAAAAAATAGAATTTGGTATCAACCGCAACATTGACGCATTGAAAAACAAACTAAGCGAAGGCGCACAAGCCTCGTTGCATTTTCAAATTGCTGAGCTGTATTGGGAGCTATGCTACCTTGGCATCGCTGAAGGGCCACTGCGCAATCACTATTTAGAGCAAGCGAAAAGTTACCTACTGCAAGCCGAAGCCCTCACCCCTTCACCGCGCAGTGAGTTACAACTCGGCCGGGTGCTGCTGGAATTACAAGAGTATGATTTAGCCACGCAGTATCTAGAAAAAGCGCGTCATCGCGGCCTGTTATTAAAACAAGTGGCGCCCTATTTAGCCGAGGCCGCTTTTGCTCAGGGCGATTACGACCATGCCGCTTTATTAGTCAGTCACCTGCCCACCGAGCCCGGTGATGCGCTAAATGAATTAAGGGAGTTTTGGCGTCGTGAAGCGTATTGATGTGTGTTTATTGTTAGAGGGCACGTACCCTTACGTGCGCGGCGGTGTATCAAGCTGGGTGCATCAGCTGATCAGTGGCCTTAGCCACCTTAACTTTTACCTTGTATTTATAGGCGGAAGCCGCTCTTTTTATCAACAGCAGCATTACACCTTGCCCGACAATGTGGTCGGCATGGAGACCCATTACTTGATGGATAAAGACGGCTTGCTGGCACCGCGCGCTCGACGCGGGAAAAAATCCGCCTTCAGCCTTTGGCAAAATGTCATCTCACGTTTTAAAAACCCAGAGCAAACCTTAGATGGTGAGCATTTACAAGGCTTGTTGGCTAACTTGGGTAAAAAGCATGGCCTAAGTTATGATGACTTTTTATACAGCGAGCGCTCTTGGGATGTGATTGTTGATCTGTATTTCCAACACGCGCAAAACCAATCGTTTGTGGATTACTTTTGGACCTTTCGCAACATCTACAGCCCCTTATTCACCTTAGTCAAAGTGGCTGAAAACCTCCCCCCTGCGCGGCTATTTCACAGTATTTCGACTGGCTATGCGGGGTTTCTCGGCGCCTTGGCGAAACAAAAACAGCAGATGCCTTATTTATTAACCGAGCACGGTATTTATACCAAAGAGCGCAAAATCGATCTCACTCAAGCAAGCTGGATCAAAGACCGCCACAGTGCGCTGGACACCAGTATCCATAAAAAAATGGAGCAAACACGGCAAACCTGGATAGATTTTTTTGAGCAATTAGGGCGTACCGCCTACGACCAAGCAGATAGCATTGTCGCTTTGTATGAAGGCAATAGACAGCGGCAAATAAAAGACGGCGCACCGGCCGATAAAACTGGGGTGATTGTCAACGGTATCAGTATGGAGCGCTTCAGTGAGGCCTACGCCAAGCGACCGCAACAGGCGCCTAAAGTCGCGGGGTTAATTGGTCGCGTGGTGCCCATTAAGGATATTAAAACCTTTATTCGTGCTATTCGTGTGGCCCTTAATAGCGAACCAGAACTACAAGGGTGGATCATTGGCCCCACCGAAGAAGATCCAAGCTATGTTCGCGAGTGCGAACTGCTGGTTAATAGCTTGGGGCTGCAAGACAATGTGCTGTTCTTGGGCATGCAAAATGTTGCCGAAATTCTTCCCAAACTTGGCGTGTGTATGCTCACCTCCATCAGTGAGGCGCAACCCCTGGTACTACTTGAGGCCATGGCTGCAGGTATCCCTTGTGTGGCCTCAGAAGTTGGCTCATGCCGCGAAATTCTCGAAGGTATGAACGAACACGACCAACAACTTGGGCGCTGTGGCTATGTAACAAATATAGCCGACCCCAACCAAGCCAGTGAGGCCTTGCTGGCGCTATTGGAAGATGACCAGCGCTGGCGAGAAATGGGTGATAACGGCTACCGCCGAGTGCAAGCATATTATCAAGAACATACGATGTATGAGCGCTACCAAACGCTGTATGAGGAGCATTTAACATGGCAGGAATAGGCTTTGAGCTACGCCGAATATTAAAGAAAAACACCCTGCTCTCTTACCTCGAAGCATACGGCTTGGCAGCAGTTGTGGGCTCAGGGCCCTGGGTGCTATCCATTTTAGCGCTGATGATCATCGGTATGATAAGCATCGGTCGAGTGTTCCCCAACACTCTGATCATACAGTACCTAGTGCTAGTCACTTACATGATGGCTGGCTCCCTGATCCTCAGTGGTATGTTCCAACTGCTACTAACACGGTTTATCTCCGACCGGCTATTTGAAGGCAAAGATCACAAGGTAACGCCAAATTTATTAGGCTGCATGTTACTTGTTTCGGTGCTTGGCACAACCATTGGTATTGCGGTACTGGCCAATACATCGTTAGATGCAGCAGTGAAAATGGCGTTGTTATGCGGCTTTGTGGTGCTGTGCAACCTGTGGTTAATCATCGTATTCCTAAGCGGTATGAAGCAGTATTATCGGATTGTAGCTACCTTGGCGATTGGCTATACGCTGATGGTGCTGGCTTCATGGTTACTGCCACCTTACGGTATTTTGGGGCTATTGATGATCTTTGCCGCGTGTCAGGGGCTGATCACCTTTGTTTTGCTCTTTTTTATTTTACGCAATTACAGCGCCGGTTCGCTTATCGCCTTTCAGTTTTTAAACCGCAAGCAAGCTTTTTACTCGCTCGCATTATGTGGGTTGCTTTATAACTTGGGAGTGTGGGTAGATAAATTCGTATTTTGGCTACACCCCGAGGTGTCTTTTGCCGTTATCGATATGTTCCGCGCCTCATATATCTATGATTTGCCAATCTTTATCGCGTACCTCGCCATTATTCCTGGCATGGCGGTGTTTATGCTGCACATGGAAACCGACTTTGCCGCCTCAAACGAGCGGTTTTACCAAACGGTGCGCGAAGGCGGCACCTTGGAGTCGGTGTACTTACTTAAAGACCAAATGGTATTGCACTGCAAAGACAGCTTATATCAAATTTTTAAAGTGCAAGGGATCACCCTCGCGTTGCTGCTGTTGTGGAGTGAAGAGATTCTCACACTGCTGAAAATAGACCTCGCGTATCTACACTTACTGTATGTCGATTTAGTCGGCGTGTCTTTGCAAGTTATTTTGATGGCCATACTCAACGTCATGTTTTATTTAGATAAACGTTATCAGGCCACGGCCTTGGTGACGGTGATGACCCTCGCCAACTTGATGCTCACCGAGCTCTCCATTCAGCTTGGGCCTGAGGTCTATGGCTACGGCTTTGCTTTAGCCATGCTGATCAGCACCGTCTTGGGGTTAGTGATGCTAAATCGTCAGTTTAACCGCCTCGAATATGAGACCTTTATGCTGCAACGCTAATAAGTAAAGCCCTCATTGCTCGCTACAGCTAAAGCGATACGCGTCATTCAATGCCGTGGGCAGCACCAAGGTGGAAAAGCCCAGCGGCTCGGTTTGTGCACAGACTCGTTGCAGCTCACCGCTGCCGACCTCAGCCACCGACAAATATTCCACGTGAAAAACCGCCTTTTTAGCATCAACAAAAGGGGCTAGGCGTGCACACTCATTAAAGCGAAAGCACGATTCATTGACCGCAAAATCAAAGTAAGGCTCCAAGGTTTGCGCCAAGCCAACATTGTTTTTAAGACCCACATACAAGCCGACCGAGCGCGCATACTCAGCAATAAACTGGCTGTAATTAATGCTGTTCTCACGAGTGAGTGCAAAACCGGTGTTATTAATGTGACCATCAACATTATCCGGCTCCACCGCATCACAGCCTTTGGCGGCGGCCAAATCCATGCGCGCACGCATGATAGCGCGGACATTGCTACTGCGCGTGTCCAACCAACGCTCATTAGCAAAATTGGCCAAAGTATTGCCAAGCTCTGAGTCTAAAAACTCGCCGGCATCCTCACGGTAAGATTCATAACTTCCGGCTGAAAAATAACAGATGACGAAGCGCCCTTGCTGTTGGAGGCTGGCAATAGTCTCGGCTGCGGTATTAAACAAATCAATGTCGTAAGCGAATACATCGTACTCGCTATTGAGCGCCCCCAATAATTGCCATTGCCATGTACTACCTTGCGGTGGATACGGCGGCGGCCCTGCAGGCGCTTGTGAGTCGGAGCTTGACCCACCGCAGCCCACCAACATACCCATACTTAGCAGCAATGCACTGCTTAACCGTCTTATCATTGATGACTCTCTTTTCTCTGCTTAGCAGTCCATTGCGCTGTTATTGTTTATTAATTGTGTGCCTCATGAGTCCATACCCTGAGGCCAAAGCACTTGGTTATCTAAAAGCGGCCATCATTTGGGGCAACGCTGCGCTTTCGTATAGGTGTTATATTCCGTATCATTGGGTTTTAGTCAAGTGAAAGAAGCGGATGAATATTCAACAGGTTATTGACGACATTAACACCGATGTACGTTCACGATTGTCGCAGTTCGAGGGCGCGGTGGCCAGTTATATTCCGGCTTTGGCTGAGGTCGATGGTGAGCAGTTTGCGATGGCGGTGCATACCGTGGATGGGCAAACCTTCAGCACCGGCGATGTGGACGTGCCTTTTACCATTCAATCGGTCTCCAAAGTGCTCACTCTCACCTTAGCGTTGCAACGCTATGGCAATTCGTTGTGGCACCGTGTTGGCAAAGAGCCTTCGGGCACTGCATTTAACTCGCTTACCCAGCTTGAATTTGAACAAGGCATTCCGCGCAACCCGTTTATTAACGCCGGCGCGATTGTTACCTGCGATGCGCTTTACTCCCGCTTAAGCGCGCCCACTCACCACATGTTAGAAACGGTGCGTTGGCTCAGCGGTAATCCTCGGGTGTGTATCAACCAAACAGTATCTCGTTCAGAGTTTCAACACCGCCATCGTAACGCGGCTATGGCGCACTTAATGACCTCGTTTGGCAATTTTGAAAATGATGTGGAAGAAGTGCTCAAGGTTTATTTTGGCTTTTGCGCCATCGAAATGAACTGCCAAGAACTGGCGCGCACCTTTGGCTATCTCGCTAATCGTGGTGTCGACATCGCCTCAGGCGAGCGCATTCTGACCAGCAAACAAAACTCGCAATTGAACTCGCTGCTCTTTACCAGTGGCCTTTATGACGCCGCTGGCGATTTTGCATATCGCGTCGGCATGCCCGGTAAATCTGGAGTAGGCGGCGCCATTGTTGCCGTTGTCCCAGGGCAGTTTGCAGTCTCGGTGTGGTCACCCAAACTCAATGCCTTTGGCAACTCCAGCGCCGGTCTTTATGCGCTGGAGCAATTCGCCGACAGACTTTCGCTGCACCTGTTCTAAACCTTAAATTGACTCACTAAGTCACGCAGATGCTGCGCCCGCGCTAATAAACTTTGCGTTGCGCTTTGCTGCTGCTCGGCATAAGAGTGAATACTGCCGGCACTGTCTGATATTTCATGGGCCGACTGGTTAATGTGCTCAACCACTGTGCCCTGCTCTTCGGTGGCGGCGGCAACCTGATGATTGCCTTGACTGATCTCCTCAAACTTTTGCTGAATCGCGCGCAGCGACGCCACCGCCGTTTGCGTGTGCTCAGTGACTTGGCGGCTACTTTCTGTGCCTCGTGCGATGGCCTCTTGTGATTGCGTCGAGGTGCTTTGCAAGCGCGCCACTTGATCGCGGATCTCTGAGGTAGACTTTTGCGTACGCTGCGCCAGTGAGCGCACCTCATCCGCAACCACAGCAAAACCGCGCCCTTGCTCACCGGCGCGAGCAGCTTCGATAGCGGCGTTTAGGGCTAATAAATTTGTTTGTTCAGAAATGGCATTGATCACTTCCACCACCGAGTTAATTTCTGCCGCCTGATTAGCAAACTCACCCACGCTGGTATCCACATTATTGAGAATATCGTTGAGTTCTTGCATGGTTTGCGCGGTGAGCGTCATATTGTCGTTGGTGGTGGTCGTTTCACGCACCGCTTCTTCGGTATCACTGGCGGTACGGTGGGCAATATCGGATACCTCGGTAATCGTTTGCCCCATTTCAGTGATCGCTGTCGCGACCTGATCCGTCTGTGAGCGCTGGCTTTCTGTGGCGCTGAAGGTTTTATCGGAAAAATCAGCCAGCTCAGCAATGCCCTCGCGCATCGCTTGTTCGGTGACACTGATTTCATCCACCAGCTCAGCGACTTTGGTAATAATGGCGTTAAAGCCCTTGGCCAGATGCCCCAACTCATTATCAACGCTATCATCAAGGCGCGTACTTAAATCGCCTCCTTGCCCAGACATGGCAAGGAGGTCATCACCCACAGTACGAATGCGGCTGCTTAGCCAATTGGCAAAATACATGGTTAGCACCAAGAACACCACTGCAAGTACCACACTGGCAAGAACCGACGTCCAAATAACCGAGTTAATCGCGCCGGAGATCTCATGCTCTGGCAGCACCGCGACCAGTTTCAACTCGGTGCCTTCAATGGGCATCACCGCACCATAAACCGCCTCGCCATCGAGCTCAGTTTCATTGAGTACAAAGCCACTGCCATTGCTAGAGAGAGCCGATCTCAGTGGTGTTAATTGGTTAACATCGGCCACCGTTTTACCAATAAAGCGGCTGTTTTCATGAGCAATAATACGCTGTGTGTCATCAACCAGGAACAGATACCCTTGCTCGCCAACTTTACGTGAGGTAACCATATTGGCAATTTTCGACACATCATAACCCAGTCCCGCGACTCCTGCGCGCTGGCCATCAATACTCACTAGGGTATTAACGTATAAAGTCAGTTGCCCACCTTGTTCACTGGCATCCAGCGCCAACTGTTGCTGTGCACTGCTGGAAATGAAATCAAAGAACCAGCTGTCCCGTGATTCACTGCGCGATACCTGTTTAAACAGTCCACCCTCGGTGTAATAATTCAGGCTTTCTCGGCTTACCCAAAATACCGATGTCGCACCGGATTTTTGCTGTAAGTCGCGAAAGTAATCAAGCACCAGTCCATGCTGAGCACTCCCTTGCTCGCCATCACGCACCCATTGATGCAACATCGCGTTTTGCGACAGCGTTTTTGAGACCGTAGTGGGATACATCAGTTCAGCTCTAATTTCGTTCGCTACTCGCCCAACAGTATCTGGTAATAACTGCGTTTCAGTTTGCCGATAATAAAGGCTGGAAAACTGCCCAGTATTAATGAGTGCGGTCACTAACGTAACCACAAACAGGGCGACAAACACAAAACCAATGAAAATGGTTTTGAGGGTGAGGTTCTGCATGGTGTAGCTCCTAAAACATCGGTCTTATTCACTATGGCACAAGATTGTTAAATTGCGATTAAAACGCTGCTAATCGCTTCATTTTTAACACTTTTTGAACCTATATTGGAAAACTCATTGGGGCCGTTGTACATCGCCATTATGCTTGGCTAACAGCACCATCGCCTCTTTTAAAGGAACTGCAGGAGAGTAATAATAACCTTGGCTAAAGTGACAACCATACTCACGCAATTGTTGCTGTTGCTGCTGTGTTTCCACGCCTTCGGCAATCACTTCCATATCCAGCTCTGAGGCAATACGAATAACGCTGGCAATCACCACTTGGTGCTTGTGTTCGCTGAGCATTTGCTGGGTAAAGCTCTTATCGATTTTAATGTAATCAGCATGTAGGTCGATAAGGTGACTCAATGATGAATACCCTGTACAAAAGTCATCCAAGGCCACCATGACTCCTTTGCTACGTAACTCATTAAGCACCCCTTCGGCTTGCTTTCGGGCATGAATGGCCACCGATTCGGTCACCTCAATGGTCAAACTGCTGGGCTTTAAGTTATAGTCAGCCAAGGTATCGAGCACCGTATCAACGGGATGCAATACATGGTTAAATTCTGAGGCTGAACGATTCACTGCCATGCTGATGTCGTTGTAGCCTTGGCTATGGATCCATGCCAAATCGGCCAGCGCTTTGCGCAGCACAAACTGACCCAAAATAGCCACAAGTCCGAACTCCTCAGCGATGGCGATAAACTCATCGGGACGGATCACCCCAAGCTCTTCATCGCGCCAGCGTGCTAGGGCTTCAAACTTAACAATACGCCCGCTTTGGTTATCGATAACCGGTTGGTAGGCCACATCTAGGCCATCAAAGCGCAGTAGCTTATGGAGTTTGTCGCGCAGTTTAAGTTTACGCAGGTAAATGGCTTCAATCTCTTGGCTGTGTACGGCAATGCTATGAGACTGAGCGCGCTTAACACTCAACATGGCATGATTGGCGTTGCGAACGAGCACCGTGGCGCTATCGGTATCGCTATGCATGTGGGCAATGCCAATACTGCAACTTAGTTCAATGCTTAAATCACCCAAGCGTATGGGCTGGTGGATTCGCTCCAACACTTTCTCGGCGCAGCGGTGCGCGTGCCCAGGTTTGGCATCGGCAATTAAAATAGTGAATTCGTCACCGCCATAGCGGCTGATCACATCATGATTACGCACACAATTTTGCAGCCGCAACGCCACCGCAATCAGTACCTTATCGCCAATTTCTGGACCATATAAATCGTTGATATCTTTAAAACGATCGAGGTTTAAAAACAGCACTGACGCGTGCTGCTCCTGAGCGCGAAACAACGAAATGTGTTGCTCCACTTTCTCTAAGAAACTGCGACGATTAAAAAGCCCTGTTAAGGGTTCTTGGCTTGCGTAAAACCGTAGTTGGCGCTCACTTTCTTTCCATTGGCTAATATCACGAAACAAACCAATATAATGGGTAATTTGTCCATTAGCACCACGGTTAACAGTGATCGACAGCTCTTCTGGGTAAATTTCACCATTTTTACGACGATTATAAATCTCGCCTCGCCAGTGGCCCATCTGCTCGAGCTGCCGCCACATTTCATGATAGAACTCTGGAGGATGCTGACCTGAGGAAAGCACTGCGGGTGAACGCCCTTTTAGTTCACTCTCACGATAACCGGTATACAACTCAAAGGCGGGGTTAACCCGTAGGATGCGGTTATTGTTATCGGTGATCATGATGGCTTCTTTGCTTTGCTCAAACACGATATTACGCAGTGATAGCTCGGCTAACAGCTTATCCTTTCGCGCCAAGTCAGCATCGTGGCGGGCTTGAGCAGCAACGATAAATGCCAAGTCCTTGAACCACTGCTCATCAACTTGGTCAAACGTTCGCTGTTGGTCAAATAGCGCCACCAAAATACCAATGGGTTGGCGTGATACATCGCGCAGCGTCACACCGATGTAGGCTTCAACCCCCAGCTCCGCAAGCATGGTATCACCGGGAAATAAATCAGCCACATTATCGCCAAAAGCACACACATCGACGCTCTGTAATGCATCGGCGCACGGAGAGCCAGCCAGAGGATATTGGAAATTTGCGCGTACGGCACCGTCTTGATGGTAAGCCACAGTATGTACTTCTGTCGCGTTGGCGCATAACTTACCAACAAAGCAATGGGCTGCGCCAAAAGCTTCATCAATCATACTCAGTGCCAGCTCATAGGCTTGCTCGCTGCAGCTACATTGGTAAAGCGCGTTAAAAGACGATGTCATATGATTCTTGTAATTTTGTATACCATTTCATAAGAAGCTTAGCACAGTATCAGGAACAGGCTTTGAGGGAAATTCTGGTTATTGGTTAGCTGGCAAATGTATGATTCAAATCAATAAATTACAAGAGTTTAATTGTTACTTTCCAACAGTTTAACAGCTGTGATCGGAGCGCATGCTAGCCGGTGGTGAAACTTTGCTCATCACATCTTGAATTACGTCGTTAAGTTACAAAGTGAAGGATGATCAGCGCCCAGAAGTTGATATACTATCGGCAGTTTCTAAAACGGTAGGTGTGCATGACTAAACAGGCGAATAAACGCAAAAATACTTTACTGAGCATTTGTGTGTTTTGCTGCATTGTGCTGAGCCTAAGCTGGTTGTTTATTAATGACTCGGCGCTGCTATTGGTGATCACACTGCTGATGATTTTGCTGTTGGTATGGGGCATTGCGCAGCGCCTATTGTCGCTTTGGGATAAACAGCAACCACGCAAATAACTCTAGCCCAGCAACTCCACCTCGCAGCGATTGCGGCCTCGTTGTTTCGCCCGATACAGCGCATTATCAGCAGCTTTAAGCACCGCATCCACCGAGCAACCTGGCTGCCACAAACTCACGCCAAGAGACACTGTCACTTGCGGTACTGGTGTAAAATCATGGGCCTGGATAGTCACTCGCAAGCGCTCTGCCAGCTCTAACGCAATGTCTTTACCTATGCCTGGGAGAATAAGTAGGAACTCTTCGCCACCACTGCGACACACGCCATCGTATTCTCGACAACTGCTCTGCAATAGCTGCCCTAACCCTTGTATAACGTCATCACCCACATCGTGGCCATAGTTATCATTGACACGCTTAAAGTGGTCGATATCCAAGGTGATCACCGCAAAGGCTTGTTCATCAGCGACCATAGATTGAATAAACACTTCCATATAACGGCGGTTGCCAATGCCGGTGAGCGGATCGGTTAAGCTTGCTTTATTCAGGTCGTTAATACGCTGGTGCTGCTCATTGCTGTAAGTTCTCAGTGCATTGCGTAGCGTTTTCGCTTCAAAAAACCAGGTTGGCACATCATCATATTCTTTACTTGAATCGGCCACGCGTTGCGCGAGCTGTCGCAGCGGAGCACTAATTAAATTCGCTAAATACCAAATCACTAATAAGGTGATCACGGTCACTGGTGCAGCTTTGGCAAGCACGTTCATTATAGTGTTGCCGACACTCTCAACGACTTGATTGCGCTCAGTCCCCACTAGCACCACCCAATTCGCTGTGCGCACAGGTGCATAGCCCACTAACATAGCGCCAACACCTTCGCTGCCACTTTGCATTTGCGCATTGGCAAACGCAGGCCACAATGGCGAAGCGGGCGTGATTTTGGAACCCACACGCTGGCGTTGAGAATGATAAATAACACTGCCATTTGCGCTGAGCACCATAATATTGGCTTTGTCGTTGTGAAAGTGCTGCCCGAGTAGCCGCGAGAGAATATTGTCGCCATGCAAATAAATGGTGCCAGCTATGTAGCCTTGATATTGCTCATCGGCGCTAAAAATGGGGTGTGAGGGGCTCACAATTAAATTACTAGCCGGCGATACAAACGGTTGAGGAATAGTAGGTGCTTGTGCGCGCAAAGATTGCTTAGCACTGTCGCTTTCTAACCTCACACCTTTAACACCCAAGGTTAACGGCGCAGTGCTGGTAATAACGCCTTGCTCGTTCACCACCACCACAGAGTTGAAAGACGCGGTTTGCTCTAATAAGCGCAGCGTTTCTTGCTGCTGTGATTTTAGGGTATTGTTATCAGCTAATCGCGCAGCGCTATAGCGCAACTGCATTTGTAAAGAATTGAGGAACTGTTCGGTAATATCAGAGAGCTTACTGGCATAAGCCTGATTGGATGCCAAGGTATGGGCCACCATTTGCTGGCCGTGTACTCGGTAGTTAATAATGAACTGATTACCGAGGGTGACCATCACACACAGCACCGCAAACCCGAGAATAACTTGGCGTAAGTCAATCACACCAAAACGGGAAAACTTCATATACACAGCCCAACTACAAGCACTACCTACTACTTTATGAGTATAACAATAGCACTAATCATCAAGCTTGTGCTACATCAAATGATCTTCCTACTGCGATGCCCCGTACTGCTCGGTAGAGAACTATGTATCACCTTAGGTGCAATCGTTTAACTACGGTTGTCGAACAACAATGCTATTGCTGACACGGCTGTAACTATGAATCAACCAAGCGCACATTTAGATTTAGCCGAACTCACTGAGCTGGAACTGTTTACCTTATGGCTTTGCCTGCATGCAGACAAAAGCAAGGAACAGGTTTTGGCACAATTACAACCCATGCTTGGCAGCGCTTTTTTATCGCCGCAAACCATGGCGCAGCGTTGGCGTGAGGATGTTTACAGGCAACTTATGCACAAAGGTATGGCCACAGAGCAGCGCCCGGCAAAGCCTGGGTTTGCGGATTATCTATTTTGCCTGTTATCAAAAGTGCCTGATGTAGAAACGCATTATGCCAAAGAGCTGGCGCTATTGGAGTCCATTATTCAGCACCCAGAGAAGTATCAAAACAATCCAACCATCATTCAGCATTGGTTGGAATCCCCTATTCACTGACCTGAAAAACAGGCGAAAAATTCATCAACTGTTCAGTATGATTGCGAATCGCGCTTTTTGGCTATAGCTAAATGTGGTCACAAGCTTTAGACTACGTGTAGATAACACCTTGTTTACCCATGTTTATAAAATGAGATTCGCGTATTTCGTCTTATTCCTAACCTTGAGCCTAGCGAGCACTCAAAGCAGTGCCCGCGAGTACAACAGTGCTATGTGTATTCTTTTGAAGCAGCAAATGGCGCAGTTTGATCACTCTCGCACGCACCCAAGTTATCGCAGTGCCAAACGAGATTACGATGCCAATTGTAAGAATATAGAAAAACGCACACCGCAAGCGAAAGCGACCTCAAAGCCCGAAAATGACCAATCTCAGCCTCAGGAAGTAGCCAGTAAACCTAAGAAGGTGCTAAAAGAGCAAAGACCTGAGGCCGAACCAACAGTTACCACCTCTGAGCCGCAACTTACTATTGTCGAGCAGCGTGCCGCCGAAGAGGCTGCAAAACAAGCGAAGGCAGAAAAAACACAAACTACCGCGCCAAAAACAGCTCCGGTGACAGCGAAAAAGGTGGCTCCAGCCCCAGTACAAAGCCAACCTTCAGAGCCGAGTTCACCTTTCGTTGGCTTGATTTTCCCTGCATTAATAGCCTTGGTGCTTATTGCCATGCTAATTACGTTGCTGATTTTTATTCGCAGCAACCGCAGCAGCCAAGGTAAAGCTGTGAAGCCGAAAAAGACAGCGGCTATCAAAGCTATTCCTGTGCCGAAGTTGCCTAAGAAACAGGTTAATTACAAAAAGATGTGGCAAAAGGTCACCGGTAAACAACCTGACACGCTCGACCCACAAGTTTATAAACGCTTTTCTTCGGTCCCTGTACTGGTGGGTCCAAAAGCCAAATCATCAGCCATCGAGCAGTTATATATTAGCCCGTACGGCGTGTTTATCGTGGCGCGACCAAACCAAGAAGGCGATATTTTTGGCGGCGAGCACGCTCAAGAGTGGACCGCCCGAAACGGCGATGAAGAAATCAAGTTTGATAACCCCATCACCGAGCTCAAGGCCCAGGCTGCCGCGCTAGCTAAAGTACTGGACATACAAGAGCAACAGGTTAACTTACTGGTACTGTTTAGTAACAACGCTTTATTCAAATCTGATTTGCCTCCGTTGGTGATGCAGCGTGAAGACTTGGTTGACTACATTCTTAGCTACAGTGTTGAAAGCTTCGACGCCCAACAATGTTCTAACTTAGTCGACAAGGTGAAGCAATTGCTTGCTCAGGGAAGCAACGCCGCGCTGGGCGCGTCTTCAACCAAGCCGTTAATCGAGACGCCCGTGCAGCCACCAAAATCAGAGCCGCGCACTGAGCCTACGCCTCAACCAAGCGCTGCACAAGAAGAGACATCTCGCCCTGAGGTGCCCGCAGAGAACGTTGCGCCGATGCCCAAACCTGCCGCAGAGCCTCGCTCCAGCGATCCGGAAGGAGCAAGCAAGAGCGCGGAAATTCACCCGTTCAAACGCAAAGACGACGCACCCAACTCGGACGATACAGCGCACTCTAGTAAAGATTCAGCACCCGCGCCGACTCCCAAACCGACACCTGCAACGGAGCAACAAGAGCAAACTCCTCTGCCCAGCAGTGACAACAGTAGCAAAGACTGGTCGAATATGAGTGATGAGGAGTTTATGGCGTTTTTAGAAGCCGCCAATAAACGTGCAGGTGGCGAGTCCGACCCAAGCTCCGATGAGCAAGCATCATCCACTTCTGCCGCAGAGCCGCCTGCATCAAGCTCGCAGAAAAGCCATGAGGATTCCAGCCAAGGGGATGACCCGTTTGACGACTTTGACCCGTCACAACCCTTGGTAGAGACCCCTGAGCCTGAGCCTGAGCCTGAGCCTGAGCCTGAGCCTGAGCCTGAGCCTGAGCCTGAGCCTGAGCCTGAGCCTGAGCCTGAGCCTGAGCCTGAGCCATCAATTATTGAGCCCCAAAGCACAGCAACACAAGCGCAAACATCATCAAGCGATGAAGAGTTGGCGCTAGATATTGACGATGGTAATAGTCAAAGCCTTGATGACGCGCTTGCGGAGTTAGAATCTGCGCTTTCAGAGCAAGACCAGCAAAGTGAAGAAGCTCGCACTGATGACTTAGAGCCGGAACAAACGAGCGCTGAAGACGAAGACAAAGACAAAGACAAAGACAAAGACAAAGACAAAGACAAAAAGTCGAATCCTTTTGCTAATCTTTCGCTAGACCCTGACTTTAAGCCAAGCGAAGAAAAAGTAGATATTGGCGCCGGCCCGCTCGATGACGAGAAACCAAAACGTTAGTGCCTGCGTATTATTTACTGGTGCGAGTGGTATTGAGCGAACGTGCAAAAATAGTCAGGCTACAACGCCGTGTGGTGCCTATAATAAATAATTGTCAGTGGCTCACACTGGCGCAGTAAAGCTCCAGTTACGTATCTAGCGTACGGAGCAAGATTGGGCATAGTCACAACGTTTTTGTTGTGAGGAGAGTGGCAAATGGTTGATTTATTTCAGCTTAACTTGGCTTTAACTAACCCAGGTTTAAGCCACATAGAAAAGCTGCAAAAGATAGTTCACACTGCAGCAGAGCATGTTCCCCAAGCCGATGTCGTAAGCCTTTGGGTGGCCAATGAAAACACCTCAAGTATTGTGTGCATCGCTAAATTTGATAAACACACCGGCGCCTATTCTGACGGCGGGGTTATTGGCCAAGATACAGCCCAGGCTTATTTTTCTGCGCTATTCAGCCATGATTTTCTTGCCATTGAAGATGTGCGTCACCACCCGTTTACCAAACATATGGTCGCAGGCTACTTTGAGCCATGTGGCTTTTACTCTTTGCTTGATTACGTGCTGCACGATAACTTCGAGCCAAGAGGGGTGCTTTGCTGTGAAAGCCGCACGCAAGTGCCGCAATGGCAGGACCAAGAAAAAGCAGCATTGAAGCGCATTGCCAATATGAGCTCGCTGTTCTTCGATTTGCCCACCTACCAACGCGCCGTGGGCTAGTTTATTGACTGATAAGTGCTATCACTCACACCGAAATAACACATTGATTTGTGAACTAAAGCTGCTAATTTAGACGCAGGTCAATTATCTAGGAGTGATGATGGCGCACATCGATTTTACTACAAAAATAAACACCGCACGCCAAGTGAACCCGCTGAAAACTTTGCATACCAGCTTAGAGAGTGATCGCGGCCGCATCATCAACTCCTCCGGCATACGTCGGTTGCAGCAAAAGACTCAGGTATTTCCATTAGAGCGCAATGCTGCCGTACGCTCTCGCCTCACCCACTCTCTTGAGGTACAGCAAAACGGCCGCTTTATTGTGCAAAAACTGTTTTCTAAGCTCAATGCACAAGAGCGTGCATACTATGGCCTCACCGACATGGAGCGCCCCTTTGAGACCTTAGTGGAAATGGCGTGTTTGATGCACGATATAGGTAATCCGGCCTTTGGCCATTTTGGTGAGGCCGCCATCAACCACTGGTTTAGCCGCTACCTGCAGCAACGCTTTGGCCCGTTGCCGACGCTTGCGCAAACACACCCGCTAAAGCACCAGCTAATGCTTGATTTACAAAGCTTCGAAGGCAACGCGCAAGCGATCCGCGCAGTTCACTCGCTGTTAGCGCTGAACTTAAGTTACAGCCAAATAGCAGCGATTCTTAAATACACTCGCCCCGGCACTATGGCGAAAAACGCGCGCCCTAAAGATAAAAGCTACCTTATGAAAAAAGTCGGCTTTTACCACAGCGAGGCCGCGTTCATCGCTCAATTGGGTGATGCCTTAGAAATGGATAATGGCTGTCGTCATCCCGCCAGCTACATTATGGAGGCCGCCGACGACATTGCCTATTGCTTAGCCGATATGGAAGACGCAGTAGAAAAAGGCATACTCTCGGTGGAGAAATTGGTGCACTACTTAGATGACGCTTATCGCCAGAGACTGGCCGCACTGGATACCGCAGAGCAAGGTTACAGCAACCTAGTGGCCAAAGCCTGCGAGTTTGCCCGGCAAAAAGCAGATGAGGCCGAGTTTAACTACAACAACACCTTTTTCATTTATCTGCGTGTCAAACTCCTACACCCGTTGGTCGAGCATGCGGCAACGCGCTTTAAAGACAACATAGAGCACGTTTACGCCGGCACCCTCAACGCCTCATTAATCGAAGATGGCAGCCACCACCAAGCCATTACCGATGCCTTGAAAACAGTCGCTCGTGAACGCGTATTTTGTCACCCCGAAGTTGAAAAGCTCGAGCTACAAGGCTATAAAATCATCTCCGGTTTGCTCGATGAATACCAAGTGCTACTCGATTTAGAGTATGAGCAATTCACCCAAGTGCTGAGTCACCACAAAGACTTTTTAATTGCCACACGCATGGTGAAGAAACTCTCGGGGAAATACCTCAACGTTTATGAAAAAGCCGTTGCTGCGCTGGATAAAAACGCCGAACACTTTCACCTGTACGAGTTTTACCACCGCTGTCGACTGATTCAAGATCACATCAGCGGCATGACCGACCAATTCGCCTACGACGAGTACCGTACTTTAAAGGTGGTGGAATAAGTGATGATGATAAAGCTTCGAGCTTTATAAAATCTAAAAGTAAGGCATCACCATTCTTGAAGCTGTTGCATTTCTCGTAAACGATCACGCTGCAACACTAAGGCATCGAAAAGATCATCGACTGAGGTATTATTAATATCTAAATTCGGTAGAGCCAGGTTAGCCTCTGCAAAAAACCGTTGCTTTTGTCGATTCGCTGCATCGCCAGTATTAAGCCAAGCACTGCGCCACCAGTGCTTTATTAAACCTTCTTGAGCTTCTAGGCGCTGCACACTTGGCAAGCGGTCACGCTTTTCGTTGTTGGCTTGAGCTGATGCGGGAAGCAGATTCCACAGGTCATTATTGGGCCATCGCGCAAAGGGCATGCAATGATCAATGTCATACTCTCGTTGCAGCTTACGGGTTGTCCAGACACAAGATAAGCTCTCACCTGCATGGCGCAGTTGGTCAAAGCGCTGGCGTACCTCGGTTGTCGTTCTTTTCGGCTCTAACCAACTCAATGCTTCGATAAAAATATGACGCTTAGTGGGGCACTGGTACTGGTTGTTGCCCTGATAGGACTGCATGGTTTTAGCCCATTCATTGACTAAAACAGGCTCAATCCAGCAGGCATAGCGATTAAGCGCTGTCCAGGTGTGCTCAGGCAAAGAGAACTCGCCCCATTTGCATAACGTTTGAAAATCAAGAAATAGTAACTCAGTAGCTCGCACTACCGAACTGCTGAGTTCAAACACGCATTGCTGCGTATTAGGGAAAGTAATGTAACGACAAGGCATATCACGAATGTTACTCACCGCATGCGACAACGTGCGACACACAGATTTTGCCTCTTCTCCCTTAAAGCCATTCCCGACTTTCAGATCTGAGGCGGTGAGGTGGCCTAATTTGTGCCAACCATTTTTCTTCATAAAACCCATATTGGGGCTTTTATTGGGCGTTTGATAAAGGCGGTAGTGATCAATTAAGGTTTTATATTGATGGCACCAATAAAGAGCAACTAAGCCAGCTGGCAATATCACGCGATTATCCTCGCGCCGTATTACAGCACCGGGGTGGCCATCGGCAATACGCAGTAGCACTCGCATTAAGGCGAGCTTATGTGTCGCTGACTTACCATCATTTAACGCCACATGGCGGATCAGCGGAAATGCACCGGAACCATCATCTGGTAAACGAAAAACCAACGTTTGCCAGCTTACTTGCTCACGTTTTAGCTTATCGCCCTCACGTTCAGTACATAGAGTGCAACTAAGGCCCAAACTGCGAGCCATCGCTTTGAGCGAATCGGCGCAAACTTGATACATAGCTCGCTCACTACGCTCATGCTCACCTTGACCATAACGCAGGGAAATAACAATTTGTCCACCTGGTTTAAGTAAGTTGGTCAGTTTACGCAACGAGCGCTCGCGTTGAGACTCCGGAATGTGCATCCAAACGGCGCTAAGTAAAATAAGATCGAAACTGATTTCTAATCTTGTCACGGCGTGAAGTGCTGGTAATGAGTCCGTGAGCCAGGTCACAGGTAAGCCTTGCGTATGCTGCTCACCGAGCTGAGCTAACAGTTCCGCTGGCTCCACAGCATAGACTTGAGCTTGGTTACCTTGTTCAGCAAAATAGCGCGCGTCACGACCTGCTCCAGCACCAATATCAAGGATCCGAGCGCGAGCCTTGCTCAGTACCGGCACAATATATGGCATACACTGCTCATGTACCTGCTCAAAGTCAGTGCTTAGATATTGTTCAGCTAAGCGCTCAGCATGGGTGTTGTAAAAGTCGCTACTCACAAAAAGCTTTGTTATTTATAAAGTTAGTTAAAAGCTATCATATAACAAACAAAAAGTAATGAAGTGCTTTGCACATAAAAAACGCCTCACTGAGGCGGTTTTAAAAATTAATGTCTGCGGCTGATAATCTCGACTATTTCTAGGCTGTTCTCTAATAGCCGGAACACATCGCCGTGCATATCCACAATTACGTGGCCATGGCGGTCGCGCCTCAGAACCTTGCCGTGACGATATACGTCGTAATCAATATGTCGGCCTATACGCCAGTAGTCATCGTCGTATCTATGGCTGTAATGATCACAGTGATGATGGCGCTCATCGCGCTCTTTGTGTTTGTGCTTATGTTTTTTGCCGTGGTGCATTTTCTTCGCATGGCCTGGGGGCGTGAAGTGTTCAGGCTTAGCCATTGCCTCACTCATAGGAAGGGCACCGGCCAGTAACGTAGTTAAGTATAAAGCTGTCAGTCGCATAGCAACCTCCTTAATTGGTCTGTTGACCATTTCGCAATAACTTTACTGTAAATGTGCACCAATGAACCCAAGCTAAACGTATTGAGGGCAAAAATATTGCGGTTTTCTCATTTTTTAATCTAGTAACGCACTAAAAATAAATAGCTTTTAATAATTAGCCTATACTTTTGTATGAGCTATCGAAATAAATACACTCTAAAGTATCGGTACCTTAAATAGGTCATTGTTTTGGCTAAGGAAGGAGGCACTTTGCAGACACAGTCGCACACATCACTGCTTATTTTCGACTCGCAAGGAGTTTGCAGCGCTGCGCACCCCGCTCAGCTTGAGCGCTATGTAGGTCTGCATTTTGATGATTTTTCATTTTTTAACAAACAAGATGTGTGTGTGTTTACTACGTTTTGCAAGCAAGCCCCTTACATTACCCTGCAAGTTGAACTTGAACAACGTACTTTTATTGCTACAGCGCAATGGTGTCAGGGTAATCAGAGTAGTTTAGTGGTCTCATTAAGCGAACATTTTGAGGGTTACCGACAGCGCTCCAATGCTGAGCGTTTGGAGGCCTTAATAGAGGGCACTCAAGCCGGTACGTGGGAGTGGAATATGCAAACCGGTGAGGTTGTGTTAAATGAGCGTTGGGCCAATATTATTGGTTATACCTTGGATGAGCTTTCACCTATTTCAATTGATACCTGGCTGCTCTACGCCCATCCTGAGGACTTACACGCATCGGATGCTGCCTTTGACCGCCACTTCAGTGGTGAAGACCCTGTTTATCAATGTGATGTGCGCATGAAGCACAAGCAGGGTCATTGGGTTTGGGTTCGAGATTGCGGCAAAGTGGTGACCCGCACCGCAGATGACAAACCCGAGTGGATCTCTGGCACTCATATCGATATAACCCAACGCGTGCATGACTTGAAGCAGCTCACGCAAGTAAGAAACGAGCTTAAAACCATCATCGACAGTGTCCCTGCCGCTATTTACAAAGCCCCCTTTGATGAGCCTTGTTGTTTTAGTTTTATTTCTTCGCAGATAAGCCACATTACCGGCTATAACCGCATAAATTTCGTACAAAGCCCGCACTGGTGGCGCGAACATATTCATCCTGAGGATTTAGATGCACAGGACACACAAACCCGCCACTGGCGCAAAGAAGGGGCACAAGGGGTGTTTAAATCCGACTTTCGGTTTCGCCACAAAGACGGCCATTATATTTGGCTTACTGAGTACAGCCAACGCATGCAAACCACGGCGAATAATGGCCAAGATTACTTAGTGGGCTCGCTCACCGATAAAAGCGAAAATGTCAGCCTCTCGAATCGACTGGATGCGTTTGCACAAGTGCTTCCGGGAATGATTTATCAATTTGCGCTAACGGCTGAGCGCTCTTGGCACTTCCCTTACATAAGCGAGGGATGTACGCGCATCTTTGAAGTCGCACCCGAAGCAGTGCAACAGGACCCCGCCTCGTTGCTTACCAAAATCGCCCACGACGATCGTCAGCGGGTGGTACGTTCTATTTTAAATTCCGCGCAAAGCCTGGATGACTGGGAGTGCGAGTTTAAAGTGGAACTTGAAGACAATGAAGAGAAATGGTTATTCGCTCATGCTATTCCCAAGCGCCAGCTCGATGGCACAGTGTTATGGTCTGGCATGGTGATTGATATTACCGATCGTAAAAGCTTGGAGCTCACTTTACTGCGCGAATCAACAACCGACCCTCTCACCGGGCTGTATAATCGCCGTCATTTCAATGAACAATTGCAGCAGCAACTAGCTCGCGCAGAGCGAGATGGTACCCATGTATCGCTGATGATCATCGACTTTGATTTATTCAAACAGATTAATGACCAATATGGCCATCATGCCGGTGACATAGTGCTCAAAGAAGCCACCATGCAGATCAGCGCCATTTTACGTAAGTACGATATTTTTGCTCGCATTGGCGGTGAAGAATTCAGTGTTATTTTACCCAATACTTCCTTGGCACAAGCACGCCATGTGGCAGAAAAAGTACGCCGTCAGGTGGAGCATTGCCACATTCAAGCGCACGAACACAGCATTTCGGTAACCACCACAATAGGTGTTGCCTCTACTGAGCAAACCACCGCCCACCCCGGCGCACTTTTAAAACAAGCAGACAATTGTTTATACCAGGGCAAGCATCAGGGTCGTAATTGCGTAGTGAGCGACTAGGCGTTGGTCTACGTATCAGCACCATAGACAATACTTAAATCTTAATGCACCCTGTGCTTTTAATTGCAGTTATCAACGAATATGAGCCTACGCCAACCTTACTCTGTACTCGTAGTTATCTACACCCTCGAGGGCGAATTTCTGTTACTACAACGCGCTGATGACCCTGACTTTTGGCAATCGGTTACCGGCGGTATTGATGAGGGTGAGCTCCCCTGTGCTACTGCAGCTCGCGAAGTGTTCGAAGAAACCGGCATTGATATTAGCCAACAGCAACTCAGGCTGGTGGATGAACAGCGCTGCCACCGTTATGCTATCCGCGAGCAATGGCGCTATCGCTATCAACCGGGGGCAACGGTGAATACCGAGTATGTATTCTCATTGTGCTTGCCCAAGCGTTATCCAATCCAACTGGCCGCCGACGAGCACCTTAGTTACCTGTGGCTTGATGCCAATCAAGCCAGCGCCAAAGCCTGGTCTGACAGTAACGCGCAAGAAATCCGCACACTCGGCTCGAAGCTTGCACATAACAGCCGTTAAACACGAATATTTGTTCCGCCTTTATCTGCTGTGGTAATCTTTGCTTCCTAACATGGAAGTGTGAACGCTATGGATACTGCACAGATACTGATCAACCTCTTACTCTTCGTTTTTTTGCCGCTATGGGGCATTGCCGGCTTCATTGACTGGTGTTGTCACCGCGCAACCGATATCGAACACACCTCTGGGTTAAAAGAGTCGTTAATGCACTCGGTGATGGGCATCCAAGTGGGTATCCCTATCCTGATGTGTTTGCTATATCGCGTAAATGTCTTGGTGCTGCTGATATGCTTTGCCGCTTGGCTGCTGCATGAGGTGGTGGCCCATTGGGATGTCTCGTACGCGACGGGTAAGCGCCACATCAGCATATGGGAGATGCACGCACACAGTTACCTGGCGACCTTGCCGCTTTATATGTTGGCGCTCATCGCAGTAGTTAATTGGCCGGTGGTGGTCGATTTAGTCACCCTCAATTGGCAAGGCCAAATGCAGCTTACCCCGATGGAATACCCTCACGGTGGCTCTTGGTTCTTACCCGCTTACTTAACCTTTATGGCGGTGCTGTGTGTGTTCCCTTATTTAGAAGAAAATATTCGCTGCTTGCGCAGCAGTTTGAAAGGACTTTAACGTGAGCGTTTATATCACCAGCACGGGTTACCACTTGCCGGGCCCGGCCATTAATAATGAGCAAATTGAGCCGCTTCTGGGTTATGTGCACGGCAAAGCAAGCCGCCTAAAAAAGCGCATTTTACAATCCAATGGTATTAAAACACGCCATTACGCCATTGATAGCGATCACAACACCACTATTTCTAACGCCGAAATGGCCGCTAAAGCGGGTGCCGACTGCCTTGCGCAAAGCTATCTTGATAAACATCAGCTTGGCTTATTGTGCGCAGCCACCAGCCAAGGTGATTTGGTGCTGCCCGGGTTTGCCTCTATGGTGCAAGCCGAGCTGGCACTCAGTGATGTAGAAATCCACTCCAGTCACGGTATTTGCTCGAGCAGCTTAATGGCATTAAAGAATGCCTATTTACAGCTGTTGGCTGGCGAGCACGAATCGGCCATGGTGGTCGCCAGTGAACTCACCTCGCGGCTGTTCAAAGCCAGCCGTTATGAGGCGGCAGACGCGCAGCTAGATTTTAACGCCGAGTTTTTACGCTGGATGCTCTCCGATGGCGCGGGCGCCCTCATGCTCGAGCGCCAACCCCGTGGCACCTGCTTTAAAATAGAGTGGATCCGCAGTTTTTCGCACGCCGATGCCTACCCCGTATGTATGTCGGTGGGTACGGCGGATAAAAGCACTAAGCCATGGCAGGATTACCCCAGCTATCGCGATGCCGAGGCCGCAGGGGCTATTTTATTACGCCAAGATGTGCGCTTACTCGATAACATCGTCAAACTGGGCGTGGATGGCTTTTTACGGCTATTAGACCAAGGCCGTGTCCAGGTCGACGAGATAGACCATTTGCTGTGTCACTACTCATCCGACTATTTTCGCCAGCCCATCTTCAACATGCTTAAGCGCGCTGGCTGCCATATTCCCGAACATAAGTGGTACACCAACTTGTATGAACGCGGCAACACCGGCTGCGCCTCTATTTTTATTATGCTTGATGAATTTCGTCGCACTCAGCAGTATGACGTAGGCGATACCATTATCTGTATGGTGCCGGAAAGCGGCCGCTTTAATAACGCCTACATGAAATTAACCGTGGTACAGGAGTAAACATGGAACACTATGTATTAAGTGAGCACGGCCAACAGTGCCTGCAAGGGCTAATGCGCATTTGGTTCGACTTTGAGCGCCAACTTGGACGCGTCGACATTATTGCGCGCCTACAGCGTGGTCAGTTTACAGTGCACGACTACCAAAAATTACTCCTTAATCTGCGCCAGCAGGTGGTTGAGGGAGCCCGTTGGATCACCCGCACCGCTTCAAGCTTTGATAGAGACTATGCCGATGTGCGCGCCGTGGTCATTGGTCATGCCCAAGAAGAGCACCGCGACTACGAGGTGTTAGAGCAAGATTACCTTGCCACCGGCGGCCAACTTGACGATATTCTCAGCTCCCCTCGCAACGCCGGTAGCGAAGCCTTGCATGCGTTTTTAATGTATCGCGGCTCGCAGCCCAACCCGGTGGATATGATAGGCGCGATGTGGATCATTGAAGGCCTAGGCCACAAGATGGCCAGCGATTGGGCAAAGCAAATAGAGCAATGTGTCGCGTTAGAGGGTGAATACACTCGTTTTATGCGCTACCACGGCGAAAACGACGATGCCCACTTAGAAAAGCTTTATCAATTAATCGACCGGGTGTGTAAAAACGAGTCTCAAGTGCAAGCTATTTTACGCACCGCCAAGGTTGTCGCTCGCCTTTACGCCCTGCAATTGGAGGAAGTCGATGGCTAATAATAGCACCAATAAAAACGACTCAGCGCTGTTGCAAGCGCTGGCCGTTGATAATTCCATCCCCATTGAGCAAGCGGCTGTGGATTTATGGCTTAAAGACTTAAACAACCCGCTGCGCTGGTTAGTGCGCCCGCTTTTTCAAGGGTTCTTCGCTATTTTGCTGCATTTGGTGTGGTTATTTAAACGCTTACCGCTGCCCCAATTTAGTGCCCATGGACCACTACAAAAGTTGATTTGCTGGTTTTGTCGCCACTTTGTGAGTGTGGAGGCTAATTTGTTGATTTTGCGCCACTACGCCACCGAGTCCAACATTTTGAATTTTATTATCGCCAATAGTGATAAAGCCGATGTTGAGCCAGTGCCGCTATATCCAAAAACCATTGATGATATGCGCCATGCCAGCTTTGTTGAACATGATCAGTGCTTGTTTAAAGCCTTTGCTCAGCTCGGCTATTGGCAACCGCTATCAAAGCCTAAAACTGAGCTTAATTGGCACCATTGGCAAGCGGTTAATATGGATGATTTTCAGGTGGAAAAGCGTTGGAGCCAGTTTTTAGACTTTGAAAGTGCTCATGCACTGTTTATGTGCCTGTTTTGTTTGCTGCTCAAACGCGACGAATACCGCGACGCCATTAATGGCTTTAACCTGGACCAATCTATGGCTATTCGCATTGGCCAAATGATTGGCGAACCTAATCTCACCGAAATGGCTTACAACAAACACCCTCTGTATTTAGTTGGGCCGTGGAACCTCAGCCAACGCTTTTTAATGCATGGCTTTTTTACCGAGTATATGTACGCACGCTTGGAACAGCTGCGCGACTCATCTTGCTAAATATCAACAAGGATTTACATAATAAACATGAAACATTCGCTTCTTTGTAGTGCTATTGCACTGTCTCTTTTTGGCTGCGGTGGCAGCTCTTCTGATTCAGAAAGTGCCCCTTCACAACCACAAAACACGGCCCCATCGCTCAGTGGTGTTGCCAACAACACGGTTAAAGCTTTGCAAAGCTCCACGGTCACTCTAGAGATGAGCGACAAGGAAAGTGATGCGCTCACCTTTACCATTGAAGACAAACCACAATGGGTCACTGTGGACCTTACCGAAAATACCGCCGCGTTAACGTTGGCACCGGGTTTTTTTGATATTGGCAGTCACGAATTAGCACTGAACGTTTCCGACGGTGAGCTTAGCCAAGCCTACTCTTTAACCGTTGAAGTAGATGACAACCCCGAGCAATGGCGTGATGACATCAGTCTGAGTCGCGCTGAACTGCGTGGTGCTTGGTCAAATAGCGCTAATGATTTTAATATTGTATTTAATGGTTATGATGCCGGCGCGCTAATTATTGATGACACCATGAAGCAGTTTGACTATGAGTTAAACAATAGTGCGACCGCTGTGAATTTAGCTATTGACCCTGCTTTATGTGGCCCATATTGCGAGCGTGAGCAACAAACTGCAACGCTGCGTGCCGTCGCTGAGTCTGACTCGCAACTGCGTATCCATGTCGAGGGGCTAGAGCAAAACTACACTTTTAATATGGCCAAACGCTCGGCTCCTGCAATCGAAGATGCCTACTTTACAACAGCAATAGACCCTAGACTCACATTTTTAGGGCTGTTCACCGCTAACGCTGAAACTCGTTTAGAAGCGAAAGTTTCGTTACCTGATCGCTCTTTTTATTACGCTAGCCTAGTTGGAAAACTCGATGGTGAGCACTTCACTGTGAATGAAACCGAGATTAGTTTTTCTAAAGACTTTGAAAACGCCAGTGCGCCTCGTTGGGAAGAAGTGACGATAGGTCGCAACATCGATTACATCGAGCCACTTTACGTTGATGATAACTTTGTCGTGTATGATGCACTGCACAGTGGCGAAGTATTGTCTTCATTAAATGGCTACGAAGTAGATGACTTTATTGGCTTAGCCCCTTTATTAGCTGACTATGCTTCTTTAAGCGCCACCTATCGCCTGCACAAAGTAGCCCCCCCCTCTTTAGAATTCGGACAAAAATATGTTGGTCGATTAGCATCAGTTCACGATGATCTTGCCAGTGAAACACAATTTAAAGGAGTGGTTGAGGTCATCTTTGATTCTGCCAGCGAGCTGACCTTTCCTCTAACTATTCCACACACTGAAGGGTCGTTGGAGCTAAAGTTTCCTTACCAGATAAAAGCAGACCACATGCTTTTAGGTAATCCAAGCAATGAATATAAGGTAGGTTTCTTCCAACACAAAGATGACGATATTTTTGTGTCGCCAGATGTAAGCCATGTATATACAACAAAAAGACCTATGAGTCTGTTTATGAAGGCCGAAGAGCAGCCGCCGCTTTCAGTGCAAAGCTTTGCCGGTTTGTATGAGCACCTAGATTGGGTAAATGAAAATGACGATATCTATTACTCAGTTTTTCACGACAATGGCACATTGGGTTTCAATTTACGTGCAGATGGCCCTCTCGATGAAGTTGAATTAAGTGAGAAGACAACACACTTTTGGGGAGTTTACGATAACCGCGTCGTTTTTATAAAGTATGATAATTGTCCTCAAGCGACTGACTTTACTACATGTTTTGGCATCGTACAAAATGCCTTAAACAATAATGAATTAACTCTTATACAAAGTTTTGCACCTCTGGCAACAGAGGGTGAGAGTATCATTTTTAATTATTCATCATACTATGGTGGTTGGGCGAATAGTGAATCTGACTCAGTTTCCAATACCGCTGTAACCTCACTACGACAACTAAAAAAGCATTAGCGTTTTAACGCCGAGGCAAGCGCCTCGGCTCGCTTTCCGTTATTCAGGGTTGTTTATTTTGACGACCATTTTGCCAAAGTTACGCCCTGCCAAAACATCATTGAGGCCTTCAGGTGCATTTTCTAGCCCTTCAATTAGGTGTTCCTTATACTTAATTTTTCCCTCTTGCACCCATTTTTGCATGTCGGTGGCAAACTCTTCATAGCGATGAGCGTAATCATCAAAAATGATAAACCCTTTCATGGTCATACGTTTAGTAAGGATTTTCCCCATCAGCAATGATAAGCGATCAGGCCCTGGCGGTAATTCGGTGGCATTGTATTGCGACACAAGGCCACACACCGGAATACGCGCACCGGTATTTAATAACGGCAATACGGCGTCAAACACTTTGCCACCGACATTTTCGTAATACACATCAATACCGCTGTCGCAAACCTTGGCTAATTGCTCAGCAAAGTCATCGGCTTTGTGGTCGATGCAGGCATCAAAGCCGAGTTCATCTTTAACATAACTGCATTTTTGCGCGCCACCGGCGATACCAATAACCTTTGCCCCTTTTAGCTTGGCGATTTGCCCAACATTAGCACCTACCGCGCCACTGGCCGCAGCAACCACGACAGTCTCCCCCGCTTGTGGCTTGCCAATATCAAGTAGCCCCATGTAAGCGGTAAATCCTGGCATGCCCAAAACACCTAAAGCATAAGATGGGTTTTGTGGCTGGGAGCCTAGGTTAATAACGCCTTCACCATTGCTGATGGCGTAATCTTGCCAGCCATTCATTGATAGTACCCAGTCCCCTGCTTTAAATCCTTCAATATGAGATTCAACAACCTGGGAGACCGTACCACCGACCATCACCTCATCGATAGCCACAGGATCGGCATAAGACTCGGCGTCGCTCATGCGCCCGCGCATATAGGGATCAAGAGATAAATAAATCGTGCGCAGCAGCATTTCCCCTTGCTTCGCTTTCGGGGCGTCCACCTCTTGCAGGCGGAAGTTATCTGCTACGGGCTCACCTTCAGGGCGAGAGTTCAATACGATCTGGCGGTTTGATAATGACATAGTCACTCCTTTTTGAATAGCCGTTCAAATTTAAATTGGGACACGCCGATGAATTTCAATAGCTGAGCGTCGATTTATTTTGAAGATGCGAAGATATCAATACAGCATAAAATGTTATAATATAACACTTGAATTTTAAGGGAGGACCTATGAAAGATAAATTAGCTATTTTTTTCAGTGCTTTTTGCCTAGTCCATTGCATTGTATTGCCCGCAGGCTTTTTGCTATCGACATCTATTTTAGGGCAGTTTTTGTTCTCAGAGCGCATTCATCAAGGACTTTTCCTCGTTATTGCAGCCTTGGCGTTATGGGCTCTTCCTCAGGGGTTGCGTCAACATCATCAACCACTGCCGTTACTGCTCGCGTTGATTGGCTTGTCGCTGCTTGGCACCGCGTTATTTGTGCCAAGCTTAGAGGTGCTTTTCTCCGTTGTCGGCAGTTTATTGCTGATGGCTGCGCATCTACGCAATTTTTGGTTGTTAAAAAAAGCCAAGCCACTGTGTGTATAGTGCTTATCTGACAGTATGTACGAGGGGCTTAAACGCCCCCCGGCGATGAGTTAGAAGCGCGCTCGCAATCCAAGGGCTATGCTGCGACCTGGCAATGGAGCAATAAAGCGTAAGTAACTTTGGTGCGCACGGGCATCTTCATCAGTGATGTTATCGATATTGACAAATAATTCCCCGCTATCTCCTAACCAAGGTTGCACAACACTGGCATCAAAACCTAACAAGGCATAGCTTGATGAAGGCCTTTCATGCTTACCGACATTTTGTTGTTTATCATGATGTGTGTAATTTACAGTGAATCGCAAGCCATCATACTGCCAACCTAGCTTTAGGCCTGTTCTATTCGCTGGAGTTTTAGGTATGCTGTCTCCTTCCATAGTGCGCCGCCAATATTCAGCTTCTTGTGCTTTATCTGGGTTTAGGAAGTTATCTAGTTCAAAAGGATCGTAGCTGCCATCAAACTGATAGCGAGGCGTATTTTTTACACTGTCTGTGAAAGCAGATAGCGTTATTACGCCCCAGTCTGTAAAGGTATATGAATAATCTAAAGTAATTTCATAGCCTTGATTATCGGTATCAGCCTGACGCCACTCTTGAACATACACACCCCCTCTGTTTACGCCAGTATTTCCTAGATAAGTGAAGTCGGTGTATTCATTATCAAACCATGTCGCCGCCAATTGTAGGTCACCCAAGGTAACGCGCGTCCCCCATTCTAACGCTCGGTTTTGTTCGACATTTAAATGCGTATTGCCTTGCTCTTCAATTAATAAAGCCAAATGGGGGTTACTTGCGTAGAGCTCATTAATTGCAGGTGCACGCTGCGCATCAGTGTAGCTAGCACGTAGGGACCACATAGGCACGGGATGATAATTCATGCTTACACTGTAGTTTTGCAAGTGAAACTCACGTTCCTGCACGTTTGCTCCTTGGCCACGCCCGGGCACATAACTCCCTTCAAGATTCGGCTTATATTGAATATGGTCATACCTTGCGCCAAACTGAAGTTGCAATGCTTGCAAGTGCAGGTTTTGAAGTAAATACAGCGCCTCTCGTTTGCCCTCGATCTCAGGCAAATAGTTATCGCTCCCCTCGCCTCGATGTTCACTGCGCTCTATCTGTAACCCAATTGAGGCCGGTGCTTGGTCGTGCCATGTAAAGCCAATTCGTGGATTGAGTTGCAAAGCATCTACTTCGAACAGGTTAACGGAGGTGCCAGCTAACGTCTCGTCATCTCTTTGTTGAGAATAAAAGCCATTAATTTCAAGGTAGTCTAGGTAGCTTTGGGTATTGAAGTGTTGACTGTAGCGGCCATCAATACGATGAAAAGAAGAGTAAATGCGAATATCCGCTGCTTGACCTACTTTTGGGGCCGTTGCGGACCCTAGATGCATAAACCCAGGGATCCCTCGGTTAGCTTTGCCAAAGCTGTATGCAAACCCGAGCTCTTGATGCTCTGAAAATAGCTGGCTTCCGCCAATTGAGCCAGAGGTTTGATAGCTGCTAGAGTTGCTAACTTTCCCTTGATCATTGAGGCCATAGTGACTAATTATCTGCTCATCAATGGGGGTAATATCAACCCATTTTTCACCGTTAAACTGCCACTGCGGCGACGCTAATTTAACCTGACAGTGGTCGGCTAGGCGCACATCGATCACTAACTCTGACCAGCTTGCACACACCGGTGCCTTGGCGCTGTCTGGCACTTTGTAATCACCTCGTTGACGCACAAGAATATTGGCATTGAAGGCGAAGCCTTGTTGCTGCCCTTGAGTTTGCGCTAGCAATGAGCTGGCACTATTGTAGCCACTTTGCAATTCGACTTTTTCTTGCGCTTGCCAAGCACTTAGTTGTTTTGGAATACGGCTATCATCAACATCGACAACGCCTGCCATCGCCTCACCGCCAAAAGGGATCACCGCAGTGGCGCCTTTAATCACACGGATATTGTCGGCAAAGAAAGGCTCTATCGGCACGAGTTGATCCGCACTGATAGAAGACATATCACGCACAGCCATCGCATTGGTCGCTAAGACCACACGTTGAGCGCCGAACCCCCTGAGTTGTGGACGACTAGCAGAGGGGCCAAAGTGGCTTGCGCTCACACCTGGCAGCGTATCAAGGGTGTCGCCGAGTGTTGGTGCTTTTAACTCGTTTAATTGGGTACCATTGAGTTCAATATTTGCGCCAATCAATTCACTGCTTGCAGAAGGAAGTTGATGCTGCCCGCTGACTTCGATGTGCTCAATGGCACTATTTACATTGTGGCTGCTGGCTAACGCTAAGGAGATAAGAGAAAGTGAAAGATTCATGATTTACTATAAAAGTTATGATACAACATAACATTATCATCACAATGATAGTTCCTTTTCAAGGAAATTAGACAAACTCTAGGTTCTTTCGTTACGCTTAACTTCTCGTTATCGCTAAGTCTGTTTGCTGTATGGTCTTGAATCCGCATTTACCTTTGGTTTATCACCCCAATTACTCGTTTAGCTTTGACCCCTATCATCGCTTTGTGATGAGCAAGTTTGCGCGCCTGTACCATCATGTAAAAGGCCTAGGCTTGGTCGGTGATAACCTTGAGCAACCGCCGCTCGGAACCCCGGATGATCTCAGCTTAATTCACTGCGATAACTATGTGCATGACCTATGGCATAACCGTTTAGATGCCAAAGCGATGCGCCGTATCGGCCTACCCTGGTCACACAACTTAATGGCGCGTACCTTCACCGCGCCTTTGGGGACACTGAAAACAGCCCGCCTCGCCCTTGCTCATGGGGTGGCTTGCCATTTGGCAGGGGGCACTCACCATGCTCATTATGACTTTGGATCTGGCTATTGCATGGTTAATGATTTAGCGTTCACGGCGCAAACGCTGATTAATAGTGGCGAAGTGACCAATGTGTTGGTTTTTGACCTTGATGTACACCAAGGCGATGGCACAGCCGCGCTGCTGCAACATCAACCCTATGCTTTTACCTGCTCCATTCACTGTGAAAAGAACTTCCCGTTTCGCAAATGCCCCAGTGATTTGGACATCGGTCTTGCCAATCACATAAGCGATGACGAATACCTCGGCGTGGTCGATGACACCCTAAAGCACTTGCTCGACAGCCTAAACCCCGACTTAGTGTTGTATGACGCCGGCGTTGATATCTGGCAGCAAGACGGCCTAGGTAAGCTGGATGTCAGCTGGCAGGGGATCGCACAACGTGATCGCTTAGTGCTCAAGCGCTGTGCACAGCACAATACCCCAGTGGCTACGGTAATTGGCGGCGGCTACGATAAAGACCATGAACGCCTAGCGGCACGCCATGCCATTGTGGTTGAGCAGGCTGCACAACTATAAGAAAAAAGGCCCTTACGGGCCTTTGGTTAACTTTGGGAAAATGCTGCTAAAAGGTGCTAATTAAGCACCAGCAACTGTGGATTGGCAGCGTGATAGTCCACAGCCATGGTGATGCTCAACACGGTGATATTAACAATGGAAAAGGCAAACACTTGGCGTGCCCAGCCATGCATATCAATATCGCGGCGATAGCCACGTAGGGCCATCAGCAACCACCAAAAACTGGTCGTGCATGCCACCGCCATAAAGGCGAGCCCGGTGTAGCCACCGAGCGGCAATAGCATGACCACCAAGGCATACAAAGCAATGTAGAAAACAATATGCCGCTGCGCTCTAGCTAAGCCCTTTGCCACCGGGAGCACCGGAATATTGGCGTCGCGGTAATCCTGATAACGGAAAATCGCAATGGCATAGGAATGCGGCATCTGCCATAGGCAAAACATCAGCAACAAAATGGCTGCCCCTGCATCAAATTGGCCGCTGACGGCGCCATACCCCACCACCGGAGGCACCGCCCCAGAGAGGCTGCCAACCAGGGTGCCGTACACGGAGTGACGTTTCATATACAAGCTGTATACGCCCACGTAGATGATGTAGCCAAAGGCAGCAAAGCCCACCGCCAAGGTATTGGTGTAGTAGATTAATGCGCCAAAACCACATACCGCCAATACCAAGGCGTGGAGCAGTGCCGCCGACGCCGATATTTCGCCGGTGACGGTGACGCGGCCTTGGGTGCGCGCCATTTTGGCATCAATGTCACGGTCAATAACATTGTTTACAACGCACCCCGAGGCCACCACCAACGAGAGCCCCATGAGCGTAGCCAGCATAAGTGGCCTGTCTATCTCGCCGCGTGCGGCCAGCAAGAAGCCCCCCGCCACAGAGATAAGATTGCCGATGATGATCCCCGGTTTAGTCACCGAAAAATAACGACGAAACATAAGCACGACCTCGACGTTAATACATCATCATGGCGTTGGACTCGTAAATGATCCACACCGATAAGCCAACCACCATAACGATGATAAGGGCACTAAAAATAAAGGAGATACTATTAGCTTTGCCTTCTTCACTAACAAAGTTAAGATGCAAAAAGTATTTTAAATGCACGTAAATTTGCACTATGGCTGCCACCACCACAGTGGCCAAGGTACTGGTTGTCGACAACGCTCCACTGCTCACCGCCCAAAACGGTGCACCGGTGAGCACGACCGAGAGTACAAAACCAATGACATAATCCTTAGCGTGATTAACTAGGCCTTGCTCTGCGACTGCCTCGAGCTTATCCATCGCGTGAGTTTCACTGTGACTCATGACATCACCCCCATTAGATACACCACGGTAAATACACAAATCCAGACAATATCCAAAAAGTGCCAAAATAAGCTTAAACAGCTTAAGCGCGTTACCGTTTGCCCCTTAAGCCCACGGCGCAGCACCTCAATCATCATCACGCTCATCCAAATCAATCCCGCACTCACATGCAGGCCATGCAGCCCCACCAAAGAGAAAAACGAGGTTAAAAACGCACTTTGTTGTGGGCCATTGCCAGCGGCAATTAAGTGATGAAACTCATACACTTCCATAGCGATGAACACTGCCCCTAGGGCAAAAGTAACCGCCAACCAGCTCAATGTAGCCGCCTGTTTTTGCGCCTTAGCGGTTATCATGGCAAAACCAAAGGTAATACTGCTGAGCAACAAGGCGGCCGTTTCTAGGGCAACAAAGTCAAGCTCAAAGATATCTTTGCCGGAAACCCCGCCGGCGGTGTTCATGTACAGCACCGCGTAGGTGGCAAAAAATGACGCGAATAACAGGCAGTCGGTCATCAGGTATAACCAAAAACCAAACACGGTATTGCTTGATGTATCGTGGTGCGCACAATCGGGGTGATGCGCCTCACCTAAGGTGTGAATAGCGGTTGATGTAGTGGCACTCATGAGCGACCCTCCGCAGTTGCATGGTGGATATGGGCTGACTCGATGGCTTCAATTTCAGCCACCTGCACATAGTAATCAACGTCATTGCTGTAACAACGCTTAATAAACACGGTTATAGCGGCGCCAAGGCCGGCAATGGCAAGCCACCAAATATGCCAAATCATGGCGAAGCAAAATGCCGTAAGCGCGGCGCTCATAAGCACGCCAGCTGAGGTGTTTTTCGGCATGTGGATGGGCGCATAGTGTTGCCCTTGCTGATAAGCCTGCTCCTGCTCTTTGGTGTCGGTCCAAGCGTCAATATCACGTACCACCGGGGTGTTTGCGAAGTTGTAGTACTGGGGCGGTGATGCCGTAGACCACTCTAAGGTATGGCCATTCCAAGGATCGCCGGTGGTATCTTGCAATTGCGCACGGTTTTTATAACTCACCACCAGTTGGATCACCTGAAATAGGATGCCAAACATAATGATCACAGCACCGACAAAGGCAATGTACAGCCAGATGTTCCAATCTGGGTTGTTGGTGTGGTTTAGGCGTCGCGTCATACCTAAAAAGCCCAGTACATACAGCGGCATGAAGGCAACAAAGAAGCCCACCAGCCAACACCAGAATGACGCCTTACCCCAACGCTCATCCAATTTATAGCCCATGGCTTTGGGGAACCAATAAGCAAAGCCGGCAAGGTAGCCAAACACTGCGCCACCAATAATGGTGTTGTGAAAGTGCGCAATCAGAAACAAGCTGTTATGAAGCACGTAGTCTGCGCCGGGAATGGCGAGCAACACGCCGGTCATACCGCCCACGGTAAAGGTGATCATAAAGCCAATGGTCCACAGCACCGGCACGGTGATGCGCAGACGCCCTCGGTACATGGTAAATAGCCAGTTAAACAACTTCACCCCAGTAGGCACCGCAATGACCATGGTCATCACCCCGAAGAAGGCGTTTACATTGGCACTGGAGCCCATAGTGAAAAAGTGATGCAGCCAGACGATAAAGCCCAAAATAGAAATCGCACCACTGGCATAAACCATGGACTTGTAGCCGAACAAACGCTTGCCAGTGAAAGTCGAGATCACTTCAGAAAAAATACCAAACGCCGGCAAAATCAGAATATAAACCTCTGGGTGGCCCCATGCCCAAAATAAGTTGATATACATCATGGCATTACCACCTGCTTCATTGGTGAAGAAGTGGAAATCCATGTATCTATCTAGGGTGAGCATGGCCAGCACCGCTGTTAAAATGGGGAACGATGCGGCGATAAGAATATTCGCCCAGGTACATGCCCAAGTAAAAATAGGCATCTTCATCAAACTCATGCCCGGCGCGCGCATTTTAAATACCGTCACCAAGAAGTTTACCGCCGTTAGCAAAGTACCCAAGCCTGATATCTGCAACGCCCAAATATAATAATCGACTCCCACACCGGGGCTAAAGGATAACTCTGATAGCGGCGGATAGGCGACCCACCCAGTCTTAGCAAATTCGCCAAGCCCTAGGGATAAATTAATCAGTATTGCGCCGCCCGCCGTAAGCCAAAAGCTCAGGTTGTTTAAAAATGGGAAGGCCACATCGCGGGCACCGATTTGCAGTGGCACCACAATGTTCATCAACCCAATCATAAACGGCATCGCCATAAAGATAATCATGATCACGCCGTGTGCGGTAAAGATTTGGTCGTAGTGCTCAGGGGGCAAGTACCCGGCCGCCCCGCCGGTAGCCATGGCCAGCTGAGTACGCATCATAATAGCGTCAGCAAAACCACGGAATAACATGATCAGGGCAAGGGTTATGTACATCATGCCCAATCGTTTATGGTCAATGGAGGTGATCCAATCTCGCCATAGCACGCCCCATTTTTGATATTTTGTCATCGCTGCTGCAAGCAGCAGACCCAGTACAGCCACAACCGCCAAAGTCACCATAATAATGGGCTCGTGGTATGGAATGGCCTCAATTGATAGTTTTCCAAATAGATTCATTTTCACTCCTCGACGCGATGTTGGTTATGCGCCGCATGCTCGGGCTTGGCGTAGTAATTCATTTCACCGTGACCTTGCATGTACTTCATCACAATGCTGTGAAACAGCCCCTGTTCCACCTCGCTGTAATAGCTCACCGGATGGTATTCACTGGGTTGGGTTAACGTCTCGTAGCTGTGTTGGTCTAACTTAGTCCCTTTGGCTTTGACATTGGCAACCCAGGTATCAAAGTCGGCCTGTGTGGGGGTGGCAATGGCATTAAACTTCATGCCGCTAAACCCGGCGCCACTGTAGTTGGCTGAAAAGCCTTTGAATGTGCCAGGCTCGTTGGCAATCAGGTGTAGCTGGGTTTCCATGCCCGCCATGGAGTAAATTTGGCTTCCCAGTTGGGGAATAAAAAAGGAGTTCATGGTACTTTGCGAGGTGATTTTATATTCCACCGGCACATTGGCTGGAAACACCAGCTCATTGACCGTGGCAATACCCTGCTCAGGGTAGATAAATAGCCACTTCCAATTTAGCGACACCACCTGCACGGTTAAGTGCTCCCCTTTACCGGCCAGCGGCTTGTATGGGTCAAGTGCTTGTGTGGAGCGCCAAGTGATCACCCCAAGCACAATGATAATAACGATGGGAATGGTCCACACCGCCGCTTCTATTTTGCTCGAGTGCGCCCATTTCGGGGCATAGATCTCATGGTCGCGACCATCGCGATATTTCCAGGCAAAATACAAAGTCATGATGATCACCGGGATCACCACAACCAACATCAGAACGGTGGCAATAATAATGAGATTTTTCTCATCGATGCCAATTTGCCCCTTGGGGTCCAGCACTCCGCCACTACAGCCACTGAGCGCCAACACCATAAGAGCGAAAGCGAATGAAAAGAGTTTTCGAGTTAACAAAACACTACCCTACAACCTAAAGGTTAAACCTCGCCACAAAGTGGCCTGAGCTACTTCAAGCGCATAAATACAGCGCTTAAAGAGCGAAATTCGCGGTTAAGGGAGCATTTTTAAGATGCAAAAATGCTGCTTTGCCAAAGGTTCTCTGCAGCCGCAGCATGGGCGACTGAGTCAGCGCAAAGCTTGACCTTCACTGAGATAGAGTGTGCAGAGATAAATTAGCATTGCTGCCCAAGGCACCGCGAATAACACTGCGGTGGGTTGACTGTGGTCAGTGACAAAAATTAAGCAGACGCACTGAGGTCGCTACCAAGGACACGCATTTCCTGAGTGGTAGCAACTAAAAACAATCAACCGGCAAATGATGGAGGAGCGCGGCACCCATGCGCGCCTTGAGGATTCTGGCAACGGGTGGGGGCGACAAAGTCAAACGCCGCTTTACGCAGCGAAATGGCTGCGCGCTTAGGCGCAAAAAAGTGAAACAATAACCAACATAAACCAATTAACAACTGGGCGCTAAGCACCGGCTGGGCAAAAAACTGCATCGCCGCCACCAACCAAGGCTCTTGGCTTAAACCTTCGCCCATTAGCGCTTCAAGCTCAATGGCATCTCCAAGGGAGCCGCTGAGCAACAACGCCGTATTAAGCGCAAAGAGCACACAAGCAAGCACAACACCACGACCAAAGTACGCGCCCGACACCAGCGGCTGCGTTAGCAAGGTTGAATTGTTCGTGTTAGCTGAAAGCACTGTGTACATCCACTTCGGGTTTAATTGCGAAATATCGGTTAGGAACTTTCACTACTTACTGAAAGTTCGCGCCGAGTATAACAAAGGCATGCTAGGTTGCAACTAACAAATCACCTAAGCCCGCGCATTAAAGTAAGGCGCTAGTTCTCTAGCCACGAGATAGACGCGATTGTTATTTTTTTAAAATAAAAGTGATCGCTCTATTTATAAAGTTCCGTAAAAGCGTGCGAAGGGTTTGCAATTGCAACCACCTTTTGTTCCTCTCTAACTGGATTCAAACAGGGGGTGTGCATAGGAATTGGCCCCCCTTCACCATAGCGTAGAATAAGCGCCCTGACTGGGCGCTTTCTTTTTATTGTGCTTTTTTTTAGGCATCACATCGGGTAATATTGTCGCTAGTTAAAAACAATTTATGTGTGCTATGGAAAGCTCTAGTCTTGTCAAGGATTACAACCCAGTAACGCCTGCGGCATTCGCTCGCGGTTACATTGTGTATTGCAGTTTTGGTCATCCTCATTTGGTGTGTCGCCCTGAACATATCCCCGATGATCCTATGCTTCCCCATCCCATCTATGCATTTCGGTCCGGGCGTGTATTCGCCGAGCAGTTTTTGCATGATCTCGACCCATGGCGCAATAGTCAGTTTATTATTAGCACCTTGTTCGACTATTTACATATCACCAGCTTCGGCTCAGGCTATAAGTCAGTCACTTCACAGCTTAACGAGGTGGCCGAAGCTTTGGTGGATGAACGCTTAGTGATGTTCGAATTGTGGGATATTGCCGAGCACCCTAATGTGGTTAAACAACAGCTGCAAAAATCAGATAAAACACGCAGTAGCGATGTCGCTGGCTCAAGCGCACCGAAGCGCAGCAGCGGCGCCGATTTGGCAAGCCCAGAGAAAAAGGCACCCGCCCCCAACTCCACAAGCTCAGCCCCAGTGGTCACCGGCGCAGGCAAAAAAGCGGATACCAGCAAAGCAAGCGAACCGCAAGCAAGTGAAGCAAACGCTAAAAAAGCGCCAGCACCAAAAAAAGCACCACCGCAAAGCATGGAAGAGTGTGTGCAGCGCTTGGCGGATGCGCGTAAACGTCTAGAAGAGACCGGCGAATATCAACCTAAATATTCACAGAGTGAATTAGAAGCCTTAGCCGCAAAGGGCGTTGTAAAAGAGCGCTTTATTGTCACCTTACAAGAAAAGAAAGGACCTAACGATAAGCTTGGTTTTGAACGTGAGTCGGGGCGGACAACCACTTGGACCACTACCTTTGACCAAATGGAAAATGCTGACACAGACCCTAAACTGCTGAACGATTTAAATGGTATGAATTGGAAAGAGGACGCCGAGTGGGAAGTTATTATCGTAGACCAAGAGAAGTATTTGGAAAACGAAGACTCCTATACCTTTGTACCAACCTATGATCGGATGAAGGACGTGGGTGTTAAGGAGTTTAGCAATAAAAACTTATCGGAAAAAAATGAACACTCCCCAGAGAAGTTAAAAGAGGTAATGACTCCAGAGTACTCTAAAGAGTACAGCAAAATTATGGACGACTTTGAAAAGGCAAAGCTCAACCAATACGATAAAGAGCACGTTAAAGCTTTTTCAAATAACTACTTTAAAGATAAAAATGAAAAAGAGAAATTCCTTTGCCGCCACGAGTACACCTGTGAAATTGGCACAAACAAGTGGTTCTCCGGCGATGGTCTAACAAAGACTAATGGCAACTCTGGATATGTTCCAGCAAATCAACATGGTACGCTAGAGAGCATTACACTAGAACGCTCCCCTAAAACAATCGCCGAACTAGAACACCCTAGCTTAGGTGCTATTATTCGCGTTCCTGCGAAGCCGATAAAAGGGTAATAAATATATGCTGGATATTAATAACCTTCCTTCTGAATATCGTTTAATTAAAACCTTTCCTAATTATTTTGGCCCTCAAAAATTAATGCATATAATTGAAGGGAAAGATTCTCTTATTTTTTTTAATGAGAGTAAGTTGAACGAGGCACAGCAAGCTTTTTTGAAAAAAAGTGTTATTCAAAGCACCTTTAGCCTCCCATTAAGTTCACTCGATTGGGTGGTAGACGTCATAGAAAATGGCTTTATGAAACTACCGAGCGAGGGTGGATTATCTGCTGACACACGTCATGTTAAGAATAGTTTTGATAAGCAAGAATTAAAAGTACGCTTCTCACCGAATTGCCTAGCAGAAGGTGAAAAGGGAATTACGTTAATAAATCTCTCAATACCTGATGATGTATCAAGCTATACAGAGCTACAACTGCCTTACATGTCTCTACTAGAGCAGGGTATTCTTGCTGAACTCAAGCGTATAGCCCAAAACTATAAAAACGCTTGAACGCTCTAATATAGATATAAATAGCCAAAAGCGACTGAAGCGCTCATAAGAGGGTTTATGATTATACCAGCAGAAAGACTACAGTACATTGCAGACCTATTCTTACGCTGTGAAAGAGTAGAACAAAACCCTTGGACAGAATTAGCCTTTGTTTTCGAGTTTAATGAAGGTCATATGGCCAACTCTGGTTTCATATATAACGCAGAAGCAGTACGCCCTGCCTCTGCCGAAATAGAAGACGATCCTTTGTTGTTAGACGACACTCTGCTCGAATTCCGTGAGGAAGTTTATGAGCAATGCGACTGGCGTTTTATAAAGTTATTGTTCCAAATGGAAAGCGAAACCGGGCGCTTTAAAATCGACTTTGAGTTTGAAGATAAAAGCCGCTGGGAAATCCACCCAGGTAATATGATGGAGATGCGAGAAGAGCTGCGCCCTCATTTCGATTGATGCCTATTCTGATGTGCCTACTACAGGTCTTCGATTGCGAAAAGTATCAGCCAATCAGTCTGGTACTTTTCGTACAGCAGAACCGTTGGCATTGTTAATCACCTCTTAGAAATTTAATAAAAAGGCCTTGTTATTTAATGCCTTGTGAAATGACAGGATCAGATATCAAAGCCCAAGGCACTGGCACAATGAATTTCATAAGACTTGAGAGCGCGACTCAAAATGCGTTGAGGTTACTCAAGCTGGAAACGGATGACTCAACTGCCAGCGTTAAGCCTGAGATAAAAGCGCAACTTGCGTTTATTTTGGCCTGCGCTCAATATGAGAAGAACCCTAGAGACGAGCTTCCTGAAGGAGAGGCTTTTACTTTTGGAGTCCTAACTTCCAGATATTTTACCGCACCAGTCCATAACGAATTCTTAGCAAATATCGATATTATCTTCGAAGAACTCTTAACGTAAGCCATGCTTTGACCTATCTAACTTTGAGCTCACTTTAGCACGGCCCGAGAGCGCTGATACGGGAACAATATGAATATACCAGCAGAACGACTCCAATATATTGCCGACCTCTTCCTGCGTTGTGAGGACGTAGCAGAAAACCTATGGACAGCGTTTACGTTTGTTTTCGAATTCAATGATGGCCATATAGCTAACTCCGGCTTTTTATATAATGGCGACAAGGTTGAACCCGCAACAGCTAGAATAGCAGAGGATATGTTACTACTTAGCAATACTCTTCGTGAATTCCGTGAGGAAGTTTATGAGCAATGCGATTGGCGTTTTATCAAAATGCTGTTTCAAATGGAAAGCGAAACCGGGCGCTTTAAAATCGATTTTGAATTTGAAGATAAAAGCCGCTGGGAAATTCACCCTGGCAATATGATGGAAATGCGTGAGCAGTTGCGCCCTCATTTCGATTAATCGCTATTTTGGCGTTGGTTGTCGATTTTATGCATCAAACGCCTACAAGAGGACACCGTATGAATATACCAATGGAACGTCTCCAATACATTGCAGATCTATTTCTACGCTGCAAGAAAGTACAGCAAAACCCATGGACAGCGTTTTCGTTTGTTTTTCAATTTAACGAAGGACACATCGCTAACTCTGGTTTCCTATACGATAACGATAAAGTAGAGCTCGCTACAGCCAGGATTGAAGACGACTTGCTGTTGCTCGAGGATACCTTACTCGAATTCCGTGAAGAAGTTTACGAGCAATGCGATTGGCGTTTTATAAAACTGCTGTTTCAAATGGATGGCGAAACAGAGCGCTTTAAAATCGATTTTGAGTTCGAAGATAAAAACCGCTGGGAAATCCACCCTGGCAATATGATGGAAATGCGTGAACAGCTGCGCCCTCATTTCGATTAATTTACGCTCTGCCAATATTATTGAGTCTTTGGTTCTGGCCCAGCACTTTTTGTATAACTGACCAGTGTTTTTGTAAAACAAGGTCACAAAACAACTTATATTCAACCATAGCGCCCTGCAACCTGAGGCAGGGCTTAACTGCTTGGTTATAGGAACATGGGTGCTTTAAGTACCAATTCAACGCGACGGTTACGCTGCATATTATCGTCATTGTCGTTTGCAGCCAACGGAACGACTGGCCCGACACCCACCGCTTGCAATCGCTGTTGGGTTATTTGGTAATCACGAACTAGGGTGTTCACCACTTCTTGAGCGCGTCGACTCGCTAAGTCTTGGTTGTAGTCAAATGCACCTTTATTATCGGTGTGACCAACCACATACAAAGAAACATCAGCCCTTTGCGTTAAGAACTTTGCAATTTCATCCAATTGCGCTTTTGAGCTAGGTTTAATAGTGTGTTTATTAAAATCAAACTCAATACCATACAAAGAAACACTGCCTGTGTTTTGTATTTCTTTTAAAAGATTGTCACTGTCGATATTTAAAGCTACGTGGCTAACTCCTTTTTCTTCAATAATATCAACCACCAACTCTACACTTTCCTTGGCCCTACGTTGTAGGCTGTACATTGATGTGTATAGCTTGCCATGAGGTGTGTCTTTCTCAGCTGTGAACAAGTAAAAGTTGCTTTTTTCAGTCATGTTATAGATATCAGAATCATGACGCTTAGCAAAAATGGTATCGCGGTAATTATCACGCAAAATATAGTTGCCACAGCTACGTGCTTGGCACTCATAAATAATAGTGAACCCAGCTTGGGTCAGTGCATTCATGTAGTTTTTATGGACTGCATAAGGTCCAACCGTTTTATCAATACGGTAATTTAGCGTGGTCACTTTACCGCCGACGGTGCGTACCGGAATTGATTTTTTATACTGACCTACAATTAATGGATAGGGTTCATAATCACTCACGCCGCTGCTTTTGATATAACTGCCAGGGAAGCGCTCGATTAATGGGTGATCAGCACTGCCTTTTGCATCTTTTTCCTTGGCTTTTAGCTGACTAAAATCCAACGCATCAATCTCAAAGTCTTGTTGCACGCTAAGACCCGCATCAGGCATAGGCAAGGATGCAATTTGTTCATAGCCTAAGGAAAGCCCTCCGCTGCGTTCTTGTTTAGCAAACAGCATAACTGCACGTGGCTGCTCATTCACTGTTTTCATCGCTGACAGATAGCCAAATCGGTTTTCCTGAACATTGTAATAACCTAAGCGATACAACACTGTATCGCGAAAGGTATCATCAATTAGCCGGGCGTAAGTGCGTTTATCACACTCCTGAACACAATAAACCTGTGTGCTAAACCCCTTAGCCTCCAGCTTGGCTTTAACATCAGCAAGTAGGTGTGAAAAGCCGAGCTTAGCGCTAGGCTCAATCTCCTGCATGTAAGCGCGATACTCCCCCGCTAACTCTATACGTTGATCACCTTTGCCTAGCACTAATACAGGCATATAGCTGTAATGGGCGTCGGCCTTGGTGCGGCCGCCTTTGTATTTGTCGACGAATAGATTACTTTGCGCAAGGCTAGAAGTGGTAAGTAACAGTAAAGCGAAGGTAAAGAGCAAGCGAACCATTATTTTCATCCTTAAATATAATTAGCCTTATTAATACTTATTACCGTATTTAAATCAACTAGTTTCAGTAGCGAAAGCAAAAAGGCGGTGATCACCGCCCTGCTCTTGCCTTACTGGTGTGAAATCTTGGTTTACTGCAAACTCAACGCCCTGCCTCGGCGCTGGGTTAGTGGCGATCGTGCTCGTATCGCCCGCACCGGGCCATAGTGCTTGTTGCCCTTGAACGGTTGCCACTGGCCATCCGCCGCTTGTACTTCAATGGCAAACCCGGGAAGTAAAGTAAAGGCATCGATATAGCCTTGTTTAGTGGTGCTTGCCGCCACTGTGGGAATGCGATAAAAACGCCCGTACTTTTCTAATTTAGCTATTTCCCGTTCGCCAACTAAATAAGCAAAACGCTGCCAGTCCTGCTCTCGTTGCTGTTGGCGTTGCGCATCGAAAAACTCGGTGTCGGCACTGTAACTGCGACCGGCCACATAAGGCAGTGCCCACTGCGGTTTGTGCCAAGCACGCTCTGCTAACGCCAATAAGCGTGGATACAGCATGTACTCGGCTTGGCGGTCTGTGCGCAGCATCTCCGACCAAAGGTGTCCTTGCACACCGGCAAACTGCACACCGGGTTGCAAAGACGAGTCACTGTCATCGGCGCGGTACGGCTGATTTTTAACACTGCGCCATATCTCTGCATGTGCGGGCAGATTATCGGGCATAAACTCAAATACTTTGCGCGTATCAGCAGCCCGACTGGCCCAGTGATTACCGCGCTCTTGTGGGTGCGATTGATATGGAAAGTCAAAATAGGTGACATCTGGGCTGGAGATCACCACATCCCATCCTTGATTGGCATGCTGATGGGCAACCTCATGGCCATTGTCACTCAAAGTCGCCCAGGCGTTACTTTGCACATGAGCTGGCATATTTGCTAAGCGCACATCGCTCATGCCATCACTCCAACCACCTACTTTAATGCCTTTATTAGCCAAAGATTGACTAATCTTTTCAATAAAATAACCATTGAATGAGCTAAAGTCCGCGACCTTATCTTTGAGCTGTTGGCATGCCGGTGACGCCAGCCAGGCTCCGGCCGTTTCATCGGCACCAATATGATAAGTGTGCAACTCCACCCCCGCTCGCTGATGTAAACGCTGTACTTCCAGCAGGACCTTATCGATAAAGCGATAGGTTGACGGCAAACAAATATTTAAGGTGTTGTCGTTATAATGCTGAATAGAGCGGTATTGCGTACGGTCTTGTGGCTCCACTAAACGGTACTGACTGGCGCGCTGTTTGTCGCCTTGCGCCAGCAAACGCTGATAACGAGCCTCCATCGCTTTAATAGCGGCACGCGAGTGCCCGGGCATATCCAGCGAAGGCACCACTTCAATATGATGGGCTTGGGCATAACGCAAAATATCAACATAATCTTGCGCGCTATAAAAACCATTCACTCCACTGTCACTAAGGTGGCCGGCGCCCAACTGGGGCAACAAGCAGCGCTGCTCTGCTAAATCTAAACAACGTGTTGCCGCCACCTCGGTCAGCTCCGGTAAACCATCAATGGCAAGACGCCAGCCTTCATCATCTGCCAAGTGCAAATGCAGCTTGTTAAGCTTATACGCCGCCATTTGCTCTATGGTATTAAGAATAAACGCTTTAGTTCGAAAATTACGTGCTACATCAATGTGTAAACCACGAAAGCCATAATGCGGCGCATCTTCTATAGCGACCCGCTCTAGGCTTAAATCGTCACTATTCAATAGCCCCGCTACACTTTGCAGCCCGTAAAAGGCCCCAGTGGCACTGGGCGCTTGAATAACAATGCTCTCACCACGCACATTGAGTTTATAAGACTCTGGCGGCGCGCCTGCTTGCTCGCTAACATGAATTTCAATGCTCACCGCAGCTTGGCGCTCATGAACGCCGAGGGTTGCTAATCGTTTTAACGCCGCCTCGATAGCGCCTCGCTCTATACCCTTTAATTGCAGTGTAAAACCTTTGCTTAGCGACAGCCGCCCCGGCGCCGTACGCGCAATGTGCTGTGGCTGTGGCACCAAACCCAATACGGTATCACGGGGCTTCGGGCGTACTTGATGCTGATATAAATACTCAGCCCCCATCCAGGGGGTTTTATCATCATCACTCACTCGTAATTGCTTGATGCCGGTGAAAGCCTGTAAATAGGGTTGGCGCTCTAAGCCTGTAGTGTCGTCAACAACGCTTTGCGTGCTGGCGATCACCTGTGGCTCTAGGCGGTGCTCAACATCGCTTATCAGGTAGTTGGGCATAAATTCCGAGCGGGTGATTTGCGATTGTTCAGTGTAAAAACGCACGCTTACGCCCGCCTCACCAAAGCCGGTAAACTGCGAAGTGGCACGGATGCGGTGTAGATCACCATTAACATGCTCAATAGCGAGCTGCTCCCCCTGCACCGCGTAGATAGGCATCAGCTGGCTAAAATAGATGGCCCAATCGCTTAGTGGCTCTAAATCCTCGGCGCTGGCTAACGACAGTGTCAGTTCACTGAGGTAACACGCCTCTTTTTGCTCAGGACAACTATCAGGATTGGCATCAATCAAGGTGTAATGCACTTGTAGTTGCTGCGCCAAACGCTCAAGCTGCGACGCCGTGATCGCTTGCGCGTTGGCCGCGAAAACAAGCAACAATAAAATTAGGTTACGCACAATAAACCTCCTTGTGTGGCAAATGGGTGTGACGTTCGAATAACGCATATGCCCCCAACAGCGGCGCATATTCCAACTGCCCGGGGCTTATTTGCAACGCTTCAACCAAAATGGGGTGAGCCTGGTTACTGAGCGCGTGCCGCATGGTTTCAGCAAACAGTGAGTAAGAGCGTGCCACTGAGCCGCCGAGCACGACTTTGTCTGGGTCAAAAGCCAGCATCACCTGCGCCAAGGCATAACCTATGTGTGTACCTAACTCAGCAAATAGCGCCTTTGCATGGGCATCGCCTTGTTGCGCTAACAGTGCCTGCTCGCCCCCTTCTAAACCTCGGCGCTTAAAGAATTGCCCGCTGGTATAGTGCTCAATGATACCATCTCGATAGGGAAAGCTACCAAACTCGCCGGCCGCCGCATGTTTGCCGCTATACAAGGTGCCATCGATGACAATGCCCGCGCCAAGGCCGGTGCCTAAGCACACACCCACGAGGTTTTGCACTTGATGGCCGCCATAACAATACTCGCCCATGGCAAAACAGTTGGCATCATTGTGCACCACCACCGGTAACTCAAAGTGGGTCTGTAACAATTGCTGTAAAGCAACGTTGTGCCAACTGGGAATATTCACGGTTTCCAGCACCCGACCTGATTGCATTTCCACCATGCTCGGAACGCCAATGGCAATGCCTTGACTGTGCTCGTTAATGGTACTGCGCACTAACTCTAAGACAAATGCATTGATTTGTTCTTTCTCCCCTTGGTAGGGCACCGCGCGACGAATCGGGGCGCTGAGATTCACGCCATCAACACGCGCTGCCAGTGCTTTGGTGCCTCCCAAGTCGATGCATACAACATTTTTCATGAAGGACTCTTTAACTCTTCGTTGGAAACGGATTTTTTAAACAGATTAAGGGTGTGATTGCGCACCAGTGGACGCGCCCAAATACCCACGCTAAAGATATAAATCAGCGGTACAAACAGTACTAGAATGGCGATTTGTAAGCTCCCTATACCTTGGCTGATTGCGCCAATGATTGGCGAGGCCACGGCGCCGCCAATAATGCCAGTGCAGAGGATCCCGGCCACAGCGCCATGCCCGGCTTTAAAAGAGTTGAGCGCCAAAGAGAAAATAACCGACCACATAATGGACAAGAAAAACCCACAGGCAGGAAATGCCAGCACCGCTAGCGATTGGCTGCCAAACAGCGCTACAACTAAGCAGAGCGCGGCACCCACGCTAAAGAACATCAATAACTTTTGCGCATCCACACACTTAAGTAGCACTAATCCGAGTAAACAACCCAGGGTTAAACTCAACCAAAAATGACTCACCACCGCTGCGCCCTCAGTGTTGGGCTCTAAGCCATGTTGTTGCTGTAAAAACACCGACATGGAATTGGCAATGCCTTGCTCTAGGGCAACATAAGCGGCGATTGCAAAGAAGAACTTAATGGCCGTGGGGTTTTTAAAGTATTGCAGGCTTTGCTTGGCGCTGAGCCGTTCATCGGCGTTGCGCTGGGCTCTTTTAATGGGTGTTAGCGCTATCCATACCAGCATGGCCACACTTAATGCCGCAAACAGCCAATACATACTCAGCCACCCCATATTCGCGGGAATACTCGGCGCTATCATGGCTCCAACACCTTGCCCAGTTTGCGTTTGCTCAAGTAAATGTGAATACACCAAAGGGGACAACGTTGCAGCGCCACCAAACATCAGCTGCGCCAACACTGACAACAGCGCAAAATGCTGGCTGCCGCCGCTTTCGCGCAATAATGGGTTAACCGCCACTTGCAGTAGTGCCATAGCTGAGCCGAGCAAGAACAGCGCTGTCATTGCAACCGCAAATACCGGCATAAGCACAAACGCCATTGCGCCTAATGCAGCGAGTAAAAACGCCAACAACATCACGTGTTTCTCGCCCCAAGATTGCACTAACAACCCCGCCGGAATGGACATGACTCCGTAGGCGATAAAGAATGCGAACGGGAAAAACCCCGCTAGCGTTAAGCCAATATCAAAGCTATCAATAAGCGCCGGAAATATCGGTCCGAGGATATTGGTAATAAACGAAATCATAAAAAAGGTCGCGAGTACTAATACGACCACAGGGATATTAGTTTTCATTGTTTTTCCCTCTGTGCCTTAAAATAAAAGGGGTGATGGTTTATACGAGCCGGCTTGTGGGCAAACAAACACAATGCTCAAGGGGAACCACGACCATCACCCCAAATGGGTTATTAATGCTCTTTGTATGCGCTGCCAGTATCGCAGCCTTTTGCCACCACTGGCGGCACAATTCAGTGCCTTACCGATACTATTCTCACAGCCTTAAAACCTGCTCATGGACGCCAAAATGAGTCTCGCATAGTGTTTTTACATAGGCCTTGGCGGCGCTGTCGATATGCGCCGGGGCGCACTCAAAAGGCTGGGTGAGGTGCGTGTCGCGATAATCCATGCCCGCTAACAGGCAATACCAGCTGGCTCGGTTATAAGCCTGCTGATGACGATGCTGATGCAACCACTGGTCGATATCTCCACCGCTGCGCCAACGCTGTAACAGCGGCGCAATTCGCGGGCTTTGTGCGGCTATTACCGCACTGGCTAACCAATAGGGCGTATCGACACGACGGCTAGTGGCGTAATGGCCGAGAATATAATCTTTCACGCCCAACACGAGGGTGTGTAATTCATCATTAAGGTGCTGCGCACTGACCTGGCCTTCAATAAATTGACTCAGTAGTGTGATGCTGTGGCCAGTGATCATCAGCGCGGTGGCCTCCAAAGGCTCGATAAAGCTCTGCGCTAGGCCAACGGCCATGACATTACTGACCAGTGCGCGGCGCATCATGCCCACTCGCATGTGCAGATGTTTAGCGCTGCTATGATACTCACCCAAGGCTTGGCGCAACTGCTGTTCAGCCTGCTCCGCATTTAGATATTGGCTGCTGTAGACATAGCCATTGCCACAGCGGCTTTGCAGTGGAATGTGCCAGCGCCAACCACTCGGCATAGCTTGAGCATGGGTGTACACCGGTGGGTTAGGCAGCGCCTCAGTGGCGAAAGCCACGGCGCGGTCATTGAGTAACTCATCGTTAAAGCGAATAAAGGGCTCTTGCAGCGCCTTTTCCACCAGCAGTGATTGAAAACCACTGGCATCAATGTAAAAGTCTCCCTGCAGCGTGCGCCCATCCGCCAAGGTGACATGCTCGATACGCTGGCGACCTTGTACTTGCGAGACTGTTCCGCTGATGTGCTCAACGCCACGAGCGCAGGCATAGGCGCGCAGCCAATCTGCCAGCTTTTGCGCATCAAAATGATAGCCATAGTGCAGCGGCCGCGCTAATGCACTGAGCGCTTTGGGAGCACGATTTTGCGCCGCCAACTGCGCCGCTAAAAAGTACCCATCCGGATGGGCGGGCACAGCAGCACCGCGACGCCTGGCATTGGCGTTGACAAAAAACACCTCCGCCGTTTTTTCATCTAACTCACTAAAGAAAGGGTGAAAATACTCACTGTCATCGCCATTCCAGTGACTAAAGCGGATCCCTGCCTTATAGGTGGCCTCGCAGGCACGCATCCAATGGCTTTCTGTCACCCCTAAGTCGGCCATAAACTGTTGCAGGTGTGGCGTGGACCCCTCGCCAACACCAATACGACCAATGTGTGCAGACTCTATCACCCGCACCGTTTTATCTCGGTGGTGCTTACTCAGATAGGCGGCGCACATCCACCCGGCCGTACCTCCGCCCACTATCGTGATGGTATTAATGTTATTCATCGCCCTGTTTGCCCAGCGCTGAGGCTGGGCCCTTGATAGTTAGAACTTATAGCTGGCACTGAGGTAGTAGCGAGAGCCAAACTCAATGGTGTTTTGCGTTAAGTCATAGTTGGTATCGTAAGATTGAATGACCTCATTGGTAAGGTTCACCCCCTCTAAGCTGATATCAAGATTTTCCATGGCGTGCCAAACAATGGAGGCATCCCATTGTTGATAGTCATCATTGCGTACCGCTTGTGCGGCGCCCACACCTATCCACTCACTGCGCCAGTTGTAGGCGATACGCGCACTGATGTGATCGTTCTCGTAGAACAGCGAGCCGTTAAATGAGTTTTCCGACACCCCAGGAACCATTTCTGTGGCGCCATCGGGGCGGGTTGTTTCACTATCAACATAGGTGTAGTTACTGACAAAGCCAAAACCATTGGCAAAGGTATGCTGCAATTGCAACTCTAAGCCGGTGACATCACCATCGCCATTACTGCGAGGTCGGGTGACGCGGCAGCTATCATACTCTGAAGGTTGAGCGCCACAGCCATCGACAAACTCGACTTCTTCAGTGAGAAAGACAACGTTGTCAATTTGTTTCACAAAAGCGGCTGCTGAAAACAGCGATGCCTCGGTAAAATAGTATTCAACCCCGAGGTCGGCTTGGTCGGCCTCATAAGGTTTTAGATAGGGATTGCCGCCGTTGGCAGAGCCAAAGTTTTCTTGAATGGCTAAGCCGGGCTTCAAGTCGCTGTAGTTCACCCGTGACATCACACTGGATGCGGCGGCGCGGACAATAACGTCGTCGCTGACATCAAAGGCGATGTTGATGCTTGGCAACCAATTATCGTAGTCCACCGTTTCTTTAAAGGCTTGGCCATCGGCATAGCCAGACGAGGTTTGCTCGGTGTCCACATAGCGCAAGCCCACGTTTCCTCGGAAGTATTCGCCGCTGAAATCACTTTGCACGTAAAGCGCCAGCATATCTTCATCCACGCCGAAGGTATCGCCCAAGGCAGGTGTTTCAATCAGCTCTCCCGCCTCATATTTGCCACTGATAAAATCCCACCACTGGTCTTCATCAAGCTTGGCATAGGAGTCAAGAATATGGCCGCTGCTTTGCGAGTGAAGATCAGTAAACACGCCATCACTCCAATTGCTTAAATTGCCATTGGGAACAAAGCCAATCACATCGGCTGGGTTACGATGAATCGCTACGCGTGAGAATTCACTGCTATTGACCTTCACCCCGGCTTCAATACTGGTAAACAGATCGCCGCTGAGCAACCATTTGATATCTGCTTGAGCGTAGCGGATATCATGCTCTTGTACGGTAGTTTGAAAGTTGGCCTCTTGGGCATGTTTAAACTGACTGGCATCGGTGGCATCGAGTGAGCTCAGCCATACTTGATAGGGGCCGGTCGCATCATAGGTAAAGCCGCCATCGGTGCTATTTTGACCATTTTCAAATGCCGGGTCGCCGATTTTATCACCCTCGTCAGTCGCCGGTATCCACCAACTGGAGGCGCCGAACTGCGTACCGCCATCGGAGGTAGACTGACCCAGCACGGCACTTACTTCATAAGTATCACCGATATACTTACCCGATAAGTTCAGTACATCGGCTTTCATATTAACGGCATTGCGCACCACCGGATTATAAATAATCGAGGCGTAGGCAGGCGTAATGGTCGCTTGCTCCGTGCCGCCAAGGGCATTATTTTGCACGTTTTCAGAGCCGCTGCCGCGCCCGCCGACGGTCAAAAAGTTATGGTTTACATGAGGGTTATCAAGCTCGAAGCGAAAATAATCAAGCACAAACTCGGTATTATCGGTAGGCGCAAATTGCGCGGTTAATTGCGCACTGGTGCGCTCGCGCTCAGCTCGAAAAGCCTGCGAGCCTATCGCCCACGCGCCCACTGTCGATTCTTGCCCTGTGCCTGGGTCAGCGGCAAAGTATTCATAGTAACTTCCGATAGACTCCAGCACATGGCGCCCGGAGGTCAGTTGCTCGATGGAGTAAGAAGCGAGAATACCAAAGCGCTCTTGCTCATCTTTCCAGCTCGCTAAAAATGCGCCACCCGCGTCGGTTTCATCGTACAGAGACCCACGCGCTAGCTCAGCGGATACCATCAGGGTGTTGGTGTCTAAGTCTAACGGCTGGCGCGTGGTCAAATCCACGGTGCCGCCTAAGGCCCCTTCCTCGATGGAAGCTTTGGGTGTTTTGTACACTTCCACCGCCGATACTTGCTCTGCAGAGAGTAATTCCATATTAAATGTACGTGTTGCAGGGCCTAAGTCGTACCATGAGGTGCTGGCCACTGATTGGCCATTTAACAACACTCTTGATTGTTCAGGCGCTGTACCGCGAATGGTCACCCCACTGACTTCACCGTATTGGCGGTCCACGGTAACCCCAGAAATACGCTGTAAGGCATCACCAATGTTTTTGTCAGGGAATTTACCAATGTCTTCAGAGGTAATGGCATCGACCACGGCATTGGCAAAGCGCTTAGTGTTCATGGAGGCTTCCAACGAACGGCGAATCCCCCTCACCTCAATGGTTTCCATTTGCTGGTCATCTTGCGCTAACTGCTGTTGTGCATAGACGCTGGGAGTAATAGCCATGCTAGCGAGTAAACTTGTTGTCACGAGTGCAGCCACTCGGTTGATATTAAAGCGGCGTTTAGGTGTTGTTTTCATTGTTATGCTCATCTTCTTCCTTACTATTTTTGGCCTATTCAGAGTAAAGGCATGAGCGTTTTTTAAGCGGTACGATTCTATGCACTGATCATACTTTTCTCGCAGTGTTGCGGTTAAGCTGTCAAAAAAGCGTAAAACCAAAGCACTATAGCGGCAAACGAATGATAGGTTAGTATTGAAGTGTGAGAGAATAGTCGCACACAAGCGCTGGGGAGTTGCTGAAATAGCAAAACAATTAACAAGGACAATAACAGTGGAGGTTAGCGCGTGCGTGCAATGTGTGAAAAGGTGATCCCCTCACCAAACTGCTCTTGGCGTTATTGCTTGTATCGCTTGCCCGAAATCCCATTTAATTGGCACTATCACCCCGAGTACGAAATATGCTTAACCCTCAATAGCCGTGGCGTGTGCCATATTGGCGACTATATTGCGCCCTATGGTGACTACGACTTGGTGTTGCTCGGCCCTGAACTGCCCCATACTTGGCAATCGAAAATCAATACTGACTTATCTGAGCAAATTGTCCATGTGGCACAAATACCGGCGCCGTGGTTAGAAAGCATGGTGGCTCAACACCCTGAGCTGCAACAACTGGAGGAATTACTCAGTGGGGCTCGCCGAGGCCTGCGCTTCTCGCAACAATTGGCAAAGCAATGCCAGGCCTTGTTCGAGAGCATGGAGCAAGCCAGCCCGTTACAGCGCTACGTACTGTTAATGGATATGCTAACGCGCATGGCACAATCCCAGTATGATTACCTTTCCAGCGCCGGTTTTCGTTTTGATTATCGCCAAGACCCAGCCAAAGACAAGTTTGACCGGGTGATCTCCTTTATTTATGACAACTACACAGAAAAGCTCAGCGCAGATATGCTTGCCGAGCATGCTCACATGAGCACCAACCACTTCCATCGCTTTTTTAAAAAACGCACCGAGCGCACCGTGACCGAGTTTATTAATCAGCTACGCATCGCCAAAGCGTGTAAGCTACTCATTAATACCTCGTCGCCGATTACAGTGATCTCCGATCAATGTGGATTCAATAACATTTCTAATTTTAATCGACGCTTTCAAACAATAAAGAACTGCACCCCAAGCCAATTTCGCGCGCGGCTTCAGCAGCGCGCACTGATCTAAACATCGGAACCTTCTCCCCGGTGCTAGAGCTTTACACAGCAACCACGCCAGAGCAGCCGCACAACGCTATACTGATACTGTTATCGCTTTATAGCAACTGTACCAAAAATTAAAACTCATTGACTTTATAGCTCACAGTTGCCACAGTTAACTTATTGAGTAAAAAGACATTACTGGAGGTGAAATGGCTAATTGGCTGAGCGCAAAAGTGACCCGAGTGAAGTGGTGGAATGATAAGTTATTCTCGCTGGTGGTCCACGCCGACATCGCCCCTTTCACTGCGGGGCAATACACTAAGCTTGCGTTAGAGGTAGACGGTGAGCGTGTGGCCCGAGCCTATTCATTTGTAAACCCTCCTAGCAGTGATGACCTCGAGTTTTACTTAATTAAGGTTGACGATGGTGCCCTATCTGAGGCGCTGGCCAACTTACAACCCGGTGATGAGGTACGCATCGCCGAGCAGAGCACGGGCTTTTTCACACTTGATGAAGTACCCAGCAGCGAGCAAGTGTACATGCTTAGTACCGGCACCGCGATTGGCCCGTTTTTATCAATACTGCAACAGCCCCATGTATGGCAAAAATTTACTCACGTGGTGTTGGTACACTGCGTAAGAGAGCAGCAAGATTTAAGCTATCAAGCACTGGTTAAACAGCTGCAACAGCAGTATCCACAACTACACTATGTGCCCGTGGTCACCCGCGAAAATGTCGATGGCATGTTGAGTGAGCGTATTCCCGGGTTAATAAAAAGTGGCAAACTTTTTGATCATGTTCAGCTCAGTGCCAGCCCAGATGTGGCACAGTTTATGATCTGCGGTAACCCTGAGATGGTAAAAGACACCAGTGCCTGCCTTCAAGAACTAGGCTATACACGCAACCGACGGCGCACGCCAGGGCAGATCACCGTAGAGCAGTATTGGTAAAAAAGGACCAACAAATGAAATACCTAATTGTGTCATTGCTATGCCTAAACTTTATTGGCAATGCCTACGGCGAACAAACGCCGCTTGAGAAAGACCCAGCGCAGCAACAAGCGCTCGAGCAAGCCATCAAAAAAGCCGAAAAGAAAGCGGTTAAAAAGCTCAGTAAAGAACAACAACAAGCGGTTGCAGTCGTGGATGCCTTGGTGGATGCCTATAACAACAAAGACATCGACACCTTCATTAGCTACTTCGCTGAAGATGTGGCATTTTATATGTTCCCCAACGAGTTGATGTTCACTGGCAAAGAGCAACTCATAGCCCGCTATGGCTTAATGTTTAAAAAATTACAGTGTGTAAATACCGCCCCTATCAAGCGTATTGTTCATGGTAGTTTTGTTATTGACCAAGAGCTCTCAGAGTCGTGCAGTACAGACCCTGAAGTTATTGATAAACGCTCTGAGGTGGTCACCAGTTATCAAGTGAAAGACGCCAAAGTACAAAAAGTGTTGTTTTTTAAAACTACCAGCTAAACTGCTAGGTGTGCGCAAGTAATTGAGGAAAGCCATGGCAGCAAACACCCCACCACAGATACAGTTATTATACCGTGTTGAACCGGGATGTTTGGGGCCGGATGGCAAAGATCACATAGAGGGATTTTGTGCCTACGCACAACAGCATATCAGCGCTCCCGAATTTGCCACTTACCGTTTTGTGCCGCGTTACGATAAAAGCAAAGATGAAGTCAGCTACACGCTACGTAATAAACGTTTATCATTGCAACAGGCCGAGCAATTTCTCGCTCACTTTGGCAGCCAACGTAGTGATTTTGAAGAACATCTAGACGAACAACTCGCCGAAGCCATCGACCAATTTTTACGTCCCAGCTAGGGGCGTAGCAGCGGCTACACCCCCCTAATACCTTTAGCCATTAACGATTTCATTAAAGCTATCGTTGTCATGTAGACTGGCAAACGCACTTTCGTGCAACAGCTCATTGCGCAGATTAGGCGAGTAGTCTAAGGCCATACGAATATCCGCCAAGGCATCGCTGTGCTCGTGTGTTAGTGCGTATGCACAAGCTCGCTGCCAGTAGGCATAGCCATAATCTGAGTCAATTTCCAGCGCCTGATTACACAAACTAATTGCCTCTTGGGTATCACCAAGCTCGAGTAAGGCATCCGCCTTATAGGCGATAGCTTCAACATCTTCAGGCTTACGATTGAGGATCTCGTCGTAAATCTCAACCTTGGTAGCAAAGTCACTCTCTAAATTAGCACGCATCCACAATGAATGAATTTCGTTGGTGATGGTGATCTTCTTCTGGTTGTTGAGGATTTCCTCTGAGCGACCTCGAAGCTGCTCTTCTAAATCTTTTAGGCGCGCTTCATATTCGTCGGTAATGGCACTGACGCGGGAGTTAACAATGTCTTCAACCTTATTTTTTACATCGCGTAGTGAGTTCCACCCAACTAACACCAAAATTGACGCCGTCGCGGTGAGAATAAAAAACACATTGTTAATGGTGTCTGTGGTGTAGACAATAGCGCGATCAGCGGTTTCTAGTTGCGCGTGAGCAATCTTTTCGGTGTATTCGGCACGCAAAGCCTGCTGGTCTTGGCGCACCGCCTTGAGCTCATCGAGGATGTAACGCTCAATCAACGGGCGATACATGGGCTCATTTAAATCCTTAACCACCTGCTGTGTTTGTTGCTCTTGGTTCGGTGTTAGCCCTTTCGCCTGTTGCGCCGGCAGCGCCAACTCGGGGGTATTGGCATAACTGCTGGCCATAGTGCCAAAAACAAAAAGTAAGCCGCTGAATATAAAGCAAACTAACTTAGACATGCCTATTTCCTTTTTTATAATTCTCTCAGCCCCTATGATGCCAGTTTGCTGTGTTTCAGGCAAAAAAAAGCCAGCTACAAAAGTAACTGGCTAACCTGCTTAACAACAATAAAGGTTCAAAGGAACATTAACAGGAGTGAGATTATAACTTAGCAAGATGTCCCTGAACCCATACTTAATTGATTTTGCTAAAACTTAGTTTATCTCCTAGGCTTATTTGGGACGAAGGATTGAGTAGATTGATGTGAAGTATTGGCTGTTATTATTACCTCTTGTGAGCTGTTTGAGCATAGCCCAGAATAAGGTTTTTTTGGTAACCGAGCAGTTGCCGCCATTAAGCTATGTTGATAAGCAGGGCCAGGTGCGAGGAGATGCCACCGAGCGCGTACAGCAACTTATGCATCATGCAGGCCTTGATTACAGCATTGAAGTGTTGCCATGGAAGCGCGCCTACAAACAAGCAGAATCCTCTGCCAATACCCTTATTTTTACCATATTAAAAACCCCCACACGCAGTGAGCGTTTTGATTGGTTATGCCCTCTGGTTCCTCCTTTGGAGGTTTATCTATATAAACTCAAAAATCGTCATGACCTGGCCCCAAGCTCTCTGGCTGATGCAAAAACGAGCTTAGTGGGCGTGAGTCGTGGCTCGGTTGCACATTCTTTATTACTCAATCAAGGCTTTATCGAAGGCAAAAACCTGATGGTGACGACCAATATCGATGTATTAACGCAAAACCTCCGTAATGGCCGGTTAGATTATGTGTTATTAATTAATACCTCAGTGCATGATACAGACAATATTACCGCAGCTCTGCCGGAGAATTTCAGCCGCGACCTCCCTGCATGCTTGGCAATTAATAAGCAATCTGACCCACAGATCAAGCAGCGATTAATGGCTTCGTTCACTACGTTGAGCGCTACAAACTTCCACCAACCTTGAGAAAAGCGCCAGTGTCATATTGGCTAATGACACTGGCGTTGAATACAGGCCGTTAATCAACTAACGCGATGGGCCACTGCCCCATTTCTCGTACAGCATTCATAACCGTCACAACTTGCTGATGACGGCTTTGCTCATGCGCGCGAATGGCAACCGAAGAGAATGGCTCTGTGGCAGATATGCGGGCGATGTTGCTGGCAATTTGTGAGGTCTCGATATTCCTCCCCGCCATCACCACATGGTTACTGTGAGTGACTTGAATCATCAAGGTTTTATTTTCTGCTGACACCGCTGAATTAGACTCGGGACGAGTAACGCTCAAACTGTGCTCGCGAACAAAGGAGGTTGTCACCACAAAGAAAATTAGCAGGATGAAAACCACATCAAGCATTGGGGTCATATCAGCTTGCGCTTCGGTGTTGGTCGGTCTTTTTCTATTCATAGCATGTTCCTTTTTATTAGACTCCTTATTCACCCTAGACCACGAATGAAAATGCTTTGTTACATTAAAAGCGTATAAACATTTTATTTTTATGATCTTTTTGTGCTTTTAGTGATGCAAAAATCAAAACAGTGCGGTGTATACCTCTGGCTGCGTTTGTCTCACGCACTTTTGTATTGTTTTGTAACAAGCTGGTTGTTTTTATTTACGTAGCCATGACTTATGCTCACAGTAGCCAAGTAAATATGGATATAAGGAAAGGGCAATGAAAGACTTACAAAAACTCGTAGGGAGTTTAAATAAATCAGGTGCACTAAGCGGCTTCCTAGGCGGTGTCGCTGGCGGTGGTCTAAGTGGCTTAGCCACTGGCAAAAGTGGCAAAAAGACTTCTGAGAAAGTGATGAAGTATGGTGCCCTTGCCGCCATTGGTGGCCTTGCTTGGAAGGCATACCAGCAGTATGCACAAAAAAGTTCAGCAGCTGAACCAAGTACAGAACATCAACGCTCAGGCAACTTTAATTATCACTCGACTCCTAAGCAACAACAAAGCTTTGAACACGTTGTGGAAGATGACAACGAAGGCGGTCAACTGCTGCTGATGCGCGCGATGATTGCAGCCGCCTACGCCGATGGTCATATAGACGAGCAAGAGCGACAACGCATTTTTGCGCAAGTAGAAAACATGGACTTGCAAACCCATGAAAAAGCCATGTTATTTGATGAGCTGCGCCAGCCCATGAGCTTATCGGAGCTGGTTAATGCTGTACCAAATGCGCAAACAGGCATCGAAGTCTATGCCGCCAGTGCCAGCGCCATAGACCTGAGTCAGCCCATCTCTGGGCAATATCTTGATGCGTTAGCAAATAAGCTCTGTATCCCACAGGAATTAGTCAACAATGTGCATCAACAGCTGACTCAGCAAGCGCGCCTAGCCAGTGAGTAACCGTTGAGTGCACGCTAGAGTGACCCACTCGGCGTCACTCTCTGTTTATTTATCAAGCCACACTCCCCCCTCGTTTTTCACGGCATTTGAGCCGACAAATAAAAAAGATTGATGTTATTTGAAAGTTAACTGAGAACCACAAGGTCTGTCTCAGCTGAGTGATGAAACGGCCGATTCGCATTCACGAACTTCCCATAACTAGGTTGCCTTTCCCAGTGCAAAACGCGCTGTGATCGGCATGTGAATAACAGAGGATTCGAGATGAAATCGTTGCCAAAAATGACCCTGAGCGCTCTTGCACTCACACTTTGCCACACTGCGGGCGCTGCTGAACTTGATGTGCGAGTGCAAAACCTAACCCAAGGTATGTATTTCACGCCCCTGCTGGTGGCTGCCCACGATAGCAACAGTGAATTGTTTCGCGTTGCCACCGCCGCCTCCAGTGAATTACAAGCCATGGCCGAAGGCGGTGCCATCGACGGTCTTGTTAACCAAGTAGAAGTCGCTGGCGGTGATGTGCTTGCCAACCCCGCGCAAGGTTTGCTTGCGCCTGGACACAGTGGCGAAGGCACCCTCACCACCAGTGAAAGTAATACCTATTTATCGCTGGTGGCGATGATGCTACCCACCAACGATGGTTTTGTTGGCCTTAGCAATTGGCCTGTACCGAGCGAACCCGGAACTTACCATGTATACCTTAACGCCTATGATGCCGGCACTGAAGCCAACGATGAAATACGCGGCGGCGGTGCCCCAGGTGTGCCTGGTATGCCGGTTCCACCGCCTTTAGAGGAGCTTATTGGCAATGGGGGCAGCGGCGTCACCAACGAATTGAGCAATACGTTGGTGCACATTCACCCAGGTAACCTTGGCGATGACAGTGCATCAGCGGGAAAAAGCGACATCAATAACAGCGTCCAGCGATGGTTGAACCCTGTCGCTAAACTAACAATTACTGTGCAGTAGGGGGTGAGCATGCTTTCGCAAACACATTTCCCTCGAGCACTGGGTTTAAGTGCTCTTGTGGTGCTTGGTTTAAGTGCCTGCGGCTCTGATAACACAAAACCCACGGGAGCAGCCGTGGACACGCCAGAGCCGGTGCAATATCGTTATCAGGTGACACTGACCAATTTAACGCAAGCACAACCATTGAGCCCTGTCGCTGGCGTACTGCATCAGCAAGGTCAATTTTGGCGTATTGGTGAGCCGGCTTCAGCTGCTCTCGAAGCACTTGCTGAAGGGGGCGATAACTCGGCGCTGCTAGCAAATACAGAGGTGATTGCACACTATGGTGGAGAAGCCCCTATCAGCCCTGGTCATACCGATGAATTTACCCTATCAGTAGAGGATGTTGCTGATAGTAAGTTGACCTTAGCAACCATGTTGGTCAATACCAATGATGCGTTTACGGGTGTTAACGCCGTCGATTTAACGCCGCTGGCTGCTGGGCAAAGCATATCGCTCTATGGCCATGGGTATGATGCTGGCACCGAGGCCAACTCTGAACTTGCGCAGTTTATCCCAGGTCCTGCCGGTATGGGTGAAGGATTCAACGCAATAAGAGACGACACTAACTTTGTGGCTTTGCACCCTGGCGTGGTAAGTGCCGATGATGGCTTAGCGCAATCGGCTTTGGGTGCTCAACATCGCTTTGACAACCCGGTGATCAAAGTGGTGATCACGCGCACCGAGTGAATCACATTCATATCTAGGCGTCACACCCACGAGACACAACCGCTGGGTGTGAATTCACAGCTTTTTACGCCAAACTGCAACGGCACTGAATACCTGCTATGTGACCTTGGTACTTACGAGTCAGTGTTAAGCGGGGCATAGGCAACTGTATTTCTGCCAGAGTCTTTAGCATGATAAAGCTGCACGTCGGCGGCTTTTATCAACGCTTCAATATTATCGCTGATGCCGTAGGCAGCCCCGACAGAGACAGTAAATGCAATGCTCTGCGGCGTTAATGCCGCACCTTGAGTGTGCACAAAGCGGCGAAAAGCCTCCAGTTTTTGCAAACAGTGCTGTGGGTCTTCAGCGGCAAAATACACCGCAAATTCCTCACCGCCCATACGTGCGACTTGCTCATAATCAAAATGCTCACATAATGCCTTACTCAATGCCTTGAGCACCTCATCGCCACCATCATGGCCGTAGCGATCGTTCACCGCTTTAAAATGGTCAACATCTAACATGGCAATCATACTTGGTTGCTGTTGCTGCGCAGCCGCCTTAAGAGATTTGTTCACTTGGCTAAAAAAATAACGCCGATTCGGCAGTTCGGTTAAGTAATCCGAGTTTGCTTGGCGACGGATGGTTCGAATTTGCTCGAGCATTTCTACGTTTTGTCTTACTCGACAGTAAAACTCTTCCGGGTTAAAAGGTTTACGCAGATAATCGTTGGCGCCATTTTTTAAAAATCGCGCCGATAAATGTGCCGACTCCACCCCAGAAATACCGATAATGGCGATATCCTCTTCAGTGTAAATACGACGGATCTCGATGCACAGCTCCTCACCTCGCATTTTCGGCATTTCACTGTCGGTTACGATTACGGAAATATCGTTATATCGCTCAAGCATAGCCAAAGCTTCTAAGCCGTCTCGCGCTTCCAGCACCTGGTATTTATGGCGCTTGAGCAGACCACTTACATAGTTTCGGGATGTCGCTGAGTCATCCACCACCAATATCTTTATCTTCTCATTGCGCGGCAAGCGCTCGAGCTGACGCTTTAGATACTGATAGGCCTGCTTGTTTTCTTTGGTGATGTAATCAATGATGGGATGGCGGTCTACAATTTCTCGGGTTTTGCTCTCTAAGCTGCCGGTCATCACTATGGTAGGAATTTTCGCCTTTGTACTACAAGGTATGGCCTCCCCCTGCGGCGCATCGGGCAATATAAAATCGACAATAGCGCAAAAGTAATTGTTTTTTGCAATCAGCGCCTCGGCTTTCGCTTTAGAGTCAGCGATATCAACCTCATAGCCCGCTTGCAAACAAATGTGCTTTTGCACCCGGGCGATAGTAGGGGTGTCTTCTACGATAAGGATTTTTCGTAGCACTATCCGGCGCTCCAACTGGTGCTCAATCGATAACTCAATTGTTAGCCCTACTGGCGCTAAAAGCAATCTTTGCATTTGAATCTAAAGCAAAAATATTGTTATTTAGAAAAGACGTACAGAGGGCTTAAAAAGATACCTGCCCTGCATGCTTAGGTTTGCCTAGAACCGCAAACCTAACTTCTATAAAGTATAAAAGAAAACAAGGACCATCATGTATATAGGTGAAGTTGCCAAAAGGACCGGGTTATCCGTTAAAGCCATCCGTTTGTATGAAGCCCGAGGGTTAATAACCGCACCACCAAGGCAAGGACGCTACAGGGTGTATAACAAGTCTCATGTAGAAGTGTTGTTATTGATTGTGGAGGCAAAAGCCTTAAGCGCGACCTTGGCAGAATTAAAAGACGCGCTTATCTACAACAACGGCGCGCTTGATTGGTCACGGGTGCACGGGTTTTTAGCGGAAATTAAAAACAAATTACTCTCTCAGCAATCCGATATTTTAAAGCGTATAGACGCTGTAGAGCGCTGTATATCCACCCTCGATTCATGCCCCCATATTCAGCACGCTTGACTCTGCCCCTAGGGGCAGAGCTTAAGATAGTCATCGAGTTTTCACCTTACGGAAGTAAACCCGATGACAAAAAATATCCTAATCATTAACGCTAACCCAAAACGCTCAAGCTTTTGCCAACACTTAGCAGATACCTATGAATGTGAAGCGAGGGAGCAAAATAATACTCAAAGAGTTAACCTGTCGGCATTGCAGTTCAATCCTAGCTTGGATTGTGGCTATGATGATGAACAACCTTTAGAACCTGATTTACAGGTATTTCAGCAACAAATTGCCTGGGCAGATCATGTTGTGATCGTTTCGCCTATTTGGTGGGGCAGCCTTCCGGCAAAATTCAAAGGCCTGTTTGATAGAAGTTTCCTGCCCGGGTTCGCATTTAAGTACCAAAGCTATACACCCGTGCCTCTACTCACCGACAAAACCTCTCGCCTCGTCTTAACCATGGATGCACCGCCGCAGAGCCTGCAAGACCAAGCCGCATCGGTTATTGCACAACTCGATATATTCACCTTACAGTTCAGTGGCTTTCAGCCCAGCGCAGTGAGTTTATTTGGCTCAGTTGTAGCGGCCTCTGAACCCGAGAAGTCTGCTTGGGTAAATGAAATAAAGCAATTAGGTCGAGCAGCGAAATAGCTTGTACTGACTCGAGCAGTTTCTCCAGTGCTAGGGTCAGGTTTACGCTTTTGTTTCGTTTCTGTTTCAAAGGGTCAGAGTTGTTTGTTTCAAAGGGTCAGAGTTGTTGATTTTTATCCCGAGCGTTAAATGATGCCGACTTCCTGTCTCCGCCATGCGTTTTTACCTCAATGGTATGCCCCAGCTGCTGCTCAATCTGTTTCTTAAAACGCTCATCCCCCAGTACCCAGGTTCTTTGCAGGGCATCTCGAATCTGCGCGACGGAATAATCCGGCATCTGCGATTTAAACAAGGCTTGGTACGCCTGCTTTCGAGCTGATTTGTCTTTACCTAGAGCCTGATAGACAGGATGCTCCTTAATCAGCTCTATTTGCTTGTCCAAAGCATTATGGCGATAACTGGACCAAGGGTATTCAGACGGATGAACAACCATGTTCGCTCGCACCGGGTTCAGTTCAATATACCGACTGACCAAAAGCAAATATTGGTCACTATCAACCAATGACGACTTAAAACGTCCTTCCCAAAGTGTTCCTGTCCGCTTATAAGTATTGTTCACGTAGCGGACATAGTAACGTCCTAACGATTGCATCAGTTGGCTGACGCCCGTTGCTGTAGTAGGTGTCATCAATAAATGAACGTGATTGGTCATCAACACAAAAGCGTGAACAGAGACGTCAAAGCGACGACTGTAATCTTTCAACTTGTCCAGGTATACGGTGTAATCCTGTTCCGTATAGAAGGTGACTTGACGGTTATTTCCACGCTGAACAACATGTTGCGGAATATGGGGTAAGTTTAATCTCGGCCGACGCGCCATGGCCTTTCCTCCCTGAAATAGCCAATTGCACTAAAAACTTAGCGCAACTCAGCAATTTCAACAACTCTGACCCCTTATCGATCTAGGAGGGCCCATGATTCTATTTTTTATTTATTTTCATAGACATCAAATAAATTGTAATTGCGAAGATAAACAGTGAGATTCCCCCAAGGTAAAACTTTTCTTCGTTCTCCATATAAACATTCATCGAAAAGACGCCAAAAATGACTGAAGCTATATAAAACAGCCAAGTCGCAGGTCCGTTTTTTGTACTCGCAAAAAGCTTAAAATATATAAATCCCAAAAATGAGACCACCTGAAGAATAAATAACATTTATTTCTCCACCTTATTCAATTCACCAACAGCTTTTTGTAACGATTAATACAAATTTCAACAACTCTGACCCCTTGATTCGACCCCTTGATTCGATTCTGCCATTTCCGGGGTGGCAGTAATACCATCTATGGCTAACCCTTTAGTGGTAAAAGCCCTTATCCAAGTGTTGGCTGGTGTATCTTGGTTGAGGTTTATTTCAATCGCCTTCTAAAACCAATACTTGGTAACATCAGTGACAACACCATCTAGTCCCTGAATTTCTCCAAGAATATAGCCGTAGGCACCTCCATAATCTTCATCTTTGAAAAAGCCAGCAATGTTGCCTAGTTGCTCATCATTAAAGGAAGCTTGCAATTTCAATTTCAACAACTCTGACCCCTTGATCGGACGCCCGTTGCTGTAGTAGGTGTCATCAATAAATGAACGTGATGATTAGTCATCAACACAAAAGCCTGAACAGAGACGTCAAAGCGACGACTGTAATCTTTCAACTTGTCCAGGTATACGGTGTAATCCTGTTCCGTAAAGAAGGTGGCCTGACGGTTATTTCCACGCTGAACAACATGTTGCGGAATATGGGGTAAGTTTAATCTCGGCCGACGCGCCATGGCCTTTCCTCCCTGAAATAGCCAATTGCACTAAAAACCTAGCGCAACTCAGCAATTTCAACAACTCTGACCCCTTGATTGACCCCTTGATTCGATTAACCCCTTGATTCGATTCAACAACTCTGACCCCTTGATCGCTGTGTCATCGATCGCTGTGTCATCAATAAATGAACGTGATTAGTCATCAACACAAAAGCGTGAACAGAGACGTCAAAGCGACGACTGTAATCTTTCACCTTGTCCAGGTATACGGTGTAATCCTGTTCCGTAAAGAAGGTGGCCTGACGGTTATTTCCACGCTGAACAACATGTTGCGGAATATGGGGTAAGTTTAATCTCGGCCGACGCGCCATGGCCTTTCCTCCTTGAAATAGCCAATTGCACTAAGGACTTAGCGCAATTCAGCAATTTCAACAACTCTGACCCCTTGATCAGACCGACCCCTTGATCAGACCCCTTGATCACATAAAATAGCCCCGTGAAAACGAGGCTATTTAAAATACATGATTGTAGACTATGAGGGCTTGCATAATGCAAGAGCTGAACCCATCACTTTTGTATTTTTATTAACTAAATACAAATTAATTTATATGTACAAAATTCAAACCAGTAAACTTATTTTGAAGAACTAAATTCACAAAGTCTTCAGTCAAAACTGGAGGTTGGTTTTCCAGACCTTTCAGCTTAAAAATACATGGTGAATTCCTTTGTACTTTATTGAAGCACAAACGATTAATGCCTGTAACATAACCTTCAAATTCCTCGAACTCAGAGTTACTATAATCAACTACATCCTGTACAACAGTCGTATTAAAATAATAGTAAATTTGCGAATTAAAGGTCATTTCTAAAAATTCCCCAAAGGGCTTTAAAACCTCATTAAGTGCTTTATAAACATGACTTTTCATAAGCAGGCCATATGAATAGAAGCCGATAAAATCAGATAGTCCGTTTTCACTAACGTGACTATCACTAGTTTTCAATTCCAGAACCATATTAGACACGACAGGTTGTCCATTTGATAACTGCCTTCTCATAAAAGAAATATCTTCTTTTTTATTTCCAACTGTTAAGAATTGATATTTTTCATCAAATTCAAATTTGTAAAGTTTCATTAAGGCGTTTCCCAAAATTTATGCCCTCTTTCTAGGTCGTTTCGAATACTTCTTAATATTGCCCTAGCATGATTTGAATCTACGCCCATATTTAACCTCTGATAAACTGATGATATAGCTCTATGTGTATGAACTCCATCCCCATGATGAGCTATATGAGTTACACCTAGTTGAATTTTGTCATTTACTGTTCGAGGTAGCCATACTAGATTATCTGCACTATTGATATCTATTTCGAATTCTTCCAGCAGATCTCTTGCCAACTTAGAATCGGCATGTGAATGCCCCCAAAATACAATATGATGTGCATCCCAATTACCCTCCGGCTTTTCCATACCTGCTTTTGCCAAGGTCTTTTTTAATGCTTCTGTATTTGGCCTTCTTAACTCCAAAAGGGCCATTTGAACCACTTTGACAACTAACTTCTTTTGTTCAAAAGAATCATTTAACAGCTTTGTTAAACTGTCTGCCATTTGTCTATTACGCTTTCCCTGACCAGTTACGTCAGCCATACCCGCAACAGGGGGAGGTGGTAAAACGGCACATACAGCAGCCGAAGCAGCAAATATACCACCACAACCCCCACCACCACTATGTCCCCCATCCGCTTTTCCTTTCTGCCCCTCAGCATTAATATCGGTGATTGCTACATGACCTTTTTGCTGCGCCTGAAATGCCCCGTTACTGTTTTCAATAAACGTTGTAGCGGGATTACCTGAAAATCCAAGCTCGCTCATAGCCTCATTGAGTCCACCACTAAACTGGTGACTTCTATTTATCTCTCCTTTTGACAGCCCACCAACACCGCCACATCCCACTCTCGACTCTCCTTTTAGGCAGAGGCTATTGTAACCACTCGGATCTGTCCCCGCCAACGGGTTATTCATAATATATGAATACGGATTGATGCTCTGTGAGTTACCTGGACTCTGAATAACCGGATCAACCGACATAAACCGACCTAGGTTATAATCGTACACCCGACCGTTCATATGAATAAGTTGGTGTTCATCAAGGTGTTCATGGTCGGTAAAGCCTCGGTATGTGGTGGTATCTACAATATCGCCTAAGCGGGCCGAGGGCTTTGAGTTACCATTGGCTAAACGCGGTTTACCGAATGGATCGTAATTACGCGTTGCAAGTACATCACCATTATGATTTGTGAATAATCGACTGCTGCCAAGACGGTCGGTGTGCGTGTACCTAATTTGTACTGCTTGCTCATTAGTTTGACTCACTATGGCGACATTATCTATGTATGCACGCCAAGTGGTCTCCTCTGCTTGAACTTCTTCTTCATACAGCTTGTCTGCATAGTATGTTGTTCGGCCATTGGTGGTATGTTTGAACCGCATATGGTTGGGGCCATAAACGAACTGACTGGTGATCCCATTTTTGACCAGCGTAGTTGGTTTATCCATGGCATTGTAGGTTGCGCTGCTCAGCCCATCACCGGTGAGCATGTTGCCCCGCTTATCGTAACTAAAGCTGACCCACTTACCATTGCGTTGTACTCGCTTAACGGCGTTCGGGCCTCCACTCCCCTCACTTGCGTAGTCATACTCGTTAGAGTAGTCGCTCTTGCTGAGTAAATTGCCAATGGCATCGTAGGTGTAAGAGCCGATTTTTATACCGTTAACCTGATTCGTTTTAAGGCGATGAAGGTCATCGTAGGTATAGGTTTCTGTGAAGGTATGCTGTTCACCCACGGCCCCTGTGGTAACATCCATTTTGCGTATGTTGCCAAAACCATCGTACTGTTCATAGTTAAGAAACATTAGGTTGTTGTTGCCATCAGCTATTTGCTTACTTGTCATCGCGCCGTCTACAGCGCTGTATGAGGTGATTTCGGTCAACTCATTTCCTAAAGTGGCTTCGGTGACGTTGGCAAAGGCATCTTGCCCTGTAATTTTCTTAAAGATGTAATGGCTCGCCGCATTTTGAATCGTTTCTAAATAGCCTGCATCAGTGTAAAGGTACTCTAAGGTCAAGCCATTGGGGTAACGCAGCCCCTTCGCGCGACCATAGTTCCCATCATAGAACGTTGTGATGCGATAAGAACGATTATTGCCGTTGATTAGTGTTCCTGTGGGGCGACCATAAACATCATATTCATAGGTACGGTTTACACCATTACCCACTTCTTTGTGCAACTGCCCAACACCATTATCAGCTGTGTCATAAGTGTAGGTTAACGTGTCCTCGCCTGTTGCCGAGCGCTGGATTACTCGTCCTAGCTTATCGACTGTATAGATAATACTTGTGTCGGTGCTATGTGTTTCCTTTTGGAGCTCACCAAAGCCATTATAAGCAAATGTGCTCTTACCCTGATTGGGGTCATCAACGTCGGTCTTACGTCCAAAAGCGTTATATTTTGCTGTAATGTGATTGTTTTTAGCATCTTGAATAACAATGGGTAGGCCTTGCCCATTATATGCGTAGCGAGTTATCCCATCTTCAGTGTCTTTGGTTTCAATGAGCTGGTCGCGGGTGTTATAGGTGCGAGACATCGTAATCAGTTTGCTGTTACACTCATCTTTCACCTTGATGTCTGTTGTTAACCCTGCGTATGCATAGCTCGTTGTCATGCCTCCGCAGCTTCGCTGTGTAACTTTACTCTTTGGCCTACCTAAGGCGTCAAACTCCGAGTAAGAAACACCATACTTGGAATGGCCATTGTAATAAGGTTGAGATTCAAAGACTTTTCGCCCTAACGCATCGTACTGTGTGTCGGTAAATACCCAATCGTCAGAGTTGAAACCTTGGGTTGCGACCCGCAGCGTGCGGCCCAATTTATCTTGATAAACTTTTTGTGTTGGCTTGCCCGCTGAGAGGGTAGTTATTTGCACAACTGCATTCTCGGGCGCGTGGGTTGTATCGGGCCCAGTGACCACGGTGTAAACCTTCGGCTGACCGCTGGTTTTACTGCTATACGGACGCTGATAGCCATCTAATGTATTTATTGTCTCTTGGTATACATTGTCACCTAGTTGCACTTTGGTTTTAGTAACAAAACCGGTCGCTGGGTCGGTGTGCTTATACAGCTCATGCTGCTTCGCATTCGTTATTTTAAGCGGGAAGTAACCATCATCCGCCTCTGTGGTTCCATCTTTGGTATAGGTGATACTTTCAACCACCCGCTGCGACGATGACCACGTTCCCTCCGCTAATACGTTCGCGGATACTGTTTTACTTGTTGGTAAGCCATAGGAGTTGTAAACAATGTTGGTGCTACTTCCTGTTCCAGACGACCCGCTGACGGTAATTTTTTTCGGTTTACGGCTATTATCATCATATTCAGAATAATTAGTCGTCAGGGTGGTTTTTGTATCGAGCTCTTTTTTTTGCTCATCACTCAATGAGATGTAAGGGTCCGTCACCGCACGTTCGCTTATTTCGCTGGTTTCAACCTTCAAGGTATCGAGCTTATTTAGCCACCAAGTATCTGTATTCGGGGTATAGGCGCGGGTTGTGGTAACAGTCACTACGCCGGTTTCATCTTTTGATGTTTTTTTGCTTTCAAGCACGTTGCCGTAGGCATCAATACTTGCGATGGACTCAACCACACTGCCTAATTTAGTTGCATCCTGGGTGATATCTCGGGTGATAGTCTCTTTATTCGCTAGGAAAACATGATTACCGTTATCCGTGTTTACGAGCCATTCAAATTGAGTGTAGCTAATCGCATTTGTATGGTCAGACTTTCCACCTAAACTGCCAGCCATGTAGTCATTCTCCAAGAATGTGGCCTGACGGTAAGGCTTTCCTTGCAGTGGGAACACTTGTTTAAAGTCTGTTTGTGTAACTAAGCCTCGATCTAGGTCTTTTTCAATAACACTTTTGAAGCCCATAAAGCCTCGGCCTTGGTTATTAAACATTGCATCTCGGTATTGATAGGTGTAGTGCTGATTTCCACCTATACCATCGCTTTGAGTAAACTTATGAACGACATACATGCTAGAGCTAAAGTAAAAGTGCTCAGTGTCATTTAATTCATTGTGTTTTGGGTTGTTATATAATCCATCTACAACGTCTGAGCTTAGAGGCCGATAGTGCCATTGCTCTTTTTTATCAAGGCCATTTGTGACCGATAGCAAAAGGTCATGAGGGTGATAATCTGATTTTTCTATGCTAGCTTGTTCGGTCGCACCGTAATTGCGGTTAAAGTACACTTTTCTAACTTGGTGATCAGCAACAGCGCTGCTCCCCCCTGCTGTACCACTAGGATAACTATAGGTAATAAGGTTTTTATCGACCAGCTCCGGGCCCTCTATTCTCTCTCCATTAACACCTTTCATATAGCAGAAAAACTTGTGATTTTCGTACTCACCTGATGCGTAATGTCTGCAGCCGTATTTGTATACCAAATCAGGTAAACCGTTGCCTGTTGCATCCATCACACTGGAGTAGCTGGGTGTGCCAACTAGGTCTGTATCGACAAAGTGGGCACTCACTGAGCCGGTTGCATCTTGTGAAAACTTTAAGGCCTGATATTGATAGAGGCTGTAATCAAACTTCGCCTCTACTGCCTCGAATTTATTAGAGCCTTCTTCCGAGATGTATGGTTCATAAACAGAGTCTCCGCACACAGTATATCTTCCGTGGCGTTGAGCTACTTGGCGGCGCCCTACTAAAATGATACAGCCTTCGACAAGTATATTATTAGGCATAATAACTTCGCTACGACCATCACCATCGATATCCATAATACGAAATGCATCAGAGAATTTAGGCCTGAGTACCCCTTCACTTAATCTATCACCTGAATTATGAAGCGGTATTCGCCGCACAGGCACAGACACACCGATATCTTGCGCTTCAGTAAAGGTTCCATTTCCCTGGTTTAGCTTAACTGTAAGGTTTGCGCCCACTTTACCGTCTACCCAACCTAACCAGTCAGGCAGACCATCGGCATTTACATCAACCCAGTACCCATAGGCTGACGACTGTCCATTGATATCAGCACCGAATAACACATCATAAGATTGCAATTGAATTGCGCCATTTGCAGCCGTGCTAGTAAGTAAGAGCTCAGATGAAGCACTGTCCATATAAACACTTCTGGTTTTCTTTTTGAGAAAGTCTGGAATGCCATCACCGTTCATATCTCCGACAGGCTCAATACTATATCCGTTGAATATAGCGCTATCGAGCTCGTGAGATTCATTCTCTGTGTATGGGTTCTGCAAGTTTTGAGTATGTTTATATACAGTGAGCGTTCTTTTTTCTTCACTAATACGCCTCAGCACAGTAATGTCGACCCACCCGTCGCCATTATAATCTGCTGCACTCAGCAATGTGTCACCTTCACTACGATTAGCGCTAGTATAATGGCCAAGCTCTACACCTGTATCTTGCCAATTTAGGGATATAGTGTCGTCACCCGATACATAGCCTATTCGCAAAATATTATTTTCTTTACTCCAGCGGTCGGTCCTACCATCGTTATTAAAATCGCCTTGCAAACACGTAGTGGATAGCAACATACTGCTGAAGTGGCAATCGGTTCCCCGTAATGGGTTAACACCTACTTGGTCAAACTCTGCATTGGTAAAATAGCGCGGCCAATCTCTTGAGCCATTTCCATCGGCATCCCCAAACGCAGTCACTTCCGCAAACCCCTCAGGGAAGTGGCCTTGCCCAAAAATCTCTGTCCCATCAGACGTGGCCAAAAGTTCTGGTTTATAAACAGCAGGCTTACTGCTCCAATCAAATTCAGTACTTGGAAGACATTTTTCTGTTCCACTGATATGGCTACAATACTCTATTGAATCTAATAAGCTTCGCGATGTCCCTAAACTCGCTGAGTAGGATAAGCTCCATGAACTAACTTGAGCATCGCCATATTCAGTACTGATACTCTTCAGTCTTTTTGTTGAAAAGTAGTACCCACCCGCTATATAGCGTTTATAAAGGTTTGCAGCACTTTCATACTCAAATACAACTTTACGGTCACCGAGCTCTTCAGCTCCCGTACCTGTGTAGTAAATAGTATTGAGAAGCTGCTCTCCTTGCCCATACGATGAATACTCATAGTGGATATAGTTATTTTCAGTGGCGTCGTGCTCATATGAGATAAGCCACGAATAAGCTGAAGATTTGTTTGCGTGAATTACTTTAGAGCTTGTTTCCTGTCCAAAATAGGCTGTGCGGCCACTTTTATATTCTGCAACAAAGGATGCTTCATCTGTAAGAGATCCTGTTTGTTTGACCCTGACAAAGGTATCTAGCTCAGTTTTGTAAATTGCACCTGAGTTTCCATAGTTCCCCGAAACAATTACAAGTCGCTGGCCATCTAGGCATAACTTATCATTCGCTGTGTAATTGGGCGTATGGTTAATTCCATCTTGGGCCACTGTTGCCGCGCACCGGGTAATACTTGAGCCAGCTGATAAGCCCCAGCCAACCCCTGCGATGCCATTACCACTGCGAGAAGAGTATTTCAAAGAAACGTTCGGTTGCATTCCTGCTCGCCCTGGTGGCAATTTAATGGGTATCGTGTAGCTTGCAGCACCGCCATTCACAGCTGCTTGACCCGCAATAGTACCCACTGCCTCAGCGGTGATTTCTTGGACATCAGAAAATGGTTGATCGTCGGGGTCGCCTAATAAGGCTGAAAAGTTGCTATCGTCTTGAATGCTAAAATCAGCGCTGATGACGTCACTTTCACCAACGCCATCTAAGCTTGCTTTCGCGCAAAGTGTGGTGCTTTCAGTTATAGCAATTGGGCTGGTGTATGGCTGCCAGTCAGCGGTGCTATCACATAATGTGTCTGCCGCTATTTGCGCAAAGCTTATATTCACCGAAGGAAGACCATGGGTAATACGAATGCTCTCACCAAATGGCACTTCTCCTGACTGAGGGGCTAGTTTAGGTGGCGCTACAACACCATCCACTGTGTTCGTCAAAGTGCTATTAGCAGAGCCTTCATTATTCGTACAGGTGATAGTCTGGGTCATTATATATGCTTTGTCTCTTACTGGACTGAGCCACTTGTATAAATAACTGCCATCATTTTGTACGGTGGTATGCTCATCCTCTCTGCTATAGGTAACAGAGCCAGATACACCATCATCATACTCAAAGGTGGAGGTACAAGAACTGGCATTTTTCCAAGCAAAGTAAAGCCATTGTTTTTCACCGATACGCGCTGTATTTATCGCCTCTGATTCAGATATATACTCATGCTGAAGGATCTGTGGCGGTGGTGGAGTAATAACATTGACAAGAGAGCTGGAGTCACTGCCCCCCGAATTCTCACAGTTTATAGTCTGCTCCATTGAATAAGCAGCCTCCCTAACTGGAGATGTCCATGTGAATAGATAACTGCCGTCGCTCCTAACAATGGTGCGCTCATCACTTGCGCTGTAAGTTACGGTTCCGCTCTCGCCATGGCTATATGTATAGTTCGAAGTACAAGATTCGCTGCCTGTCCAAGCTAGATAAAATACTTGGTTCTCACCAATAAATGCAGCATTTGTTGAGCCTGAAGCGCTTACAAATCTGTGCTGCAAAATTTGTGGCGCCCTAGGTATGACCTTATTAACTAGTGAGCTCGTTTTAGTGCCTGCATCATTGGAGCAACTAATTGTTTGCTCCATTGTAAATTCAGATTCTCGAACAGGACTTTGCCAACTAAATAAGTAGCTGCCATCACTCTGATGGATAGTACGTTCATCATGCTTGCTGTAGGTAACAGACCCTGTTCTACCGTCATCATAGCTGAATTCAGCGATGCATTGCTCAGCACCTCGCCATACGAATGTCAGCGTTTGTCTTTCACCAACAACAGCCTGATTAACAGCTCCTGACTCACTCACAAACTTATGTTCTAGTATGGCAGGAGCATCAACGACACTTAGATTGACTGTAAGGGTTTTTGCCGTACTTTGTTCAATGCCGTCGTATACAGATAGCGACACAGGAATGGCACCACTCACTCCTTCATTAAACCTGAGGGTATTTCCTTGCACACTGAAGCGATGGTCTTCATTTATACGCCAGCTATGACTCTGAACGTCGGCGTCTGAAATACTTACAATGTCTTCGTTTAACACTAACTGTCGTGTATTAACTAAATTAATACTGGCTTTGTTCAATATTAATTCAGGCTTGTGATTAATGGTGAAATTGTGAAAACTAGGTTTACCAACGCCTGATGAACCACCGTCATCAATTGCATATGCAACCAATCGATATTGAGTACCAGGCAATAAGTTTTTTTGCTGAGCTGAAAATGAAAACTTTCCGCTGTTTGAGGTGCTGGGTGCAAAGTTTTGTTGGAATACTGTCGACCAACTACTCCCTTGCTTTTTCTGCACATTGATTTTCAGTTGCTTCAAGCCGTCACTGATGTCTGAAAAGTTATTCAAATGAACATTAATCGGTTTTGAATAGGGGAGTTTGCCGGCAGCGGGGCTGGCTATGTTAATCGACGAGCGGCCATTCACATAAACATATACAGAGTCTAAGCCAGCTTTATTATGTAAGTCATACGCCCTAAGGCTTAGTTTTAGACGCTGATCTCCGTGATTTTGAGCTGGTAAGTCGAAGTTACTGGCGGCGGTACGTTTATTACGCCAGTTGAGAATCGTCGAACCTGAATCTTGACTCCAAGAATAGCTTTTAATTCCGCCATTGGCAGTTGGATCGCTCGCACTGCCTCTTAAGTTAATCACTTGAGGGCCGCTCATTACATGAATGTCTGCACCTGCACTCACTCTTGGTGCGGCATTATACACTTGAGCGCTAACGGATTTTGAAACTCTTTGTCCTGAGCTGTTCTCACAGTATATGGCAAAGTTATACGTCAGCTCTTTATCACGAACTGGCGAAGTCCATCGATAAGTTCCATCTCTTTGCGCACCATTGTAGTAAGTCACGCCATATTTAGTGTTATAACACTTAGATGCATTCTTATATTGTATTATGAGGCTTTGTCGTTGCCCAACAGAGACTCGGCTTGGAGAGTAATACGCAGATACGATAACTGGTTTAGGGTTAATAACTTGCATAGAAACATAACGAGAAACTTTGTTACCCTGAGTGTCTTCGCAAATGATATTGAAACTTTTGGACTCTACTTTATTTCTCGCTGGAGAATCCCAAATAAACTCTCCATTGGTGTTTTTCCCTGTACTCGCTTGGTGGTACACAACGCCATACTTATCGTTATAGCATTTATGCGCATTTTGCCAACGTAACCGTAGTTGTTGAGTTTGTCCGAGCTCTACTACTCGAGGATAGTAGCCCGCTGTAGTAATAGATGGGGATGCTATTGCGCCAACACTGATTAGCAATAGAAGTACTCCGGCTAAAAAGCCAGATTTAGGGAAAACTAGTTTCATGTAGAAGTCCATTTCAGAATAGTTGTTTATGCCACCCTTTTAAACCGCGAGCAGTTCATACATTCAACAAGAAATAATAAGTCGCTCGTGGTTTTTATTAAGCATATACAGATACAAAATACGCGGCGGAGATCATACAGATATAATTACACCTGTAAACATAAGATGAAAAAAATTTCACTAGTGTTAAATTTAAAGACATAAAAAAGCCCCACCTAAAAGGTGGGGGCTTTGGGTTAACGTATTTACGTATTACCAAGGAACTCTGTGCGCACTGGCCATGGGCAGATGGCATAGTGCACCGCAAAGACGCTTCTTTGCGTTAACTAAATTTATTTAAATTGATTCAAGCGCGATTTTAACCATTTCGTTAAACGTGCTTTGGCGCTCTTCCGCTGGGGTTGCTTCGCCGGTGATCACATGATCGCTCACAGTAAACAACGCCATGGCTTTGGCACCATATTCAGCAGCTACACCGTATAAACCAGCGGTTTCCATATCCACCGCTAACACACCCAGTTTGTTTAGCTGCTCATAAAAGCTGCCATCAGCCTGGTAGAAGGTATCGGTGGTGAATACATTTCCTACTTTGGCATCAATGCCTAAGTCGCGGGCTGCACGCACACCATTTTCTAACAAACCAAAATCGGCAATCGCGGCGTAGTCGTAACCACTGATGCGAGCGCGGTTCACGTTAGAGTCGGTGCTTGCGCCTTGGGCAAAGATAACATCACGAATTTTGGTGTCTTGGGCAATGCCACCACAGGTGCCGATGCGAATAATGTTTTTAACGCCAAAGCTAACAATCAGCTCACGCGCATAGATAGACATAGAGGGAATACCCATTCCCGAGCCCATGATGCTCACAGGCTTACCTTTATAGGTGCCAGTAAAGCCAAACATATTACGTACACTGGTGACTTGTTTGGCATCATCCAAAAAGTGCTCAGCGATGTATTGCGCACGAAGTGGATCGCCTGGCATAAGTACCGTTTCGGCGAAATCACCTGGGGCTGCGCTGATGTGTGGCGTGCTCATATTCTATCCTCTTGCTATTCGTTCTTAGCGCTCTAGCGCCGCTTTAAACCCTGTACCATAGTCTAGCTCAGGTAAGTTAAACCACTGCGCTAAGGTTTGCCCCATATCGGCAAAGGTTTCACGCTCGCCCAGCGCCACCGGAGTCATCCCCGGCCGATAGGCAATGACAGGGACATACTCACGGGTATGATCGCTGCCAGCTGCAGTGGGATCACAGCCGTGATCCGCAGTGATTAACAATAAATCGTCGTCATTCATTTGCGCGAAAATACGCGGCAAAAAGTCATCAAAGGTTTTCAAAGCTTCGGCATAACCGATAGCGTTGCGACGATGACCGTATTTTTCGTCAAAATCCACCAAATTGGTGAAAATCAGACTGTTATCCGGCGCTTCAGCCATCACTTGCTCGGTTTTCTCGAGCAAGTTTTCAAGGCCCGGCGCTTTGTGTTTTTGGGTGATGCCTTGGTGCGCATAAATATCAGCAATCTTGCCAATACTGATCACCTCACCACCGGCTTGCGCGAGTTTATCTAGCACCGTCGGCGCCGGTGGCAACACCGAGTAATCACGGCGGTTGCCGGTGCGCTCAAAGTCGTCGCTGCTCTCCCCCACAAAGGGGCGGGCAATAACGCGGCCAATGTTATGCTCATCAAGTAGTGTCCGTGCAACTTCACATACTTCATAGAGTTTATCTAGGCCAAAACTTTGCTCATGAGCGGCCACCTGAAACACGCTGTCACTGGAGGTGTAACAAATCGGTTTACCGCTGCGCACATGCTCTTCACCTAACTCGGCGATAATAGTGGTCCCCGAGGCATGGCAATTGCCTAAGATGCCAAGAATACCTGTACGCTCAATCAGCTCATCAATGAATACTTGCGGGAAACACGGTTGTTCAACGGGAAAGTAGCCCCAATCAAACAACACCGGCACACCGGCCATTTCCCAATGCCCTGAGGGCGTATCTTTACCACTGGAAAGCTCTTTCGCATAGCCCCAAGCTGCTTGGGGTTGTTGGCGTTCATTAATGTTAATGCTCGCCCCCGATGCAGCCTCACATGCATCGATTAACCCTAAACGCGACAAGTTTGCCAATGCCAATGGCTGGCCCTTGTCTTGCTCGTATGCCTGCAAAAGATGAGCGAGTGTGTTGGCGCCAACATCACCGAATTTATCAGCATCTGGAGCTGCACCAATACCTAAACTATCAGCCATCAGGATAATTGCGCGTGCCATACTCACCTCACTTTTGTGGTTTTATAGAGCCACTTTAACGACTTGTTACTAGGCGACACAGGACAAAAGTCCGTGCTTTGTGGGTTGCTATGAATGCAGCCGCAACTGACGATGGCTGTTCACATTCAGCGGACATAAGTCCTTATTTTGACCACTTAATAATAGCTACATTTGTCGGAATAACGTGAGGATTTGCGTCACTAAGGCGCTAGACAGCAGTAAAGGACGACATCTTCAGAGATTAATAGCAGCGAATTTGCTAAAGTAATCCTTTATCTTACATCAGTCTGGGTGCTTGTCTGTGACACAAACGATTATCGCGATCGCTGGTGCGTCTGCATCAGGGAAGTCGCTTTTTAGCCAAACAATATATAACGAGTTGGTAAATGAACTAGAGCCGGGGGCCATCGCCATTATAGAGGAAGATGCCTATTACCGTGATCAGTCTCATTTACCGATGGCGCATCGTATTAAAACCAATTATGACCATCCCGATGCGTTTGAGCATGAGTTAATGGTGACTCACCTACGCAATCTGCGTGCGGGAGAGTCAGTTGATGTGCCAATTTATGATTATAGCGAACACACTCGCAGCGCCGAAACGCGTCGAGTGTTGCCAGCAAAAATACTCATTGTCGAAGGTATATTGTTATTAAGTGACCCAGCACTTCGCGACGAATTTAACATTAAGGTGTTTATCGATACGCCACTGGATATTTGCTTGATGCGCCGAATGCAGCGCGATATTGAACAACGTGACCGCAGTTTGCAATCGGTGGTTGAACAATACAAACGAACAGTGCGACCGATGTTTTACCAGTTTATTGAGCCCTCGAAGCACAGCGCCGATTTAGTGGTGACCCGAGGCGGTAAGAACCGTGTAGCAATCGATATAATAAAAAGTAAAATCAAACACCTACTACAAGAATAACGGGAACATCGGGCATGACAACATTAATGAGCTTGGTGGGTATGCTAGCCCTACTCGCCATCGCTTTCGGCGCTTCAACGAACCGTAAAGCAATAAACCTGCGTACAGTTGGTATCGCCTTTTTATTACAAGTCATCATCGGTGGCTTTGTATTATTTTTTGAATTTGGCAAAAACATACTCGCTAAGATGTCGGCAGCGGTCGCGCAAGTGATTAGCTACGCCACCGATGGCATTACGTTTTTGTTTGGGCCACTGGCCTCGGAAAAAACGCTAGGCTTTTTGTTTGCCTTTCAAGTGTTGCCGGTCATTGTCTTTTTCTCCTCCTTGGTGGCGGTATTGTACTACCTCGGGGTGATGGACTGGGTTATTAAAATTCTCGGTGGGGCGCTGCAACGGTTATTAAAAACCTCGCGTCCAGAGTCGCTCTCGGCAACGGCAAACATCTTTGTTGGTCAAACCGAAGCACCACTTATTGTAAAGCCGTTTATTGCCTCTATGACTAAGTCGGAGTTGTTTGCGGTAATGGTCGGTGGATTGGCGACGGTGGCGGGCTCAGTGATGGCCGGCTACGTCAAAATTGGCGTCGATTTACAGTATTTGATTGCCGCAAGTTTTATGGCGGCGCCAGGTGGTTTCCTTATGGCAAAAATGATTGTGCCAGAGACAGAAACCCCGAAAGAAGATTTGGCTGAACTGGATGGCGACCACGAGCAGCCCGTTAATGTTATCGATGCAGCCGCATCAGGTGCATCAAGCGGGATGCAGCTTGCTTTGAATGTAGGCGCTATGCTGCTTGCATTTGTGGCCCTGATTGCATTGCTTAATGGCGTATTGGGTTGGTTTGGTGGTTGGTTTGATTACCCACAGCTCACGCTACAAGAAATTCTCGGGTATGTTTTCGCGCCGGTGGCCTGGTTATTAGGTGTACCGTGGGACGAAGCCATTATTGCCGGTAGTTTTATCGGCCAGAAATTAGTCGTCAATGAGTTTGTAGCTTATTTAGACTTTATAAATTATCGCGACCAGTTAAGCGAACACACTCAAGCCATTGTTACCTTTGCGCTGTGTGGTTTTGCTAACTTGTCTTCGATAGCCATTTTACTAGGTGGGATTGGCGGTATGGCGCCAAGCCGGCGAAAGGACATCGCACGCCTAGGGCTCAGAGCAGTGTTGGCAGGATCTATGGCCAACCTCATGAGCGCCGCAATTGCTGGGTTTTTCCTCTCTATTGCTTAGAAACAAAGAGAAGCCACAGTTGCAAAACAGGGCCTCCTCGGCCTAGGTTATTGTTTTAAGGGGTTAAGGCAATAGCTAACTTGAACGATACTTCACCAAAGGGCCGCAAGGCCCTTTTATCGTTTAGGGCAAAAAATCATCGCAATTCGCTGTGAACTTATCTATTCTAAAAACAAGTGCTGTGTCTTTGGTTTATCGCTTTATGGCTTTGTTTTTAGCTCGCTTTACGCTGTGGTTAATGATTTTATTATCGACCACGCGCATTGCTGCACAACCTATTGAAGTGGTCACAGAGCTGAGCCCGCCCAACCAACTAGTGATCAATGGTCAAATAGGTGGTAGCAGCACCGATATAGTCCGCCATGTGCTCTCTAAAGCCAATGTTGATGCCACTATCAATATGTACCCTTGGGCACGCGCTTTTCACCTGGCACAAAAAAAGCCTAACACCTTACTTTACAGTGTTGCCAAAACCCCCGACAGACTCGATAAATTCCAATGGTTAGGCAAAGTGGCATATTTCCGCTTAGGTTTTGTTACCTTGGCTTCACGTTCTGAAATTAACTTACGCCAAGTGAACGACGCTCGTCCTTATCGTATTGCTGTGCAGCGCGGCGATATCAGCGCCAAGTTCTTTGCCGATCGTCAGTTTAGCACCGTACAAACCGCTGATATTAAACATTCCTATCGACTGCTGCTTTCGGGCAAAGTCGATTTAGTAATTGATGACCCCAATTATCTTGGTGCTATGGCTAAACAGTTTAATGTCCCCACCAAGGAGCTTCGCTTTGTCAGAGATATCGAGCAATTAAGTGTATATGGCTATCTCGCCGCTAATGTCGATAGCGACCCTCAATTGGTGGCCAATATAAAAGCCGCTTTCTCAGCTATCGAAAAAGCGGCTTGGTATCAACAAAAATTATATAATCCGTATCAGGATGTATTAACGCGTTAGCACTACGCGATAACGCGCCTTGCCTTCACGAACATGGTCAAGGGCGGCGTTGATATCATCGAACTTAAAGGTTTCGATTTGTGGAGCAATGTTATGCTGCGCAGCAAAATCGAGCATTTTAGCGATGGTTCCTGGGCTGCCCACTGGGGAAGCAGATACACTGCGCTGACCCATTAACAAACCAAACACGCTTAAGTCTAACGGCTCAAGCGTAGCGCCAACAAAATGCAAACGGCCTTTGGGTTTCAAGGTATTGATGTACGCATTCCAGTCAAGCTTCACATTGACGGTGGAAATAATAAAGTCGAACTGCCCTGCGGCCTCTTCTAGGGCCTGCTCCGAACGCGAGTTAATAATGTGATGCGCACCCAACTCTTTGGCTTCTTTGGCTTTGCTATCACTGGAACTAAAAGCGGTGACTTCGCAGCCCCAGGCGTTTAGAAATTGCAGCGCCAAGTGGCCCAAACCACCAATACCAATGACCGCGACCTTATCGGTAGGTTTGATGTCGAACTGTACCAAGGGGTTGAAAACAGTGATACCGCCACAAAACAACGGGCCTGCCGCCTTGGCATCAAGCCCCTTAGGCAGTGGGATCACACTTTTACTTTGCGCGCGCACTTTATCGGCAAAGCCTCCGTGATGAGCAATAATAGTCCCTTGCGCACTGGCACACAGGTTTTGGTCGCCATCATCACAGCTCGGGCAATGACCGCAATAGCCGCTGTGCCAACCTAGGCCTACCGTTTGTCCAACTTCAAGATTGCTGACATCGCGGCCGACTTTCTCAATGCGCCCTATCACTTCGTGTCCGCCCACCAGCGGATATTCACTCATCCCCCACTCGTTATCGATCATCGACAAATCAGAGTGGCAAATACCACAGTGATCGACGGCGATTTCAACTTCATCAGCGGCCAGCTCACCCGGATCATATTGGTACGGCTCAAGCGCTTTACCTGCTTCCATCGCAGCATAGGCGTTAATTGTCATTTTTTGCTCCCGTTTAATAACTCAGTACTGAGTGAAAATGTACTGATAACAATGGCATGTCGATCAACTTAATGCAAAATCATAATCGGGGCGCACATTTAAAACTCAAACTCTAGCGCTAAACGAACGCTGTGGTCTTTGCCGCCATGACCTACTTCGGTAATAAAGCCTGCCTCCCACTTTAGCTGTCGCTGCCCTGCAAAACGGTGCAAACCTATAAATCCAGGGCCGATGCCAATAAAATCTTCACCGCTATATAGCTCTATTGCAGGTTGAAATGCAGCCCGCCAGCGATAACGATATTGACCTCGAAACTCACTTTCCCATTCACTATCTATATCCGCGCCCCACTCATAAACCGCAAATGCATTAAGCGTTAAGCTGGTCGATCCAAATTCTTTTTCAAATAATAGCCCGGTGGTAAATTCATAGGCATTTTGACGATGGCTTTTTTCTACTTCAAACAGAGCTCCAAAATCAGCCCAATAACGACCTTGCTCCACAACTTGCCAGCGCAATTCAGTTTCATAAGCAGCAAGACCAAAATCACCATTGTCATCGCGCTCACCCACCGCATAAAGCTCCACACTGAGAGTCTCGCTAATAGCGCCGCCGCCGCCAATGCGCTGCGCCAGCACATTCCCAGCGTCACTTTGATGCGACACTAAACGCCATTCGAGTTCCTTTTCATAGGGTAAAACATAAGGATGATACACCTTATCAACCACCATACCATCAGCCCAACAGGGCAAGCTGAGGAACAGCAATAAGCCACTAAGGTAACGCATGATTTCTCCTTCGTTGCCAATAGGCGGCAAGTAGCAAGAGAGCTCCAGCGCCAAGATAAACACATACAGACAATATGGATGGCATCGCCTCGTACCCGATTAGAATCTTTAAAAGTCGCCCTATTGGGCTATGCTCATCAAGCCACTGACGACCATCAAACAGTGGTTGTGGCAAGGTGATAAGCCCAGCGCCAGCGGCGATATCTAGCGAAGTAATAAACTGGCCACTGACATGCAAGGCAAAAAGCGCAACACAGAGCCAACCATTTAGCCATTGTGCCAGCCAGGCGAGTAAAAACACGAGCAACACCGTCATACTGAGCACAATGCCTACCCCTAAGCCAATTCCCAGCAACACACTGGTATTGAGTTGCAGCTGCATTAACCAAGGTACATAGTGGCTTAAATACAAACAGGTAGCGCAAGCAAACAGCGCCAGCATTGCAATGAAGTTACGAAAAAAAGCCAGCCCGCCAGCACTTAGGGTCAACAACACAATCAACAATATTTGTGAGTATTCAAAGCCTAAATAGTTAAACCCTTGACTCAATTGCTCAAGTGCAGCGATATAAGCCACGGTGGGCACAGTGACGAAAAAAGCAAGCGCCCCCCACTGTTTGCCTTGTATTTTTTTATCGACAAAGTAAATTGCAAAAACGCCGATGATAGCAAGCGGCAACAGCTGGTTAATGGTCACGATGACGCTATTGATCATTGTCCCTCCTGAGGCGCTTTGACGATAACGACTCCCCTAGCTGTATCCGGTGAGAATTCACCAAAAAAGGCATATTCGCCTGGTGCTAATGGGCCAATGAAAATAACGTTCACACGTCCAGGAAAGAGCACTTTTTCACGATTTAAATCAAAGCTGTCAAATTCCTCCGGGGTGGCATCGTGATTGCTGACCAATAACCGTACTTTCTCCCCCGCCGGAATTTCTAGGCGTGACGGATAAAATAAATGGTTTTTTAGGGTTAGATGAAACTCTTTGAGCTCGGCCTTAGCGGGTAAGCTCAATAGCAACACAATCCAAATCAGTCGCTGCATAAGGTATCTCGCTGCCTAGCCAAAGTGACCTGCACCTGCAGACCGCCCCAGGGACTGCTCATCAATGCCAGCTTACCTTGATATAATCCGACAACATGCTGCACGATAGCCAACCCTAACCCTGCTCCGGGTATATGGCTTGGGTGACTATCCCCACCGACACGAAAAAAGCGGTCAAAAATACGCTCTCGAAGATCAGTAGCAATGCCAGGGCCTGAATCGCTGACACTCAGTATCACCTCAGCGCCGAGGTCTTGCAGCTCTATCACCACTTTACCCCCTTCAGGTGTGTACTTCACAGCGTTACTAATAATGTTTTTTATCATCACTGAAAGGGTAAAGGTTTCACCCTGAATGTCACGACACTCTCCATTTAAGCTGATATCCAGCTGTTTCTTTTCAATTTGCGGGTACAACTCGGCAATACAGACTTGGCATAACTGTGCCAAGGATTGCGGCCCGAGCTTATCCTGCCACTGATGGGAAGAGGTGCGCCCCAGCGCGAGCATTTGTTCAACTAAATGGTTTAGCCGCTCTACACTCTCCACGAGCGCCTGCGCATCATCGTCATCATAGCGCTGCTGTAAGTTATGTAAGTTAATTTTCATTGCACTTAGCGGTGTGCGCAGTTCATGTGCGGCATCACTGGCAAAATAACGTTCTCGCAAATACGCTTGCTCGGTGCGATGCAAAAGCTCATTGAGCGTTTGCACAACCGGCTTAATTTCCGACTCATTGGGTTGCATCTGCAACAAGGTAAAATCGTGAGCGGCCCGCCCTTTCAATTCCTGTGACAACTGCGATAAAGGCCGCAATGCACGCTTCACTACGATACTAATTAACAGCGCCAGCAGGGCCATACCCCACAACATAGGCACTACCATGGCCATGATCAGCTGCTCACTAAGCGCAAAACGCTCAGCGATGGGCTCAGCAACGGCAACACATTGTTGGTTTTGACAATACGTTGCCACACGCAGGCGTTGTCCTTGTGCATTGAGGGTACTCATGCCTGATTGCTCGGGCTGCGTCAGCCAAGTTGTCGAGCCAGCGACAATATCGCCCTGATGCCAACGCTGCCAAGTGACATTAGGTAAACTTTGTGGTGCTATCTCGCCACTGTGAAAAAGAACCTCGGCCTGGGTATGCAAATGTGAATCAAATAACGTCTCGGCGCGGGCTAAACTGCGTTGGTAGCCCTCAACCAAAGCCAAAAATAAGGTCAAAACCATCACTGATATCAATAACAACAAAAGTTTCGCACGAATACTCATCATCGCTGCGCTTATTGAGGCTCACGTGCGAGGACGTAACCAATGCCCCGCAATGTTTTGATCATGTTAGCTGGCAGCTTTTTACGCAAATGGTGAATATGGACCTCAATGGCATTTGAGCCGAGTTCTTCGCCCCATTGATATAACTTTTGCTCTAGCTGCTCCTTTGATAACACTCGGCCTTGGTTTTCCATCAATGCTTTCAGCAACATATACTCCTTACGCGGTAAGGACAGCGGCTGCTCGTCAACCCAGGCTTGATGCGCAGCTAAATCAAGACGCAGTGCAGCACAATGCAGTAAACTAGAGGTGACGCCACTGATACGCCGCGACAACACCCGCAGTCGAGCAAGCAGCTCATCCACTTCAAAGGGTTTCACAAGGTAATCATCAGCACCTAAATCAAGGCCTTTAATCTTATCATCTAAGCTATCTCGTGCCGTTAAGATCAACACCGGCAGCGGCTTTTTGCGCCCTTTTATTTGGCTCATCAAGGTGAGTCCATCACCGTCGGGCAAGCCTAAATCTAAAATCACCATGTCAATATCGTCGCTGGCGATATATGCGCGAGCTGACGCTAGGTCTGATACCGACTCCATCGCGTAGCCCTCATTGCCTAATGTTCGCGTCAGCCCTTGATTCAAGAGCGCATCGTCTTCAACTAACAAAAGCCGCAACCCAACTCTCCCCTATTAACGGCGTAATTTACGCTCAACTTTAGCTAATAAAGTGCTAATTTCCTGCTGCCGATACTTATCTGCAAGCGGGCGAGCCAAGCGAGGTGGTGCGGCTTGGGCCTTAAGCAGATAGGTTTTCGCTTCTTTATATTCTCTTTCATCATAGAGGAACTGAGCATAAAAGTAATTAACGTCAATGCCTTCAGGGTTGATTTGCAGCGACTTCTGTAGCAGTTCTTTGGCTTTATCATCGTCACCGAAGCCGATAGGCCAACCCGGTACTTGCGCATACAAGGTCCCCAGGCTAGTGTAAGCAGAGCCTTGTAAAGCACTGCCATCTAAACGGATAGCGTACTCCAACTCTTGCTTCGCTTGCTTTGCCAAACCCAAGGCACCTAGCCCCCCTTTCGCACCAGCAAAACTGGAATAAATAATACCTGCCCAGATATGACCCTCTGCATCTTGTGGAAACTTGTGGGTGTAATCTTTGGCAGTCCCCATCAGCGCTTCAAAAGCCTGCTCTTGGTCATCATCTTGTAGCTCATAATTAACGTGTGCCCATTGGCTCATCAGCTCAGCGACACTGATAGGTGGTTCATCTGCGTAGGCTGGGGAGTGGCACAGTGCCACAGTGAAGATCAAAGATAAAAATGATGTCTTCATAGCTCACCTCATTAGCTTTTTAATAACAGGAAGTTGCTTGGCTAGCGCGTTATCAACCAAGGTTGGCCATAGTGCATTCACCTTGGCGAAGAATGCTTCTTTCTTGCCAACACTGCGTTGGCGCTCTGTAGAGTCGAGTAGGCGTATAAATTCATCGGCTACATAATCAGGCGTATCCATAGCGTTACCGAGTGCCGTGTTAAGCGCCACCACTTTGTCGCTGTTGATCGCCGTGTGTGTTGCTCGTGGGGCGAAGTATTTGACGGTAATCGCGCTGTCGCTGAGCTCTCTAGCTAATGCTTCGCTAAAACCACGTAATGCAAATTTGCTCGCACAGTAATGGCTTTGCAGGGGGTAACCGATGGCGCCGAATGACGAACCAACATTAATAATGGTGCCCCGAGCTTGGCTCAAAGCCGCCAATAACCCTTGACTCAGCAGCATTGGCGCACGAATATTGACGCTCAACATATTATCGATTTGTGTAGTCGAGAGCGTCTGTAGGGGCTGCATACTGTTGACACCGGCATTGTTAATGAGCAAGTCACAACGACCAATCCCACTAATTAAATCAATAACATGGTTAATATCATTGGTCATTGCCAAATCGACACTGAGCCCGATATGGTGACCACATTGAGGACTTGGCAACTCGCTTATTAAAGAATCAAGCAGCTGTTGCTGGCGCCCAAGCAGCACCAAACGATAGTGACGTTGCGCTAAGCGTTTGGCGATGGCTTGGCCGATGCCGCCAGTGGCTCCGCTGAGTACGGCGATAGCTTGGCTCATGCGCTCACCTGCTGGTCACGGATTTTGGCGAGACCGTGCTCGGCGCTCAAAGAGTGAAAGATATTCCCATAAAGGTGGTAAAAGCGCTGCGCCGCATGGATGATCGCATGTTGATCATCTGTATCAGTAATACGATTCATAAGCCCCTGAAAAAACTTCACATGTTCTTGGTCTAAGGCGCCATGGGAGGTGAGATAAGTAAACGCCTTTTGAGGCAGCGCCAATGACGTCTTTATTTCGCTTGCAGCAGAATCTGCAAGTGCTATCGAGGTTCCTTCCAGTACATGCACCATGCCAAAAAATCCAAGCGGATTGTTTCGCGCTATGGTGTCGTAGGCATAACTCACCATCAGCTCTGTCGCCATAGCTGGCTTACTGGCCCGGGCTTGCTCTTTATCAAAGCCGCAAGCAGCAATATCATTGAGTATCCATTCTTGGTGCCCCAACTCTTCCTCAATGTATTCGGCGAGCGCGTCTCGTAGCCACTCCTTGTGTTCAGAGACGCGTGCACCACAGGCCATAAGTAACGGCACAGTGTGCTTTACGTGATGATAAGCTTGGGTTAAAAAGGCGACGTACTGATCTAAGCTCACCTTACCGGCCAATGCTTCACTAATAATCGGCGCTGACAATAAATATTGACGTTGCGCCTCGGTTTTAGCCACTAGCTGTTCAAAGAAGGTCATTTTGGGTTGCTCCTGGTATAAATCATTTAAAATATCGCTGAATGCGTGCGCGATAGCGGCGCGTTTTGGCCGATGGTTAGCACTTAGGTGCCCAGCGTCCACAGATAAAGGAGTTACAAGGCGGTGGTAACGCATGATTTGCGCATAACTTGGCAGTGCTTTATTGACACGCGCTAGTGCGCTGTTTAATTGCTGGTCGGATACATTTTCAGGCGCCCACAACAACGCCACAAGGTGGGCTTGAGCCTCGCCAAATACCACAGCCTGAGTAACTGCAGTTTGGTTTAACAGTTCAGACTCCGGCCACTCGGGGGAAACATTGCGGCCATTCGCTAAAATAAGGCGGTTACTTTTTCGACCGATAATAAATAACTCACCCTTTTCCACGCGCACGAGATCGCCAGTTCGATAGTGCTGCTGGGTAGAGTGTGGCTCGCCGAGATACCCCAAGAAATGAGGTGCAACAAGACATAACTCGCCATCTTCAATATGATATTCAACATGCTCTAGTGGTCGGCCGACACTGTGTAAGTTATTGCAGCCCTCAGTTGCAAGGCTCACCACCGAGCCGGCCTCAGAAAGGCCATACCCCTGATAAACAGGCAGACCCAATTGCCTTGCGCGTACGATGAGTTTGGCACTGACTTTGGCCCCACCCACAGCGATAAACTGCAATGACGTAGGCACTTGCCAGCCATTCTCAGCCCCTTGCACTAAACCCTTAAGCAACTCTGGAACAAGGATCAACGAGTGCGGTGCAAAGGTGCTGATATAGGTCAACAGCCGCTGTGGTTGTACAAGCTCGATACCATTGAATCCAAGTGTTCTTAAACTTGGCGCATGCACTTGCCCTCCCGTCAGTAAGGGTGCATACATACCAGCCACATTTTCAAGCAATACTGCGAGGGGAAGTAAACACAAATGTTTCGCCTGAGTCAGGGTCGTGCGTTGCACGAGCGAATTGGCAACTTGAATGAGCTGTTTGTTGCTCAAACACACCCCTTTTGGGTTGCCAGTAGAGCCCGATGTAAAAGTGATCTTCTGGGTGTTTTTAGGAAAGGCCTGAGCTTGCTGCTTATACTCAAGCTTTGTCAGTCGCAATTCAGTGCCTGCCACCCACAGTGATTGACCTTGATGACAAGAATCGCTGAGCACATAATCTGGCTGAGCAGTATCTAGGGCATGCTGGCGCTGTTGTGGGGTAAAAAACGCAGGGAGCGGCAACGCAACAACGTCTGCTTGCTGCATGGCCAAATCCAATACCATCCACGGTACGCCATTATCTAGCTCTAATGCGATACATCGCGCCGACATTATGCTTAGCTGTTGTGCTAGCTGGTATACCGCGAGTTCGAGCTGTTTAGCTGTCAAGGTGGTATGCTCGTCACTAATGTGGCTGCCCGATGGCAACGGCCATAACTTGTGGTTCATAGCATTTTCCCCTGCCAAGCTAGGGTGTTCACTTCCTCACTTAGGCTGTTGGCCAGTGTTTGTAACTTAGGCGTGTTATCTATGTGCTTACACACAGAATCTATATCGACGCGACATACTTGAGGGCGGTTAAAGTAATAACTTCCCCAACATCGCCCCTGATCGCTTAAACACTCGGGTTGAGCGTCGCACACGACCTCAAACGGTGCCCCGATCCGCGATAGTAAAGCGCGTATGTGGGCCGTGGCGCAAAAAAGTAGGCTTTTTTTATGTGCTTGTTTCAACGCCTTAGCAAGGATCACAAAGTGAGATAATGTAGTCTCGCTGTGTGTCGACACTAAGTTACCCATTTCTACACATTGCTGCGGCGCTATCTGCCACTGCTTAAGATATGACGACAAAGGCCGAGGCAGATAGTTCTCTATAAACAAGGGCTCATTGGCACTGCGTAGGCCGAAACAACAATAGCGCTCTTTGGTAGTCACCAAACAAACCAATAACGGCATAAATTGGTTGATATCCGCATCATAGTGCTTGGCAAAGCCTTGACGGATCCGCGTACATAACACCTTATAATGATGGTGCTCTAACGTGGCCGTAAAATACCCGGTGGACGGAGGTCTTTTTGACGTGTTCAGCGACTCTGGCGCAAGTCGCTGTTGGTGGTTTAACGCTATCGACTCCATAACCTATCTCGTTTTACTTATGCTATGGAATCAAGTTAGTGAGCCAATCTTAAGTAAACCTTAAGGGTGCTTAAAAATATAAAAAGGCCATGATTATGGCCTTTTTGGTGGGCGTATTATTGGCAGGCGGGATCAGAGCCGATTCGGCGCCACACACCCCAGGGACCTGATTCTGAGGGGACATCTCCTTGTGTCCACCAGCGTGCCTGATAGCGATAGCCATTGTACGTGACCTGATCGCGACGATAGTAAATGGTATTAGCGTCCCAATTACCTTTACAGACGCTGCCGCCATCCACTGCGTTAGCCGAAATTGCCGCGCTATATTGGCGTGGACTCTGCTCGACACTGAAATCAAGCGTTACACCCAAACTCCCAGCAGCTGATGCACCAAACTCAACACCAACGCTACAACTTTGATTCGCTGGCAATGTTGCAGCGCTGCAGCTATCTTGCGCTTTGACAACAGTTGATGCCACACCAGCGCTTGATAGGCTCACGGTGTTGAAAGTGACGGCGCTGCTGCCGGTGTTGGTAATGGTGAAAGTGTGCTGTTGTGTCTCTCCCAAGGTAAAATTACCCAAGGATTCGTTTTCTGTATACGATAAAGACACTGTCGGTGTGCCTGAGCCACCGGTTATCCCATCAATCCAACTGCGTAAGTCAGCGACATCAGCGTACACCCCGTAGTTGTTTGGTCTGGCGCACCCGATCCCCCAACTTACGATACCAAGCTGCACCCTTTGCCCACCGGAATTAATCACAATAGGGCCGCCGCTGTCGCCCTGGCAGGCATCTTTTTGTCCTTGCGAATAACCAGCACAAAACTGGGTTGCGCCGACATTGTTATAAGAGCCCCCGGATTGGCGACACACACTATCAGACACCAGCGGTACATCTACCTCATATAAGGAACTCGGTGACGAGCCACCTTCACTTAAGCGCCCTAAACCTGCAACAGTGAGTAAATCACCGTTATTAGCGTACTGACCTATCGACCCCTGTGCCATGGTTACCGCTTGGCCTTGATTTGGAAGACGTGCCAGCTTTAATAGCGCCACATCGTATCCGGTTGACACTGAGGCGAAGTTCGGATGTACGTATACTTGCGACACGCCAATACGATCGCCATCACTGCCGCCGCTGCTAAACCCCGCTACTTTTACATTCAACGAGGAAGCTGAGCTGCCATCAACACAGTGCGCTGCCGTTAATACATAACCATCTCCGATATAGCTCGCGCCGCAAAAGGGAGAGCTACCATAACGTGATAATAGCTGAGTGAAAAAGGGCCAATCTGCGGTGTTAGCAGGATTGCCGCCGACAATAAGAGGGCTCACTTGTCCCGACCCATCGAGGTGTTGTTGAGCATGCACTGCTGCACTAGTAAGCATAACTACGGTCACCCCAGCGCAGGCCAGAGCTCGTTGAATGGGGTTGAGGGTTGTTGTTTTCATTACCTTGGTCTCCTTGTTAGTTCGAAGTATCAATATAGGTACGAAAACAATAATGTAAATTTTTTGTTATTGAATATTATTCAAGCGTATCGCTCCCGTTGTTCACGCTGCATTTAAATTTCATGTAATTATTACGTTATATCAAAACTTTGCATTATTCTTTTATTTGCCTAACAAGCCTTTACTACACGCGTGCGTATCTAAAAATTTACACTTAGCGCAGCTTAGACCAGTCCCCTGAGTTGGGAAAGTAGGCTGCGGTTCTATGCGAATAAGCAAAAAAAAGCCACCGGGAGGTGGCCTTATAAGTGCTAATCGCGCCCTTATTTTTTTCGCCGTAGCCCTAGCATAGCGAGCAGCAATAATGCCCAACCACCCATGGAGCCACTGCCACCTTCATCACTGTCTGAGGGCGTGGGCTGAGGCTCGGGTTCAGGAGCTGGCTCGGCGATATTATTGACACTCACCTGCGCATCTTGCTGAGCAATCAGCTCGCCATCGCTCACCGTCACGGTGAATTCCAAGGTTTGCTGCGCACTGACTTGTGGTGCATTAAAACTGACTGTGGCCGTGTTAGCTGCGCTGAGAGTCACGTCAGGCCCAGCAGTTTGTTGCCATTGATAGCTCAAGGTATCACCGTCAGCATCTTGCGCATCAGCGCTGATACTGACCTGCTCTCCCTCATCAACACTTTGCGCTGGTATCTGCGCAATAACAGGAGGACGATTATCACACCCTTCCACGTCGCCGGGTACAACCTGATAAAACACCTCAGAGCTGATCCCCGCAATACTGACATTGTCTATCCACCAACCGGTATCTTCTACGCTGCCATCGGAGCTGATACGAAAACGCAATTGCACTTGCTCACCTGCCAGTTGCTGGCCAAAATCAATGGTTTCCATATTGCCAAACACGCTGTCGGTGCTATTGCGCCCAGTAAACACAGGACGCTGTTGCAGCGACTGAGCCGGGTTCTGGTTGAGTTGTCCATTATAGCCGACAGCGAACTGCCCTCCCGCCTCGGTGACATCTTGCCAACCTTGATCATTGATGTTCACTTCAACGACCGCGCCATCCCAAAACTCTTCTAGGGCATAAAAGTGCCAAAAAGAGACGCTAAAGTCTTGCTCTTCAGCAACCGTAAACGCTCGCGTAGTCAGAGCCACATCAGACTCGAAGCTATTGTTGCGTAAAAATAAGCTTTGCTCGCCCAGTTGCACACCTCCTTGTTCAAAGGTGTCGATGATATCTGAACTATCAAAGCTTAATGTTTGCTCAGAACCCACCGTGTCTTTGAGCAAAGAAAGCGCTAAGTTCTCTTTACTCAATGCCGCTAATTCCATGTCGTCACTTTGACTGGCATCGGTGAGAGGCGCATCCGCAAAGGCAATATTTACTGTAAACGTCTGGGTGATAGGTTCGGGACGTTGCACACTCTCACCATCGTCAGGGAAGCTAACCTGAAGCTGCAAAGGCGAGGCGATATCAGCATCATTTAAGCTCACATTGATGGGCGTGCTTTGAGCGCTGGCAAAGGGCTCAATGCTCACCACTTCACTCTCACCGCCATTGCCTAGGGTTACATCTTGCTGCGATAGCACGCTAAATTGCACAGGAATGTTATTAAGCGTTTCACTTCCGGTATTACTAATTTGCACCGTCAGCGTACCGGTTTCACCAATATCAAGGTAGCCATCGGCGCTACAGAAGCTCACTCCTTCGGGGTCGAGCGTTATTTGCTCGGCACTAAATGCTGACGCTTGTGTTTCATAGGACTCGACCACGCCATCTAAAGTAGTACTGAAACGCTCAGGCGATTGCGCACCCAGCCCCATCCCACGGTTGGCAAAGGCATTCAGTGCGAGGCGATAGTCGTCGACGTCCTCTGCGGCAATGGCCGCTAATAAAGCATCTCGTGCTTCGGTGTAAAGCGGAGAGACCGGGGTCATTTTATACCCGGAAACGAGATAGCGCGCCATGCGTTGTTGGGCCTCGCTAAAGCCATGTTCATTAATCAACGCCACATAGCTATCCCACAGCACAGACGCCCATAGCTCACCCGGCGCATGAGGTGAGGCGACACTGGTAGGTGGTAAACCAACGTCACCACCTGCACCTTCAGTGATATGCCTAAAGTTCAGTGGGTTGATATCTTGATTCGGCGTATAAGGAACACGACGAATACCAAAGTAAAAATCCTCTACAAAGGTGCCGGTAGCATAAGGCTTGGTAAAATCGCTATTACCGGCAATTTGCGCATCACTGGCTTTAGCAATAAACAGGAGTGAATGAAAATCTGCCCAACCCTCGCCCATAGCACGACCTTGGAAGTTACCCAGCCCTGAGCCGTTGCCAATCAACCGGTTACTGATGTAATGACCCCACTCATGAGCGATTATACCGTTATCAAAGGTGCCATCTTTGAGCGGGTTGGTATTAAACATTCGCACCGTGACCGAGCCCAACAGCATGGCATTATACAACTGTTGGCCATCATCGAAGCTGAGGCCCATATTGCCAATGGTGACGGTGGCGTCCTCACCGCCCATGGGGGCGGGGGTGCCATCATTGACATTGTTAGTGACAATAGCGCCTAATGCGCCAGCATCTTGTGCGTTTTTAACCTTCACCGTGAAGTTACAACTGCCACGCTCAATAATAGCGATTTTACTCGCCAAGGTGCTGGGGTCAGCAGCGGCCTCGCACCCATCAAACACACTGCCTGAATCAACATCGTTGCCATCGTTAAAGCGCGCAAGCTCGCCAGTGATATCAAATTCTAAAGGGCCAAAGGCCGAGCGCTGCGATGAGCTCAAGGTACCTATTCCTGTCGGCCCGATAACACCAAAGTCCTGGCCGACTTGGGCGTCTTTGGAGTTATACAAATACATTTGCATTCTTGGGCTGGCGCCATCTGCAGGGGTGGCCATATTGGCGTTATTCAAACCACTGTAATCTTGTGCCTGTGCCTCTATCGGGTCACCAGCAGCGCCGCCTCGGCCATAATTATCTTGTTGAGCAACACCTGCCGTCTCATCAAAGCCGTAGTCGTAAAAAAAGTCATGCAAAAAGTTATTCATGTAAAAAAGGTTCACCACCGCCGCTTTTACGTTGCCTTCAGCAGTCGGAGCTAATTCCGGATCAATGGGGTAGTCAAAGGTGAACGCCGAAGTCGTCTCGGCACTCACATCGCCGGAGGTAAAACCTTGGGGAGCATTGATATCTGCATAAGCAAAAACGTTGTTACCCTCGGTGCGGGTGGCACTCTCGCCAAGCCATGGGTCTTGGGTTGAAATCGCCGAGTAATAGGCAATATTAACCAGCGGTGCAGCTAGAATAGTAGTTTCGTCGGTTTGATTCGGTCCATCGGCGGGGATCACATCACCATGCGGCCCCTCTAGGGGATAACCGCTTTGCACATCAGCGTAAACTCGGTAGTTATACTCCGTGGCATGACTGTGCAAATTGTTTTTAAACAGCACTTTACCGGTGTCGCTGGCAATCACATAAGCAAAGTAATCACTCTCCAGTGAGTCGCTGCGTTTGCGTTCCACTTCAACGTAATGGGCTGCTTTCAACTCATCGGCAAGTGGATAAAACACCGCCTTCACACGCACATTGTCAAATTGTTGCTGGTCGCTGGCACTGCGTACTTCAAAATGGTTATAGCCTTGGCGAATACGGCGTGCATCGAGCTGTACCGGCACATCACTGAGCTCGGCAATAGCTCTAAGCGCTGCCTCCTGCTCAGACGAAAATGCGCCAAGGGCGGTAAAGTTCTGCGCGCTTTGCGGTACATCAGCAAAATATCCGGCGCCAGCGACGAGGCTACCTTGACGGTTGAGCATAACGCTGTAGCGGCGATTAAATACTTCAATACCTTGCACAAATTGCTGATAACGCGCCACGATAGCGCCAGTACCTATGTCATGCCAGTCATTGAGGCGCACATCCACCTGAGATGATTTGAGCGCACTGATGCCGCTGAGCCGTTGCATATGTGTGTGTGCACGGGTTTTTAAATCTGTGACTTGGGCAGTGCCAGGTGCCGCCTTAGCTTGACCCCACACGAAGGTAGCGCGCTCTAAGGTATTATCAAAATGAGATTGATGGCCACTGGCCGTTGGTTGCTGTGCTAGCTTTCGTTGCGCCACGGCCAGCGGCGCTGCGGCCTTGGCCACCGCTTGGTAATGGTCTTGGCCAGCCTGTTGTGGCGCGCTATGCAGCGTTAGCGGCATACCAAATAAAGCAGCGCTCAATGCAGTGGTAACTGCAACGCTTGAAGCCGTTCGCGTTAATTTAAAAGAGTTACTGCATTGTTGAGATTGAGCCATAAGTCACCTTGCGTTCGCGGTTATATCGGAGCTACCTTAAAGGTAGACCATATTACTAATACACATTCGGAGTAATAATGCGATCAATTTATCTCCTACTCAGCGCGCTATTGCTAACCAGTTGCATGCCTCAGACGCCGACTTCTGCCACTGCACAAAAAAGCACACCTGCTGTTTACACGCTAAACAACAACGGCGATAAGATTCGCTGGCAAACCCCTCGCTTGCAAGCTGGAAACAAGGTATTCAACGTATCGACAGGTGAATATGGCACGGTAGTGGGCGATATTGTTGTGACCAGCCAAGCTTTACCCGCTGACATGCTGCGCGCTCGATATAAAATAAACAGCCTCTCTGGGAATAACTACCGCTTAACCCCCATAAATAAAATTGATTTAGCCGCTGAGATGATGCAACTGCAACAAAACGAAGCCATCGACGTTGTTGAGCTATTAGTGGATTATTCAAAACCAAGCCAAGCGGCTATCAAATGATGAGAAGCATTCTGGTTGTGCTAGCACTCTGATCTCGGTCAAATAAAACGTATCCTTTGCAGGAACTTTTTAGGGCCTAAGCTATACTTTTTAGCATTTGTGGGAAGACTCACTCTCGCGCTTATTGTGGACTGCTTTGTTAAGGATAATCATGAAACCCCTCATTTTTTTATTATTGCTCACTCCCATGCTGGTTCTCGCCAATGACGATGAAGTCCAGGATATGTCTGATCCCTTGGCAGTGTATACCCAAGCCGGTGTTGGCGTTACCGACAAAGGAGTCAATTTTAAAGTCGGTCAGTCTTACGATACTGGCAATGAACAAACCGCCGCGATGAATATCATCGAGGCTAAAGGCCTGTTAGGCGATACTCTAGGTTGGCGCTCTGATACGCGTACGTCACAGTCACTCGACTCATTTCGTTTTCGCAACTTCAATGTTACGCTCCCCAAAGGTCAAGCGCAGCAGCTCGATATTAATTACAACTTTCGCGGCAGTTTGGTTGCTGATGAAAGCGCTGATATCTCTTACAGCTTTATTCAAGCATTGCCTGCTCACGGAGCTTTTAGCTTCTACCCGCTCGCCGGGGTGGGGCTCTCTGTGGGTAAAGACCGAGTGCAAAGCGATGGCGGCATTGATGACGGCTACGCGCTCATGGGCAGTTATGGATTGTTAGGTATGTACTCTAAATGGGCCATCACCGAAAACATTTGGGTAAACTACAACCCTTTTTGGTTAACTACGCTAACCGGCTCCAGTCAATACAGAGATAACTACTATGGCGCCCAAGAAAGCACCCTACTCACCCATGAGTTCGCCCTCAGCTATCAGCTCACCCCGCGTATGAACCTGCGCTACTTTGCTAATTGGAATGAAAACACTGACTTTTTTGCTGGCGATCATCGCTTAGAGTTTAACTATCAGCTTTAGTAACAAATACTTAGTGCAAAAATGCTGTGCTTTACTGCGCAGCAAATAAACTGTTATAAACAAGTTAAATTATCAATGTAGTGAATGTAGCAATGGATTTGAGCAAATTAGGCAGTTGGAGGATCGTTGGCGTTGCCTTGGTGCTGTTTACTACACTCGCTTTTGCCGACCCTAGGCAGTGCGCCACCTGCCATCAACAACAGGTCATGGATTGGCAGCAATCAGATCATGCCAACGCGATGGCGCTAGCCAGCAAAGAGACCGCCCTAGGGGCATTCGATAACCGCACATTGGCGTTTCAAAACCAACAAGCGATCTTTAAGCAACGCAATGCGCAATTAATTATCTCCATGCCTGACTTACAAGGGCGAATGCGTGATATTGAGGTGACTCACACCTTCGGTCACTTCCCTTTACAACAATACATGTTTGCGTCAGACAATGGCCAACTACAGTTTTTTCCATTCGCTTGGGATAGTCGCCCAAAGGCACAAGGAGGCCAGCGTTGGTTTGTTCTTCACCCTGAACAGCAGCCCCACGACGAATTCCATTACAGCCAAAAAGGGCAAAACTGGAATCATATGTGCGCTGATTGCCACTCCAGTGATTTTGAGAAACGTTATTTAGCAAAACAGCAACAATTCGACTCGCGCTACAGCGCTATTAATGTCGGCTGCGCGTCCTGTCATGGCGATAGTCAGGCGCACTTGGCATGGGCAAAGGGCGACAAAACCATTAACGATAAAGGCTATGAACACACTATCGGTGTAAAAACGCCGCTGTTTAAGCGCCAGCAAGATGGCAGTATGAAAGCGGCCAGTCCACTGCGTCCCAGCTCTCAAGTTGCAGTGTGTGCCACTTGCCATGCGCGACGCTCGCAAGTGGCCGACCGCCAAGGTCCGCATAGTTTTATGGACAGTTTTCAACCAGCGCTGCTGGAACCTGAGCTGTACCATGTTGATGGTCAGATATGGGATGAGAACTATGTTTGGGGCTCATTTGTGCAAAGTAAAATGCACCAAGCGGGTGTCACGTGTGCGAACTGTCATAACCCGCACAGTGGCAAATTAACTCTGCCAAGAAATCAAACCTGTACCCAGTGCCATACTGCCGAAGTTTTTGATACCGCCAAACATCATGGCCACAAACACGACACTGAGGGCAGTCAGTGTGTCGATTGCCACATGCCAGCGACTACTTTTATGCAGGTGGATGCACGTCGCGATCACAGTTTTCGCGTACCACGTCCCGATTTAACGGCGAAAACACACGCTCCCAACGCCTGTAACGGTTGCCATCAAGATAAAACGCCGCAATGGGCAACGTCGCACATAAAGCGCTGGCACCCGAACTCAAATTACTTGGGCACGCCGCACTTCTCCGAGGCCTTTTATGCTGCAGACAATAACTTGCCGAGTGCATCCGCCATGCTGACAAAAATAGCGCAGGATAAGAGTTACCCAAATATCGTCCGCGCTTCAGCATTGGCTCGCATGGCAGATCAGCCAGATAGAAATGCCGTAGTCGCAATTGTTCGCGCGGTGCGGGACGACGAGCCTTTAAAACGCCAAGGAGCCATAGCCGGTGCGCGCAACTTTGCCATTGCCGAGCGCTATCGTATGTTACAGCCTTTGCTCACAGATCCTCGCCTGCCCATTCGCGCGGAAGCAGGGCGAGCCTTAGCTGAAATGCTCACGGCTCCCTTTGCGACTCAATTAAGTGATAAGCAGCGTCTTGAGCTTGAAGATGCACTAAAGGACTATCGTCAAATGCAGCATTATCAAGCTGAGCGCGGCTACAGCCATACTAATCTTGGAAACTTGGCACGCTCATTGGGCGAGCATCAGCAGGCTGAGCAACATTACTTAGCTGCCATCGCAGTGGAACCCATTTTTATTCCGGCTTATGTCAATCTGGCCGACCTTTACCGTGCACTATCGCAAGAGCAAAAGGCCCGTACTACGATTAAGCAAGGGCTCAGTGTTAATAAAAATGCCTCTGCGCTGCACTACGCTTTGGCCATGAGCTTAGTGCGCTCAGGACAAAAGCAGCAAGCACTCTCCCATTTAGCGCGCGCAGCACAAAGTGACAATGGTGATTATGTGTATACCTATGCGCTACTTCTGCAAGATAGAGGGCAGCACCAAGAGGCGCTTGTGCAACTAAACAACGCATTTGCACTTACACCAGCCAACCCTGATATCAGCTATAGCTTGATGCAATTGCATGCACAGCAAAAGCAGTATCGCCAAGCCTATCGCTATGCCCAGCAACTGCAGCAATTGCTGCCAGATAACCCACAGATAGCGGCCATGGTCGAGAAGCTCGCGATGATGCAGCAATTGCAAAACCAGTAACAGCGCAACCAGAGTGAGCAACCTCACTCTGGTTACACGCGCTTAACGGTTATGCGATGCCGATTTCGCCTTTTTAATTGCCTCATTAATATTTAGTGAAGCAGCTTCTTGGCGCGGCGGGAATTTTTCAAAGCTCTTGATGTGTTTGGTCAACAGGGCAATGGCTGGTTGGAATACCCAGCTTTTTTTCATGATTTGGTGAAAGCCTGTCACGCCATCATAATGCTCCATAGGGTCTTTGCGCAGATTAAACAACTTCGGCATGGTATGAGTCACTAAATCTTCGTAGTAGCGGCCACCGGGTTTTGAAGCAAAGTGCATTTTCCATGGGCCAACGCGAATAGCCGTTAGTTGTGATTCATAGTAATAAAAGAAGTGATTGCGCGCAGACTCATTAGCCTCACCACGCCAATAATCCAGATTGTTCTCACCGTCGATATAAACATTGAACTCTTTTTCCATCTCGGTACGTAAATCATCCTCACCGACGGCTGCGGCTAAGGTCGGGAACACGTCCTCATGCGAAGAAATACCATTGAGTTTTAAACCAGCGGGAATTTCCTTGGGCCATCGCACTAAAAATGGCACGCGCACTCCCCCCTCCCATGTCGTCATTTTTTCACCTCTGAACTTGGTGGTGCCGGCGTCCGGCCAAGAACTCTGCTCAGGGCCATTGTCGGTGGTGTAAATAACAATTGTATTATCAGCGACTTTCAACTCATCCAGCTTATCCAATAACTGACCAACATGGCCATCATGCTCCAATAAGCCACTGCCAAATACGTCTTCTTCGGAGCTAATATGAGTTGCTAAATGGCGGCTTTCAGGTTTGAGGTGAGTGTAGACATGCATACGACTAGGGGCATGCCAAATAAAAAACGGTTTATCGGCGGCCACCGCTCGCTCCATAAAATCCAATGATTTGGCTAACACTTCCTCATCAAAGGTTTCCATACGCTTACGCGTCAACGGGCCGGTATCGACAATACGACCATCGGCAAACGCCTCAATCACCCCGCGCGGTCCAAACTTGTTCTTAAACTCTTTGCTTTTTGGGTAATCCTCTTGTTCAGGCTCTTCCGACACATTGAGGTGATAGAGGTTGCCGTAAAACTCATCAAAGCCATGACGAGTGGGTAAGTGCTCGTCCAAATCACCTAAGTGATTCTTACCATACTGCGCCGTCATATAGCCGCGCTGTTTTAGAAACTCAGCCAGAGTTGGGTCGGCCTCTTTAATCCCTAATGGATTTCCTGGCTGACCAACCGTCGTTAAACCTGTACGTACTGGCAGTTGCCCCATTAAAAAGGCAGCTCGTCCAGCGGTACAACTGGGCTGGGCATAATGGTCGGTAAATAGCGCCCCTTCGTTGGCAATACGGTCAATATTTGGGGTGTTATAGGTCATTCCATGGGAATAAGCACTTAATGAAACTTGCGCCACATCATCCACCATAATGGCAAGCACATTGGGATCATCCTTTGCACTTAAGGTGAAAGTACTTAGCGCTAACACAGCCGCCCCTAGGTATTTTTTCATGATGTTTCCTTACTAACATTTGTACGATTTATTTAATTGCAAATAAAATATAGCAGAACAGGGACAAACTGCGAGATGAGCACCCTAATTGAGTAAAGTTTCCAACAATAAGTTGATCTGAGCCCATATAGACCGAGCAAAGCTGCTGTTATTAAGTGCGCACATCATCGCTAGGCGATTGTTTTTAATACGCTAACCGTGTAGCCTAAAAAAATAATTAAGTATTTGGAGCGTTATTGTGACATTTACGCCGCCCTAGGCTTTTTCCTTCCTTTTGTGCACTACACTTAGTGCCGCAACCTTTATTGTGCGCGCAGTATGCGAACACACTCAATAACACAATCATTGCCCATTGGGGTAAAGAATAGTTCGTGCCATGTTATCGAGGCTGTGACGCTGAGCTTTTCAGCGTTTGTAGCTTACCCGAGGGCGCCAACTAGTAACGCGTTAGGTTATCTCTATGTTTGAACACGTAAAACAAGACTGGTTTTCTAATATTCGCGGCGATGTGCTTGCTGGAATCGTAGTGGCGCTTGCACTGGTGCCCGAAGCCATTGCTTTTTCCATTATCGCCGGGGTTGACCCTAAGGTGGGGTTATACGCCTCTTTTTGTATCGCCGTGGTAATCGCCTTTGTTGGTGGTCGTCCGGGGATGATTTCGGCAGCCACCGGTGCCATGGCGCTGCTGATGGTCACACTCGTTAAAGAGCACGGCTTAGAGTACTTACTGGCCGCGACCCTACTCACTGGGGTGCTGCAAATCATTGCTGGCGCACTGCGCCTCGGTGAGCTAATGCGGTTCGTTTCTCGTTCGGTGGTCACCGGCTTCGTCAATGCCTTGGCGATATTGATATTTATGGCACAACTGCCGGAGCTCACTAATGTCACCTGGCATGTGTATGCGATGACCGCTGCGGGCTTAGCTATTATCTATTTATTCCCCTATGTCCCTGTGGTCGGCAAAGTGATCCCCTCACCGCTGGTATGCATCGTATCGATGACCATTGTTGCCATGGTTCTGGGCTTAGATATTCGCACTGTCGGTGATATGGGTGAGCTGCCAGACACCCTCCCGGTATTTTTGTGGCCGGATGTGCCTTTGAACCTTGAGACCCTTAATATTATCTTCCCCTACTCTGTCGGTCTTGCCGTAGTGGGCTTACTGGAATCGATGATGACCGCCACTATCGTCGACGATTTGACCGATACCCCAAGCGATCGTAACCGCGAATGTAAAGGCCAAGGTATAGCCAATATTGGAGCTGGCTTGTTCGGCGGTATGGCCGGGTGTGCCATGATTGGGCAATCTATTATTAATGTTAAATCCGGCGGTCGTGGTCGGCTTTCTACTTTTGTTGCTGGCAGCTTTTTATTGATCATGGTGGTGTTTCTCGATCAATGGCTAAAACAAATCCCCATGGCGGCGTTGGTGGCAGTGATGATAATGGTGTCGATTGGTACTTTCTCGTGGTCGTCTATTCGCGACTTACGCACCCATCCATTATCGACTAATGTAGTGATGATCAGCACCGTTATCGTGGTCGTTGCCACCCATAACCTCGCCTTGGGAGTGCTCGTTGGGGTGTTACTCGCCACGCTGTTTTTCGCCAATCGCATTGGTCGCTTTATGGCGGTTACAACAAGCCATAATGAACAGCAGCATAGCGTAACCTACACCGTCAAAGGGCAAGTATTTTTCGCCTCGGCAGAGCAATTTATTGCTGCTTTTGACTTTAAAGAAGCGGCCCCCAAAGTGATTATTGATTTAACTCATGCTCACTTTTGGGATGTGACAGCCGTGGCTGCGTTAGATAAGGTAGTCATAAAATATCGCCGTGAAGGCGCAGAGGTCAGTGTTATCGGAATGAACGAAGCCACCGAAACCGTAGTAGACAAATTTGGCGTTCACAACGACCCCAAAGAAGTGGATAAGCTCATGGGCGGACATTAGGAGCATACTATGAAGAAAATAATTACCTGCGTGGATGGCTCAGCAATCACCCAAGCGGTCACTGACGCCGCTATATGGTCAGCGAATAAGCTGCAACATCCGCTGTGTTTTTTACACACCATTGAGCGCCAACAGCAACACGGCGCGGACGACCTTAGCGGTGCAATCGGTCTCGGAGCCCGCTCATCGTTACTCAATGAGATGACAGAGCTCGATGAAAAGCGCGGCAAAATGGCGTTGGAGTTGGGGCAGCAGCTACTCGAAGACTTGGCCACACAAGCCAAACAGGCTAACGTTGAGCAAGTAGAAACGCGCCAACGCCACGGTGATGTGGTCGAGGCCATTATTGATCTCAGTGACATGTCACGGTTAATCGTTATTGGCCGCTGTGGTGAAAACCATGAAGATAACTTCAAAGCATTGGGCTCACACATTGAGACCTTGCTACGCCAGGCCAGCGCGCCGGTACTATTGGTGCCAAAGCAGTTCTCAGCACCAAAGTCATTTATGATTGCCTATGATGGCCGCGCCACCGCCGACAAGGCACTGCAAAAGGTTATCGACGGGGGCCTTTTACATGGCATCCCCTGCCACTTGGTGGCGGTAAAAAATAAAGAACGTGACTTAGCACCAAAGCTAAAGCTAGCCACGCAACGTTTGCAAGAGCAAGGGTTTGATGTCAAAGCTGAGCTGCTTGAAGGCCCTATTTACGACTCGCTGATGGCCTATAAACAAGCCAATGATATCGAGTTGATGGTTATGGGCGCTTTCGCGCACTCGAAACTGCGGCAACTTTTTGTTGGTAGCAATACCCTACGGATGCTGGAAACCTTAGATATCCCGCTGGTGGTGTTACGTTAAACACACTTCAAGCCCGCTAGGCGCTTTGCGGCGCGGGCTTTGTCTTCAACATTTGCAAAGTAAGTGATTATTTACTTGCTTTGCACAATCAACTGCCTTATAGTGGCGGCTTGTTTGCATTATCTCACCAAGCAAACCCGACACCACAGTGTCATCGTGATGCCTTTCCTTGATCCAGTCAGTTCCATCGCCACAATACAAGCCTTAAAAGTCTGACCAGAGATTTATAAGCTCAATGCCTTTATCTGTTGCAAGTAAAAGCCAGAGCCTGCTCCGTGTTAACAACGCGGCCATTTCCAGACGATAATAAGGCTTATTTTTTGCGCCCAAGGCGCCCAAATAAAAAGAGTTTTATTATGTCCTATTTATATCAAAATCAGCGTATTGATATTGCGCTACCTATCCATGCTATTTCCGTGAACAAACATGCGATGGCGATTCGCCACCATCAAGGAAAAAGCTACATTGAGTTTGCCAACAAAGCCGATATGCAAGGTTTTATGCACTGGCTCACAAGCCAGTAATCAAGTGTGCGGTGCACCCAAGCGCCGCGCCTAAAAAGTGTAACGAGTATAGTGGCTATAGCCCCTTTCATGGCCTGCGCCATGGCGACTGAAAGCTGTTATTTAAGGAGCAAGCGCATGGCTACCACTTACCGCAAATACAGGCGCGCCCTGCCTAGCCTGCAATGCTGAGATGCCAGGTACTATTAAACGCCGGGGTAAACCCTTTTATGCCCTCGGGCATGGCCGCTCGGTTAAGGCAATCAAGGCGATAATGGTCGCCATAAAGTTGCTGTAATTCATCTGCTGGAACCGATTGCGGTGTACTTTGCGGCTCGGGCTGAGGGTACTCCACAGTAACCACAAGCTGCTGCGCCTGAGGGCACAGCTCTTTTAGCTTGGCGCTGTAACGCATGCGCAGAGGCGCATCTAAAGCGACCAGTGCGCCGCGATCGTAGATAGCCGTCACTCCCTCTAATTGTGCTCGTTCAAGCGCAAACACATCACCCACATACACGCAGAGGTTGCCCGCCTGATAACATCGGTGCTCACCCTGCTGAGAGATATCTGGGGTGAGCTGAAGCGCTTGAAACAACGCCCGCACAGCGTCTTCACTGAGCTCCACCGCAACCACAGCGTGCCCTTGTTGCAACAGCCACTGCACATCAATACTTTTACCACACAATGGCACAAACACTCGCGCGCCTGGAGTCAGTGTCAGGGTGGGGAAAAACGCCACTAGGTTGCTATTGGGCTCTTGTTGATCAAAGCCAATATCCCCTTGCTGCCAACGTTGTAACCAATATTCAGGATTCATAGTACACTCTCAATTACTCACAATTAGACTGCCAATGTGTAGGCCGACACCAAAAATTCCATGGCTCAGCATGCTTTTACCCCGTGCCCGCCAGGGCTTGAGGGTGTGGCGCGCGGCTAGGCCTGCGCCCATGCCCGGCTGCATTACAAAAAATGCAAATACCACCGTGGCTAAGGCGTAGGCAATAGCAATCATTAGACTGGGTGGGCGCTGCAGCCACTGCAACATAAGAAAATACCCTAAGGCAAAGAGTATTCCAATAGCGTAATGCACGCTCCAGCCCAATGCACATTCACCACGATGCCTTGGTTGTTGCGCAACATGGTGTTGCACCATGCCCTGCTCGGGCATGTGCAGTAGCCAGCGCCCGAGCACACACAAGCGCAATGAAGGCACTTGCAGGGTTGATTTTAATAGCCATGCCCAGGCATCAAGCAAAGCAGTGGCGACCACTCCGACAATAAGCGCCGATAACAACATGTCTGTATTCATATGCGACTCCCAAAAGATATTGGCAGTAGCATATTCAATTTCACTAATAACCTATACACTGAAATAAACAACTTTAAATTTCATTTATGAAATTATGCTTGATGATATTCGTGTATTTGTTCATATTGCTCAACAAGGCGGATTAGGCGCCGCCGCTCAGCTTTTATCGCTGCCGCCAGCCAACGTCACTCGGCGTTTACAACGCTTGGAGCAGCACCTTAATTGCAAACTACTAAACCGCAGTGCCCGTCATTGCCAACTGACACAACAAGGCGAGGTTTACTACCATGCCTATGTCGATTTGGTGGCGCAATTTGAGCACACTGAGCACCGTCTTAACGAGGCCAACGCCTCGCTAACAGGACAACTAAAGGTATTGGCGCCGATGAACTTCAGCCACGGTTTTTTAAAGCCGTTTTGGCTGCGTTTTACTCGCACCTACCCACAAATTGCTCTGCAGTTGGAACTCAGCAATGATAAGCAGGATATGGTCAACACCCAAGCGGATATGGCAATACGCATTGGCCCCCAACACGATAGCGCGTTTATGCAACAACGCTTAGGTGAAAGTGACACCTTACTGGTCGCAAGCCCTGAATTTATGCAACGGCAAAAATGTGAGGAGGTAAACACCTTAGAGCAGCTGCGTACCTTGCCTTTAATTGGCACTACGCTGCGTAAAAGCTGGCAATTAACGCACCTTCCCTCGAAACGCCGCCATAAGTTTGTGCCACGTTTTATGCATCAATTTAACGATACCAGTTTTGTAAAGTATTTGGCTTGTGATGGCCAAGGCGCAGCGCTGCTGCCCCGCTTTGAAATTATCGATGAGCTACAGCGCAATGAACTAAAATGCATCGCCCCAAATTGGCGCTCTGAGCCGCGCACAATTTATGCACTATGGCCCAGTGGCCGATTACTCAGCCGCCGTGCCCAGCTATTAAAACAGCAACTAAATGAGTTTATTGCCACGCATTTACCATCCGACAATGGCTGATTGTTGGCTGCAACGCAAATATTCAGTCACGCTCGTTTCACTCGTACAGAGCATAAAGTGTGAGTAAACAGGGGTGAGTTTGAAGATCACTGCATGTTTTTGTCTATGAGTTCATGCATTCAAAAGTTGTTCGCCATGTCTAGCTCATGCTTTACCCTTAATGTACATGGCCCACTAACACTTAGCTACAATTAGTTACCTCGCAATTTAAGGCTCCAGTGAGCATTTCCTTGCAAAAATTGCGCTTAGTGTTTATTCCCTGAACATAGATTGTCATACTTATAGGAAAATCACTCGTTAATAGGGAAATTGATGAAGAAGATACTTTTTGTCCTACCATTTATCTTTCCATGTAGCGCTTCTCTGGCTGCGCAAAAGTGTGACTTTATCGGCAAAGATAAGCTTATTTATGAAATTGCCAAACCTCTGATGCCTTTGGAGTGTAAAACATCCGGCAATGCTTATCGCCTTACCGGCGAGGGCATCAATATTGAAATCAGCTCATATACAAACAAAGAGATGCTTGATGATGAGATGACTGTTGACGGCGAGCGCCTGACCTTCAATCAGCTTTACAGTGCAACTCAATCACCCGAGCCAAGTATTACAAACGACTATATAGAGCTGCGCCGCGAGTTTCTTGCCACAGTTGAAAGCTCTGGCATTGTAAAAAGGGATATTGGCAATTTCTATTATGAGCTTGGTGCGATTGACACACAGTACAAGCATTTCATTACATTTGTTCCCAACAGCAAGCCTGAGACCTATTTCGGCATTGGAACAAATAGCAATTCGAGCGTATTTATCAAATTAATGTTTAATAAAAAAGGAGACGAGGCTGATGGCCAGTAAGTATACGGATGTAAGTAAAGATGAGATTACAATAATTGCTCAAGGGAGCCCTCTTACCAACTAAAGGTAACAATTTAAGGTCTATTAAAACACTATTTCTGAACCTCGCGGCACACATTAAGCTGTTTCACTATACGCTTCATTGCCTTTTAGCCCTCGCCTAAGCAGGCACAACTTACTTCACCTAAGCCTTGCTCATGCTTTACACTAAATGCATGTAACCTGTGAACACTTAGCCGTCATGAATTACCTCGCGCATTTATTTTTGGCCCAAAACACAGCGGATTCCCACTTTGGTAATCTGCTTGGCGACTTTCGCCGTGGTGTTAGTACCGAGCAATTGCCTCGGCCTGTGTATTTGGGATTACAAAATCATTTATTGGTGGATAAGTTCACCGATAACAATGAGCAGGTCAGGCAGGCCAAGCAGTTGTTCTCACCTCAGCGCCGCCGCTTTGCCGGAGTGGCATTAGATGTGTTGTTCGATCACTTTCTTATTCGCCATTGGTCGCGCTTCAGTAGCACGGAGTTTGCTAACTTTCGCAATCACGCTTACACGCTGCTACTAAGGCGTCAGTCGCATATGCCCCAAGCCATGCAACAGGTGGTTGCGCGTATGAGCGACCAAGACTGGTTTAGCACCTATGCCCACTTAGACGGGGTGGCTTTGGCGCTGGATAACATTGCCAAACGTATCCGCTTTAACAATGAATTTGCTGGCAGCATTAACGATATTGAGCAACATTTTGAGCAGTTTGAGGCGGTGTTTTTACACTTTTTCCCGCTGTTGCTCGCTCACGTCAAACGTCATAGCGTCGAAGCCAGCTCTAAAACGCAGTAATGACAGCTACCCAAACGAGCGCATAGATGATTAATGCCACGAGAACAGCGGCCGACCCTAAATCTTTTGCCCGTCCAGATAAAGGATGAATATCTAACCCTACTCTATCGACGATCACTTCAATTGCGGTATTTAATATTTCAGCAAACATCACAAAAAGTGTAGCCCCAATCACAGCTATCCATTGATATATATCGGCTTGTAACACACCAAGCGCGACTAACGATACGAGTAGTAATGTCACCTCTTGCTTAAATGCTGATTCGTTTTTTATTAACCAAGAAAGAGCCCTTAACGAGTGTCGCAATGCGAAGACGATTCGCTTGAACCCTTTTGGCTTTTTGGTGTTGTCAAAGCGCATAGTCAACCTTCTCTCGTTTTATCATGGTGTGGTAATTCATTACTTAGGTTGTGGCAGTTGATATAAGCGCTTTTGATACGCCATCGTGCTATATAAGGCATGGGCCAACGCTTTATTTTTCAAAGTGACCAACTTATTGCCCGTTGATAACGATGTTTGCGTTTTTGATGCTTTGTTATAAGACCAATAACTAGCCCTTTGACCAGGCATTAATACCACCGCTTTATCATTCTCTAAGTATGCAAAGTTGTCGTAATACTGCATCAGCGCTCTTTCCACTGGATAATGCTTTGTAAGATCAAACCCAGTCATAGGCGTTGCTGCTTCAATACCTGCTAAGGATAGTAAAGTCACTGGCAAGTCTATTTGACTGACAAGCCGATCATCTTGAATGCCGTCAAAAGGAGAATTGAGAATAACGCCGGGAATATGAAAGGATTTAATTGGCACTGGCTCACGCCCATACACCCTAACATCATGATCTGCAACGATAAGAAACACAGTATCCTGCCAATATTCACTGTGTTTTGCACGCTCAATGAATTGACCAAGCGCCATATCGGCATATTTTATCGCCAAATCTCGCTTAACATGTTCATTGGTACCGACCGCATCGAGGACGACTTTATTCTCTGGAATATCAAAGGGGTCATGATTACTAGAAGTAAAAATAAGACTAAAAAAAGGTCGTTGCTGCTGCGCTAAATAAGAGAGTTCTTTATCTGCTTGAATAAATAAATCTTCGTCACTGACCCCCCAAGAGGACGTAAACTGAGGCTCGGCAATATCATTCATATCGACAATATCCTGAAACCCATTCCCTAGAAAGAAGCTTTTCATATTATCGAAGTGGCTCTCGCCACCATAAATGAACTGTGTCATATAACCGTGCCTAGCAAGCAGCTGAGCAATGGTAAAGAATTGCTTCTGGGACTTTGATAGCTTCACCACTGAACGTGAAGGCGATGGTAAAAAGCCACTAATAACCGCCTCAATGCCTCGCACCGAGCGCGTGCCTGTTGCATAAAGGCTATGAAATCCCCATCCTTGAGCGTATAAATTATCTAGTTGTGGGGTTAATCCTTTACCACCCAAGGCGCCAACAAACCGCGCTCCCAGACTTTCCTCTAAAATAATAACCACGTTTTTACTTTGACCTTGGTGGTAAGGAGCATTAACCGTGAGTGTAGGGATATGCTCATCGCCCATTGAGGAACGAAAAGTGGATGACTTCATTATCTTAACAACCTGCTCCTCAGCCATCGCCCCGTACAAGGTCTGCGCGCTGCGTTCCGAGGCCATATTTTTGGCTGCAAAAACCACACTGTATGACGAGTTCAAAATGAGTGAATTCACTAAAGCGTCTTGAGAGAAATAAACTAGTGCAGGGTTTAAAGGACGATGTGCAAACGTACCTCGAGCTAAAACCGCCAGCGTAACTACCGTGATTAAGACTGCGAATACGCTGAAGCGACGAGACTGATGTTGGCAATAAGGACGTGGTATATAACGGATTGTAGCAATGGCGAAAATCAAGGCCAGAATGAGTGAGATTGCTGCCGCGAGAAAGTGCCCATTCGCAAGCATGGATAGAACCTCTTTGGGGTATTGCACATATTCTATGAATAATCGATTTGGTCGAACGTCATACTGCAAGATAAATGCTGGTGTTGCGGCTTCGACCAACACAATTGTCGCAATAGTAAGTGCCGCATAAGCCTTTAATAAAATAAATAAAACGTATTTCAATTTGCGTGGTGCCATCAAGTACACCACATTGATGATTAATAGTGGCAGAGCTATATAAGCAATACTGCTCAGGTCAATACGCACACCACCTAGTAATACCAACCCCCACTGACCTACTTCCAAGCGCTCATGTTGCCAGAGCATTAAACCGAGCCGAGTAGCCACAAAAATTACTGCTAAAGTAGTTACGAATAAAATAAAGGGGGCAAATTGCCGTATGTATAATTTGAGCATGTCATCGCATTAAAGAGAATTCGTGCGGCTAACATAAAATGTGAAACTTAAGTGAAACTTATGGCGATGAGAAAACAGTAGAAATGCGAACGCGGTAGACAAAAAAATACCCAAGCTCAGGCTCGGGTATTTTTTATTGCAAGTGAGCGTATGCGCTCAATTGCATCACAGATTAGCGCCGTAATTAAACAGCAGTAACTTGTGTAGCTTGTGGGCCTTTAGCGCCTTGTTCAACAGTAAACTGAACTTCTTGGCCTTCTTGCAAAGTGCGGTAGCCGTCATCAGAAACGATAGCGCGGAAATGTACGAATACGTCTTTGCCGCCATCAGTAGGAGTGATGAAACCGAAACCTTTGCTCTCGTCGAACCATTTAACTGTACCAGTTGTATTAGACATAGTGTCTCCAAAATCTTTTAAATATAAATGTGCGCTGTTAACAGACGCGGTAATGCCAAACTAAGTACTAGCTAACACGAACGGCTTGGTGCTTAAATTCGGGTGGAACACTAACTGGATAGGACTCACGAAGAACTGAAGGACAAAAGCAAATATCGAATCTGGGTAGAACTCATCAGACAGGGGCACCTTAACACAGGCACTAGGGTTTACCTAATGTTATTTCATTTATCTGCGCCAAGCTCAGTACCTGACATATTTTGTAACAGCCTTTTATCGCAGCGCTGTCGCAATTGTAAGTACCCTTGTTATGATGTAACAGCTTCTAAAAAAAGGGTTACCAAAGATGAGAAAAATAACCACCTTGGCACTCGCCATGGCCGCAACGCTGGCCCCGTGGGTGTCAGCCTATGAAACTGAAGACACACGCTTATTGCGCTTTCCTGATATTCATAACGAACATGTCACCTTCATTTACGCTGGCGATGTGTATGTAGCAAACACCGAAACCGGTGCCAGCCAGCGCCTGACCGATCATATCGGCTTTGAAACTTTCCCTAAATTCTCCCCTGATGGCCAACGGATCGCCTTTGCCGCCGAATACAATGGCAGCCGACAAATCTACGTCATTAACCGTGATGGTTCTGGCCTTAAACAGCTTACCTATTACAACGATGTTGGCCCTATGCCACCGCGTGGTGGTTTCGATTACCGGGTGCTTGATTGGACACCCGATGGTAAACATGTGGTATTTCGGGCTAACCGGACTCCTTGGGGTAAACGCATGGGCCGCCCATACATGGTGCCTGCCGATGGTGGCCTAGAGCAGCCTCTAGCTATTCCTGAAACCGGGGGTGGCATGCTAAGCCCAGATGGCAGCAAATATGTATACACCCCGATTGATCGTGAATTTCGTACCTGGAAACGCTCGCGCGGCGGTCGTGCCCAAGATGTATGGGTGTATGATTTAGAACAAAACAGTTCCAAGCAGCTGACCACAGATCGCGCCACCGATCAGCAGCCAACTTGGGTGGGCGATAATATCTACTTTGTCTCCGATCGCGACTACACCTTAAACCTGTATCAATACCGCGAAGGCGAAGCGCCTAAAAAGCTCACCACCCATGAAGACTTCGATGTGCTGTGGCCATCAGCTGGCCCCAACGCGGTGGTGTACGAAAATGGGGGTTATTTATATCGCTTCGACCCCAAAACCGAGCAAAGCAATAAACTCACCATTAATGTGGCTGGCGTGCGCCAATATGCCATGCCTTACAGCAAAAATGTGAGCGACTTTATCGACTCTATGTCGCTGTCTCATGATGGCAAACGGGCCTTGTTTACCGCCCGAGGCGAGCTATTTAGCGTCCCCGCTCAAAAAGGCCCAACTCGTAACCTTTCCTACACCCCTAAAGGTCGAGAAATAGACGCCAGTTGGTCACCCAACGGCCGCTATATTGCCTACATGAGCGACGAATCCGGTGAATACGAAATTTATTTACAGGACCGCGCGGATAATAACGCCGTTAAGCAACTGACCAGTAATGGCACCATTTGGCGCTTTACCCCCATCTGGTCGCCCGACAGCTCTAAGCTGCTTTTTGCCGATAAAAACCACACGTTATGGTGGCTGGATACGCAATCAGGCAAGCAGCATAAAATTGATACTAGTATCTATGATGAAGAGGGTATTCGTCAGTACACGTGGTCACCTAATAGCGAAGACATTGTCTATGTTAAAAACAATGAAAACCGCTACGGCTCGTTATGGCATTACAATACCGACGAGCAAGACGTAACTCGCCTAACCGACGAGATGACCAATGAGCACAGCCCCACTTTCTCACCGGATGGCAACTACCTGTATTTCACCTCTGAGCGCGACTTTAACTTAGCCTTTAGCAGCTACGAGTTCGATTACATGTTTAACCGCGCCACACGCATCTACGCTGCGGCGGTGAACACTGATATAACGCCGTTGGTTGCATTGCAAAGTGACGAAACCACCATAGTGAGTGACGACGATGCGCAAAGCGATGCCGACAATGGCAACCAACTGCAAAGCACGGGCTTTATGCAACGCGTGACCGCGCTAAACGCGCCCTCGGGCGATTATCGCTCACTGCATGGCGTTGACGGTGGCGTGCTGGTGATGGCTAACGGCGCCTTGCAACTACTTGGCACCGAGCACGATAGCGAGCTGAAAACCGTAGCTAAGGGCGTTAGCAGCTATACGGTATCGGCAAATGGCGAACACCTGTTGGTGCGCGCTGGCGATGACTACAGCATTATTGCGCCTAAACCAGAGCAAGATTTAAGCGCCACAAAATTGGATTTAACCAATATGATGCTGAAAATCGACCCTCAGCTTGAGTGGCAACAAATGTATGTGGAAGGCTGGCGCACCCTGCGCGATTGGTTTTACGATGAAAATCATCACGGTCAGGACTGGGATGCCATTGTTAAGAAGTACCAAGGCATGGCCAATGCCGTGGCCCACCGCGCTGATTTAGATTATGTTCTCAGTGAAATCGCCGGGGAAATTAACGCCGGCCATATTTATGTGCAATCCGGCGATATGCCCAAAGCCGAGCGTAAAAACCATGGTCTACTGGGTGCCAAACTAGCAAGCCACCGCTCTGGCTATGTGCAAATTGAGCACATTTTCGAAGGCGAGAACTGGCACGAAAACTTCCGCTCTCCGCTTGGTACCACCGGTGTGAAAGCCAGCAAAGGCGATTTTATCATCGCCGTTAATGGTCGCTCGGTAAAAACAGTAGCGAACTTTTATGAGCTGTTGGAGAACACTCAGGGTGAGCAAGTTGAGCTGGTGCTTAACGACAAACCCAGTAGCAAGGGGGCATGGCAAGTCAGTGTCGAGCCGGTAGCCAGCGAGCAAGGGCTACGTTATTTGCATTGGGTCAACACCCGCGCCGCTTATGTTGATAAGCTCTCTGACGGGCGTATTGGTTACGTGCACTTGCCAAATACCCATTATGAAGGTAACCGCGCCATGTTTAAAAATTACATGCCGCAAACCACCAAAGACGCCATGATCATTGATGATCGTTATAATGGCGGTGGGTTTATTCCCGAGCATATGATCACCTGGTTGGCTCGCAAGCCCCTGAACTATTGGAAGCGCCGTGGTGTCGAGCCGACGAAAACGCCGCAGTTTGCGCACGATGGACCAAAAGCCATGCTGATCAACGGCTATTCCAGCTCCGGCGGTGACGCCCTACCCTATTACTTCCGTCAAGCAGGGTTAGGTAAACTGATCGGTACCCGCACCTGGGGCGGCCTCATTGGCATTTCGGGTAATCCCAGCCTAGTGGATGGCGGCCAAGTGATTGCCGCGACCTTCCGTATTTTAGATAACGAAGGCAATTGGATTATCGAAAATGAGGGAGTCACCCCTGATATTAAGGTGATTGATCGCCCAGAGCTTATTTACAAAGGCCAAGACCCATCGATTGAGCGTGCGGTTGAAGAGCTGTTAAAAGAGCTGAAAGCGAATCCGAAAAAACCACTGAATGTGCCGCCGGCGCCCAGTGAGTTTTAATTCACCTTAACCAATGAAAAGGGCGCAAATCGCGCCCTTTTACATATAAAGGAATTGGCTAGCTGTTATTCACCTGCCTTTTTATTAGCACTGTTGATTCACGGTTTCCATGTATTTAAGCACTTTGCGCTTTCTTCGGTGTAAACGTCTTAGTATCAGGGCACTCACGTAGGCTAACCTACTGTTGAGTAACCATAAAGACAGGCTATTCAGGCTCAAAAAAACCAATGCTGATGTGGGAGGGTATGAGTTGAGCTCGGCACCGCCTAAAACCAACAAACATAGGTGCACAATAAAACAGAGTAACACTGCCAACTTACAGTATGGTAAAACGCCTACCTTACCTTGAGATAACATCCATCCCGCAGCGCATACTATGAGTATCCCCAGCATAGTAGCCATATACCATGCTTTAAGGTGTTGATCTAAAGAGAACACTATATTGACAGTGATCGATATCGTCGTATAACAAAACACCAACGCCATGATGCAGGCGACTAATGTCAAAGAATATCTCAACTTAGGAATGAACTCATTTATCGGTAAATCTTCGGCTTTCATTATTCACATGCTCATTTTAAGTTTTCGAGAGCTTTCTCACCATTAGAGTATAGGTAAGAAGTTAGAGGTCATTTGCAGATTTGCTCACACTATGAAGTGCCCCTAACTGGGCTTCAATATGCAGCAGGTTCCGAGCCTAAGTCCATAATTTGTTTGTTTTCTAACGCACCACAAAGTCAAAATAGGTATCTGGATAGGGTTGGGGTTTTAAGGAAAAGTGCCACCATTCCATCGCGTAGGGGGCAAAGCCCTGTGCAGTCATGAGATCGCGTAGCAAATAGCGATTCTTACGCTGTTGCGCATTGATACGCGGATCATCAGTATTTGATATCGGGTCAAACATATCAAACGCCGAGCCCATATCCAGCTCCTCACCGGAAGCCATGTCGACTAAGGTTAAATCAACGGTTGCACCTCGGCTATGGCCCGACTTTGGGGCAATGTAATCACCAAGTAACACGCCCTTATCTAGATTTGGGTAATAGTGTGCTTTGGTATCTTGTGCGCTGGTATCGCTCACCCAGCGCACAAAATGATCAACGGCGCGCTGTGGTCGGTAACAATCAAACACTTTCAGGGTCATGCCCTGTTGCAGTGCCTTTTTTTGTACCTTGGCTAGCGCTTTAGCGGCACGTTGATGGAGCAGACATTTAGGTGCCAAGTAACCATCGATAGTCGTACCAACAAAGTTATCCCGACCAAAATAACGGATATCTTTTTGAATACTTGGCGCGATATCAGCAATGGCGACAAATTCACTCGGCTTCGCTGCCACAGGGTTGATAGTAGCGCAGGCAAACACAGCGGCACCGATAATACACCCTTTCATAACCTTTCATTCCTGTTTTTGCCCAAAGCGATAAAATCAACAATACCCTATTCCATCGCTAAGGAAAACCACCGCTCACGCGGGACTCAGCGATGCACATGTTCGTTGAGGTTAGCGCTTTGACAGCGCGCCAGTGCCGCCTGCATGGACGCACTGGCGCTTTCGCCTTGATGAACAGTTCGCGCGGGTAAGCTCAAGTTTAAATAGTCGGCGCTGTAGCGCACTAACTGGGCTAGGCTGTCATCTTTTATGTGTGTATAGCGTACTCTTAGTTGCTGCTCACTGTGGCGCACAGGTTGGTGTTGTTGCTTATCGAGCATTGCGTGCAGGTATGCAGCCAAGGTATGGCGGTCAGGGTCAGCAGACTGTGTAACTAACGCATCTATATCGGCAAGTAATCGTGCTCCGCGCTCGCTCTGCTCGTTTAACAACAGCGCTAGGGTCAAGTTCATCGCTGCATTCAATTGACTTAACGCGAGATTATGTTGCTCTTTTAAAAAAGTGGCTTTACGAAAATCCCCCACAGCTCCTTTAATATCACCCAAACTTAACCTTAACATACCCATATTATTGGCAAGGCTGGCGCTTAAAGCGTCATTTGGGTGGGTTTGTAGAATGGCTGCTGCGCGGTCGTAGTAACTTTGTGCCAACTGATAAGACTGCCGATGACGGGCAACAATCAACATATTATTAAGATAGATAGCGCGATAAATAGGTCGTGATTCGGTTGTAAATGCGCATTGGTAGGCGTGCTCTGCATCGGTTAATAGCTGGTTTTTCTTAAGCCAAATACCCAATAAATTATAGCTACGACTCAGCTGCTGCGTTTTGCTATCACCAAGGGCTAAAAGACTGTCGATAAGATCGCGCGCCTGGTTAAAGTTATTACTGAATATGGCCGCTTGAGCAGCCGCGAAATACCAGCGAAAGCGCACCGACGTCGGCACAGAGCCGAAGCTATCGTTATATTGTTGATATAGAGCCAATGTTTGCTGCGGGCGCTCACGCGCATGGCTTTCCGCCCGCACCAGCACGTCATTCAATTGCATGGAGGTTAACGTTGCAGCTAACACTATTAAGCTGGGAACTACGGCCATAAACGCACTCTGTTATTGTCGTCACCGTCAAAGTATAGAAAGATTTTACCATTTCAGTTATGACAATAATTCAATTCGCACGTTGGCTGCGCGATGCCCCGGCTCATAGCCAGACATCGCGCGCTACTTAAGGCAGTAATTTATCTATCTGCCGCCAATCAATAATTTTAAAGTTTTGTGGTTGTTGCGGCATACGGTTATAACCATCTTGAACAACCAGCACGCCTTGAGGGTAACCTGGTAAGGCATGGGCGGTGACCGTTAGTCCGTCTGTTTCCGATACACCATCTATGCCTTTTTCAATATTAGCCGTTACCGCAAACTTCACTAATCGCGTTAGCGTCGGCTCTAAGCGCGTGCCCTCTATGCGATAAAGCACATAGCTGTTATCACCTTGACTGGACACCACCAGCAATCGTGTGCCATCGTCGCGATGATAAATCTCCATGCCCTCAACATCGGCAACAAGGTGACTATCTAGCTGCTGTATACGCTGTGCCCTGGTGCCAGCATCAGGCTCCGCGCCGATAAACCAAATACCCGCATCTTCCTCGCCCATAAATAGTTGCCCGGATTGGTCGTCAGCGCTGCAGCCTTCGGGTTGGCTTGGTAATGAGAACTGGCGTACACGTTGACCGTGAACCTCGGTGTCTTGCACGCTAATACGGTACTGTTGATAGGTGCCATTTTTATCATTCACAAACACATAATGACCACTTTGCGCGCTGTACATACACAGACCATAAATTTCTGTTAGGTTAGTGGCAATATCACTGAGCTGCTGTACCTGCCCATTTCTGCTCACGGTAAACAAACTAATGCTATTGTTGCTGCGGTTACTTGCTGCAATTAACGTGTGGGTGGCGTTATTGATACCTTGATGCTGGCGCACATCGACATTATTCACCCGCCCTACAGCGAACTGTTGCCGTAACTGACCATCAAGCCCATAGACCATTAAGCCACGACGTTTATCTGTGCCCAAAATCAGCGAGTGTTGCGCATTACTCGGATGGACCCAAATAGCGGGGTCGTCCGCCGCATCGCCAAAGGCGGCTACCGGCGTAGTTTCAGCGCTTGCGCTCACCTGTTGCAATCTTTTTGCATGCCTCGCAGGCGCCTGTTTAGCACTGGGTAGCTGGGTGCTGATATAGCTATCGAGCTTATCGGCAAACAACACGGCTTGTTGTTGCCCTTGGCTGCTTACGCCCACAGCAATGGCCTCAAGGCCTAACTCGGGACCCTCAAGGTGCCAACTTTGCAGTGCTTCACGCAGTGGGTCGTAGCGATACACCTGCTGACGCTGACTGCTGGTAAAGTAGATATAGCCTTCGGAGTCGCTGCTGAGCGCCGCAATTTCCGGTGCCAGTTGCCCAAAGGGTGAGACCAAGGCGACAGGTGTTTTATCGGCCCGCGATTCGCTGTTGGCGTTTATCTTCCACACACCCAGCTCTGCCTCACCGATAAAGAGCTGCTGAGCCTGGTCGCTGACGGCACAGCCAGACGCTTCACTGACTCCAGCAAAAGTGCGAATCGGCAGCTGCATCGGCTGCGCAGCCTCTAGATCATACACTAGCGTTTGCGCAATAAGCCCGCGCACATCGGCAACAAATACCGATACCGTGCGCGTTTGCGCATCATGGTATAAACAGGCCGCTTCCGGCTGCGCTTGCGGCGGTGTTAGCCGTGACAGCTCATCAATCTGCCATTGAGCGCCATCATAATCTAACTGCCATACCACCACCGCATCGGCACTATTATCAATACTGGTTAGCACATAGCGCTGTGGGCTTAGCCGGCGTAAAGACAGGCCTTCATAATTACCAGCGAGCAACGGGGTGATTTGTTGTTGATGTTGCTCGAGCAGCAATAAGCCTTGGCTTTCACTGGCGAGTAGCCAGTGCCCGGTGTGCAACCACTGAGCCTGTGAGCCCTGCATATTATGTTGCTCACCGAGCTCCGTCACCGCCAAGCTTTCGCTGTAACTATGTTTAGTAAACAGGGTTAGCGCCATTAGCGCTGCCGCCATACTGACATTAACGAGCTTATTATTTTTAATGGTCATGTTTTTGCTCCTTATTACGGCGCAGTTGTTTATGTTGGTAACGCACTTCGCCTCGGTGATTAACCGCCGTCATCTGTAGTGCATCGGCATTAATTGAAAATGTTAAAAAGCCTGGGGTAGCTTCGGCGTAGCGCGTAAATTCTCGTTGCTCGACGCTGCGCGCTTCGCTGCCGCCGCCAGAAACATAATGCGCCAGATCACTGTGTTTAATTTGGTTATGTTGTAAGTCATGTTCATGGCCGGCTATATAGGCATCAACGCCATAGCGCTTCAGCAGCGGTGCTAACGTCTCAACCAAGCCGTTATCGCGACCATAGCGTTTGCCACTGGTGTAAATGGGGTGATGGCCCACAACGAGGGTCCATGCTGCGTCACTGCCCGCCAATTGCCGCTTTAGCCATGCGAGCTGTGGCCCTGGGTCTTGCCCTTGGGTGGCGCGGTACTTGGCGCGAGTGCGATAGTCACTGACTAGGGTATTGGTATCCAAAAACAACACCAGCACAGGCTCACCACTTGCTAACGTGAAGCGCTGGCTGTAATAGCGTGCCGGCATCTGCCAACGGCCACTGACGTTGCTGTAATCAATTTGCGCTTGGGCATTGCCTAAGTAGTCATGGTTGCCCAACACACTGTGCCACGGCACAAAACTATGAGGGCCGTGATATATCCGCTCAAAGGCACTTTGCCACAATGGATCCTGGGTACTGGCAACGCCATCGGGATAAAAGTTATCGCCTGTGGAGATCACAAAGTCGCCATCTAGTTGGTACAAGGCAATCTCTAACTGGTGGGCAACGGGGCGCTGGTAAAAGTGGCCGTTGTGGCCCCAATCACCAATAACGGCAAAGTTGATGCTATCTGCCAAGGGCGCCAATCCTTCAATGCGCTGCTGTTGATAGAGCGCATCGCTATAAATGGGCGTGCTCTGGGCCAACAATGGCGGCGCTACGAGCAAGGCAATGAGAGTTATTAACTGCTTAATCATGTTCTTTCCTCATTAGCGTGGTGCATAACTCACCACGCCTAAATTTAAAAGGCGTAGCGCAACATCAATTGCACCACGGGCCCGGCCTGCTCCGACTCCAATTCGTATTCATCAAAGTCCCGCTCGATTTGCTGCTCTAAGGTATCGAACTTGTTGAATACTTCCTCTTTACTGGCATCCAGTAAGTTGGAGCCCACCATCCGTAGCGTCAGCTTTTGCCAACGTTTTTCTATAAACAGCTCAAGATCGGCGCCATAGTGCGTGCTTACCTCTTCACCGACAAAACGCCCAAGGGCATCGCCTTGCTTGCGATAGGTAGCCCCGAAAGACGCGCCTAGCTGAGGAAAGTCATGAATAAACCCGAGGTTATAGACGTAATCTGATTGGTCGTTAAATTTACGCTCACCGAAAAAGTCTTCGACTTCACTATCAAGCCAAGAGTAATTCACAAACACCCCGGTATTGGGTAGCCCCAACGCGCCTAAAGGTGTCGATAAGTCGAGCTCGACGCCATACACCGTGCCATCGCCGGTATTACGGGGTTGCAGCACAAAGGTGCCCTCGCCCTCGGCCCCTTGCATACCGGTATTGGCGATTTCAATTAAATCACTGACATCACGATAAAACAGATTCACGCCCATCACCCCAGTCTTACCGAGACGATACTCATAACCTAGGTCGACGCCCCACGCTGACTCCGGCTCAAGTGCCGGGTTGCCCAGTAAGTCGTTGTCGGCCAACTCCTCCTCACGCAGCGCGGGGGTAATATAGTCAAAGTCCGGACGACGTAAGCTGCGCGCTACCGATGCGTTGATGCGGCCGTTTTCTGCCACTTGCACGCGTATATGAGCGGAGGGCAAAATAAAGTCGTAATCGTTGTCGGTGCGCACCGCATCAACATGGTTGTCCACCTGCGAATCGGTGCTCTCCCAACGTACACCCAGCTCCCAAGCAAACTCTTGACTCTCGTGTTTAAGCAACGCAAAGACATCAAAACGCTGCTCTTGCACTGTGTTCACACCGCCGCTTACGGCCACAAATGGCGCATCAAAAGTGGCCAGCGACAGCGGCGACTGCGCGAATTGATCCCAGCTGCTTTGCATAGTTTCTAATTCACTTTCAGAGGCGAAAATATCGGTGTCCCGCTCTTTTTGCTGCCAAAACACGCCGATTTGACATTGTTTGCTATCGCTGTAGGGCTGACTGTGCTGCCATTGTAGCGTCCACTCTTTATCATCAATGTCGCTGCGCTCTTGCTCCTGCTCCAATACCATGGGCAATTCAGCGGTATCGAGTTCAACCTCTTGTTCAAATACCGACTCTTCAAAGCGCGCCACAGCCACCTTAAATTTACTGTTACCGCCAAAAAGTGGCTGGTTATAGCTGGAGCTAAGGCTGTAATTGGTCTGCTCAATATCGGCAATATTGGCATTATCGGTCAGTAAACTACCGCCGTTGGCCGCATCACCACTGGCCGTACTGGGGTGGTTATACTCATATGAGCGTTCATCCTCGCTGCGCTCGGTGTCGACCCAAATACCGCTGATGTCGAAATAGGCGCCATCGTTGAAGGTGTATTCATAACTGGCGTTCAGTGAGGTGTCATCGCCATCACGGGTATCGTCTTGATGTTCGCGATTATCGAAAGTTTGTTCACGGTAGTCGGGGTTGTTTTCCGGGCTATCACCGTAGCGAAAACTGGTCTTTTTCTTGGGGTTGTAGCGCCCTTGTAAATTGGCTCCCAGCAACAAGCGCCCGCCGCCAAGTTCAGTGCCATAGACACCGCCTAGGCTTTCTTTAAATTCACCATCATCGTAGCGCAGGCCGCCGGCGCGCAAGTAGCCACCGTCTAGGCTATAGCCATCACGCAAAACGATATTCAGCGTGCCGGCAATGGCATCGGCGGAGCGGTTAGCACTGGGCGAGCGGATGATCTCTACTCGTTCGATGAGCTCAGCGGGAATGCGATCAACAAAGAATGAGCGGTCGGCGCCAGCACCGGGTACTTCTTCGCCATTGATCAGCACCTTAGTATAGGCAGGACTCAAACCGCGCATACGCGCGCCATCGGATTCCAACACATCAGATAAAAAAGTCACACTCGGCACCCGTTTAAGGGCATCGCCAGCGGTCAGTGGTTCAAAGCGCTGAAAGTAATCTTGGTCATATTCCAAAGTGGGCGCTAGCTGCTGCGAGCGGTTGCGATAGCCGATGTCGCCGTACACCACCAGTTCCTCAGATACTTTCACCGGTTTGTTGGCGTTTTCTTGAGCGCCATAGGCGCTGATATTGGTAAGCGCTAATGCCGCCACCAGCGCTTTTAGTTTAAAGCTTGTCATTGCTATTTTCTCCTGCGTGTCCTTGGTATGGCGCTAAGCTAAAAACAGCAGATGACAGCACTGTGACAGTCGCTGCTATCGCGCTGCCCAAGCGAGCTAAATATGACGCGTTAAGGCGGCTTTTGAGCTGTAAAAACCCTACTCGCAGAGCAAAGAACGGGCTCTTGCACGGTGTTATCGCATGACGTGGTCATGATGCTGTCATATCATTGAGCCAATATGACCCTGCCCATAGTGAAGTTGGCCCGCTAGCATAACCACACACTAATTAACTCAAGGTCTTTCATGCGCTTTAACCCATTTCGTACTCATCCCTTACTGGCTCATATAAGCATCGCTTGGCTGGTACTTGCCGCGCTACTCAGCTATCAGCTGGGGGAGCTCAAATACAGTGGTGATATTGCCTGGCTTGATATCCTTGGCGAAGGCGGCATTGTGCTCATGACATTAAGCTGGATTGTCGCACTGCTGGTGTCTCGGCCACCGGGTAAAGTCACAACCTTGTTGGTGCTAGGGCTGGGGCTATTTATGTTTTCTGCATCATTAGACTTGCTTGATGAGTGGTTACACCAGCCCAGTCGTTATTGGTTAAGTTGGATTGAGTCTCTGCCTGCCCCCATAGGCATGTTATTCACCAGCGCCGGGCTGTATTGGTGGCATCAAGAGCAGTTTGTGCTAAACCGCCAACTGGCTCGCCGTGAGGCGCATATGCGCGACCACCAAAAAGTGTGCCCGGTCACCGGATTATATCGTATTCAGTATGTGCAAAAAGTCTTCGATAGTAGCCGCGAGAGCGAGACTAAATGCTGTATTGCCATGATTGATGTAGAGAACTTTGCCGCCGTCAACGCCCGCTTCGGCCTTGCCACCGGCGATCGATTACTGCGTGAGCTCAGCGATTTAATGGTGATGAATATTCGTATGGGCGATATACTCAGTCGTTATGCCAGCGACAGCTTCATTCTGCTTTTGCCCGCCACCACGAGTCGCCAAGCACAGCAGCTTATCGCGCAGTTACAAAGCGCCATTGGCCACTGCGCCTTTCGCCTTGACCCCCAAGGGCAAGCCCACTACATAAACACTTACAGCGCCGTTATTGAAACCGCAAAAGATGAGCCGTTGCCGCAGCTGTTGAGGCAGCTGCAACAGCAATTACAACAACAAAAACACCGACCAGGCCAGGGTGATGCCACGCTTTGCGCTTCAAGATAAAAAAGTCATTAGCAGTGAGGGGCTGATCAGTGCCATCGCCGAGCTGGCTCTGGCTCGTGGTGCTGATTTGCACAAGCTACTGCGAGGCACGGGGATTTTTAGTGACGACTTACTCGACCCGCACAGCCGTTTTAGTCATCATCAGCTAATGCGCTTGCTGGCACAATACCACGGCCAATTTCCTCACCCCGATGCGGGATTTTTATTAGGGCAGCAACTACTTAATGAACTGGGCACTGTCGGGCAAGCCTTGCTTAGCGCGCCCACTGTTGGCGATAGCCTACGTATGCTGCAACGCCTCTACCAACACATTGCGCCACTGGTCCATGTTCGTTATCACCTTTATCAGCGCCAAGTGCATGTGTTTATTACGCCAACGCTGGCCCCAGAGAGTAAGGCAACCGAATTACTTATGCAGGCCTATAGCAGCGCTTTCTATGCCCTGTTAAAGCGCCTAAGCCAAGGCTATCCACACTGTCACTTTGATTTTGCCTGTAAGCGCCCACGCCATATGTATGAGTTTGAGCACAACCTCGGCACGCGTTTACGCTTTGCCCAGCCCGTGTATAAATGGTCCTTTGCTGCTAGTATGCTCAGATGCACTAACGACAATGTCAGTCTGTTGCGCTGGCAACGTCTGCAAAGCCAACCTCGGTGTGAGTCGCCGCCGTATTTCATCGATGCGCTGTGCCAGTTGTTATCGCGCCAACCGCACCTTAGCTTAGCCGCACTCGCGCAACATATGGCCATGAGCCCTGCCACTTTTAAGCGCAAACTCAAAGAGCATGGCTGGCGCTTTTCCCAATTACAACAACAACAGCAAACGCTTAGAGCAGTTTATTTACTTAGCATTCGTGATAAAGGCAACGATTATGTGGCCAACCGCTTAGCCTTTTACGACACCCCGAACTTTCGTCGCGCATTTAAGCGCTGGACCGGCCTCACTCCGAGCGAATTAAAAGAGTCAATGAGCCTGTAAAAGGGCATAGGGTAACGCCGTGTAATACTTTTATTGCGCCCATGCATTATGCTGTCATTAACAACAGGAGTGACTTATGCACAGCAAACCCAATTTAAATCACCGAAGTGCCTATCCACGCTGGCTACTCATCGGCATTCGCGCCTTGCTCGCAAAGCTGCTAACCCTCTATTTCGCATGGCATTCACCAAAATGCACCGCTACGTATAAATTAGCGTTAATCGCCGCATTGGCGTATCTGCTTTTTCCCTATGATTTAATCCATGACTTGGCCACAAGTTTTGGTTACGCCGACGACGGCACCTTTATGGGCGCGGCGATCATGACGTTTTCATCATGCATTGATGCGCGAGTAAAAAGCCTAGCCAAACGCAAAGCACAGGCCATGGTCTATGTCCCCAAGGGTAAGCGTTAACTGCGTGCCTGCGCTTGCTCATTTAAGCGCAGCAAAAGCGACGTAAACACCACACCACTGTGTGCTTTAAGGCCAATTTCACAGGTGCGACTGTTGCTGTAACCGCTTTTGCAGCCAGGGGGCTGCGAGTCTGTGAGATGACGCAAAGCATGGCTGTTAAGCTCAGGATACGTGAACCCTTTATCACCGGCAAAACCACAACAACTGATATCGGTGGTACTGACTTTCTCACTCAATGCATTTGCCAGCGCCAACATGGCCTTGCCTCCGTCGAGGTGTTGCGAGCTACAGGTGACATGTAACCAGATAGGCTCGGCACTGGGGGTAATGTGCAGATGTGGCAGCAGGTACTGCTGCGCAAAGGTAATACTATCAAGCGGCGCGATGTCACCGTCACTAGCGCTGTGCAAGGCACAGGGGCTGGCATCCATGACCACTGGCCAACGCCCGTTGTCACTGAGCTCGGCCATAACCTGCTGAAGCTGTTGCTGCTTATACTGGGCTTGGTGCACCGCGCCTCGACTGTGAAACGCCATACCACAACACAATTGCCCTAGTTGTTTGGGCACAATAACCGTAAAGCCTGCTTTGGCACATAATTGTTGCAGTGTTTGCTGCACACTGTGCTCGCCATCGTTGGCAAAAACCCTATTTGCACAACTAGGAATGTACACCACGTTACGCTCCCCTGACTTACTGTGGCTCTGTGCTAGGTTTGGCTGCTTCTGCCCTTGCGGCCAGGCGCTGAAATAGAGAGGGGTGCCAAAACGCTGATGCAACCACTGGGTGCTGTTGTGTAGCTGCGTCTCGCCCACTACATGGGCCAGTTTTTTCATGCTACTGAGGCCAAAACGGGCAAGCTGCGTACTGCCCTGAAAATGCTGCGCACTGTATTGGGCAATGCGATTAGCCAAACGCGATTGCGCAAACCCCTGTTGGCGTAGCGATTTCACATAGGCACCGGTGTCTATGCCAACAGGGCAGCGCGTTGCACATAATCCGGTCGCGGCGCAGCTGCTATCGACTAAGTGCTGAAAGCGGCTTTGAACGGCCCCTAAACGCTGCCTTAAACGAGGGCTTGGGCTGGTGCTACTGGCTAATTGCGCCTGAAGCTCTTGTTGATGACGACTCAAACTAATACGTTGGCGCGGCGTTAATGTGTAACCTTGCGATGGACAAACAGGTTCGCAAAAGCCGCACTCGATACAGCTATCAATAGTGTCATCGGTCGCTGGCAGAGCTTTAACATGCTGCAGGTGCGCACGCGGGTCGCTATTGATGATCACCCCAGGGTTAAAAATCCCCTTGGGATCAAACAGCTGTTTTATCTGTTTCATGACTCCATAGCCGTCATCTCCCCACTCTAGGGCTACAAAGGGGGCCATGTTTCGTCCCGTCCCATGCTCGGCTTTCAGCGAACCATTGAGTTCAACGGCCACCAACTGCGCCACCTCGGCCATAAATTGCTCGTAGCGCGCCACCTGCTCATCGTTATCAAAGCGCTGGGTAAATACAAAATGAAGGTTACCGGCTAAAGCATGACCGAAAATAATGGCTTCTTGGTAATCGTGCTTGGCAAACAAGGCATGCAACGCCTTAATGCCGCGTGCCAAATCGCTGAGCGCAAAGGCGACATCTTCAATAATCACTGTGGTGCCTATCTCCCGCACCGCCCCCACCGCTGGGAAGGTGCCCTTACGCACATTCCACAGCGCCTGTGCCCGCTCGCTATCACTGCTAAGAGCATATTGATGAATAATATCGCTTTGATAACGCTCGAGTAAGGCACTGACAGCGGCGCTGGTGGTCTGTAATTCAGACTCGTCAGCGCCGGCAATTTCAATCAACAGCGCGGTGGCCTGCGCCGGAAAATCGACAACCTCGTTGGGCATAATGGTCTGTTCGCGCACCGACATCAGCGCGCGTTTATCGAGCATTTCCACCGCCTCTACGGGGTAGCGACTGAGCTGCTCAATAAAATCGCAAGCGCTGTCTATTGTCGCAAAGGTAAACAGCCCAGTGTGTTTATGCGCACTATGAGGCACGGTGTGGTAGGTAATATTGGCAATGAATCCAAGGGTGCCTTCGGAGCCGATCAGCAAATGCTTGATAATATCGATGCCATCTTGGTAATCGACAAGCGCATTCAGGCCATATCCTGTGGTGTTTTTCAGTCGGTATTTATGTTCAATGCGCGTGCGCAGCGCCTGGTTTGCCCGCACTTGCTCGCCGAGATGCTCGAGGGCCTGTACGAATTCGCCGTGACTGCGACGAAATTGCTCACAAGAGTGTGCATCTGCGGTATTTAGCTCAGTGCCGTCGGCCAATATAATGTGCATGTCCTTAAGCGTGTGGTAGCTGTTATGCTTAACACCACAGCACATGCCTGAGGCATTATTTGCGGCAATACCGCCCACCTTGCAGCTGTTGATCGAAGCCGGATCAGGGCCTATTTTACGCCCAAATGGTGCCAGCAGCTGATTGACCTTAGCACCGATAAGCGCCGGTGATAGCGTTATCCAATCACCGTTGCTACCGATTTCATAATCCTGCCATTGCTCACTGAGCACCACCAATACACTGTCGCTAATCGCCTGCCCGGAGAGACTGGTGCCAGCAGCACGGAAGGTTAACGCAACCCCAAAGCGCTGGGCTAGGGTGATTAACTGTTGCACCTGCGCGCGGTGGTGTACACGCACCACACACTCGGGGGTAAGGCGATAAAAACTGGCGTCGGTGCCTAGGGCATAACGCAAAGCATAATCTGTGATCACCTGCTCGCAGGATAAGGTTTCACGGGCAGCCTCAATGAAGGCTTCCATGGCGGCGCGGTACTCTGACATAATGACGGTCACTAATAGCGGGCGATGTGCCTTAGCATAGCTTGGAATAAAATATTATTAAATCCCTTAAGGTAGATAGTTTTACGCCTAAGCAACTGAGATCAGTACATGTTAAGGTCAGTCCGTCTAAAGTGATTGTTTTTTTACCACTACACACTATAGAATCGTGAATAGTTTATTCCAAAATCAGTCTCGGAGCGAGCCGTGTTTTTTCGCCAGATAGCCAAGGCACTAAGCCTTGCCATAGTAGGATATGCCGTTATGAGTGCCCCAAGTTTTGCCGCTACCCAGCTCACCTTAAAGCAGCAAATTGGCCAAAAGCTAATGTTAGACTTTCGCTATTACTGCGGTGATAGCACTGCCAGTGACCGCTGTCGCACCCCGATGACCAAGCTGCCACAGGCCCTTGCCGATGCCATTAGCACGCACCACATTGGTGGCGTGATCCTATTTGCCGAGAACATCGACAACACCGAGCAAATTGTCGCGCTGAACCGCGACTTACAACAAGCGGCGCTGGCCTCCTCATTAGCGGCCCCTTTGTTTATTAGTGTGGACCAAGAAGGGGGGCGCGTTGCTCGTATTCCCCGTCATCTTGGTACGGCGATGACTGGCAATATGTCCATCGGTGCGACCTATGCAAAGCATGGCAGTGAATATGCCAGCGCCAGTGCTAAAGTGATTGCTAAAGAACTTCGGGCCATTGGTTTTAACGTTAATTACGCGCCCACCTTAGATGTCAATATGAATCCTAACAACCCGGTGATCAATGTGCGCTCCTTTGGTGAAGACCCGGCCCGCGTCGCAGAGCTTGGCGGCGCTCAGGTTGACGCCTATCAACACCAACAGGTCATTGCCGCGTTAAAGCACTTTCCGGGTCATGGCGATACCAATGTCGATAGCCACACGGGTTTACCTAAGGTCATGCATAGCAAAGAGCAGGTCATGGCCCAAGATATTGCCCCGTTTAGGGCGGTGATTGAGGCCGGCCATGCCCCGGGCATGATTATGACCGCACACATTCAATACCCGGCGCTCGACAGCAGCACCTTTGTCAGTAAACAGGGGCAAACAATGGTTAAACCGGCTACTATGTCGCGGGCCATTATGACCTCACTGCTGCGTGAGGAGCTGGGTTATCAGGGTGTCACCATCACCGATGCGTTAGATATGGCGGGTATCAGTGACTTTTTTACCCCCGAAGACGCACTCATTAACACCTTCAAGGCCGGTGTCGATATTGCGCTTATGCCCATTGCTATTCGCAATGAACAAGATATTGCCGAGCTTAATAAGCTCATTGATGCCGTAGCCCATGCCATTGAGCGCGGCGAGTTAGAGCGCGGCGAATTTGCGCAATCAGCGCAGCGGGTTATGGCTTTGAAAGCCGACTATCAATTACTGCCAGCGCACTTTGACAATCACCTGCTACAAACCGAGCTAGCGGCGATGACCTTAGGCAACGCCAGTCACCGGGCCATTGAAGCCGAGCTGGCCAGCGCCGCTATCACCGATATCAAAGCTGGACAGCGGGCCACCACCTTAATTAAACAAGCGCGCAAAGTGGCGCTCATTATGCCCGATACCCGCAAGTGTATGGCGTTGCAGCAAGCTCTGGATCACCTCAGCGAACAGCACCGAGTGTTTCACTGCATTAGTTTGCAAGGCCACGACCCTGAGCAAGCATACTTGGATATCAATGACGCCGATGTAGTTATCGCGGCGAATGCCAGCCCACCACAAAGTGCCGTCGAAATAGGCGGCATGGACGATGTTTCAGCCTTAGCGCAATTTGCGCTGAATCGTCAGCAGCAACCCGATGCGCTGGAATCGTTATTACAACACGCGCAGCAAAGCGACACCCCGGTGATATTTGTCAGCTTGCGAGCCCCTTATGACATTACTCAATTTGGCGCCTACGCGCAGGCCGTGTTGGCAACCTATGCGTATAATATTGATGTTGATGATGGCGAAACCGTACAAGGCCCAGCCTTTACTGCATTGGCCAAGGTACTCTTAGGACTGCGGCAGGCCCCTGGAGAACTGCCGGTTACTATAGCGCCGACCAAGGTTCTGCGCTAGGGTGGGGATAAACACGATATAAGATACTGTTATGGACGCAAACGCCTCTTTAAAAACACCTGCGGACATCCGTCGGTTGATACGCGATGGTCATTATTCAGGGCATACCTCAGGGTTTGCCCCCGGTTATGTGCAAGCAAATGTGGTGATCTTACCTAAAAAATATGCCTATGATTTTTTGGGCTTTTGTCAAAATAACCCACGCGCCTGTCCGTTACTCGGTCACACTGAAGCGGGCGCCACCGAGCTACCGCGTTTAGCGCAGGATCTGGACATTCGCACCGACATTCCCAAATACCGAGTGTATGAGCTAGGACAAAAGATCAGTGAGCAAACCGAAATTACCTCGCTGTGGCGCAAGGACTTAGTGACCTTTCTGATCGGCTGCTCATTTTCTTTTGAAGAGGCGTTATTGGCCGATGGCATTGAAGTGCGTAATATCACCGAAAACTGCAATGTTCCCATGTATGTGACTAATCAAGCCTGTCACCGCAGCGGCGTGTTTGGCGGCAACATGGTGGTGAGTATGCGGCCCATGACCCCTAAAGATGCCATTCGCGCCATTCAAATATGCAGCCGCTTTCCTAGTGTGCATGGCGCACCGGTGCATTTTGGCGATCCTCAGGCCATTGGCATTAACGATATTAAGCGGCCCAACTTTGGTGATGCGGTGAGTATAAAGCCAGGCGAGGTGCCGGTTTTCTGGCCATGTGGGGTGACGCCGCAGGTGGCCATTGCCACTGCTCGCCCGGATTTTTGCATCACCCATAGCCCCGGGCATATGCTGATTTTAGATATTAAAAACACCGCACTATCGAGCTTTTAGGAGTGTTTATGCTATTGAATTGCGACTTAGGTGAAAGCTTTGGCAACTGGCGTATGGGTGAAGATGCCTTAGCCATGCCCCACATTGATTTAGCCAATATCGCCTGCGGCTTTCATGGCGGCGATCCTCAGGTAATGGCCTGCACCTTAGCACTGGCCAAACACCATCAGGTAAGTATTGGCGCACACCCCAGCTACCCTGACCGTCAAGGCTTTGGGCGACGCTCCATGGCGCTCAGTGCTGACGAACTATGTAGCGATTTACATTATCAAATCGCCGCTTTAGAGGGCATGGCTAGGGTGCAAGGATTAACGCTGCGCTATGTGAAGCCGCATGGCGCCTTATACAACGACATGATGCGTGATAACGCTATTCTCGCCACCGTGATGCAGGCCATCGCCAGCTATCCGAGCGAGTTGCAGCTGATGTTGCTGGCCACCGGGCAGCGTCAGCAACATGAATTAATGGCGCAGCAGCACGGCCTGTCATTATTATTTGAAGCCTTTGCCGACCGCCGCTACACCGATCAAGGCACCCTTACCCCACGCTCACAATCAGGCAGTGTGTTGGATAAGCAAGCTATGCTTGAGCAAGTTCAATTATTGGTGGCCGAGGCCAAAGTCATCACCGACAGTGGCCAAAGCCTCACGCTCAATGCCGATACCTTGTGTGTTCATGGCGATAATCTCGAAGCCGTCAATGCCATCAAAGAGATCCGTGCACTGTGTGCCCGCTAACACCGCAACTACAACTCAGTCGACACATTGAAGATTGCCTGGTGGCGCAGAATTTGCGCGGCATGACGCTGGTACAAAAGGCGCTGCAGCCCGGCTATGTCTATCGCGCCGCAAAACAGTTATTTGCGGCCCAAGAGCAAATTTTAATTGCTACAGGCTTCCCCGTAGCGGGGACTTTTGAAACCGATGGCCCGGTCGGTGCAATGGCGCTATATCAGGCGCTAACCACACTCGGCAAAGAAGTTAAATTAATCTGCGCAGATCCGCTATACAGGAAGATCGCCGAGGATTATAACTGTATGCCGCTGCCTTTAAATGATGTCGTAGGCGCTCATCAACAAGCCCAGGCCTACTACCACCATCACCGGGTCAGCTGTGTGCTCGCCATTGAGCGTCCTGGGCTCAACGCGCAAGGACGCTACACCAATATGCGCGGTGAAGATATTAGCTCCGGCTGCGCCAGCTTTGACCCCTATATGACGTTGGCCCCGTGTCCAACCTTGGCCATTGGCGATGGCGGTAATGAAATTGGCATGGGAAAGGTAAGCGAAGCCCTTGAACAACTCGCAATTACCCCCAGTGTCACCAGTTGTGATGAGTTGGTTGTGGCCGACGTATCGAACTGGGGCGCATATGGCTTAATTGCTTTTCTGGGGTTGTGGCAGCAGCAAGACCTGTTAGGTGATATTGATAGCCCGGCGTTATTGCGCTACTGCAGCGAGCTCGGCAGTGTCGATGGCGTCACTTTACGCAATGAGCTGACCGAAGACAGTCTCGATGCCAGCCATGGCCAAGGCATCATCAACCAATTACGACAGTTAACGGGCTTTTTGCCCCAAGAGAATGAGGAAACCCCATGAGCCTTGTGTATTTAAATGGCGATTACATGCCACCAGAGCAGGCTAAAATCTCACCGATGGATCGCGGTTTTTTATTTGGTGACGGCATTTATGAGGTGGTGCCCGCCTACCATGGTAAGATGCTCGGTTTTGATGCCCATATCCAACGCATGCAATCGGGGTTAGCGGCCATTGATATTGAGCTTGACTACACGGCGCAGCAATGGCGGCAAATCTGTGACACCTTGATTGCCAAGAACCCGGGCCCAAACCAAGGTATCTATCTGCATGTTAGCCGTGGGGCCGATAGCAAACGCAACCACGCCTACCCGCAAGGTATCACGCCCACGGTTTTCGCCTTTTGTTTTGAGCTGCCCGGCGAGCCGGTTTGCGATCCGGAGTTAGCCACCAGCTACCATGTTTCCCTCGAGCAAGATAAACGTTGGCAACGCTGTAATATTAAGTCCACCGCCCTGCTTGGCAATGTGATGCATTATCAAAGCGGCGCAGCGGCAGGTAACAAAGAAACCATCTTATTCAATAGTGATGAGCAGATTACCGAAGCAAGCTCCAGCAATGTGTTTATCGTCAAAGATGGCGTGATCAGCACCCCGCCGTTAGATCACCAGATTCTTCCTGGGATCACCCGCTGGCTGATCCTCACCATTTTAGCCGAGCACAGCGACTTTGCCGTGCAACAACGCGTGATCAGCAAAGCGGAATTACTTAACGCCGATGAAGTATGGATCACCTCGGCAACCAAAGAAGTCGGTCCGGTGGTTAAAGTCGCCGATCAAGTCATTGGCAGCGGCCAACCCGGCCCGGTATGGCAACAAGTGCAAAGCCTGTTTAGCCAACATAAGTTCGACTACTAACAACGACCCCTTATAGCGCCGGTGTGAGGCTGTCGCTGCATTCGAATTCAGGGTACAAACCTAAGCTCAGCCCTTGCTTGAGGGTGCCACTTTAAATTATCATACAAATAGGCGTCGTACAGTCTCAGACTCAATCTCTCTCTCCTGTTTTTCTGTCTCCATTGGCGCCGATAATCACAACCAATTACTACAAAAGGGTTCTTATGCACCACCTTGATAGTCAGGGCCGCCAACCTATTGGCGTTATTTTACTCGTGTTGGCCTTGGGGACCTTTATTTTAGGTCTGACCGAATTTTCGATGATGCCCATGTTACCTTTGATCAGTGAGACCTTTGCGGTAACCCCCGGGCAAAGTGGCTATGCCATTAGCGCCTATGCCATCGGCGTCGTGATTGGCGCACCGGTGTTTATGCTCGTGTGCGCAAACATGAATAAGCGAAACGCGCTGGCCATATTCGTTGCCATTATGTTTGTTGCCAATGGCCTCAGCGCAATGGCCCAAACGCTGGAGCAGCTCGTGCTATTTCGTTTATTAAGCGGCCTCCCCCATGGCGCATATTTTGGTACTGCGCTGTTGCTGGCGGCTCAGCTGGCCCCCGCTCATCGCCGCGCAAGCTTTATGGCTAAGGTATTTATGGGGCTGACCATCGCCACTATTGTCGGTGTGCCGCTCGTTACCTTAATAGGCCAATCACTCTCATGGCGCTATTGTTTAGCTCTGGTGGCCCTACTCGCCTTAATCGCTTTTGTGCTGGTGTTATGGCTGGTGCCAAACCAAGCCAACAAAGAGCACACTCATTTAGGCGATCAGTTAGAGGTGCTTAAGAATCCACTTGTTTGGTCTATTCTTGGAATTATTATCATAGGTTTTGGTGGCGTCTTTTGTATTTATACCTATATCGCCGACACCATTTTACAGGTTACGCAAAGCGCTGCCGTCACCATTTCCATCGCTATGGTGATGTTCGGTATAGGCTGTACATTAGGCAATTATGTACTGGGTAAAGCCGCCGACCACTCTGCGCTTATCACCACAGGTGCAGCGCTGCTTGGCGCGACCTTGTTTGCGTTGCTGTATGTTAATGTAGCCACAAATATTTATCTGCTGTGTGGGGTGATCTTCTTTATTGGCTTTAGTGTTGGTTTAGGCACCGTGATCCAGTCGCTGCTTATGCAGGTCTCGCCGCAAGGCCATGCCATGATTGGGGCGCTAGTGCAATGTGCCTTTAATACTGCCAATGCAATCGGTCCGTGGGCTGGGGGCATGGCCCTTACTTATGGTCTACAGATGAACGAAACAGGCTATGTCAGTGCAAGTTTGTTTACCGGTGGCTTGGTGATGTGGGCGCTGAGCGTAGTGTTACTGCGACGTAAAGTTGCGGCACCTGTAGATTACCAACAATATGCGACTCGACGCCTGTAAACGTTACCTGTTAACTTGTTCAATTAATGCAATCGCCTCTTCAATCATACTCACCGATAAAGCCCTTGCCTTGTCGACTTCGCCATTTGCAACGGCAAGGAAGAGGTTTTTGTGCGCCTCAACAACCATATGCGTGTCGCCCTTAATCGGTGTAGTGTAACGAACACTGACATTAAGTGCGGTACTGGTAAAGTCTCTGAGCTGACGAAGAAAGCGGTTGCCACTTGCGTTAAGTAACTCTAGGTGAAAATCTATATCGTAGCGATGAAAGTTACTGTCGCAATCCACAGAGGCTGCCATGTTTTTCCAAGCGTGTTCTATTTTAGCGATAGACTCACTATCAGCACGCTGAGCCGCTAAAGCTGCGGCTTGTGGCTCAATAGCGAGCCTCATTTCCAAGAACTCCTTGAGTATCGATAACGAAGGGTTGCTGTCTAGCATCCAAGTAAGAACCTGCGGGTCGTAAAGATTCCAGTTATCAGCGTCTTCTATGCGTATTCCTTGGCGTGGACGAGAAGAGATTATTCCTTTTGCCGCCAGCATTTTTACTGCTTCACGTACGGCTGTACGACTAATATTGTATTGCTCACATAGTTTAGCTTCAGTAGGCAAAGCGTGGGCGCTATTGTAGTGTCCAGATATTATTGCTTTTCCCAGTTCATCGGCTAATTGCATGGACAAACTGGTCTTTCTTAGTGGTGCCATAAATTGAAATGTTACTTATAACTAGTTAAATAAGAGTGTGTGAGATATACCCACGATACAGGTGTTAAGTGTTTAAGTGTACTTGCTTTTGCGCCTTTTGTTTTTTAACTTCAACTCAGTATATTACTGGTTCATATTTTCACTAAAGGTTACCATATACTTCAAAACCTTATCTTAACGGGATCTGCTTTGAAGTCATCACTTTTCGCTGCCGCATTGGCACTGCTAAGCCACGCGAGTTTAAGTCACGCCACCCCCACTTACCACGACGCACTGGCACAGTACGCTGTCGATGAATACCAAGACGCACAAATTCACACTCTCGCGAATATGGTGTCGTTCGCTACGGTTAATACAAGTGCATATAAAACACCTGATAACCCTGAGTTTATTGGCTTCAAACACCTTTTGAAAATGAAGGCTGCGCAGCTCGGCTTGGATTATCAAGATTTAGGCTACACCGTGCTTATTGGCATGGGTGAGCAGCGGGACAAGGTGACTATAGTGACCCATGGCGATGTGCAACCAGCCGATGCATCAAAGTGGGCCAAAAGCCCGTTTGTGCTTGATAGCACGAGCGAGCCGGGCAAACTAATCGCCCGGGGTACCGAGGACGACAAAGGCGCAATCGCCACCGCGTTGTATGCCATGAAAGCCATTAAAGACCAGGGCATACAATTAGATAATCGCATTGAACTGATGATTTATTTGGCTGAAGAGTCCGACTGGCAACCGCTACGCACCTTTATGCAAAGCTATCAGCAGCCTAAATATGCGGTGACCATTGATGCCAGTTACCCTGTGGTGGTAGCCGAAAAAGGCTGGAGCCTAGTGGCCCCCACTTTTAGCGGTACTTATCAGGGCTCACAGATGTATGTCAGTGAGTTAACAGGAGGCGCGTTTGTAAGCCAAATTCCTGAAGATGCCAGCGTGCGTGTGCACAATGCCAGTGCCGAAGCGATAGCTACGCTGCGTGCCAATGCGGCAAAGCTCAGTGACGTTGAGGTTCAAATTGAAGAGCTGGCCGATAATGAAGTGTTAGTGCGCGTCAAAGGCACCTCAGCGCATTCGTCGGAGCCCGAGTCTGGAGTCAATGCCATTGCCCATTTAGGCGCGGTGTTTAATGATCTGGAGCTGGCAACCAATGCCGATGGCCAAGCCTTGCTGTTTATTAATGAGCTTATTGGCTTAGATCTCTATGGCAAGCAGTTTGGCGACATTGCCTATAGCCATGACTTTATGGGCCCAATGACGGTAGCACCGACCTTAATTGAACGCCAAAACGACACGCTCACCCTCTCGGTAAACTTACGTCGGCCAGAGGGCAAGCCAGAGTCGCAACTGCGTACAGAAATTAACAACGCTTTGAACAGATGGCAGCATCGTCACCAAGTTGAGCTAGCAGCGGTTGATATAGAAATTGGCACCCCTATGCTATTAGATGATGCCCCGCACGCCGACGCCCTGCTAAGTATTTTTAAGCACTACACTGGCGATGAGCAGGCGGAATTTGTCTCCATTGGCGGTGGCACCAATGCCAAGCTGTTTAATAACGCCGTGTCTTTCGGCCCATCCATGCCTGGCAAAGCCTATACCGGTCACTCCGAGCATGAGTTTATGACCCCTGAGCAGCTACGTCTCAACCTCAAAATGTACACCGCCATGATGGTGACCTTAGGTAATATGTAGTGCTTCAATGGCAGCCGTTATGGATGACGGCTGCTTGAATGCCAGGTGCACAATAACGATTCGCGCTGCACCGAGTTAGTGCAGCAAGCACATTTTAATTAAGCAATAGCAAAGGCTGCGTGCGCTATACCCTAGTTTAAACACAAGTGTATAGTTGGTTTATAAATTGCTTCTTCTCTATTTTACTCAAAAAAATACTTATGCAGACACCCATTAGAGGACTTCGCGCATTCTGTTTCGCAGCTCGCTGCTTGAGCTTCAAACAAGCGGCTGAGCAACTCTACCTCACTCCTTCGGCTGTCAGTCACCAAATTAAACAACTCGAGCAGCAGCTTGGCTTCGCACTTTTTCAGCGCCGTACCCGGGCAATAATACTGACTAACGAAGGTAAAAACTTCTTCGATGCCATAGAGCCTATTATCACTGATCTTGAGCAGACCATTCGCACCTTTAGTCACAAAGATAATAACGTCACCATTAGCATTGCCTTGCCAGAGTTTTTCGCCAGCGAGCTATTGATGCCAGTGCTCAGTGAATGGACTTCACAGCATCCCGATGTCAATTTAGAGGTCGACACTTTGCGCACCCGCACACAAAAAGTGCGCAGCACCGATTTATCAATTGTTCTCTCGCATGACACTCCGGTCAGTGGCATTGCCACTGAATTATTTGCGTTGGAATATATTCCCGCTTGTAACCGCACTACCTACGAGCAGTGGCAACATAATAGCGAGCAGGCATTAAGTGAGCTGCCACTAATCGTCCATCAGTCGCGACCTTGGTCTTGGCATCAATGGGCTGAATACCATTATGCAGGGGATTTCGCGCCCAAGCAGATCATTCAACTTGATAGTATGTTTGGGGTTGCCCGCGCAGCACAGCAAGGAATGGGGGTGGCGTTAATCCCCATGCCGATTAGCCGCACTTGGTTTAATGAAGGATTACTATGGCCATTGGTCAACAAGCCCTTATGGACCAAGGATAAATACTATTTAGTTGAGCATGAAGTGGCTGAACCTGACTCGCCCCTGGCTGATTTTACCCAGTGGGTGATCAATACCTATAAACAGTAACGCGATAAGTCCTCTGGTATCGACAACCAAAGTAGCGTGTTATATCAATAAGTGAGCTGCTAACACTGTTAAGCCATCGCTTAAAAAAACGGGTGCATATTGTGTCAGCAAGCTCGCCTAAAACTTCAATTTATCTTGATAAGATTAAACAACAGCATGGCCTATGGTGATATTGATGGTATTTCCAGCAAAGGCCCACACGCCCAACAGGTAGCCGAAGTGATACATATTGCCATTGTTATTCGTTTCGTAGATGCTGACACCATCTTTAAATAAACTGACAATGAAAAACACAGGCATTAATAAACCATGCCACAGCCCAGATAAAAATCCGGCTTGCGAGGCATCCTCTGCTTTGTATTTTGATTGAAATCCTGGCATTGATAGCGCATAACTCATCGTTTACATCTTCCTTATTATTGTTGTTATCTCAAAGCGGCTCTTACATCAAAAGCAACAACCTTTCGCTTTGTCCTGATATTATTACTTTTACCAAACCTGAGTGATGCTTCCAACGACAGAGTTGTTACAAACTTTGTAAGTGTGTCTGTGCTGTACACAAGATGAGATTGATGCCTTGAATAGGTCAATTAGGGTTGAGAATTTTTGATTTTATCTGGGCGCAGGATGGCGATTGAATAGCCAATCCGCTATGAGAAGATTGGGGACCCAGCTTAACCAGGCAAGTAGCGGATAAAAATCAGTAAAAGGTATGCCTAACGCCATGAACGCCCCCAGATAAATGCGCAAGGTGACAGCAGAGAAAGTGACAGAGAAGTTGCGTATCATCCAACGTCGATGAGCATCAAAATCCTTTTTCATAACACAGAAAAAGGCCATAAACCCAGTGATTAACCACACCAAAGCTGAACCAGTAAACCCAACGATAGACACTAAACCACCAAACGCAGTTTGTGCCAATGCCAAGCCAGCGAGCCCACCTAGCAGCACACCGACTAGTAGATAAACACGGCCAAACCAACGGTGCAGCTGCGGGTAACGCGAACGCAGAGTAGACAAAAATTGCCACGGTCCCAGCGCTAAAGCCGTTAGCGAGCCAAACACATGCACATAAATAGCCAGTTGATGTTGGTTAAACACCACTTGCATATCGGGGTGCACCAACGAGCCGAGAGGCAAAAAGCTGTAAGCGTATAACGCATAACCAGCTACACCTAATGAACAAAGTAACAACGCCCACCAGCTTAAAGTTTTCACGGTTGTATCTGCCTCAATTGCAAAAAGTCAGCGCTTAACAGATACCGCGTCAAGCTAGGGTCAAAGCATAGTCCTTAATTTAGGTAAAAACCACCATACTGATAATTGCTATTTTCAACATTTTTAGCAGGCAATAAAGTCCAGACGCGACCATCTAGACAACGGCGATAACCTAATCAGGGGCTAATTAATTGATTGTATTTATATTATTAGCTTCGCATAGAACTCCGGCTGCACAATGAACTCGCGGATTCATCTATAGATAAATTTTTTTCATTTAACGGTGCGATTTATATCGTTTGTAGAGTAAAAGCTTTAAACCTACAGTTAATACCGAAGCAAACACACAACCCGAGGATAGCACCGTGAAGACGCTCAAATTAGCTCTAGCCATTACGACAGCCACATTTTTAACGAGTAGTTACGCCGCTGACTACAAATTAGCAGTCATCGATGACAATGACACATCAAAAGCAGTACTTGCAGGGCAATACGACCAGGTAATTAACTTAGGTAATGTCACTGAGTTAGACCAGCAAGCTGCATTCGAGAAGTCGGTGAACCAGTGTGCTGCGCACATCCAAGTAGGCAAGGCAGACGAAGCGCTTTCAATGTGTAGCCTCGCGATTGAACTGATCAGTGAGATAGATGTAAATGCCAACAAGCGTCGCGAGCTTACTGCTTACGCCTATGGCAACCGTGGCATCGCCCACTCTTTGAAAAACGAATACCAGGCCGCGCTGGACGATTTCAGCGCCGCATATAAAACAAAGCGCAATACCATTACCCGTGCAAATCTAAAAACGGCGCAATCAAGCCTTAAGCAATTGCAAGGCCATGTAGCACCGTAAGACCCTTCTCATAGTGTGTTGTTCCTGCTCAAAGGAACCCCCAAAAGCGTCCATCTGGGCGCTTTTTATATTATCAGCCCCGCTCTAAATACTAATAATATTCGCGGACAACTTCACGCAAACCATAGCGTGTAGCCTACCCACTTTTACGGCTGCGCGGGCCCCCGAGCACAATAGCCAGCTGGCATAAGCACACACTAAGAAACGCGCTGACCCCCAGGGCGCCGCCATAACCGTGTAAATACGGCACCAAGTAATGAAATAGCAATGCAAACAACACGGCCGCACTGGTTAAGGTGTAGTAGCCAAAGCGCGCCGGGGTACTCATACCCACGAAGGTGCCGCCAAAGAAAACCACTGAATACAGCTCTGCATGAGTGCTCATCAATAAAAACAGCGCATAGGCAATAAGAGACAACAAACTAGAGGCTCGTAGCGCGTTGAAGTAACGCAGCTTGGAAAGGAAATAGGTGGCAAACGCAGCAGTCACCGCAATAACAATAGTGAGCACCATTAACCTACCCCTCCTTGCACTAACATAAATAGCGCCACACTGACAAAGGCCACGCTTCCAAGTTTACCGCCGAAGCCAGTAAAAAGATTCATCGTCAACGCGTACAACGTTGTGCCAATAAAGGCGATAACGGCTAGTTGCCAGTAACCCGAAATGAGCTCAGCTGAACACATACCCGCAAAGCTCCCAGCATACACAGCGGCATTGGGGTGGCCTGCAAAGCGTTTTGGAAAGGGAATAACGGAGCCTATTAACCCAGTCGCAGCGGCAGCGGGAACGAGCGGCACAGCCCAATGGCTATGTAAAATAAAGCAGCTTAAACAGCCCGATAGAAAAGCAAGGTACTTAACAACAAAAAACAACCACAGCGCCCTTGGATAAAATAAGGTGGGGTATTATGCCACAGCTTAATGTTTACCTCGACATCAGCTAGTTAAGCAGGCCACCACCGCACGGGGGCGTATCTGAGGCGCAAGCGCTCATAGTGTTAGCTTGTTCTCTTTCGTCGCTATTTTTAGCCAAGTACTTACAATTCTTTTAGTGTAGGCTGCAAACAGTATCAGCAATAGGAACAGAATAAAAAATGAAATGCTCTGTATATATAGCAACAAGCGCAGACGGTTACATTGCAACTAACGAAGGAGCAGTGGATTGGCTCCATAGTGCCGGTAACTCTGATGCTGATATGGGAAATAACCCAGACATGGGGTTTAGCGCTTTCATGGCTGCTGTTGATTGCATGGTCATGGGGCGCAAATGTATGGAAACGATTGCAAGCATGAATTTAACCCCCGAACAATGGCCTTATGGTGATACGCACATCGTTGTTTTAAGTAACACGATAAAAGAGCCACCCGAAAACTTGATGGGTAAGGTAGAGATGTTCTCTGGTGATATTACTGACTTAGTTAAAGGATTAGCAAGCAAAGGGTTCAAGCATGCCTATATTGATGGTGGCGCTACGATTACTTCGTTTCTTAATCTTAAACTCATCGATGAAATGACCATCACTAGAGCACCTGTACTATTGGGAAGTGGAATCCCACTTTTTGGTAAACTCGACAACCCCATAAAGCTCGTTAACTCTAAGGCAATAGCCTTTGCGAATGACTTCGTTCAAGTAAAGCACGATGTAAAATACACATAACAAGCAGGTGCAGTGGGTTATTTTACACAGGGCCGGAGACTCTCACCCGGCCACAGGTATTACGCATAGGGAATTAAAATTACCAAAACCTTGAAGGAGCCTGGTCAGACCGTCATCCCGCCACCAAAATCACCTTGTATGCATCTAGCCCCTTTGAGTTTCTCCCATAGTCAGGAAAACGACCCTTTGGGTCGTTTTTGTCGTGTCTGCGTGTAGAGCAATGTAGTGAAACTTCAACGCTGGTAAGTACTTCCTTAATTTGCTATCAATGGTCATAGGACAAAAACGAGACTGGTTGCGGCAGAAAAACGACCCAATCGCTCGATATTAAATTGTTAGCTCCCAATAGGATCAATCAGGCAAAGGAGTATTGATGTCAATACCTGAAAAAACTGTCGCAAGTGTTTTAGTAAAGTGTGCTAGGCATTGCAGTATATGTAGAAGGTTTTCGCCTTTACAAATTCAAGTTCATCATATTATTGAGCAGTGTGATGGCGGCACCCATGATGAGGATAACCTTTTACCTGTTTGTATTGGCTGTCATTCGACAGTTCATACAAAGACACAAATGACCAAGAACTTCTCCGCTAAGGAATTAAAGGGTCACAGGGATGAAGTTTACGACATGGTTGCTAAAGGTAAGCTTCCCGCCCAAGCTCAAGTAACCGGTGGCGAAATGCATGCGTTGTCGGCAACTATATTGGAGACACTAAAGGCCCAAAACGAAGATACAAAGTTGTCTGAAACAGCAGCAGAACTTCTACTTGCAGCTGCGTGTGAAGAAGACAAATTAAAAGTCCAAAAGTTTGATGAATTTTTCCATATAACAGTTGGCGGTCAAAACTTCTCCTTAAAGGCAAATGACGAAGTCCAATTTCCAAAAGAAGTACTTGAGCTCGTAAACAAAGGCTACGTGACTGTCGGGAGTGACTATGCGGAAATTTCAGATTCTGGCATTTCGCATGTTCAGGAGCTTGTAAAAACTACAGCCAAGTTCATTGAAAAAAAGGTGAAGTGTTTGAAATGTAGCCTTCATTTCACAATACATTCTTGGAACCCTGACTCACATCGAGCAAAAGATCTTCATTGTCCCGAGTGCGGACAATCGGACGGCGTTTTTGTTGTGTGGGCGCAACAGAGATTTGGATTTATATTTCAACAAGTACCTGGAAATGCCTCCCCTTGGGATCTTGGTGACTTGAGCAAGCTTGGAGCTAACAAGTAAATCAAAGGGACAAAAACAATTGGCACCCGCTCGTACCTCGCGAATATAGCCAATCTTTTTTTGCCCATTATTTAGGCGTTATGTCTTTTGGAGGAAACCATGAAAATAATAAGAAAACTTGTGTTGGCTCTATCGTTATTCTCTGGGTCGGTTTCAGCGCAGGTGGATCCGGCTTTTGAACCAGTTATGGCGCTATTTTCCGGAATGTCGGAAATTGACCACTCAGGTATGAGGGCGGCGGTAACAGATAAATTCAAACTCCTTGAAAACGGAGAAGTTTGGGGTATTGATGAGCTTGTCGCTGTTGTCGCTCCAAGTGAATACAAGAGAGAAAATTTCTTTAGTCTAATCTCTTCTGATGTGAGAGAAGATATCGCGCTTATAAATTACTGGAATAAAGCCGTATTTTCGTCAAAAAAATCCACGCAGAATGTTGCGTGGCTAGAAAGTGTGGTGGTAGTCAAGGACAACGGAAGCTGGCGTCTGCAGCAGATGCATTCTACGCATGTTAACGAGGAAAAGATTCCGGATTCTGTAGCATTTATCGAGATGCGCTAAAACATAACAAGCCAAGTCAACGCGACAATTTTAAGCTGGCTCCCGTCGCTTCGCTCTTCAGGGTCTGCCGCACATCGCGCTGCAGCCTCTAAACACAGCGTTATGACAAGGGGGACATAATTCAGGTGAACGTAGGAATTTACATCTATGATCAGGCCGAGGTTTTAGATTTTTCAGGACCATTTGAGGTATTTTCAACGGCTTCGCGAGTTTGCAAGAATGACAACCCTTTTGACGTTTTCTTGATCAGCGAAAGCGGTAATACGATTAGCGCCCGAGCTGGTTACAGGGTAATGCCAAACTATGGGTTTAATGACCATCCTATGATTGATGTTCTAATCGTTGCAGGTGGTGTTCACTCCAATGAAATAGGCAAGTCCCAGGTGATGGGATGGATCTCCCAACAATCGACAAACGCATCCATCACAGCCTCTGTTTGCACTGGTGCGTTTTTGCTAGCTAAAGCAAAAGTGCTGAAAGAGCATAAAGTCACGACTCACTGGGAAGATCTAGCTAATCTAAGGAGCGAGTTTCCCCAGCTGAACGTTATCGAAAATGTGCGATGGGTCGATGAAGGAAATATCATTACTTCAGGTGGTATCTCAGCAGGAATTGACATGAGTCTACATTTGGTAAGTAGGTTGCACAGCAATGACTTGGCCGAAAAAACTGCAAGGCAGATGGATTTTTCATGGACAAAGAACTCATAGCTAAGCTAGTCACGGCGACGTCTACCACGTTGCGTAGCCACGCGTGCTTAGCGGCGTTGCCATTGTTCACTTCTAGCACCAAGCTGACCGTCAGGCCAGCCAGTGTGCCAATATAAACTTTAATCTTCTGGGTCACTACGCATAGCTACGGGCAGTCATTATTCAGGCCTTGCGTAATAGCTTTGCTATAACTGGCAGCCGTTGGAACGGCACCATCACAGGCGCTTTTATTGCTGAGTACGGCGTCATACTTCCATATAAAGCCACCGGCAAGACCCTGCTCGCTCACTGCAGCGAAGGATTGGCAGAACGCGCTAGGGCACAGCTCTGGGTTGGAGTCGCTGGCCCCTTTTACCGCCAAACCAGCGACTAAGTAAGCGCCGCCCTGCCCTTCACCAACAACGGCCGAAAGCGCATCTAGCCAAGGTTGTAAGCGCTCAAGGTTACCAAGGCCACCGGAATAACATTGTAGATTCCACCAACTAACGCGGTAGCCCTTATCCCACAAGGTTTGCATATACCCTTGCCACAACGAGGGTTGTTGGTAAGGGCAAAAGGTAACCTGATAGCCTAGATCAAACAGGATTTCGGCAAACTCAGTAATGGTACTTGCTTTCACCACCTCTTCATTATCGAAATCAACACCATCAATTAGGCACTCGCCATCGACCGTAAAGGCCTCTCGCAATGTTTTAAAGTTGGCTTTAATTTGCTCGCGCATGCCTTTTTCCAACATATACTCAATGGCTTGAAAATCGCATACTCCCCAACCACCGATAGAAATAAAGATTTTTTCTACCTTGGAGCCATGTTGTTTTAGCTGCGCCAACTTACTAGGCCAAGCGGCTATGTCGGCGTCGTTGTTAGGGTTAAAGGTGTCGCCATCGGTGATGCGGATATTGCCATCATTGAAGACCAACTCTCCCCAGGATTGGCCGGGCACGGCTTGGCAGTTACTGTTATTTAAATCACCGGCGCGGCCAATATGCATGGCCCAGAGAATAAGCGTGGTAAAACCACTTTGCTGCGCGTCGCCAATGCATTCGTTGGTGATCCCTGGGCCAAAATCACCACTGCAATAGGCGGCAAGATTAATCGTACTCATAATAAACACTCCTTTGGTTAGGGTGAGGTAGCCACCATGGCGTGTGCTCTCTCACTGTCGCCATGATGCTACTGTGTCATTACTATGAGGCTAGCTTTGCGGCGCGAGTGGCGCTGTGAGGTGTTAGCAGCTGTAACAAAGAAGGAATAACATTTTGCAATAGCTAACCGCTAAAGATTAGCATTCTTTAGTAGGTGGGGTGCTGGCAAGACGAGCTGCGTTATCGTTAAAAGCAGCTCGTTAATAGGAAACTTAAGGCTTTGCAGGGGTTAGGATAACACCGCTACTGTCTATTTCTGCCAAGTATGCGTTTATCCACTTGTTATCTGCATGCAAAGGAATGATGTCTTTTTCGTCTTTGTAGCCTGCGTATTTAGCACTGGAAAACACACTAATGCTCCAATCGTCTTGCCAACTCATTTCATGGAAGCACTGATCTAGGACTAAGTTCGACAATGACTCGACTTTAAATTGGGTATTAGACACAACAAAAAAACGATGATTGATTGGATCAGTTCTAACAACCTCAAAACCTAGAGTTTGCTGTACGCAATTTTGTACCGTCTCCGTTGAGTTCGCAGCACAACTCACTTGGCTGAACAATAAAGTCAGCGTAAAAAGATATTTATTCGCCAAACTGTTCAAAACTCCATCTCCTTGGTTGCTGTTCAAAAACACCTTGAATATTCGAAAAATAATCTTCTTTCTTTTCTTGCTGCACCGTACTCAACACTTAATTCGCTGGTGTGCTTTCGACATAATATAGGGAAACATAAAAAAGGCCACTCAACAGTGGCCTTGGTGGGTAACATCACAATTTTATTTTAGGTCAAAGCGATCCGCTGTCATCACCTTGGTCCAAGCGGCCACAAAGTCTTCAACAAACTTTTTCTCGGCATCTTTAGACGCATACACTTCAGCGATGGCACGTAGCTCTGAGTTAGAGCCGAAGATCAAATCAACCGGTGTCGCCGTCCACTTTAACTCGCCGCTTTGACGGTCGTGGCCTTGGTAGATACCTTGCTGTTTATCTGACTTGCTCCATTTCGTTGACATATCCAGCAAGTTGACAAAGAAGTCATTGCTTAATGTGCCTGGTTGGTCAGTAAACACGCCATGATCCATGCCTTTATAGTTGGCATCCAGGGTACGCATACCGCCCAGTAGCGCCGTCATTTCCGGCACACTCAAGTTCAACAGATTGGCACGCTCAACCAGCATACCGGTAGGCGATTTCCAACCACTGTCGTAGTAGTTACGAAACGCATCAGCGGTTGGCTCAAGTACCGCAAACGACTCAACGTCAGTGTACTCTGGCGATGCATCCATACGTCCTGGTTTAAACGGCACCGTAATGTCATGGCCCGCGTCTTTGGCTGCTTTTTCAATGGCCGCAGCGCCCCCTAAGACGATAAGGTCCGCTAATGAAACCTGTTTGTCGCCGCCTTGGCGATTAAAGTCTTGCTGAATGTCGCCCAGTACCTTTAATACTTTAGCCACTTCTTCAGGGTTGTTCACCGGCCAATCTTTCTGCGGCGCTAAACGTAGGCGTGCACCATTAGCTCCGCCGCGCATATCGCTGCCACGGAAGCTAGACGCTGATGCCCATGCCACACGAACAAGCTCTGGCACGGTCAATCCTGAATCTAGGATCTGTTCTTTAAGTGTACTGATGTCTTGCTCAGTGACCAGCTCATGGTCAACCTCTGGAATATAATCTTGCCAGATTAAGATTTCCTCAGGAACTTCGTCGCCGAGGTAACGAGCACGCGGACCTAAGTCACGGTGATTTAGCTTAAACCAAGCTTTTGCGAATGCCAGCTCGTATTGATCTGGATTGGCGCGAAAACGCTCAGCAATTTTGCGAAACTCAGGGTCTTTTTTCAGCGCGATGTCGGTAGTAAACATAATCGGCGCATGGCGTTTACCTTTAACATGGGCATCTGGCACTAAGTTCTTCGCCGACTCATTGGTCGGGATCCACTGTGTGGCACCGGCCGGGCTCTTGGTTTGCTGCCACTCGAAATTAAATAAGTTATCGAGGTAGTTCATGCTCCACTGCGTTGGGGTCACTGTCCACGCACCTTCAAGGCCACTGGTGATAGTGTCTTCAGCGTTGCCTTTGCCACATTTGTTTTTCCAACCAAAACCTTGGTCTTCTAACTCAGCCGCTGCTGGCTCTGCGCCCACGCAATCAGGTTTTTTCGCACCGTGAGCTTTACCAAAGGTGTGACCACCGGCAATAAGCGCCACAATTTCCTCATCGTTCATCGCCATACGACCAAAGGACATGCGAATATCGCGCGCTGCGAGCAAGGGATCGGGTTTGCCATGCGGACCTTCAGGGTTGACATAAATCAGCCCCATTTCAACAGCAGCAAGTGGGCCTTTGAGCTTACCTTTTTTGTCACGGCGCTCGTCGGTCAGCATTTTGCCCTCTGGGCCCCAGTAAACCAAATCTGGCTCCCAGTCATCTTCACGACCACCGGCATAACCAAAGGTTTTAAAGCCCATATCTTCTAGGGCAACATTTCCGGTCAGGGCCATTAAATCAGCCCAAGAGATATTGCGACCGTATTTTTGTTTAATCGGCCACAATAAGCGACGCGCTTTATCCAAGTTGGCGTTATCTGGCCAGCTGTTAAGTGGGTCAAAGCGCTGCTGCCCGCCACCTGCGCCACCGCGACCATCAAATACACGGTAGGTTCCAGCCGCGTGCCAGGCCATACGAATGAAAAAAGGTCCATAGTGACCATAATCTGCTGGCCACCAATCTTGCGAGTCTGTTAGTACCGCACGAATGTCGGCTTTAACGGCGTCAAGGTCGAGGCTTTCAAAGCCCTCAGCGTAGTCAAATTCTTCACCATAAGGGTGTGACTCCACGCCATGAGCTCGAAGGGGGCTTAAATCAAGCTGCTCAGGCCACCAAAACTGATTTGATTTCGGCTCGCTGGCATAAGCCTGCATAGATACGACTGATGACACTGCCATGGCAATGGCAGTCGCCAAAGGAATTGCTTTGTTGCGCATAATCTTCGCTCCTAATGGGAGGGTTGTTAATCGAGAGTAAATATAGACCAGTTTTCCAATCTATTGGAGCGAGAAAAACAGATTAGATTAATCGATAATTTTGATAAGGGTTTTATTCCAAATTGCTCTACACTAACGCGGCTTTGAATTTTACCGCGCGGGTATTGGTGGTGGCGTCGTACACTTAGCTGCGCAAGCTCAGCTCTAACTGCTCTAACGACTTGCCCTTGGTCTCTGGCAGATAACGCCATACCAGCGCTAATGCAATCAATGCAAAAATACCGTAAATGGCGAAAGTCGCTGCTGCCCCGAACTGGCTAAGCTCCCAGGGGAACACCAGCTGCACCGCAAAACTCACTGCGTTATTCACTACAGTGACCGCTGATATGGCAATCGCCCGCACAGTATTCGGGAAAATCTCCGCAAACATCACCCACATCACCGGCCCAAGAGATAACGCAAATGACGCCACAAAGAGGGTGATCCCCAACAGTACCAAGGTGGCATTCATGGTGATCGCTTCACTGAGGATCACACTTTCATGTTTGCGCGCATCTTGGACCCCTAAATGCTGAGTCAACGCTGCTTTAAAGGTAACATCATCGCTGTAAATATGAGCCCGCATAGGACTTAACTGACTGACCACAGTGGCCGGTAGTTGCTGTTGTAGTGCGCGTAGCTTGGTATCGTCAATATGGTAGCTGGCTTGTTTGAAACCCCAACTACACAAGGCCATGCTGACGATAATACCGCCCAACCCCAAGAGCAGTAGAGGACGTCGGCCAAAACGATCGATGCACAGCATGGCGGCCACCGTAAACACAACATTCACTAAGCCTATCCACAGAGCTTGGGCAAAGGCCGCATTGGTGCCGACGCCACTTTGCTCAAAAATAGTGGGGGCATAAAAGAAAATAACATTGATGCCGGTGATCTGCTGAGCCACAGCCACCAGCAGGCCAATCAATAACACAAAACGCACACGCCGCCCGGCTAACAAACGAATACGTTGCGATAGCGGCGCTACTCTTTGCTGCAATGAGGCTCGCATACTGCGTAGTTGCTCATCAATACGTTGCCCACTGAACAGGCGAGCGGCAACGCTTTGCGCCTCTTCATGCTGTTGACGCATCAGTAGCCAACGTGGGCTGCGAGGAATAAAGAACAACAACAGCAACCAACACAATGCTGGGGCGATTTCCAACCCGAGCATCCAGCGCCACAAATGCTCATTAATAGCCAGGCTTTGCGCCCAGCTAGCCTCGGATTGGGCTAAGTTCAGTAAATAGTAATTGGTAAAATAAGAAACCGAAAAGCCCAACACGATATTCAATTGATTGATCGACACCAGCTTACCGCGATGCTCGGGCAGGCTAATTTCAGCAATATACATGGGCGCAACCATCAATGAGCAAAATGCCATGCCGCCAATAAAGCGCGCCGCAATCAGCATCCAATAACTTTGTGCAAAGGCCGAAGCCAGCGCCGACACTAAATACAATGCGGCAATTACAATCAAGGTTTTGCGCCGACCGATGGCATCGCTAATGGCACCGGCAAAGCAAGTGGCTAATAGCCCGCCAAGCGTTGGCGAGCTCACGACGAACCCTTGCTCCCAACTACTTAAGTGGAAATCGTCAACAATAAAGCCAACCGCACCGGAGATCACCGACGCGTCGAAGCCGAAGATAAAGCCTCCCAAAGAAACAACAAGCGTATAAAATAACGCCGGAGGCAGGGTTTTGATCATGGTGCACTCACCAATGAGTCGCGGGCAACCAAAGAAGGCGCAAACAGATTACGAGGCTCGGCGACCCCCCGCTGCTGGTACACATGTGCCAAGACCCAGTGCGCGGCCGCCTCACCCATCAGCCGAATGGGGTTGTCTATGGTGGTTAATTTTGGATACAAGTAACGAGCAAACAACACGTTGTCGAAACCAATAATCGACAGTTGCTCGGGGATCGCGATACCAAGCTCACGGGCTGCGGTCATCGCCCCAGAGGCCATCTCATCATTGGCGCAAATCAATGCACTGAATTTATGCTTTGCTCTGTAGAGCTGTTCCAGCCCTTGTGCGCCCTCCGCTTCGTGATAGCCGCCCTCAACTAATAGCGCATCGTTAAATGCAATATTGGCCTCAGCTAAAGCACGCTGATGCCCCGCCAAGCGCTCTTTAGCGTCGCCTTTGAATAATGGCCCGCTAATATAAGCAATATCCTTATGTCCGGCATCCAATGCTGCTTTGGTAGCCAAGTAACCGCCCAGTTCATTGTCGGTGTAAAAGCAACGCTCGCTGATAGCATCAATTTTGCGGTTAATAAGAATAATTTGTGCGTCACCTTTGGCCAGCTCGAGCAAATACTCATCACTGACCGCTTCGGCATGTAAAATGAGGGCGTCACAGCGACGGTCGAGTAAAAATTCAATGGCCTGTTTTTCTTTTTCTTCATCACTGTGGCCGGCGGTGATCACCACATGCTTGCCTGCTTTTCGCAACACATTTTCAACTGTGCTCATCATATCGCCGAAGAACGAACCATGCAGCGCTGACACCAATAGGCCAACGCTGTTGCTGCAATTAGAAGCCAGCGACTGGGCAATGGCATTGGGTTTGTAGCCCAATTCGGTCATGGCTTTAAGCACTTTATCCCGGGTGCGTTCACTGACCCGGACATTGCCGTTCATCACTCTGGAGACGGTGGCCAAAGACACGCCCGCTGCTTTTGAAACTTCGTAAATGGTTGCCATGTTTATTCTTTTAGATTGTCCTTTGAGGCCTAAAGCTAATATAAAGCGCGCTTAGAGTCTATTCTCAAGCAAGCCTTTATATGCCAGCGCACTGTCTTTCAAGGTGCGTTGCTGCGTGTGGTAATCCACATGAACAATACCGAAGCGTTTACTGTAACCAAGCGCCCATTCAAAGTTGTCCATTAACGACCATGCAAAGTAACCACGAATATTGACACCTTGTTCAATGGCATTGTGTACCGCGTTAAGGTGGCTATTAAAGTAATCGATACGTGGCTTATCATAAATGGCGCCATCAACTATCTGGTCATCGAAGGCGGCACCATTTTCGGTAATATACAGTGGCGGCAATGAAAAACGTTGGTGTAAATCTACCAGTAATTTCTCAAATGCCTCTGGAACCACTTCCCAGCCCATGGCGGTTAATGGCGTTTTCGTGGGTTCACACTGAGCGAACCAACCTTTGCCATCACTGGCAAACACCGCACGGGTGTAGTAGTTGATACCAATAAAGTCGTTTTTAGCGCTGATAATAGCCATGTCATCGGCGCCAATTTCAGGGCGCACATCTTCAGGCAAGAGTGCCAGCACGTCAGGGTAACGGCCTTCAAGCAGCGGTTGTAAGTACCATAAATTATGATATTGGTCGGCCAATTGCGCCGCATGTGTATCGGCAGCGCTGCTACTTGCGCCGTAGGCAGTAGAAAAGTTCAGCACAATACCGCATTCACTGCTTGGGACCGTGCGTCTAAGTACCTGCATGGCTAAGCCATGTGCAAGCAGTAGGTGGTGCGCTGCTTGGCGACCATAGCGCTGACCCTTTTTGCCAGGCGCATGAATGCCTACCTCGTAACCAAGATACGCAGAGCAAAACGGTTCATTTAACGTTGCATAAGAATAAACCTGTTCACCGAGCGCTTGAGAAATAACATCGGCATACTCAGCAAAGGCATAAGCTGTTTGCCGGTTGAGCCACCCACCTTGGTCCTCTAAATACTGTGGCAGATCCCAGTGGTATAAGGTGACAAAGACTTTGATGCCCTGCGCCGTGAGTGCCGCCACTAAATTCTGATAAAAACGGATCCCCTCTTGGTTGGGCTGCCCGTGCTCATCCATTACTCTGCCCCAAGCAATTGAGAGCCGATACGCATCGACGCCAAGATTGGTTATGAGCTCGACATCTTGTTGCCAACGGGCGATATGTTCACAGGCGACATCGCCATGACTGCCGTCAACGATGGCACCCGGCTGACGACAAAAGGTATCCCAAATACAAGGTAAGCGCGCTGCTCTTGCCCCCTCTATTTGAAACGAGGACGTCGCGACGCCGTAAATAAAGTCGCGTTGCAACATCTTGGATTCGGTAGGCAAGGTCAATTTAGGCATCTGTGTTACTCAGTCCGTTTGCAACCCTTTTGGGTTTTTATTTGAATTCATGCGCGCTTTCTGTAATTATCAAATAAAAATGTAAGCGCTTTCATAATTAAATGTAAGCGCTTTCCTTAAAAAGATCAATAGGAGAACACCGTGGCCCTATCCATGCAGCAAGAATCTGTGCAGGCGCAGCCATCGAGCAGCGGCGGAAACTACCGTTTTGCGCTGGTTGCACTGACCTCACTGTTTTTTATGTGGGGGTTCATTACCTGCCTCAACGACATTTTGATCCCTTACCTCAAGGGGGCATTCGAGCTTAATTACACCCAAGCGATGCTGGTGCAGTTTTGCTTTTTTAGCGCCTATTTTATCGTCTCGCTTCCCGCCGGGAACTTAGTGGGGCGCATCGGCTATCAAAAAGGCATTGTCTTAGGCCTGGCTGTTGCCTGCGTTGGCTGTTTGTTGTTTTACCCGGCAGCAAGCAGTGGCGTTTATGCCCTATTTTTAATCGCGCTGTTCGTATTGGCTGCTGGTGTCACGGTGTTACAGGTGGCGGCCAACCCCTATGTTAGCGCGCTAGGGCCGCAAGAGACTGCGCCGGCAAGGCTGACCATGACCCAAGCGTTCAACTCATTGGGCACCACAGTGGCGCCGTTTTTTGGCTCAATCCTTATCTTTACAGAAGGCGCTGAAGTCATAAAAGGAGACGCTTCAGCAACGCAGGTCCCTTATCTTATGCTCGCCGGCGCACTGCTGTTACTAGCAGGTATTTTTGCCAAATTGACGCTGCCCAAGCTAAGCGGCCAAACAGTGGGAGTCGATGCCGTATCAGGGTCAGCATGGCGTCATCGTAACCTGACCTTAGGCGCACTTGGCATCTTTGTTTATGTCGGCGCTGAAGTGGCTATTGGCAGTACCTTAGTGAACTTCTTTAACCAGGAAAACATCGCCAATATGCATGAGGCGCAAGCGGCGAAATACATTGCCTATTATTGGGGCGGCGCCATGGTAGGACGCTTCATCGGCGCCTTAGTGATGCAAAAAATCTCCGGTCGCACAGTTCTTGCTTTTAACGCCGTCAGTGCCTTTGCCTTGGTACTCATTTCAGTGTTTTTCGATGGCTACTTGGCAATGTGGGCCATTCTTGCCGTTGGTTTATGCAATTCAGTGATGTTCCCCACTATTTTTAGTTTGGCCCTCAATGGTTTGGGCAAGCATACCGCGCAAGGCTCTGGCATTTTATGCTTGGCCATTGTCGGTGGCGCCATTATTCCGTTGCTGCAAGGCATGCTTGCTGATGGGATTGGGCTACAATGGTCATTCCTGTTGCCAGCACTATGTTATGTGTACATTGCCTACTATGGTCTCAAGGGCGCGACTCCCGCCGTTATCGAATCAGGAAAATAACAATGACAGGTAAAATAAAATATCTAGCCGTCAGCGTGGCGGCATTGGTACTCGGTGCTTGCTCTGAGCAACCACACACCAGTGGCTCAGTCGCTACACCAATCAATAACGACGCTATCTGGCCGAAGAGCGAAAGCACCGTGGCTGAACATCACGATGTGGAAGCGCAAGTTGAAAAGATTTTGGCGGGTATGACGCTGGAACAAAAAATCGCGCAGATGATCCAACCCGAGATCCGCGACATCAGCGTTGAAGACATGCGTCGCTACGGGTTTGGCTCTTACCTCAATGGAGGCGGTGCCTTTCCCAATAACGACAAGCACGCCAAGGTCAGTGATTGGGTTGCGCTCGCTGAAAAAATGTATCAAGCCTCTGTCGATGACTCGCTTGATGGCAGCACCATACCGACGATGTGGGGAACCGATGCAGTGCATGGTCACAATAATGTGATTGGTGCGACCTTGTTCCCGCATAACATTGGTCTTGGCGCCGCTAATAACCCTGAACTTATAGAAAAGATTGCCCGTATCACCGCCAAAGAGGTGCTGGCAACGGGTATAGATTGGGTCTTTGCGCCAACGGTAGCGGCAGTGCGGGATGATCGCTGGGGCCGCACCTATGAAGGTTACTCGGAAGACCCTGAAATAATTCGTGACTACGCCCATGCGATTGTCACTGGCTTACAAGGCAAACCGGGCGAGGGCTTTTTGGGTGAAGGCCAAGTGATCAGCACAGTAAAGCACTTTGTTGGCGATGGCGGCACCGTTAACGGCGACGACCAGGGTGATAACATCAGCTCTGAAGAGCAGCTCTTTAACATTCATGCTGGCGGCTATGTTGGCGGTTTAAACGCCGGGGCGCAATCGGTGATGGCCTCTTTTAATAGTTGGCATGGCGAAAAAATCCATGGCAGTAAGTATCTGCTTACTGAAGTACTAAAAGAAAAGATGGGCTTTGATGGCTTTGTTGTCGGAGACTGGAATGGTCACGGCCAAGTAAAGGGCTGTAGTAACGATAGCTGTGCTCAGTCAATCAATGCCGGACTGGATATCTTTATGGTGCCCGGTGATTGGAAAGCATTGTACAACAACACCTTAGCGCAGGTAAAAAGCGGCGAAATTGCCACCAGCCGGATCGATGATGCGGTGCGTCGCATCCTTCGGGTCAAGCTGCGGGCCGGATTATTTTCCAAGCCTAGCCCAGCTCAACGCCAATACGCCAATAACACCGATTTGATTGGCCAGCAAGCGCACCGCGAGGTAGCACGTCAAGCGGTACGGGAATCGCTGGTGTTACTAAAGAACAAAGGCCAGTTGCTGCCGTTAAAAAGGCAACAGCGGGTGCTCGTTGCTGGCGACGCTGCCGACAATATCGGTAAGCAGTCTGGGGGGTGGACCATCACTTGGCAGGGCACAAACAACGAGAATAAAGACTTTCCAGGCGGCTCGTCTATTTGGGATGGAATCCAAGCTCAAGTTACACAAGGTGGTGGGCAGGCCGTGCTCAGTGTTGATGGTAGCTACCAACAAAAGCCTGATGTGGCCATTGTGGTGTTTGGCGAAGATCCCTATGCCGAAGGTCATGGCGACCGTGCAACTCTGGAGTACCAGAGCGGCGATAAGCGCGATCTAGCGCTGCTTAAACGCCTCAAACAACAAGGTATTGCCGTCGTGTCAGTGTTTATCAGTGGCCGACCTATGTGGGTCAACCCCGAGCTCAACGCCTCTGATGCTTTTGTGGCGGCTTGGTTGCCGGGCTCAGAAGGCCAAGCGGTGGCCGATGTGCTGTTTCGCGATGCTCAAGACCAGGTGCAATACGATTTTAGCGGTCGGTTAAGCTACTCTTGGCCAAAAACCCCCACACAGATTGTTAATCGCGGTGATAGCGATTATCAGCCCTTGCTACCTTATGGCTTTGGCCTCAGCTATGGCGATGACAACGTCTTAAGCGATGAGCTTAATGAGCAAGTTCGCACCGAGGGCGCACAACAACACGATGTTGCCCTATTTACTGGTACTGTGCAAAAACCGTGGCAGATGGCGCTTTATTCTGGCGAACAAGTGCTCCCTGTGAGTGCCAATACTCACACCTTGGGGGCACTGAGCTATCGCACTATTGATAAACAAGTGCAAGAAGATGCCCGCAAGTTAAGCTTTGATGGCAGCGCTCGCGCGGGCATGCGCCTAGCCAGCGAAAGCTACTTCCGCGAAGACTTACAAGCCAAGCTAGGCAGCGAGGCGGTGTTGAGCATGCAGGTCATGGTTGAACAAGCACCCAGTGCTGCGGTGAAGGTGATCATGAATTGTGAGAGCGAAGGCGACACCCCGGGCGTATGCCACAGCGAAGTCGATATCAGTGAGCAACTGCGTACCCTGCCCGCTAATACGTGGCAGGCACTCAGTATTGATAGCCAATGCTTTACAAAGCAAGGGTTTAAACTTGCTCACACCGTAGTGCCGTTTGAGCTTACGACGCAGGGCAAGTTGATAGTCAGCGTTGCCGATATTCGGCTGCAGAAACAAACGGATAAAGGTGCAACCATCAGTTGCCCTTAATCAGCGCTTATAAAAAGAAAGCGGCCTTGAGCCGCTTTCTTTTTATATCCAGCGCCGTACTTGGCGTTGATAAGTTCGGTAACGCTCACCGAATACCGAACATAAATGCGCCTCTTCAGCTTGGGTTTGTCGATACAAAGTGAGCCAACCGACAATAAGACACAACAGTGAGAACGCCGAAGGCAAAGCCATAAAAAAGCCTAGCTGCGCTATGCCAACCCCAACAAACATAGGGTTACGGGAGATGCTATAAACCCCTTGGGTTTGCAGCAGCTGCGGCCCTTGGCGGTCAATACCACTGCGCCAGTGACGATTAAGGTTTAGGTTAATCAGCGCCGCACTAATAAAACCGCCTGTCATCAATGCCGTGCCGATGATAACAACAACACTGTTTTGATATAGCGGTTGCAAAATTCCAAGATAACTATCCGCTTGCGGCCAAGGCCAGCGGATCAGGCACACTAACCAAATAGTGATGCGAAACACCCGAAAGGCCATGTGATTCCACCAGTCGCCACAATAGGCTTGCCCAGGAAAAATCAACTCTTCGCCATGTTTGCGCTTTAAAAGCATGATGCGCAATGTGTAAAACACAGCCACGCAAGTGAAAAATATCGCTAAATAGCCTCGGGTGAAGGCCTGCAAAGCGTCTAGATTAATGCTGAAAATAACGGTCCCTTATCGTAAAAACGACACCCCCCTCAGGCATGAGCGGTGCAAGAATTGAAAAGTGTTAAGATACAAAAAGATAGCACGGTTCATTTAAAACATTAAATACATTGCACATTCATCCGCATTGCATACACTGAATATCAGGCGAGCGAATGCTTGTTCGCTGCAATGAACAATAATCAATAACAATGGAGTTCATTTATGAATGGCAAAATTCTTGGCATTATTTTAATCGTGGTCGGTGTTGCCTTAGTTGCCTGGGGTTATAACGTCTATGATGCAGTAGAGGCTCAGCTAACCCGTACTTTTAGTGGCGACACCCCAATAGAAGCATGGATTGGCATGGTCGGCGGTGCTATCTGCGTGGCTGTAGGTGTTTTCAAACTAAAATAACGCCCAGTGCGGGCAACCCAGCCCGCCTTTGACACTTACTTTATTCAGCGCCTTTCTTTAATGGCAAAGTAAACACTTTGTTAGCTATACACACTCACTTCACTATAAAACGCTCAGCAACTCACCACTTGTTGACGAATCAGCGCTGCCCTTTTTTCAACCAAAAAGTAGTAAGTAGTTGTAAAATAACTGCTTATTAAGCATATACTTTAGTATTGGTTTATTGCAAAAAAGGTAAAACCTTTTGACTATAGAGTCATAACTCTATTCAATACATTTCCTTTTTTTGGAACTTTGAATTGGATTAAGTTGTGAACATAACAATTAAAACAACATTCTTTGTCCTTGCTTTAATAACACTTGCGGGCTGTGGCGGTGGCAGTGGCGATAGTGAGCCCAGCGCAGAACCAACTCCTCCGCCAGAGGAAAATACCGAGCAAGGCGGTAATAATACGGCAGTAATAGAAAAATCATTGCGCCTCAATGACGCCCAAGTCGGGGTCCAATATACGCAAAAAATCGCCTTCCAATTACCTAGCGCTGTGTATCAATATGAAGTGGAATCCCTGCCCAGCTGGGCCACGTTTAACGAGGCCACTAAGGTGCTCTCGGGCACGCCACAAGCCGCTAGCAAAGAACAGGTAGTGATAAATGTGAGTGCCGATGACAACCGTTGGCGCTTCAGTGGTTATCTACAAGTGCAAGCTGCTCAGCCTGTTAACACTGAGACTTTGAATTTGGCAGGAGCCATGACTAATGAGCCGTATTCCTATCAGCTCACTTTAGATTTACCCGAGGGGCAATACACTTATAGTGCAGAGCAATTGCCTGACTGGTTAAGTTTCGATTCGCAAACACTTACGCTCAGTGGCACGGCTACTAGCAACGAACTAGCTCAATTCGTGATTGTCGCAGAGGGCACTCAGGCTACGTGGCGATTTGAAACGACCTTGCCAGTGCGCACTCTAATCGCTAAGCCAATGGCGTTTGCCAGTGGTTTAATCGGCGCGACTTATGAGCAACAGCTGACCTTTGATTTACCCCAAAGCGACTATACATTTAGTGCCAAGACGCTACCGAATTGGCTATCTTTTTCTGAGCAAACACACACTCTCAAAGGCGTTCCGCGCAATGAAGGCCTGTATAACGTTATTATCGATGCCACCGACCACGCCCATATTTGGCGTCTCTCAGGGGTTATCCCGATTCAACCTCATGGCGATAACGCAGCCACCATCATTACCCTTGCTCACGGCATCAAAAATGAACCTTACTCACACCTCTTGGATCTTGCGTTACCTGCAGGAAACTATGACTACCAGGTCACGAGCAAGCCGCAATGGTTGCAATTTAACACCTCAGAACAGCGCTTGTCCGGCACGCCGACCTCTGCGGGCGTTTTTGTATTTGCCCTTAATGCGTATCAAAATGAACAAACCTTCTCGTTCAAGGGTGTAATTCAAGTGACTGAAGCTCAGTCGGTGGCACTGACTCTGCCCTCTGCCTCGGTGGGAGCAGATTATGAGCATACCATTTCAGCTTCTTTGCCTGAGGGTGATTACACTTATACAGCAAAAACGTTGCCTTCTTGGGCATCATTCGATCCCGCCTCGTTGCGTCTCTCTGGGGTTGTTAGCAATAGTAGCAGTCAAGATGTGGTTATCTACGCCAGCAATGGCCTACAGGTATGGCGTCTATACGGGGAAGTAGATGTCTCTGGAACAACCACAGTGCTTAACAAACCGCTTGCTCTACCCATGGCTGATGAAGGGCAGGCTTACAGTCATACCGTTGATTTTCAACTGCCATCAGCGCAGTACAGCTATGAGCTTGAGCAAGCGCCGGGATGGCTTAATTTTAATGCGCAAACGCAGGTTTTATCTGGTGTGCCATTAAGTGCGGGGAATAGCCCTGTTGCGATTCGCGTCACCGGCGATGGCAAAGTTTATCTGTATCGCGGTGAGCTGCAGGTAAAAGCGAAAGCCGATACAATCAACAAACCCTTAAACTTACCTTCGGGCATTACGACAGCGGCGTATTACGCACAGGTAAACTACGCACTACCCAGTGGCGACTACCGCTATGAAGTGCTAAACATCCCCTCTTGGCTAAGCTATGACCCCCAACATCACACTGTGACGGGCAAACCAACCCACCCTGGGGTGTTTAACATCGAAGTAAAAGTGGCCTCTGACGAGCAGCAATGGCTGTTTAGCGGCGAGATAGCAATTGAAGATCACAATACCTACCTAAGCCGCGATGTTATCGATTTCTATGCTCGCGATTACAGTTACCAGCCTCGCCAGCTTCGGGATGACCTAAGTGGTGAGCTGGCAGCAGAAATTCAATTTGTGCAGTCACATGCAGTCGCACCTAACAATAATTATCAGCGCAACAGCAGTGATGAAACACTGTCTCGGTACATGCCGAGTGTGGTTGCTCAGCGTGAGGCTTTGATACTTTATTTACCACATGATGGCGAAAACATTGACGGTGTTAGTGCCAAAATAGCCTTAGATGGTCAAGCCGTTTTAGACCTTGATTTGAATCACCCCAACACCTTGCCTCGCGCTGATTTTCAAGGCGGTGACGGTGTCGCCTACTCCACTAATGCTTGGTGGGCCATTTTACCTTGGCAGCATGTTAGAAATGGACTCTCTATTGAGTTCTCCTCCGAGCAAGCTTCAGGCACTCTGAGCGCAGACAGTATTGATATCGCCGATGCTTCGCACATGGTATTTAAAAGTATTCGCTTGGGAATGCTGACGTACTACGATGAAAGCAATGGTCATTGGACACTGCGCGATCCTGTTTCTGCTGCCACCGACTATTTTCAAACACTGCCTATCTCCAGTCTCGTGCTCGCTAGCTACGATGGCCAAGAACTGGATAAAGTGATCATTCGCGATGGAACCATTTACGACAAAGAGCGTGATGTGTCGAGTGCTGTTGAGGGCGGCATTTACTCCGGTGATATGCGTGGCGATGTTGCAAAATCTCAAGTCAGCGTGGGCATAAATATGGCCGATTATGGCTATACCAGCAACAGCATGAACCAACGCTACAGCCATGTGTTCAAGCAAATCACCAACCATCACGCATGGGGGCAATACACTAACGGACGTATCAAACACGGCTTAAGTGGCGGTAACGGAATTGGCACTCTTGTTTCCTCGTGGGGCAATGAGGCCAGCCATGAATGGGGCCACGCTTATGGCTTGGGCCACTACCCTGGGCAAGGACTGACCACCGATGGACGCTGGGCTGTGCACCACAGTGACAGTGGCTGGGGATGGATAGCTCATCGCAAACGTATGCGTGCCAATATCACGGCTATTAATAGCGATAATACCTTTGGCTTTCATAAAGACGCCATGTCTGGCGGGTGGGAGAATTCGCCTTTCTCTGTGTATACCTATTACACCGGATTTACGGCTCGTATTATTCAAAATAATGTCGCTGGCTTCCCTGTACCGGATGCTAGCTACGAGTCTGGCTATAAAAAGTGGGATAGTGACAGCGGTGCTTACACACAGCACATTTCCTCACATCCAACGCCTGTAAAAGTAGGAGTCCCGGTGGCGACGATTCTTGGGGGATACGATCCCGATGGCAATAACGCTCTCATCTACCCAGTGTTTCATGGCAATTACGGGAATATATACGATTTACCAGCGCCCGACTTGAGTGCTAGCGACGATCAATGCTGGGTGAGTGTCAGTAATGCGGCCGGTGAGCAGCGGCAGATCAAAGTATCAGCAACACGCCATGCGAGTAATTCCATCAACCAGTTGCACTTTAATTTAGAAGCGCAATTTAAGCCCACCCAAGCGGTGCTCACTTGCCGCAGAGATGGCACTGATGTAGAACTCACCCGCACTCAGTTCAACGGGCTTATTCCTGAATTACCAGTCGTTGCCCAAGTTGGTCAAGAACATGGCTTTAAGCAATTGAAAGATCGCGAGTTCGAAGAAATCGAGGCCGAGCTACAGGCGCTAAGCGAGGATGCAAGCTTCTTACCTGCCAGTGTTGCCTACAAAGTGGCAAGCTATGAACTAACGGAGCTATTACCTAATTTGAGTGAGTCTAGCCGTGCCAAGTTAACGCGTATTCATAACTTGGAAGCAGCGGTGCAAGGCCTGCGCGCGCTCATTGCCCATGCCCAAGCTCAAGGGTTAGACGCATCGACCTTCAAGCAACGCGTGCTGACGCACTTGTTAGCCGAAGGGTTGAGCGATAGCAGTGACCTGACATTATCAGGCAGTGAGATACATGGTAATAACTACTTTTTTAGTCACGATGGTAACGCAGGAAGCAATGTGCAGTTAGTTGCCCGCACTGACGATAATCAAGGCCAACGCACGCAATGGGTCTTTGACGATTTAGGTCGCCTGCATCCAGTCGCCACGCCTTGGCTATGCGCCGAGCAGGTGGGTAGTCGTGTCAATCTAACATCATGCTCAACCAGCAATACCGCCCAACAGTGGCTATTTAATGCAACCAACCCTTGGGTTATTAAAAACGCCTCAACCAGTAAGTGCTTGGACTTTGATCGCACCAACATCAAGCTGATTCCTTACGGGTGCCATGGCGGTTGGAACCAGAAATGGTATAACTTGAGCTTCAATAGTGAGCTGTGGCTCTCTTTATTAAATGCCGATGAGCTCAAAGTATTGCATGAGCTGTTATTAAACTAGGTATTACACTAAAAAGGAGCATTGGCTCCTTTTTCTTCTTTAAAACAGCACAACTGCCCGCTAAGGCTTTCAATTTAGAAGGCACCAAGAGCGCTCAGCGTTGAAATCGCCCAAAAAGCCTCTTCATTTCTATGTTGAAAATCTATAGATAACTCTGCTTCGCGCTTGGGTAATGGAAAGGGGGTTTACAGTTTATCGCTCTCAACATACTCCCACCTTAAAGCGTACGGATTTCGCGCGTCATATCTACCGAACTCTCATTGTGCGGCTAACGCACACAGGAGCGCACGATTTCTAACCCTGCACGCAACTCATCGCGGGTTTTTGGCCCGGTCAGCGAGAGTCGAATGGCGTTAGCCTGGCCATAACCGCCAACGCAAAACTGTTGTCCCGAGCGTACCCTCACTCCGAGCTCGTATAATTGTTTAGTAACCTGCTCGGCTTGATGCTGTGGCGGTAGTGTTAACCAATAATTGAAGCCCTGGATAACATGATCTGCAGGGCGCTCTAGATGTTGCGCTAGAATCCGGTAGCGAGCCCGCAGTTCCATCGCAATGTAGTTATCAACTTCCGCCATGGCACCGCTACATAGCCAGCGGCAAATAAGGTCGATAAGTATCGGACTGACATGCATACACGTGGAGCGAAGTGCTTTTAATAGCGGCACCCGTAAATTAGCTGGCAACACTAAATAGCCGACACGAACACCACCGGCAAAGTATTTAGAGAAGCTGCCAACATAAACAGTAATATCAGGCGCTATGCTAGCGAGCGGCAGCTGCCGTTGTTCGGGTGGGCAGTACATCACGCCATCTTCGATGATCAAAACATCAAAGCGCCGGCAAATATCAATTATTTGCAAACGACGTTGCGCACTAAGTTGCACCGCCGTTGGGTTTTGAACATTAGCAGTAAGGTATAGCAATCGTGGCCGATGACGCTGACATTGCAGTAATAAATCCTCTGCTACCAAGCCCTGTTCGTCTATCGCCACGGGCTGAAGACGGCGCTCTAGTTGCGCACAACTATGAATAAACTCTCCATAGCATAACCCCTCAGTGAGCACCGTATCGCCACTGCGAGTCAAAGCTTGGAGGATAACACTTAAACCATGCTGGCCCCCATATGTCCATTGCACCCGCTCCGGCGTTAACTTGCTATGCCAACGCTGATTAAGCCACTGTCGCAAGGTATCACTGTGGCCGCACAAACCATCGGCACTGAAATAATCCAAAATGGCTGATTGTGCTTGTGGTTGTTCCAGCATCTGCTGCAAAGCGTTATGTAGGTGCTGCTGTTGACTGACGATCAGTGGTCGGCACAGCGACAGATCGATGCCCTGCTGAGAATCAAGGGGATGGTAATAGCTGTCAGCACTGAGAGCTTCCTTAACATAAGTACCGCTGCCCACGACTGACAACGTTTTGCCTAATAAAGACAGCTCCTGATAAGCGCGCGTGACTGTGCCTACGGTAACCCCTAATTGGTAAGAAAGGATACGCTGTGAGGGAAGCTTAGTTCCCGCTTTGATTTCACCGTTATCAATCATATCCGCGTAGGCTTCAGCCAACACTTTATATTTTGGGCCCTTGCGCCCATGCATTTGCGGGAGCACCCTGCCTCCAATGTTACCCAGACACTTTTATTAACTAACAAGAATATGTGAGGGCTGCGGTAAAGTGAATAGTTTAAATGTCATGGTGACGCATCAATACTCTCCCTTTGCCTGCAAAATTGCTTAGCATGGGCTCGTTCACCCATACAGGAGCCGCTATGACCTTAACCGTTATGTTTTCTTTAGCCCTATTTACGCTTTTTGTTGCTATCACGCCAGGGCCCAATAACCTGTTGCTCGCCGGCTCTGGCGCCCAGTTTGGGATACGTAAAACTGTGTCACATTTAATAGGCATTCGCTTGGGCCTGAGTGTCATGCTGCTAGTATGCGCCAGCGGTTTCAGCTCCATCCTAACAACAAGCCCCATACTGGCTGCCACACTAAAATATCTAGGGCTGGGGTATATGCTCTGGCTGGCTTTGGCAATGCTGCGTCACCAAGAGATAGGCCACACACCTATCAATAGCAGTCCATTTTCTGTAACCCAGGCGGCGTTATTCCAATGTGTAAATATCAAGTCCTGGACTGCCAGTATGACCGTCATTGCAGGCTTTAGCCAAAGCACTCACTATTGGCTGTCAGTCGCGTGTATTATCACCATATTTATCATTGTCGGGCTGTTCGCTAATCTTTGTTGGGTGTGGCTCGGTAAAAAGGCTGCGGCCCTACTGACGACCGTAAAGCGTACACGAATCTTTTACGCCACCTTGTGCGTTCTGACCATTATGAGCATGGTGCCCTTGGTTGTAACCTAATATATCGACATAGCTAACTGAATAACCAGTATATTACGGTGCAGCGGCTGCACGAAGCTAAAGCCGCTCACTCGCTCCCTTTGATGAGTCACTCTATTCCCACTTTTACTATTGCGCTCTCCCACAGGCGGGAAAAACCAGCGCCACATATATAAAATACTTATATATTTCATAGTGTTAAAAACTGGCATAGCTTTCGCTAAAGGCTAGGTATCGAATTCATTAACCTGTTGTCACCTATGGACATCAAGCATAGCTTAGCGAAAAACAAAACCTCCTCGCGCCGGCCTTTAATCTATGGGGCAGCCTTGGCTGTTCTGATCATCATAACGGCGAGTATCGGCTTTTCATGGCGCAGCCAACGTATTGATCTCAATGCCCTGACGCTTGCCACCGTGCAGCAAGGCCCTCTCAATACGCAGGTATCGGGGTATGGCGAATTGCGCTCTAAATACACACGGTTTTTAACCGCCAACCACCAAGCCCAAGTTGAGCAGGTGGTATTACGCCCCGGCGCACGCGTCACCAAAGACGATGTTATTTTACGCCTTAGCAACCCGAGCTTGGAGCAGCAATTAAACCGAGCCCGTCTTGCTTTAGCACGACAACGAGCCAACTTTGAGGCATTAAAGCTTGCCCAGCAAAGCGAGCAACTCACTGCCCAAGGTAACCTCACCTTGCTAAAAAGCGAGCTCGCCGGAGCCAAACTACGCGCTCAAGCTGAAGGCCAGCTCATAGCCGAGGGCATCGTCTCGATGCTGGATCATAAGCGCTCGCAGCTACGCGTTGCGCAGCTGAGTGAGCGGGTAGCGTTGAGCGAACAACAAATGCAGCAGATGCAGGCTTTACATCAAAAGCGTTTAGATGTTGAAAGTGAATTGGTTGAGGAGTTTAGTTTAGCCTTTGCCAGTGCCCAAGCCGATGTCGACAAATTGCAGGTGCGTGCCGGCATCAATGGCATGCTGCAACAGTTGCATGTTGAACAAGGTCAATCGGTTCAAGTGGGCGCACCGCTGGCCGTGGTTGGCAGTGAACATGAATTGCTAGCCGATTTACTGGTCAACGAGCGCGATGCCAGTCAGATCGTGGTCGGCCAGCAGGCGATCATCGATACCTTTACGGATACAGTGGCAGCACAGGTCAGCCGCATCGACCCTATTGTCCGTGACGGCCGCGTTGCCATCGAACTGGAGCTGGCAGCGGATTTACCTAGCAACGCCCGCCCGGCGTTGACCATCGAAGGCGAGATCATCACCGATACCTTAGAGCATGCTCGGCACTTGCGCCGCCCCAGTTATGTCGATGCCGAGCAAAGGCGTCCGTTATTTATCGTTGACCCCGCCGCAAATCAATTAGTCCAAGCCGAGCTGGAGTTTGGTAAACTCGCAGGAGACAGCATAGAGCTGCGCAGCGCGTTGCCTGCTGGCACTCAAGTTGTGATTTCGGATATGGGCGAATACATGCACTTACAAAAACTAACAACCGTTTCCCATTAACAGGATGTCATTATGCAAACCAAGCCAATCATTGAATTACAACAAGTGTCGAAGGTATACACCAGCGACGATGTCGAAACCCATGCGCTACGCAATATCGACCTCAAAATCTATAAAGGCGATTATGTTGCCATCAGCGGCCCTTCTGGCTGTGGCAAATCCACCCTGTTGAGCCTAATGGGGCTGCTCGATGATATTAGCGCTGGCCGCTATTACATTGAGGGCGTGGACACCCAAAGCCTCGATATGGATACCCAAGCCGAACTAAGAAACTTGCATATAGGGTTCATTTTTCAATCGTTTAACCTTATTGATGAGCTGAGTGTCTTTGCCAATGTAGCCTTACCCTTGCAGTACCGCGAGCCGGCCTTAAGTAAAGATGAAATACGCCAACGTGTGGAGCACGCGCTCGCCCAAGTGGAGATCAGCCACCGCTCTGGGCACCGCCCAAACCAACTCAGTGGTGGTCAGCAGCAGCGTGTCGCCATCGCTCGGGCGCTGGCGGGCACACCCAGTATCTTGCTGGTCGATGAGCCAACCGGTAACCTCGATTCTAAAAATGGCGATGCGGTAATGGCTTTGTTGAGCGAGCTAAACCAACAAGGCACCACCATATGCATGGTCACCCACGACCCCCGCTATGCCGGTTACGCCAAAAAACAAATCAAATTACTCGATGGCGAAATGATGCATCGTGATGCAGGCCTGAGCAGTGAGGCCAATACCGAGCTGGAGGCCGTATGATGACCCGCTTACGCATGCATTTACATATGGCTCTGCTGTCGCTGCGCCAAACGCCCGGTTTTGTTGCTGCGGTGGTAGCAACCTTAGCCATCACTCTGGCGTGTTTTTTCGTGGTGATGAGCTTATTCAGTAGCTATTTTGTGGCGCCCCTCAATGTTGAACAAGAATCACGTTTAGTCATTGTCGAGCAAGACAATATCTACCCGGATTACAACAGCCCGGGGTTTCAAAGTTTTCAATCGGTGCTGCATTGGTATGAAACACAAACCTCCTTTAGCCGCCAGGCCTTAGTGAACTCCGGTGAAGATGTCATCAGTAACCTGCCAGGGGAGCCACGTATCGCCATCACCTATGCCAGTGACGGCTACTTTGAGCTGTTTCGTGTGCCTTTAGCATTAGGACAGCATATGAGCCGACAACAGCGTGTGCAGGAGCCGCTGGATGAAGTGCTGATCTCTTATGACTTTTGGCAACGTTATTACGGCGGCGATGACAATGTGATTGGGCAAACCTTAGTGAAGCTAGATAAGCACTATCGCATTGTCGGTGTGGTTGCCAAAAACTACCAAGATCCCTATATGTTCAACCGGGGTGACAATCAGCTGTGGTTCAAATTTAGCGCGGATGCGCGCTACTTTAACGATGACAACCCAAGCGCTTGGTGGAATCTATTTCGGGGTATGAAACTAGTGGGCGTGCTTAAACCCGGGGCCACCAAAGCTTCAACTGAAGCCGAGCTTTACCAAAGTATTCAGGAAATTAAAGCGCAGTGGAAAGAGGAGTTTGATGAACTGGATGATCTCAAACCCATTGTCACTCCCTTTCGTCAAGCCGAGTTGGGCGACAATGACGATTTGGCGATTATGCTCCTTGCCGGAGTCACAGGGTTAGTGCTTATTGCGCTGTTAAATGTCAGCAATCTATTCATTGCCCGCGCCGTAGCCAAGCATAAAACATTGGCGTTACAAGCGGTGTTGGGGGCTAAACGTAAAACCCTCTTTGCCAGTATTTTAAGTGAAACCTTCGTGCTTATGGCCTTCGCCGTAGCCATCGCCTTATTTATCGCCGCCTGGGGCGTGAAGCTCTTTAAGTGGGTGAGCAGCGGGCATTTGCCACTGGTTCACACCGTCGGCATTGATATTACCGTGGTTTCCAGCGCACTGATTCTCTGCATCTTATTGGCCTTGCTCTTTGCTTGGATCACCAGTCGCCTGATTAACTTTAAGCAGTTACGCTCACAGGTACAGTCCTCTGGTAAAGGGGCGGTCAGCCAAGTCAGCATGCGCACCGTAAAATGGATGATTGCTATTCAGCTGTTCCTCGCCACCAGTTTAGTGATAACGGCGACCATGGTGCTGCACAAAAGTGTGGAAACATTGCAGCGGCCACTGGGTAGCCGAGTTGATAACATTTACCAAGTGATGGTGTTTATCGAAAAAAATCGGGATGAGCTCAGCAAACGCTACGATGATTTACAAAAATTCCTTCACGCCGCAGAGCAAATTCCCGGAGTCAAAGCGGTTGCACACGGGCAAAGCCCAGTTGATAGAGGCAAACGCGCCAGCACCATTACCGATATGTCCGGCAAAGGCTCTATTTTCATCCCGCAAACTTGGGTTGGCCAAGATTACTTCGAATTTACCGGGCTGAAAATCATTGAGGGCCGTAATTTTAGTGAGGCGGCTATTCGCGGCGAAAAGCATGAGTTCTTGGTCACCAAAGCAGTGAATGATTTGCTTAAGCCGGAAGGCTCACTGATTGGCGAGAAGTTTTACAGCTTCGACCCTGACAACCCAGTAGAAGTGGTTGGCATCACCGAAAACTTTAACCACCCCAAGTTCTATGATGAGGACCTAGGACGGCATTTATGGTGGCCTGCTCAGCCTTATGGCTTTGCGATCATGATAGAGATGCAGCCCGGCCAGCAGCTGCAAAGAGAAACAGTATTTCAAGCCATGCAGCAGGTCAGTAACCGTGCCGGCATATGGACTTTTAAGTCTTTAGAGGAGCAATACGCAGCCATCACTCATTTAGACAAAGTGACCTTGATGCTGTGCACTGCACTGGGCATATTTACCCTGTTGCTCGCCGGTATCGGTATTTATGGGGTGCTCAGTTATAACCTCAGATTACGTCGCTATGAACTGGGTATGCGCATGGCCTTAGGTGCCAAACGTAAATTGTTATATCATCAACTTATTAAGGATACTATTATGCCGTTGGTTGCTGCATTTTTATTGGCCCTGGGAGTATCCTTGGGCGGTTACGTCCTATTTCAACAGTCGGTGATGCTGTGGCTGTCTCTCAATCCGCTGTGGTTGCTTTTCGTCAGCGCTGCAATTATCGTTTTCGCACTGGCTTCGGTCATCTGGCCCATGCGACAACTAATACACGACAAGCCCATGGCGGCATTAAAACAACAATAAAGAATCAGGGGGCCCTGCGCCCCTTAGTTATTAGGAATACCCTGTACATGGCACGTATACTTATAATTGACGATCAGAGCGATGTGCGCCTAAGCGCCCGCATTGCGCTTGAGAGTGATAATCACCACTGCATAGAGGCTGACTCTCCCACAGCCGCGCTCAGCCAGCTTAACCGCCATCAGGTTGATTTAGTCTTACTGGACATGAATTTCACCAAGGACACCACCTCTGGCAAAGAAGGCTTGGCCTTTCTCGATAGCTTACGGCAATGTTCTCGGCGCATCGCGGTGGTGGTGATCACCGCCTATGCCAATGTCGAATTAGCCGTCAAAGCAATGCAATTAGGAGCTTGTGATTTTGTTGAAAAACCCTGGCAAAACCGCCGTTTAGTGAATGCTGTGCGCAAGCATTTGCCTCATGACAATAGCGATGCCAATGACCGCTTTCTGGCCTTTTCAAAAAAGACGCAAACCTTGATTGAAAACGCCAAGCGTATTGCTGCAACCAACGCCAATGTACTCATTACCGGTGAGAATGGCACCGGTAAAAGTATGCTGGCTAAGCTCATCCACCAGCATAGCGATAAAGCCGATGCGCCCTTTGTCAGCGTCAATATGGCCGCTATCCCGGAGAACCTCTTCGAAAGTGAGTTATTCGGCCACAGTAAAGGCGCGTTCACCGATGCCAAAGAAGCGCGTACCGGGCGCTTTACCCTAGCGCAATCGGGCATCCTGTTTTTAGATGAAATAGGCACCTTGCCCCTGGCGCTGCAAGCGAAGTTATTACGGGTATTAGAAAGTGGCGAATACGAGGTGCTCGGCAGCTCCACCACCTTGCACAGCGATGCGCGGGTGATCTCCGCCACCAATGCCGATTTACAAGCGGCTATTGCTGGCGGTGATTTTCGCCAAGACCTACTGTACCGACTCAATACCTTGGTCCTTACTTTGCCGCCGCTGCGCCAACGCAGTGACGAGCTCGTCAACCTTGCCGAGCATTTTATTCGCATCCACTGCCAGCGTTACCAGCTGCCTGTAAAAACCTTGAACCGCTGTGCCCTAGACAAACTTAGCGCCTATCAGTGGCCAGGAAACATGCGCGAGCTCTCACATGTATTGGAGCGCAGTGTGATCATGAGCGACGCTGATAGCCTCAGCGCTGAGCATATCGCCTTGCAACCTCACCAAGATATTGATTCGAGCCTACCGCTAATGAACTTAGAGGAAGCGGAAAAACGCATGATCAGCAACGCCATCGCTCATTTTGACGGTAATGTGGTCGCCGCCGGTGAGTTTTTAGGGTTGAGCAAATCCGCCATGTACCGACGCTTAGATAAATATCAGCTGGGCAACCAATAATGGCGCGCTCAAGCTCTTTAGAGCGACGCTTTATCATCCTTGCAGCCATCCCGCTAGGCACCCTATTGGTGCTGTTATTGGCCATCGGTGTTTACCTGCAATTGGATACACTGAGCCAAGTAACACTGCTATTGTTGGTTTTAGGCCCCTGTATCTGGGCACTCTGTAGTTTGTACCAAACCGTGTTCGACGCTTTTGATAGCGTCGCGGTGCAGCTAGATAGCCTCGCAAATGAGGAATTTACAGTGTGGCATTTTGCCCGGTATCGACATGGGCGCATTTATGCTTTGAAAGAGGATTTGCGCCGTATTGCTACCCGCATTAGTAATAAGCGTGCAGAATACGCGCACCACGAAAGCTTTGTGTTTGACTTGGTAAACGAGCTGCACTCGCCGGTGGTGGTGCTTGATGGCCATGCTCGGGTGTATCATGCCAACCCAGCGGCATTAGCTCACTATCATCAAGACTCACTGCTAGGAGTAGCGACCAAAGAGCTTGGCTTATATCGTCATCAGCATCAATGGCAGTTGCATCAAGGGCAGCATCAACCACGCTACAAAATTGACTGTCATAGCCTAAAGCGAGGCGCTCGTCATTACCAACTCTTGGTCTATGTGTCGATTGAACAGCCCCTAAGAAGCACCGAAAAAGAGGCCTGGCAAAAGTTGGTCAAGGTACTGAATCATGAAGTGCGTAACTCGCTGACGCCAATTTATTCGTTAACCCAGTCGCTGCGCGAGCAGCAACAGGCGCACTCACTGCAAGCGCAAATGCTCGAGGTGATAGAAAAACGCGCGCAACATCTACTCAACTTTGTTGCCAGTTACTCAAAGCTATCGCAGCTGCCACAACCGCAACTGCAAGCGATACCAATCACCGAGCTGGTTAGCCGCTTACAGGTGCTGCTGCCGCACATAGACATTGACTGCCAAAGCCACAGCGGCCGTTTATTAATCGACCCAGAGCAACTGGAGCAAGCATTGCTTAATTTGGTGCGTAATGCCGAGCAGGCCAATACCCTTAGCGGCACCGAAGGCATACGCTTAGCGATTAGTAAGCACAACCAGTGGCAACTCAAGCTGTATGATAATGGCCCTGGCATAGATAATCCCGATAACCTATTTGTGCCATTTTACTCCACCAAAACCCAAGGCACTGGCATTGGATTAGTATTGAGCAGAGAGATAATTAGAGCTCAAGGCGGTGAGTTAACACTTACCAACCATTCTCAAGGTGGGGCATTAGCGCAAATATCTTTACCTAAGGCAAAATAGCAAAAGCGTTCACCGCCATTCCCGTAGCCCCACGAACACGAGGCGGGTTTAGCACCAACATAAACTCATTGCTTTTGCCCTTTGCAAGCGCCTCGCTGAGCGCTTCTAAGTTAAGATTTTCAACAATATAAATACCATGTTGTGCGAGTAAAATGCGGTGTGCGGGAAAACGCGTTCCACTCTCAGGCACCACCTCGAAACTCAGTTGATCAGCACCTGCTAAGAATACGTGTTGCTGTGCTAGCCACTGTGCCGCACTCTGCCCTGGGCCCGGGCGAGGTCCGAGGTAAGTTGCATTGTCAGTATTAAAAAACTGGCCAAAACCGGTGCGGATCAACACCGACATCCCAGCCTTAATACGAACCTGTTGTGCTTTGGCTGTATCCTGCAAATCCTTTACGGTAATTTCGTATCCGCCAGGTAAGTGTGACACGCCTTTAAAACGCGCCACATCAAGTAACGCTGCACGATTAAGTAAGCGCTCGCGAGGATATTGCTCAATGCCAAGTTCCTTAAGGCCCCGAGCGCCATCGATAGCATCGGTGCTGATGCCACCATAGGCCTGGCCGTTGTGGCCAATATGGCCAATGGCATCAAGGTTGGGCGCGCCATGCTGGCCGCTAAAATACATAATGTCGGCGGCAAAGGAGAGCTCGGGGATCATCCCTTGGGTATCTTGATGATTATCCATCAGCGCCAACGCATAAGGGGGATTAAAACTCAAAAGCGGGGAGTTGTGATCCCACACATGATTGAGCTCAATAATGCGTGCTTTGGATAAACTCTCCAATAACTTAGCTTGGGCACCTAAACCGCTGTGAGTAAACATCAATGCAGCGAGTAACAGTATATATTTCATAGCGTTTCCCTGTTGTGATTGTGACATCCTGCTTGAGTATAGGCCAAAGCAAGAGCAACATGAGCGACTGTGCAGCTCCTTTTCCCCATTATGGTTAAACATGGTACATTAGCGGGCGTTTTTTCGCTCACGTACTCATTCACCCCCTATGCTTGCAATTATTCTTGTATTTCTCAGTGCTTTTTTACTGTTTCAAGTCCAGCCGATCATGGCCAAAATGCTGTTACCCAGCTTTGGCGGCGGCACCCAAGTATGGACCGCTTGCCTGTTGTTTTTTCAAGCCTTTTTATTGGCTAGTTACGGCTATGCGCACCTACTCTCAAGCCGCTTTAAGTTAAAGAATCAGTTTATTGTCCACGGCTTGCTGCTGCTCGTAGGAGCTCTAGCATTACCTATTGGCACCCAAGCCTTAGCCGCCCCGGGTGCTCACCCAGCTTGGCAGGTGTTATTGCAACTAAGTATTGCTGTAGGCTTACCCTACTTTGCCCTCGCCGCAACGGCCCCATTGATGCAAAGCTGGCAGGCAAAGGTCGATAACGAGCATGCCTATAAGCTCTATAGCTACTCTAATATTGGCTCGTTTTTAGCCCTACTTTCTTACCCCTTTGCTATTGAGCCTTGGTTCGCTTTAGGCCATCAATCGTGGCTCTGGAGTGGGTTATTTGTGGCATTTGCCGTCGTTTTTTACGGTTATATGGCACGCTTTTACAATCAGGCGAAGCGTTTAGGTACTACCGAGCAAAGTGCGTTTCGTGGCGGGCTTCATCACAAATGGTTACTATGGTTAGCTCTGAGCGGCTGTGGGGTGATGATACTCACTGCCAGCACCAACGCCATTACGCAAAATGTCGCCCCGGTGCCGTTTTTATGGCTTTTACCGCTGGCGTTGTATTTGCTTACCTTTGTTTTATGTTTCCACTCAACCAAGCTTTACCATCGGGTATTTTGGTTGGCGACCCTTTCGGTGTGCGCGCTTATCGCCTGCTTTTTGTTTTTCATTGGCAGCCAGTTCGATATTGTCAGCCAAGTAGTCCTGTATTCCTTAGTGCTGTTTGCCGCTTGCATGGTGTGCCATGGTGAGCTGGTTAAAGCCAAACCTAATACCGATTATCTCACCCAGTTTTACTTGTTAATGGCCCTAGGTGGGGCCTTGGGCACGGCGGCCATCACCTTTGTTGCGCCCCTCGTATTCACCTTGTATTACGAATACCCATTAGCCATTGCCATGGCCTTGATGCTGTTTGCTGTCGCCGTGCTACTTGATAAGCAGCACCAAAGTTCGCCATGGTTAGCCGGCAGTGCTGTTATTGGCGTGGCCATCTCGGCGCTGTTATTTCTATGGCTAGACAGTCAGTTTAAAAGTAATGATATTACCCGTTTGCGCAACTTTTACGGCTTGTTAACCGTGACTGAAGTTAATATCGACAACCGCGTTGAACGACGTCTGATTGATGGCACCACCACCCACGGTGTGGAAGTGTTGAGCGGTCCAGGACAAGGCGAGCCACAGAGTTACTACCGACAGCAAACCTTGGTCGGGCAAATGCTCTCACAGCTCTCGGCAAACGCCAAAGTCGGTTTTATCGGTTTGGGAGCGGGGACGTTGGCTGCTTATGGCAAGCCAGGCGATCACTACCATTTCTACGAGCTTAACCCCAATGTACTGGCAACGGCTAAAAGCCAATTTAGTTACTTAAACGCTTCAGCTGCGCAGCAGCATTATCACTTAGGTGATGGTCGCGTGACCTTATCTAAGCAACCCGCCCAGCGTTTTGATGCACTGGTGCTGGATGCCTTTAGCGGCGATGCCATCCCCATGCATTTGCTAACACAAGAGGCCACCGACCTGTATCTTAGTCATCTCAAGGATAACGGCTTGCTGGCGGTGCATATTTCCAATACCCATTTGGATTTAACACCTTTGATGCGCGGCTTGGCTGAGCATTTTGAATTAGCCATTGTTTACAACGAAAGCAAATCGCAACAGCGCCATGGTCACGATGTGCGCTGGGTCGTGCTTAGCCGCAGCGCTGAGCGTTTGGCATCGCTGCGCTCTAGTCAATCTCCTTGGCCAAGTACAACCACACCCTTTGTGTGGCGCGACGATTACAGTAACTTATTGCAGGCGATGAAGTTTATGGGCGATTAACTTAAAAAAGGCGGGAATTCCCGCCTTTTCTTTGCCTACTCGACTATCAGCACCTTGGCATGCGGATAGGGCGTACGCACTATGCCATCATCGGCATAAACCTCAACTAAATACCAACCTGGATCACTGACCGTTATCGTGGTCTGTGCTGTGCTTGTCGATGAGAAGGTAGCAGTGGCATTTGTTGGCGGCTCGACTCGCCACTCGTAAGTCAGCGGGTCGCCATCAGGATCGCCTGCGTTAACCACCAAGCGAATGGGCTGATCTGCTTTCAGCTCATCCAATACCTGCATGCCAAGAATATAGGGCTGGCGATTGGTGCCCGCTTTAACCTGTACCGACATAACATGAGGCTCGCTCGAGAGTTCACCATCAGAGGCCGTTACGCTCAGCGTATAGGTACCTGCTTTATCGAATGTGAGGCTTACTTCATTGTTTTCTATATTGCTAAGCTGCGCCTCACTTTGTGCAGGTTTATTTATCAACTGCCACTGGTAAGTGAGTACATCACCATCTGGATCTTGGCCTTTGGCGATAAAAGAGGCTGTTTTATAAAGTTTCACTTGGCCCGATGATAGCTCGATTTGAGCACTAGGCGCACTATTAGACGATGTGACACGATGGATCAATGACTTTTGACTCGTTAAAGCCCCATCAGACGCCTGCAGCGTTATTTTGTAATCGCCTGGGTCTTGCGCTAAAAAGGTGGCTTTGGCGCTGGTTTCATTTTCAAGACTGTATGTAGCACCTTCTGGTGCTTCTATTTGCCATAAAAAGTCTAAGGTATCGCCATCAGGGTCCGTAGTTGCTGAGCCATCGAGCGTCACTTGCTGATAGGTTTTGCTTGAGCTTGGAGTGTTTAATAGGCGCACAAAGGGCGCGCCATTGTTAGCTGTTGCGGTGATCTCTTTGGTTGCCACAACATATTCTCCAGTGCTTGCCGTGAGTCTTAGTTGTACTAAATAAGTACCGGCGGCATCTGCGGTGAAAAGCGCTTCAACAGCATCGTGAGTAGAGAGTTCGGCGCTGCTACCTTGTGGTTTACTCTTTAACTGCCAAGTAATTCCCACCCCTTCATACAGCTTGCTATTTGCTGCGCTGAGTTTAATTTCGGTGCCCACTTTTACGCTACTAGGGGCAGAAATCACCGGCTCTAAGGATTGTTCTTGAACAGTAACTGTGCCTTCGGTGCTGTGCTGTAACTCACCGTCATCAACAGTTAAGCGAATGGTATACTTCCCCGCTGATTGAGCCTTAAATAGTGCCTGAACGTCGGTATGGGCACTAAGTTGAAACTCGGCAGAGCTATTATGAGGCTGTGCTTGCCACTCATAATTTAGCGTATCGTTATCCGCATCGAAGCTTGCTGAAGCATCTAAATGAATAGTTTCGTTCTTACCAAAATGTGTTTGCGCCAATTCAAAGCGCGCCACCGGCGCAGTATTATTGCTACTGTCAGCGACAGTAATGGTGGTTAGCACTTCACTGCTATTATTGTCGCCAGCGTCTATCACCAGCTTGAGCTGATAAGTCCCCGCGACAGTAGGTATAAAGGTAGGCTTCAACGTCTCTTTATCAGTGAGTTCAACTGCGCCATCTTCAGGCACACTGTGCCATTGCCAAGAAAAACTGCCGCCACGAGGGATCACACTTTGGGTCGCATCAAGCTGTATTCGTTGTCCTCGCTGAGCCTGAGTGACCGCAGCAACATGAGCCTTGGCCGATTGCGAGGTGTTCTCTACAACAGGTGTCGCATCCTTGTTACTGTCGCTTCCTCCACACCCCGATAGTGTTAAACAAAATAATGGGCAAAACAAAGCAAGTCCTTTGTACATTTCTATATCCTTATAAAGTTCCTATAAAAGGAATGCTATATTAAATTTATTTTAATTTCCATTGCAGTATCAATAAGATGATTAATTATTGATACTAATTCAAATCTGAAAAATACTAGATATATTGACTTTAATTATCACTGTGTAAAAGATAGACATTAGTGACTTTGATAAAAAGGCATTGCCGTTATGGTTAAGTACTTATTGGCATTAGCTGTTGTATATTCATGCTCGTCATACTCACACAGCGTGTACTCCAGAGCCAGTGAGTGCCATGTTGACGAGCGTTCGGCGCAATCTGTACAAGTAACATATCGAGCCCGTATGGGGTCATTCAGTGACGATGAGCTAATTACACAGACTAAAGAAAAGCTGCTGCATAAACTGCAAGATATCGCCGACAATACCGATGCGGGTATCATGGAAACGGCTGTCAGCTTTAAACGTGATCCGAACTCATCCAATATTGATGCAATTGCGCAAATCGCATCAGTCACTGAATGCTACGGTGATAGATTTAAAATAACGAAAGAGAATATTGATTATTTATCATCAACAGTTTTCAAATATACGAGTAACGACCTTGATATAGAAACTTCATTCACATTACCAGCCGCCCCCCTAAAACAGCTTCAGCAGTTAACACCGACTTTAATTATCACCGAGGATTCTATATTTACTTTTAAAATGGGTGATGAATTCGCTCAAGTACTCGAAAAACTAGGCCGTTTTACTATGTTATGGCCGATAAATGACACAAAGTTACTGGCTTTTATTGGTCGCAATCATGTTTTTAGTTTTCACCAAGGTAAGTTAGTGGGTTATCAATACAACCAAGCTTTGTTGCCTATTTCGTTAGCTAACCAGTTGGAAATTGTTGCCGAAGACTTTACATTCTCCTTAAATGGAGCACAGTTTGCTTCTACAGCAACCCTTGATGGCCAGCAGGCAGCACTCATTGACTCGGCTTATAGCGAACCCAAATTTTTAACACTACAACAAGTTAGCGACCTTGATGAAACCGCGCAGAAGTTAGCTGGGTTTAGTGTAGGCAAGCCCTTCACCGACTTTAGCAAGGTGCAAACCTCTCCTTGCTACCAACACGCCATGAGCATTGACGAGTATATTAGCACCTATGGAAACAGCCTAATTCAACTAGTCGATGCCGATAATAAGCGTGCTTTTTTCACCCCTTGTCGGCAAAAAATTGTGATGTCTACTGCAGAGCAAGTGGACCATATTAAACTCATGGAAGACTTCTCCGCCCGCAGGGCAGGCATCTACGGCAAAAACGAGCTCTTCGATAACTTTTCAAAATGGCAGTTTGCTGGCCTTGGCCAAGGAGACCCTTATGCCAAGCTTGAAGCCATGTGCAACACTAATCTAGAGTGGGATACCGCTTATGTCACTACAGAAAAATGGCATGGGCAGTTTTTGGTGATTGATGACACCTTGATTAGTGGCAAAGTGTTCCATTAGCTGTGCCGTGGTGTGGGAGCAACATTGTGGGAGCAGCTAAGCTGCTCCTTACCTATTACCACTTCGCCAGCAGCGTTATCGGTGCCCCTTGCTGCAAGCGAGTCACAATATAGGTGTTCACACTGGAATAACTGCCGCCATCAACGCCATTTTCCATATAGAAAATAGCATCTTCGATGCCATCGCCATTATAGTCGCCTTGGGCCATGAGCGTTAAACGCTGAATACTGCCATCGGTATCGTAATACACCGCTTGGTCTTCACTCGCAGGCTCAACTTTTTTGATTGTGGTCACATCACTCCAGTGCTCGGACTGCGCCACCCGCTCAACCGTATCATTAGAGATAGCGAGGGCGAATTCGGCAGGTAATTCCTTGGCCACTTCTTTACCGTGAGTAAAGTTGATCCAACTGCTGTGAGAGGCTTCTAGTTTCGCCATCGCCTGCCAGGTGTCGCAGATATGTTTGGTTGCTATTACCGCCTCTTGATAAGAGTATGTATCTGCCTCGAAGCCTTCCGCTAAAGCCTTTTTGAGCTCTAAGCAATTCGATACCTCAATAAAGTCCACCCCCTTATTGAGAGTATCTTGGTAATACCACTGTTTGTTGTGAAGTGCGGCAATCTCTGAGCTGTTCTTCAGCTCAATGCGTTTATCAAAGAAGCTATGGGCTTTGTTCTCTAAAGTATAACGAGGCTCTATACCTGTCTTTGCACACACGCTCAGTGAACCAAAAAGAGCGGTCACTGTTATGAGGTTTAATTTAGTCACTCTGAGTTTGCCACAGGAGACCTGACTACCACTTCGCCAGCAGCGTTATCGGCGCCCCTTGTTGCAAGCGAGTCACAATATAGGTGTTCACACTGGAATAGCTGCCGCCATCAACGCCATTTTCCATATAGAAAATAGCATCTTCAATTCCATCGCCATTGTAGTCGCCTTGGGCCATGAGCGTTAAACGCTGAATACTGCCATCGGTATCGTAATACACCGCTTGGTCTTCACTCGCAGGCTCAACTTTTTTGATTGTGGTCACATCACTCCAGTGCTCGGACTGCGCCACCCGCTCAACCGTATCATTAGAGATAGCGAGGGCGAATTCGGCAGGTAACTCCTTGGCCACTTCTTTACCGTGAGTAAAGTTAATCCAACTGGTGTGAGAGGCTTCTAATTTCGCCATCGCCTGCCAGGTGTTGCAAATTAGCTCAAGCGCTTCAATAGCGCCTTGCATTGAAAAGTCTTCGCCCTTGAAACCTTGAGCCTGCGCTTGCTTTAATTGCTCACAGCTTGCAATTTCTGTGCTCTTGCCAGAATCATTTATTAGCGGATAACTAAAAAACCACTTACCACTTGCTAGCGCTTCCACATCCGCTCGGCTATCTAGTGATACGGGATCGACAAAACGCCCCTCAGTTTTATTGGTTTCGCTATAACTTGGAGCAATACTTGGTTGCTCTGTATTTGCGCAGGCTGCAACAGAAAGCAGCATGGCCCCAGATAATAAAAAAGTGCTTTTAGTCATTATGAGTTTGCCAATAAGTTACGAACATACATATTGCGCTCTTCGGAGATGTCTTTACGAGACGACTCGAGCGCGGCATTTTTATAGTCACCCGCGTTAATATAGCGGTTAAAGTTAGGGAAGGTGTTTTTAAGCTTGGTCATACCCAGGTTAAAAATCATATCGAATAGCGCCAATTTGACATTGTCTGGGAAGGCAGCGAACTTATCGGCCCCGTATATTCTTTTTAGCTCCGATTCAAACTGACGAATATGCTTCTCAATCTGTGCATCCATAGTTTGCTCAGACAGGTGTAGTTTGGTTGCTGATTTATAAATGGAAGCGGGGTAATCTTTACCAAAGGGCATTTTCTTTAAACGTGAGAACTCTTCTTCTATTTGCGCGGCAGTAGCCGGTTGCCCGGTGGCATTGACAATAAAAGGTAATTTTTTGGCTTCATCTACGTTACTCAGTAGGTGGCCCACACCAACGGTCGCAAAGCCTTTGGTATCCAAATACATGTGCTCTACGCGGCCCTCATAGCGCTCAATATTACGATAAAGCGACACTTTCAAGGCTCCAGAAATCGGTGTCTGCGCACTGGCGCTCGCTTGAGAGAGCTTTTCATTTACTTTGCGATGGGTGCGCCCATTTACATCCACTTTGCCGTCGGGACGAACCATACCCACCACTTTTTGTTGAAATAGCTTTATCGCGGCAACGGTTTTTGACTGTTCAGGACGGCTTCCTAAACGACCATCAACGACTAACCGCTGAGTGGGCGCAATGAGTCTCAGTAGAGCGTTTAATGCTTGTTGTACCGCTTTAATGTCATTGGGATTATTGACACCGTTGATGCCGACAGATTGGGAAATACGCATGGTTGTCATGAGTTCATCCTTGTTAAAAGTATTCCTAAGGCACCTATACGACCATGAAATTAGGCGCTAATTGGGGCAATATTAAACAAAACAGTTAAAAATAGCCAGTTGTCCGTTTAGGTACTTGACGCGCAGCGACATCAAAGCCCCCTTCTACTCACTGACATAAGCTCAAGTGGTTACTGTATATAAATAAAAAAAGCCGCTCGGTGAGCGGCTAGGTTGGTTCTAGGGATAAACCCTGTCGTGAAGCTAAAATTAATGGCTAAAAGCTATAGCGCGCACCCAAGGTGTAGCGCGGCCCATATTGACGTGCAAATAAGAACTGCTCTTCATATCGACCGTAACCACGTTCAGTTTCATTATTAAGGTTTACACCTTCGGCAAACACGGTAATGTGCTCGTCAATGTCATAATTAACACTGATATCCCATTGCCCATAGGTGTCGCTATACTGCGGTGGCGCATCTGAGGAGCCCTGGTCTTGGCCCACACCAATCAGATACGAATCACGCCACGCATAAGTGACCTTCACCGATAAGCCATCTTTTTCATAGAAGGCCTGGAAGTTTGCAGAGTCGCTCAAGCCAGTAAGTGGAGCTTGTTGCACCAAGCTTTCACTATCAAACTCGACATCGCCGTCAACAAAAGTCGCGTTTACACCAACACCAAAGCCCGATTCCCCGAACAGGTGCTGCAGCGCCACTTCAAATCCGTCTACCGCTTTGCTGTCGGTATTCTGCGGCTGGCTGATGTTCCAAACAATAAGCGGATCATCACTGCTTGGCTCAATTTTACCTTCGCCATTACCATAGCCTAACGCCAGCATTTCATTATAGATTGCATCGCTGGTCGCCTGCTCGCCACGCCCTTCAATTGCAGCCACCGCCTCACGGTAACGAGGACCATCAAGAATATCGTGCAAACCGTCTATGGTGGTTTCAGTGATGGTTGTTTGGATAAAGTTATCCACGTCTTTTTTGAAGTAACCCAGCGACGCGTAGCTGCCTTCGCTGTAGTAATACTCTAGAGACAAGTCCAAGTTAGTGGACTCAAATGGCAATAGATTGGGGTTACCTTGGGCACCAGTTCGCGAGCCTGGCTTAGGGCTGCCCGTTAAACTACGGCCACCGGCCAAATTACCCAAAGGTGCACGTGACATGGTTTTACCCCATGATACCCGCGCTACCAAATCGTCGGTCAAATCCACTTTAGCATCAATCATTGGCAGTAGGATGTCGTAGTCACCCTCTTGAGTCAGGAAGTTATTCGTGCCACCTTCGGCGTATTGCATAATCCACTCTGACGCACTTTCCCAATTCACTTGTTGCTCGACACGCTGGCGTACAATGCTAGTTACATCGGTTTGCTCATAACGTAAACCGGCATTCACTTGCACGTAGTAATTGGCGACATCGAATTCCCACTGCGTCTGCAAGTAGAGGCTTTGCGTTTGCTCTTCAACGGTATTCTGACTATCAATACCATCAAAGAAAGGATCGATAGAGTATACATTGTCACCTACTACATCTTCAGTAAGGTAAGCCAGCTGGCGAGCAATGGCCTCATCAAAGTCGTAGGTGTAGTAATAACCCGGTTGTAAGTCACTGCCACCTCCAGCAAATTGATCAAGGAGATCGCCGGTTTCATGGTAGGTGAACATATTATCAGGGAAAATCTCGGGGAACGCCGGATTGAAACCAGGGCCGCCGCGCAGACCGCTCCACGCCGTGAAACCCGTCATGGTTTGCTCAGTGTGCGAGCCACCGAATTGCACCCGGATCAGTGGGATATCAAAGCTGTCGTTGTACCATTCGCTATGCAATTGCGCCTGTTTGATATCCGATTCACCCGGTGAGTAGATGAACTGACTAAAGTTAGAATCAATTTCACTCGGGGCTAAAGTAGTGGTGCCATTTTTCCAGTTTACCAAGGCATGAGGAATGTCCCCTTCACGGTAATCATAAATTTTATTAATAAGCTGATCGGAGCCCAAGATCACTTGCCCGGCGCTACCTAACCCGTCATCGGCACCATTGTCAGTTTCGTTATTAGAATCATGATAATCAACAGCAACCTGCCATTGATCGTTGATTTGCCAATCGACGTTAAGGCCCACAGAACGTGCGGTTACTTCGGTGGTTGAACGGTTGGCGGTAAACGACGCATCATTACCACTAATGTCAGCGAAGAGTGCGGTGCCATTTTCATCAAGCTCGTAGCCGTTAATATTGCCACCAAACTCGTTCCAAATTCCCCAACCAATGCTGTTAGAGCCAGTAATAGCCCGGCTCGCCGTATAATCCAGCGTCACCACAATATCATCGATAGGCGCGTACTGAAGCGTTACCTGCCCGTTGGTGCGCTCGCGCTCTAAGTCTTCAATACTGTAGTTCATATCTTTAGGAAAGAAATGATTACCCACCCGGTTGCCATCAGCGTCTAAAGGACGGGGATCAATCACACTGCCGTCATCAAGCGACGGTAAATCTACGTTAGCTTGCCAACCTTGAATGTTTGCTTGTTGTTTTTGAAAGTCACGTTCCTGATGCGAGAAGGTAAAGCCAACACCGAACATATCATCATCAAAGGTGTTGCTGTACACCGCAGAAAACTCTGGAGTGACGTCATCCCCTTGTTCATTAGAGGTATCGTGAATAGCCTTGCCGGTTACGGTAAAGTGCTGCCCAGGGCGTTGGAAGGGTCGCGAAGTAACAATGTTAACCGTCGCGCCTAAACCACCGCTGGGGACATCTGCACGCGCGGTTTTAAAAACTTCTAAGGTGTTCACACCCTCTGAGGCGATGTTTTCTAGGTTGTACGAACGCGTGTAACCTGTTCCTGGCATTTGTCGGCCATTAAGGGTGATAAGGTTAAACTCAGGGCCAAAACCACGTACGGTAATTTGGCTACCCTCGCCGTTAGCCCGACTTACTGACACCCCGGTTATGCGCTGCAATGACTCAGCCAAGTTAGTATCTGGGAACTTACCCATTTCCTCTGCAGAGATTGCATCGACAACGCCCGAAGATTGGCGTTTAAGATCCATGGAACGAATCAAACTGCCTCGGATCCCTTTAACTTGAATAACTTCTATTTTCTTTTCTGCATTGTCTTGTTCTGTCTGTGCCCAAGTTGGCATGGCCACACCAAGGCCTGCGGCAAGGCTCAGCGACACTGAGACAGCTAGCGATGATTTCTTAAATGTTGTAGGTTTCATGATTGCCTGCTTATACAAATTGTTGCCATAGGTTGCGGGCAGCGTACTACCCGCACTCAGTGTGTTAAGGATTCGCTATGACCGCGTTATCGATGCGATACACAGCACCTTCACCCATGCCCCAAGAAGGGAATACCATCACCACATTGATAGCACTGACATCCAAGCCAGCATTGAGTAGCTGTTGTAATGTGAAGGTGTAGGTTTGCCATTCACCCACTACAGGCTCTGCCCCTTCCTGACTGGCGCTGAGCGGCAGTTCCACTGCGGTTGCAGCACCCAATGACTCAATCTTGAATAACCATTGAGCGTCCGGGTTACCCGGATTGCTGGTAATCTTCATTTCAAACTGCACCACACCCTCGCTGAGTAAACCGGAGGCATCAAATGACACGTTTTCATCTGCTAGGAAACCCATCACGGTTGGCGTCGCCCCGATTGTAAACTCAGCAACTGCGCCATGAGCTTGGTCGTCAGTCACTACAGCTGGCTCAGAGCCACCACAGCAATCCCAAATACTCCACTGCTCAGCAGCCGCGTCTTTGAATAAGGTTAACCCATCATTCTCAGGGTAATAAATTTTGGCGTTATCAATGCGGTATACCGCACCTTCACCGCTGCCCCATGCAGGGAAAACCATTACTACATCAATGGCGCTTAAATCTAACCCAGCGCTCGCTAGGTCAGTCAACGGGAAGGTATAAGTTTGCCATTCACCCGCTTGTGGGGCGTGACCTTCAGCGCTTGTTGTTAAATCAACTTCAGCGGCCGTCGCTCCGCCGCTTGACTCCAACTTGAGCAACCAAGGCGCATCTGGCGTATTCGGCATTGATGTTACCTTCATATCAAACTGCATCACGCCACCTTCAACGATAGCCGTGGCATCAAAGGGGTTATCACTGCCGCCTGCATCGCTGCGCGTATTAAAGCCCATAACGGTAGGTGTAGCACCAATTGCAAATTCAGCAACCAAGCCATGGGCTTCATCATCCATGACTTCGATAGGTGTGCTGCCACCGCAGCAATCCCACATCGGCCAATCAACATTTTGACCATCAGTGAAAAGGTCTAACTGCGGGTACTCGGCGTTTATCTCAACGTTATCGACTTGATAAACGGCGCCCTCTCCAGTGCCCCAAGCAGGGAAGATCATCACCACATCAATTGCTGACACATCAAGGCCAGCATCAGCTAACGCTTGGATTGGAAATGTATACGTTTGCCATTGGCCTACGACAGGAGCTTCACCTTCGGCGCTGGCGCTAAGGTTGAGCTCAACGGCGGAGCCAGCATCAAAGCTTTCAATTTTGAACATCCAAGTGGCATCTGGATTCGCCGGAGCTGAAGTGACACGCATATCGAAACGCACAAAGCCGTTATCAAGCATCCCGGAGGCATCATAAGGCGACGCCTCGCCCTCGGGATCAGTGATAAACTCGCTACGGCTGGTAAAACCATTTACCGTGGGTGCACTGCCGACCACGAACTCCACCACATTGCCTTTGCCTTCTACAGGCACTAAGCTCGGCGTTGAACCGCCACAGCAGTCCCAAGCAGGCCAGTTAGGGTTAAATTGGTCAGCAAAAATAGTCAGTGGATTGATGCCTGTTGATGGCGGTGTAGGCACAGGCGCCTTACCTTCAACTAATGCATCTGCAGGGTCATCATAACCAGGGCGAATTGTTTCGCAGCCTTTGCCTGTATCAGGGTTCGATGCACACTCATAAACGCGCACATAATCAATTTCAAACTTTTGTCCCTCGGCAAAAGCGCTGGCATCAATACCCGTTTGATTGACGTTTTCCGGCCAATCACCGCCAACAGCAAGGTTGAGGATCATATAAAAATCTTGATCATACGGAGCATTATCCCAATGCGTGACTAGCTCACCACTGCCCTGCTCAAAATACTCAGCAAACCACCCACGATGCTTTAAGCCCACAGCTTCATTTTTGCTGTTATAAAGCACCTCAGAACGGCGTTGAGTAGCGTAAAGGTAGTCGTCCACATACCAGCGAATTTCGCCTTCTTGCCATTCGATGGCATAAGTATGGAAGTCATCTGCGGGGTTCTCATCTTGAGGGAACTCATATGCTTTGCCACTGGAAGCATTGTCTGGCCAATCGCGTCCATAGTGCAAAGTACCATGAATATTAGACTCCACCCCCTCATCGGTGGGCACTTTCAGGTTAACAGCTTCGAGGACGTCGATTTCTCCCGACTTAGGCCACGAACCATACACTTCATCGGTGGGCATCATCCAAAACGCCGGCCAACTGCCTTGTCCTGAGGGCAACTTGGCACGAACTTCAAAGCGCCCGTAGGTAAAATCAGCCTTGTATCGGGTGTTTAATCGTGCCGACGTGTAAGGCTTCTCAGCCCCTTCTGATGCTGGTAGAGCAACAATATTGAGCACGCCATCTTCGATGTATGCGTTATCGCTGCTATCGGTATAGCATTGCTTTTCATTGTTGCCGCCACCGGCGCAATTGATTTCATAGTTCCACTTTGAGGTGTCGATGCTTTCACCACTGAAATCATCTTCCCAAACCATGACCCAGTTGGAGGCAGGTGCACTTACCTCTGTGGTGGTGACATCAGTCTCAGTGGCGGAGCCGCCACACCCAGTCAGTACAGCTAATGAGAGCGCTGCCAAAGCCCGAGTCGTGTGTGTTGCTGCTTTGTTCATTTTGTTGAACCCCAACATTAATTGGTTATTAGTATCTAACTGATTTAATTGTGTTTTTATTATCAACCAGTATTTTGTAAGCGCTTTCAAAAGTACTCAAATAAAAAGCGCAAATTATGTAAGCGCTTTCATAACATATGACATGGTCGTTAAAACGTCAATAAAATGCAGTTATTTTTTAACACAGGGTTAACTATATGGGGACAAATACACGCAACAAAGCGCCCTCCTGGGCGCTTATAGTAAGATTCACATTTCCTTATCTATTAAGCAGGGCTTGGCATATAAAATACATTCAACTTATTGCCATCTAGGTCTCGAAAGTAGCCAGCATAAAAGCCAGGGATATCACCACGCTCACCGGGCTCCCCTTCTTCTTTAGCACCAAGAGCAACCGCCTTTTGGTAAACCTTATCAACCAAATCTGGGGAACTGGCCTGTAATGCCACCATAGTTCCATTACCGGCGCTTGCGGGGCTCTCATCATAGGGCTTCACTATCGCTAATCCTGCGCCCACAGGGCCAGTCGACCAAGCGATTAAGCGCTCATTCTCCATAAACCGTGCGGCACCGAGTTGGCCCAATAAAACATCATAAAAAGCCGCAGCCTTTTGCAAATCATTTGTACCTAAAGTGACATAGCCAATCATGTTGTGTTCCTTTTTTTGTGATGCAAGATGCTCATCAAGCATATACGGCGATAAACCAAGCGCCAACCCATATCTATCACCCGTGCATTATCAGCTCATAAGAGTTCAAACGCGCTTGTTGATCATAAATAATATTGTGTAGCATGATTTCGTCGGCCCCCGTACGCGCCTGTAACCCACGCAGCCCGGCCTGGACTTTCTCTTTATTACCGATGATTGACTCGCGCAACATCCGAGTCACTTGTTGACGTTCAAGGTCGGCCCAGATCGCATCCATATTGTCGGTGGGAGGAGGGATCAGCCCCTCTTGCCCCCTGATCATACTGACAAACTTTTGCTGCCCTGTGGTTGCGAGAAACTCGGCTTGCTCGTTAGTAGCAGCGGCAATTGCATTCACCGCTACCATCACATAGGGAGCACTCAGTTGAGCGCTGGGCTGAAACTGTTCACGATACAATTCTATCGCGCGCATCATAAAGTCAGGGGCAAAGTGCGCAGCGAACGCAAAGGGTAAGCCTTTTTGTGCCGCGAGCAAAGCACTGTAAGTGCTTGAACCAAGTAGCCACAACGGCACGTGAGAACCGACTCCAGGGTAAGCTCGCACGCGTTGGCCAGGTTGTTCCTCACCAAGAAAATACTGCAGCTCTTCGAGTTGTGGCAACAAATCTTCCGCAGCCTTTGCATCACGTCGCAACGCACGTGTTGTAACGCCATCGCTCCCCGGCGCGCGGCCAATGCCTAAGTCGACGCGCTCAGGAAACAGCGCTGCCAAGGTGCCGTATTGTTCGGCGACAATCATCGGCGCGTGATTGGGCAGCATCACGCCCCCAGAGCCAATACGTATACGCTGAGTATGAGCGCCGATGTACGCCAGTACGGTGGACGTGGCGGCGCTGGCTATGTCGGGCATATTATGATGCTCCGCCATCCAAAAACGATGGTAACCTAAACGTTCCACATGTTGAGCAAGCTCCTTAGCGCGGGCAAACGCTTCATTGGCATTGCTGCCTTGCACCACGGGCGCGAGATCAAGCACACTGAGCTTAGCAATAGCGGTCATTATTACCTCTTCATTTAGCACGTTCTACATTATGTTGATAGGGCCACCTTAACAACATCTCTACCGATACAGCAGCCACAATATGGCATTATCATGATGCTATTTCGGCATCAATATCGTGAGGTAACCGTGCCTGTAACCCAATTAAAACCGTGTAAAAGCTACTAACCTGGGCCTTATGCGTTAGTTTTATTCCGCCATTCAAGGCCCAGAGTAACTATTGATTGAGCACAACTGCTTTTTGTTTTTCCTCCTTAGAGAAAATCAAAGCATCATTTAATGCATCAAAAGCGAATTCACTTGGTTGCTCTACCTGTAAGTGACCAGCCACCACGTCTTCTAGTAGACGTTCACCGTCCCTTACAAGGCGCTGCCACTGAGCGCTATCCCCATAGTCATGCAGTGCCCCTAAGGCAATTTCATGGTATGAAATAGTACGCGTAAATGGCGCATCCACGGGGTTATCAATGCGTCCTAAAATACTGATAACATGGCCATTGGCCTGCAGCAGTGGCACAAGCTCCCTTGCCGTATCCGGGCCATTAGCATCAAACAATGCAAAGTAACCGCCCGCGCTGGGCGCTTGACGAAAAACTGCATCTATACTCAGTTTATCCGCTTGCTCTTGGGTTAAACTTTGCGATAAGACATGCACTTTAAAACCACTGTGACTCAGCATTTGGGCCAACAACTTGTTCACTGCCCCCATACCCGTTATCAGTACCTTAGCACCTTTAACTGCGGGGATTTTGCTAAACGCTTGCCACGCAGTCAGCATCGGACATGGTAAAGCGGCAGCCACCGAAGGACTCAAGCTTTGTGGTATGCGCATCACCCGGTTCGCAAATAAAACGGTGTGTTCAGCAAAACTACCATCAAGGCTTAAACTGTGATGATAAGCCACCATTTGACCGACTAATTGAGCGTCAACTCCCGCACCTACGGCCAGCACTTCGCCGGCACCATCAACGCCCGGAGTGTGACCCTTGGGCCAAGAAATAGGATCGGCATCAATAAATTTCCAATCCACAGGATTGATGCCGATGGCAAGGTTGCGCACCAGAATCTGTCCAGCCTCCAATAGAGGTAAGGCTTTGTAGTCTAATTGCAGGGCATTACCTGCCCCATTAAACTGCCATGCATGGGTCCGCTCTACCATATTTAAATATCCCACTTGGGTGAAAAATCAGGGTCGGCTTGACGGTCGTTACAATCAAGGGCATCTATTCTGGCGATGTCTTCAGCGCTTAAAGTCAGTTCCAGCGCCTTAAGATTTGTGGCTAAATTGGCTCGTTTGGTCGATGATGGAATTGTCACCAAACCATGTGCTAACTCCCAAGCCACAACCACTTCGGCGGCGCTGACGTTATGTTGTTTAGCAATAGCTAAAATAGTCTCGTCTTTCAGCACTTTACCCACAGCAAAAGGCATGTAGCCGGTCACTGTGATTCCTTGTTGCACACAAAATTCACGCACTTTTTCATTAGTCAAATAAGGATGAACTTCAATTTGGTTATTGGTCAACGAGCCCTCTGGTAAGATTTTTAGCGCTTGTTGAAGTTGGGCAATAGTGAAGTTAGATACACCTATGTATTTAGTCAAACCCAGCTCTTTGGCACGATGTAATTCACCAAGGTATTCATCCATTGGTTCACCGCCCTCAGGGCTTGGCCAGTGAATTAACAGTAGGTCCACGCTATCAAGCTGCAACTTTCGTAAACTTTCTTTCACGCTGTCAATAAAGCCTTCTTTATTGAGCTTATCGTTCCACACTTTAGTTGTTACAAAGAGCTCTTCACGGGCAATATCGCTATCTCTAATAGCACGACCTACAGCTTCTTCGTTGCCGTAGATTTGCGCAGTATCGATATGCCGATAGCCCTCTTCAAGAGCCATCATTACACTCTGATAAGCGACTTCGTCCTCTAGTCGAAACGTGCCAACGCCTAGTTTAGGTAAAATTGATTGATTCATATAGTCTCCTTAAAAATGAAAATGCGGTAATACCTGTTTACCGATGTACTCGAGTGCCCATTCAACGGGCAAGGTATTTCGCCTAAAATGCAAACCAATATGGTTTACACCTACTTGTTGCATTGCCTTTAGTTCAGTGATGAGTCCATTTACGCCAGTTTCAATCCCGAATCGGTGACGTGTTATTGGCGCATCAGGCTCATCCAGCAAATTTAAATGAATAAAGCTCACGTAAGGCTTTTCGCCAGCAACATTACGCCACTGTGCTACTCGCTTTTTATGATCTTCAGGAGTACCGGGGTATGCCAACCAGCCATCCATATTTTGTCCCACCCACATTGGTGACTGCTGGGCGAGACCCGCGACATATAAGGGCGTGTTAGTCAACTCCGGCAGAACCTTTTGCCCTGCTTGTAAGGGCCGCTTGGGCTCACCTTTGAGCACCGCCACAGCTTCTTGAAAGCGGGCTCCCCGTGAGGGAAAGTCAATATTAAATAAAGGGTATTCACTAGGGCGATCACCACTGGCAAGCCCTAAGATCAACCGCCCTTTACTGAGGCTTTGTATCGTGGCGGCGGCTTTTTTTACTAGCCAAGGCTGGCGAAGAGGCAACACCACCGCAGCTGTGCCAAGCATTATGCGTTCAGTTTTAGCCGCCAGATAACCTAGATAACTAAAAGTTTCAAATACTTGAGCAGCATCACCAAAATTAGGGTCATAAATAGGCACGTCACGAACCCAAGCGGCGAAGAAGCCCATTTTGTCGGCTAACTGAATACGCGCTTCATGATGACGCATATCTGGAATGCCAAAAGGTCCTGAGGTATTGGTTTCAAAACGAGCCCAGTCATTATCCAGCGGCAACTCCACCCCGATAGAAAAGGGTTTTTGTGCTAGTTTATCCAGGCTCATACCAGATCCTGAGCACGCGTTTCGTCGCGCTTATCAAGATGACCACTCCAACGCGTTGCCACCAAAGCCGCTACGGAAATCATAGCCCCTATCCAAGCAGTGTCTTGCAGGCTCATACCGTCGACAATCGCACCGCCCAATACAGAGCCTACCGCAATCCCGATATTAAACGCCGCAATGTTTAGGCCTGATGCTACATCTACGGCGTTAGGGGTGTATTTTTCTGCAAGTTTTACTACGTACACTTGCAACCCAGGAACGTTGCCAAAAGCAAAAGCCCCCCATATCAGCACGGTGATCACCGCTCCCACTTTTGATCCCATAGTGAATGTGAATACCAATAAAACTAGAGATAAAGCCGCAAAAATCAGCGTAAGGGCGTTAATCGGACCTTTTTTGTCGGCTAGCTTGCCGCCATAAATATTGCCCACGGCCACAGATACACCATAAACCAGCATGATCAAACCAATGGCTGACGGAGCAAAGCCGGCTTCTTGCTGTAAAATAGGCGCCAGATAAGTAAATGCAGTGAATGTGCCGCCATAGCCCAAAATAGTCATGACATACACCAATACTAATCGCGGTTGAACAAGCACTTGCAACTGCTCCTTGATGCGCGCCGGGCGACCTTGTTTTAAATTCCCCGGGACCAGCACAGCACTGCCAATGAGAGCGATTAGCCCTAAGGCAGAAACCACTAAAAAGGTTGCTCGCCAACCGAAGTTTTGACCAATCCAAGTACCCAGCGGCACGCCTGTGACTAGGGCTACTGTCAAACCGGTGAACATGACTGCGATGGCACTAGCTTCTTTTTCTTTACTCACAAGGCCTGTGGCAATGGTTGAACCAATGGAGAAAAACACGCCATGGGCCAACCCAGTCAGGATGCGCGCCGCAATTAAGCTTTCGTAGCTCGGCGCTTGCCAAGCCAAAATATTTCCTCCAACGAACAACGCCATGAGGCTAAGAAGCACGCTTTTACGCTTCCACCGTCCGGTGAGCGCGGTCAGCACTGGTGCGCCAACAGCCACGCCAATGGCATAAAGGCTAACCAATAACCCAGCACTTGGCAGGGTCACATTTAAATCTTGTGCAATAGTCGGCACTAATCCTACTATTACAAATTCGGTAGTACCTATAGCAAAGGCACTCAAAGTTAAAGCGAGCAATGCAATGGGCATTTATTTTCCTCTTCACTGCGAGTTTAAAAACAATGCCGTCATTGTGGGAGTAAATTTATTTGCAAAAAATAGCAGCAGTGACAAAATACTTTTGTGATAAATGAAAAGGTAAGCCGATGCCCGTCAATGCTAAAACTGAAGACTTAGAAGCCTTTGTGACCGTAGTTGATACTGGAGGCTTTTCTGCTGCGGCACAATTACTCGACCAACAAGTTGCCAAAGTGTCCCGAGCGGTAACCCGCCTGGAGCGTACTTTAAATGCCACCCTACTAAATAGAACCACACGGCGAGTAGAGCTCACAGAAGAAGGAGAGTTGTTTTTGAGCCACGCTCGCGATGGCTTGAATATGCTGGCAAAAGGCGAAGAAGCACTGCGTTTGCTGGGCCGCTCTCCTTCAGGAAAATTACGCGTTGATGCCGCCAGCCCATTTGTTTTTCATCAATTGACCCCTTTGATCAACGATTTTTGCAAAACCTACCCAGATATTACTCTAGAGCTAACCAGCCACGACAGTATTATTGATTTGCTTGAGCATAAAGCCGATATAGCCATACGTATTGGTGACCTTAGTGACTCAAATTTACATGCTCGACGACTAGGTAAAAGCCGCCTACACATAGTGGCAAGTCCTGAGTATTTAGCTCATCATTCCCTTTCAGAGAATATTCAAACTCTGCATGAGCAGCGTTTAATCGGTTTTAGCGATGCCCCACACCTTAACACTTGGCCACTCAAAAGCCCGCAACAATTGCGCTTTGCTATCAGTGCTTCCAGCGGCGAGACTGTGCGTCAGCTATGTATAGCGGGTCAAGGACTCGCATTGTTGTCGCATTTTATGGTTAAAGACGACTTAGCCGCCGGGCGCTTAGTGAGCGTACTCAACAACCATATTTTAAGTCCTAATCGACGAGAATCTGTACAAGCTGTTTACTACCGCAACAGTGCAGTGTCTTCACGAATATCTGCCTTTTTAGATTTCATTGAATCAAGGTTATGCCTGTAGTTACATATTTCACAAAAGTGTTTTTCATTTATTGCGGTTAATGATGACAATCATCTGCGATACGCTGTGCTCAGCACAACTTTAGGAGGTCTTATGAATTCACTTTTTCGCCCCATTACCTTAGCCGGTAAAACATTAAAAAACCGCATTGTTATGCCACCGATGACACGTTCGCGTTCAACCCAACCGGGTGACATCGCTAATGACTTAATGGCGACCTACTACGCGCAGCGTGCCAGTGCCGGACTGATTATCAGTGAAGGGACGCAAATCAGCGAACTAGGTAAAGGCTATGCCTGGACCCCGGGGATCTACACCCCAGAGCAGGTTGCCGGTTGGCGCAAGGTCACCGACGCCGTCCACCAAGCCGGCGGCGTGATGTTTGCCCAGCTGTGGCATGTCGGCCGCGTATCCCATGAAAGTAATACTGGCGGCAAGCAGCCCATCTCATCGTCTGCTATTCAAGCCAAGGGGGTGAAGGTGTTTATCGATGACAATAACAGCCCAGGTTTTGTCGAGGCGCAAATGCCGCGCGCTATGAGCGTTGCAGAAATCCACGAGGTCATCGCGCAGTATCGCCACAGCGCCCAATGCGCCAAAGAAGCAGGCTTTGACGGCATTGAGCTGCATGCTGCCAACGGGTATCTAATCAACCAGTTTTTAGACTCACAAGCCAATAACCGCAGCGATGAGTATGGTGGTAGCCTTGATAATCGCCTGCGCTTTTTGCGTGAAGTCGTCAGCGCGGTCAGTGAGGTGTTTGGTGCAAACGCCGTAGGGGTCAGATTAGCACCGTTAACAACCTTAAATGGCGCGGTAGATGACAACCCTCAAAGCACGTATGTGGCTGCAGTGCAGGCTCTTAATGAGCTTAACGTTGGCTATGTCCATATTGCGGAGGCCGACTGGGACGATGCGCCTTTAATGAGCGCACAGTTTAAGCACGCTATCCGTGATGCCTTTGATGGGCTCACTATTTACGCGGGCAAATACACCAAGGCGCGCGCCGAACAAGCACTAGAGGATGGCTGGGCCGATATGATTGGCTTTGGTCGCCCCTTTGTTGCCAACCCGGATTTACCGCAGCGCCTCAAAGCAGGTTTGCCTTTAGCAGAGCATGATCCGCAAACATTATTTGGCGGTGGCCCAGAGGGTTATACTGATTACCCTAATGCGACCACTTAATGTTCGTTCTCTTTAACGCTCACATCGGGGCGAAAATTAAAGTAAGACTCTTCTATCAGCGTGCGGTACACACCGGCAATATTTTGCGCTCGCCACTGCTGGTACATGGGCAGGTGGCTGAATTCAGGAAAATGTAGCTGTTGCTGCATTTGCGTCAAAGTATGGCCCGCCAACAGCGCGTCACGCACGCTATTATAAAGGGTCTTCAGGTAGGCAAGGTAGCGACGCACGTCGTCCTTGTCACCCATTTGTGCATGCCCCCCTACCAAAATATCAAAGTCGTGGCTTGCGAGTAATTGCTCTGTAGAGCTGATCATGCCGTGGATATCATAACCTTGCAGATCTTTATAAGGCATGCGACCTAACACCACCCAATCGACCACAAATATAACGTTTGCAGGCATGAAATGCATACTCACGTTGCCGCGCCCATTATTGGGGCCGAAATAACTAAGCTGTACAGAGCTTTGTCCAAGCTCAGCGGTGAAAGAATCAGTGAAGGTAACGTCAGCAAAGCGCACGGGAGCTTTAGTCCAGCGCATGTCCTCATCTGCATAACGATGAGCAACAACGGTAGTCTGTTCATCGACCAGAAATTCGCCACCGAGCGTGTGGTCAATATGGTTGTGACTGTAGGCCATGAACTTAATCGCAACACCAAAACGAGAGTGAATCGCCTTTTTCAGCCATTTCGCCGCATCAGCATTAATAGGATCGGTGACAAATGCCCCCTTATCAGTGATCATAAAGACGCTGTGGTAGTGGCCTGCACTAAACCGATACACATTGTCTTTAACTTGCTCAATCACATAAGACTGAGCGCTGCTAGCAAAACTCACCACCCATAACAAACACATCAATACCTTATACATAAAACTCTTATTGTTCATTCACATTGCTGATAGTTTAGTCTACTGTGCAATTAGCTGTAGCGATCAAGTGGTGCTTGTGTCGCTGTAATAAAAATAAAACATCGCGTCCTTATGATGGTTAAAAACCTAAAAAAGGAACTAACTCTATGCGCTTTTCTCTCATTAGTTGCTCGTTGGCGGCGCTTTTATTAAGCGGATGTAACAGCAGCTCAGATTCTGATCCTGTGGTGGTTGAACAGCCACAAACAGCCTCTCCAGCCTCAGTGCAACTGGGCCCTCGCCCATTTGCGCTGGTTGATGCTATGGCTGCGGGGCCACTTAAAGAAGCATTGCAAGCATGTGCCGACGACAATTTCGTGGCCAGCGACTTTTCCATTGGCCACCGTGGCGCACCCATGCAATTTCCTGAGCACACCCGTGAAAGTTACATTGCGGCAGCACGCATGGGTGCAGGGATCTTAGAATGTGATGTCACCTTTACCGCCGACAATGAGCTGGTCTGTCGCCATTCGCAGTGTGATCTGCATACCACCACCAATATTCTAGAAACCGAACTTGCTAGCAAATGCTCAGAGCCTTTCACTCCCGCCGCAGACGGCGTACCCGCAAGCGCCCAGTGTTGCACCAGCGATATCACCTTAGCCGAGTTTAAAACGCTCAAGGGAAAAATGGATGGCGCGAACCCAGCAGCAACCACTGTCAGTGAATATATGCAAGGCACTGCACCGTGGCGAACCGACTTATATGCCGCTCGCGGTACCTTGATGACCCATCAAGAAAGCATTGAATTGTTTAAATCACTGGGCGTAAAAATGACCCCAGAGTTAAAATCACCTAGCGTCAGTATGCCCTTTAATGGCATGTCGCAAACCGATTACGCATCAAAAATGCTGAACGAGTATGACCTTGCGGGGGTTGCTGCCGACCAGGTGTGGCCGCAATCATTTAACCGCGATGATGTGTTGCATTGGGTTAACACTCATCCAGAATTTGCCGCACAGGCCGTTTACCTTGACGGTCGCGACGCCGATCCGGGCTTTGATCCCAGTAATGCGCAAACCTGGTCACCCAGCATGGCTGAGCTGGTCAATCAGGGCATCGAAGTTGTTGCACCACCGATTTGGATGTTACTTGACTTAGATAACAATAATCAGATTGTTCCCTCGGCGTATGCCAAAGCAGCCAACGAGGCAGGATTGAAAATTATTGCTTGGTCATTAGAGCGCTCAGGGCCGCTTGAGGGCGGTGGCGGTTGGTACTACCAATCAATCACCGATGCCGTTGATTCAGATGGTGTGATGATGCAAGTGCTGGATGTATTAGCGCAAGATGTTGGCGTCATTGGTGTATTCAGTGACTGGCCTGCGACCACCACCTATTATGCTAATTGTAAGTTAGCCAATAACGACGCTTAGCAGCGCTTATATCACCGCAGCGAGGCACCTAGTCTCGCTGCTGTGCTTTCAACACCCCACTTCAGTCGCCCCCAACAGCATGACTAATTCCCTGGTATTTCGACACCACTGTGCACCACAGTGATCAGCCAATACCGTCTGAGAGTATAATTTTGCACTGCGCGCTACAAATCCGTACCATCAACAAAAAATGCACAGAAAACGTATGCTTAGACCAACATTCTTATCTCTACTCGCGTTTACACAAGTGGCACTCGCTCAAAATGACTTAGCCGAGATTGAACGCATCACGACCACTGCCTCGCGATTGGCGATAACAGATGAGGCAATGGCATTGAATATTGCCACCATCAATGCTGAACAACTGGCTATCCTTGGCAGCACACACATTGAAAAAGCCATGAAACAAATCGCCGGAGCCAATTTACAACACGGTAACGGCCAAGAATATTTACCATCATTGCGCTCTCCGGTATTTACCGGCGGGGGCGCATGTGCCGAAGTGTTGGCGCTAGAAGATTGTATTGCCCTGCGTGCAGCCGGTTTCTGTAACGTTAATGAGCTGTTTGAAGCGCACAGTGAAATGGCTGAGCGTATTGAAGTGCTTAAAGGGCCAGGCTCTGCGCTGTACGGTTCAAATGCTGTGCACGGGGTAATTAATGTGATTACCCCCGATACGACTTATGGGGGCGGCTTCGCTGGCCTCGATGTGGGCTCGTATGGCTATAAACGCGCAAAACTGCGCGCCGGTAAAGATTTAGGCGAGCAAGGTTTTGGCATTAATAGCAGTGTTACCCGTGATAGCGGCTACCGCGATGATGAGAGTGTCGAACAAGAGAAAATCAACCTGCGCTATCGCTATAGCGGCGATACCTTGAGGGTGCAAACCGGGCTCACCTACACCCATCTAGACCAACAAACAGCAGGCTATATTGAGGGTTTTGAAGCCTATAAAAATGAGCAAGTGGCACAGCAAAACCCCAACCCAGAAGCCTTTCGCAAAAATCGCGCGACGCGGCTATGGTCGCAATTTACTTGGCAAGCAAACGGGCAATCCACTTGGATGATCACCCCTTATGTGCGTGACCAACAAATGACCTTTTTAAAGCATTTTTTACCGGGTAAACCGCTGGAGGAAAATAGCCAGCAAGGGGTTGGCGTACAAACGCTTTGGCAAACCCAACTCAATAATTCTTGGCAACTAAACCTAGGCATAGATGGTGAGTACACCCAAGGCGACGTGCTGCAATATCAACACCAGCCAACCACCGGCTCAGCCTTTTTACAGGCCACCGTACCACAAGGAAAGCATTACGATTACAGCGTTGATGCAACATGGTATGCCCCTTTTGCACAGCTCTCTTATCGTCATTCGGCCTGGTTAGTGACTTTAGGAGCACGTTACGAGCACATCGACTACAACTACAGCAATCATATGCTCGCTGGGCGTACCCGTGACGATGGCAGCGAATGTGGCTTTGGCGGTTGTCGTTATTCACGCCCCGCGAGCGGCGACAACAGCTTTGCCGATCTCTCCCCGAAGCTATCGCTGAGCTATCAGCTGAGCCCTGAACTTATTGCTTACACTAATCTCGCCAAAGGCTACCGCGCGCCGCAAACCTCAGAGTTATATCAACTCCAGCGTCAGCAGCAAGTGGCCGATTTAAAAAGCGAAACCATCAATAGCGTGGAGCTGGGTGTAAAGGGGGCTTACAATTCAGTGCGCTTCAACCTAGCTGGCTACGTGATGCACAAAGATAACTTTATTTTCCGCGATAGTGACTTCTTTAACGTCAGTGACGGTGAAAGTAAACACCGAGGTATTGAGTTAGAACTACGCTATCAGGCTAGCAGCCGGGTAATGCTGCAACTTGCACTGAGTCGGGCGCTGCACACCTATGAGCACCAGCAAGTCATCGCTGACACTCAGCTCAAGGGGAACATTATGGACACCGCGCCCAAATGGGTAGCAAATACTCAACTGCATTGGCAAATCAGTGACGATGTCGATGTTGCCCTGGAGTGGCATCACGTCAGTGATTATTACACCGACCCACAAAATTTGCACCGCTACAGTGGCCATGATCTCATTAATGTACGCGGTGCATGGCAAGTGAATAAGGACTGGCGAGTGATCGCCCGGGTGGAGAATGTTGCTGATACAGCCTATGCTGAACGTGCCGATTTCACGACTTTCAGCGGCGATCGTTACTTTCCCGGGCGCCCGCGCAGCGTGCTATTTAGTATCGAAAGGCAGTGGTAACTTATTAGCTTAGTGCGCTTAAGAGTATACCGGGGTCGGAGATCCCGGCCTCTTTGAGTGCTTCAGTGACCGCTTGGGTCATTTGCATAAGCTGTACTTCCATATTGGCAACAAGATTGCGCTGTGATTCGAGCATAGTTTTGTGCGCTTCCTCATCATTGGGGTCTTGCTCGTTTTGCAGAGTTCTCAACCTTTCACGTGCTTGATCTATTTGCTCTTTTACGCGCTCGATTTGTTCTAGCATTTTTTGAATATGCGCGGGCAGTTGCTCGCGCAAGCTCTGCTTAATGTCGGCCTCAGCCTGAGCTTTGGCTTGATTATGCTGGGGTTGCAGGCGTAAAGTGCCCTCAGATTGAGGCGTTGTCGGTATAGATTGTGAGTAGGAAGAATCAATGCGCATTGCGCGTCCTTGGCATCATGGCTCGCTTTTAAATACTATCGGCACCGATTAGGTACACTTGAGCCAAATTTTATCGGACAACACATAATGAAGTTTATATTGCAGCTTTGCAAAGGTGTTTGCAGCTTACTCTTTGTCTGCGCTGTCGCACTGCTCTGTTGGCAAGTGCAAACTCTTTGGCCCAGCGTCTTCTATCTATGCATGAGCACAATAACCTTTGTGTGGTTTTGGCATGATAAACGCGCGGCGCAGCGCCAACGCCCACGTACACCCGAGCGTGACTTATTAATATGGTCGCTATTCGGCGGCTGGCTAGGAGCCCTTGCGGCGCAAACTTGGTTGCGTCATAAATCGCAAAAGCGCGCCTTTATCATAAAGCTATGGGTGACTATTTTGGTCCATTGCTGGATGTTTATTATTGTTGCAGTACAACTGATTTTGAGTAGCGATGGTTTATGGTAGTCATACTTTTGGCTAAGTATAAAAGTGCTGACTTTTTATACATTTTTGCTAAACTTGGGAACAAATAAAACGTCACGCTCGTTAAATGGATTTACAGCAATGAACTTAATTATTTTCTTACTCCTTTTTGGCGCCTACCTATGGGTGCGTTTTACCCTTCGTAAACAGCTACGTAGCTATGTTGAGCAGTACTATCCCGACTTGCGCGCAGTACTCAACCATAACCCGCTAAAACTCAGCAAAGCCAAAGCACTGGAAACCAACTTAGATGCCTGGCTCAACAACGAAAGTGGATACAGCCTGAGTGACGATTACATCAGCCGCAAGCGCAAGCAAATCTCATTGACCAACCAATGTGGCATGATCATCGCGCTAATCGCTATGCTGCTGCCGCTATTTTTTGCAACTCCATGACCAAGCTGTCATTTTTTATCGAATAAAGTTGCACCTGCAGAGTATGGGTCTTATAACAGGGAGACTGACATAGCTGCCAAGGACAGATTATGAAATTCACTCCCCTCTCTTGGGCCATGGGTTTAGCTATCGCAACCAGCGGTATCGCCAATGCAGCCCAAAGCACTCGCCATGATGTACTCGCGCTTGAAGACGTTTTCAATCTTGAATATGCCAACCAAATCGATATCAGTGATGATGGCGATACCGTGTATTTCGTGCGCAATCGCATGGACATTAAGTCAGACCGCAAATTTAGTAATATTTGGCAGGTCAGCACCGACAATAAACAGCTGCAACCGGTAACCAGTGGCGTACATCAAGATTTTGCCCCCGTGTTATCCCCCGATGGCAGTCGCTTAGCGTTTATTTCTACACGAGATGGCAGCGCACAGCTGTATGTTAAGTGGTTAAACACAGGTGCGGTGAGTAAAATCAGCAACCTTACACAGAGCCCCTCCAAGCCCACCTGGACACCGGACGGCAAAAGCTTAGTATTCAGTATGTTTGTACCTGCTAAGCCCAATAGCCCGGTGAGCTTACCCGGTAAGCCCGAAGGCGCAAAATGGGCGGACCCAGCGCTGTTTATCGATGAGGTTTACTACCGCGCTGATGGCGCCGGCTATACCAAAGCAGGCCATAATCACCTGTTTCGTATTGCTGCCAATGGCGGCAACGCGGTGCAGCTCACATCCGGTGACTTTGACCATGGCGGCAGTATCAGCTTTAGTGACGATGGCAGTACCTTATACTTTTCAGCAAACCGTCACAGTGACCATGAGTTAAAGCCGATAAACTCAGAAATTTACGCGCTGGAGCTTGATACTCTCAGCATTCGCGCCATCACTGACCGCGATGGCCCAGACAGCCAGCCGCAGGTGTCTCCCAATGGTCGTTACTTAGCCTACACCGGCTATGACGATAAGCGCACTAACTATGAAAACACTCAGCTCTACATCCGTGATTTAGAATCTGGCGAGACGCGCAGCTTAACGCCGGACTTTGACCGCGCAGTGGCGCAAATACACTGGGCGGATGATAGTCGCGGCCTGTACTTTAGCTACGATAGCGAAGGCAAAACCACCATTGGCTACCAACCTTTGCGCGGTGAAGCCAAGGTGATCACCGACAAAGTGGGGAGCGTGTCTTTTGGTCGCCCCTACTCAGGCGGTGATTTTGACGTTAGCACCGAGGGTGATATTGCATTCACGCTCGCCGACACTCAGCGCCCTGCTGATGTGGCCTTGACTAAGCGCGGCGAAGCGCTGCGGTTAACGCATTTAAATGAAGATGCCTTGGCCAACAAAACGCTTGGCAAAGTGGAAGAATTGTGGGTTAAGTCCAGCCACGATGAGCTCGACATTCAAGGTTGGATTGTCTACCCACCGCACTTTGATGCAACTAAAAAGTACCCTTTGATTCTCGAGATCCACGGTGGACCGGTGGCCAACTACGGGCCTCACTTCAGCGCTGAAGCACAATTATTTGCCGCTCAAGGCAACGTGGTGCTGTACATGAACCCACGCGGCAGTGACTCTTACGGCAAAGACTTTGCACAAACGATTCATCATAACTACCCAAGCAACGACTACCATGATTTGATGACGGGTGTGGATGCCTTAGTTGCCAAAGGCTTTATTGATGACACTAAACTCTATGTAACCGGCGGCTCTGGCGGCGGTGTACTTACCTCGTGGATAGTCGGCCATACCGATCGCTTTGCTGCGGCGGTGGTTGCTAAGCCTGTTATTAATTGGTTTAGCTTTGTACTAACGGCGGATTTTTACCCCTTCTTTGCGGATTACTGGTTCCCAGGTAAGCCATGGGAGCATATGCAGCATTATATGGAGCGCTCACCTATTAGCTATGTGGGCAATGTAACCACCCCCACCATGTTACTGACCGGTGAGGCCGATTATCGTACGCCTATTTCCGAAACGGAGCAGTTCTACCAAGCATTGCAATTGCAGGGGGTAGACACCGCCATGGTGCGTATTCCTGATGCCTCGCATGGCATCACCAAGCGGCCCTCGAACCTGATGGCAAAAGTCGCCTACATTCTGTGGTGGTTTGAAAAGCACGGCGAAAAGCAGGCCGATAAATAACCATATAAACGCGGCGACACGCTGTCGCCGCCCTTGTCGCGACTAGGCTGTGCCTTTAGGCCAGCACCAACTCCACATCAATGTTGCCACGTGTGGCATTGGAATAAGGGCAAACCTGATGCGCGGTATCCACTAATTGACGCGCCTGCGCTTTGTCCATATCCCCCAAATCCACGGTGAGCTTAGCGTCGATAGAAAAGCCCTGCCCTTTTGGACCAATTGCAACCTCACCCGTTACGGCAATATCCTGAGGTAACTTAATTTTTTGATCGCCAGCCACTTTTTTCAACGCGCCAATAAAACACGCTGAATAACCGGCGGCAAAAAGCTGCTCAGGGTTGGTGCCCTGACCATCATCGCCCCCCAGCCCCTTTGGAACGGATAGGTCAACATCTAAACGGCCGTCATCCGACTTGGCAGAGCCGTCTCGTCCACCAGTTGCCGTGGCTTTTGCACTATAAAGAATCTGTTCTAACGCCATTATTGGGCTCCTTCTAGTTAACTATTTAGCAATTTACTTTGCATGCAAAATAAATAATAGCGATGACCAACTTGAAGATCAAGTTATTTGCATGCAAAATAAATAATAGCGATGACCAACTTGAAGATCAAGTTATTTGCATGCAAAATAAAGGAGAGATCATGACCGACAACGCTTTAAAACTTGACTACCAGCTGTGTCACCGCTTTTACACCGTGGCTAACGCCTTCACCCGGGCGTATCGCCCGTTATTGCGTGAGCTCGATATTACTTACCCACAGTACGTGGTGTTAATGGCATTATGGGAAAAAGACCAAATCACCATTCATCAGTTACTTGAGAAAACCCATATTGATGGTGGTGCCATGAGTTTAATTTTAAAAAAGCTCACGCAGAAATCTTTTGTGCAGGTGATCCATGATCAGCATGACAAGCGGGTAAAACGGGTGGTACTCAGCGACTATGGAAAAACAGCCAAACACACCGCGCAAAAAATTCCCCAGCAAATGCGCTGTAACCTCAAAAATATCAGTGATGAAGAAGGGGTGGAGTTGATACGACTAATAGACAAGGTGAGTGATGACTTACATACCACACTTTGTCAGGCCGATACCCAGTAAACACTGATCAGATAACCTCGTTATCGCCCAGTGAAGCTGGGTGACGCTTACCATGAAAATGAGTATAGAAAGAAATCTACTTACAACGGCTGTGAGCGAATATTGCTGCGTCAGCATAAACTCACCGATGTGGTTTAAAAATGGTGGACGAGTTCTCACTGAGCCAGCCTCAACAAATAATTGTCTTTATATACATCATTGTTGTATTTCTCCTATAGTCAGGAAAACGACCCAATCGCTCGTTTTTGTCTTATCCACGTTTAGAGCAATGTAATGTAACTTCAATGCTGGTAAGTACTTCCTCAATTTGCTATCAATGGTCTAAGGAGAAAAAACGAGACAGATTGAGGGAGAAAAGCGACCCTATCGCTCGATATTAAATTGTTATGTTTCGTTTGTAGGCTCAGCTAATAAGGATTATATATGAATCAAGATAACAAGGTCGGTCGTACTGTATACGATCTAATAATTGAAGTATTAAATAGCTCTAAGTTCTGGGTTTTATTATTTGTTTGCGTTTGCTTTTTGATTTTTTTATATATTCAGACACCTCCAGGAAAAGCAGTAAAATTATTTGGGTTTGAGTTGTATCATAAGTATTCGATTAGTACGCCAAACGCAACTCATACTAAAACAGAAGAAAGTATTACAAAACCAATTCCTTGGAATAAAAACGATTTTAATTATAAAGTTGCTTTACATAAGGTACTTTTGGAAAAGGAACACCTAACAATATATTTTGAAAAAAACTTTACCACTACCCTTCACCTTAAAACTAGAGATCGGAAGTCTATTACAAATCACGGCATTCATAAAAATGGCCAACAGATAAAGCTGGGGGATCTTACTAGGCATATATTCATAGGAATGGAGTTGAGGGCATGTCATGGTAACAACGGTAATATATGCAGTGATTTTGTTCGTATTGAAGGGGGATAGTAAAACATAACAAGCCAATTCAGCAGGACAAAAAATGGTTGGTTTTGCTCCTACGTCGCCAATTTTATTGCCTCTGATTGGGGCGTTATATTTCTATAGGTTCCTATGAACATTAAAAATTCAAGTACATTTTTCGTAGGTTTTGTTGTTGGTGCTGGACTAGGATTCTTAGGTTATTTTTTACAGTTGGAACCTGGCTCGAAACCAATTGTTGACGCCTTTCTAAATGCGTTAGTTTTTGCGCTTGTGTTAGGAGTTTTTATTGGGATTGGTTTTTTAGGTAAGGCAGGGAAGACCGGCGCTGATTCTGTGCCATTTTCAGATGAAACAGACTATGGCAGGTTCACAAAGAAGCACCCTCCCACTAAAAAGGTGTTGAATGATGATAACGAAACATAACAAACGTCTAAACTCCGGCAGTATTAAGAGTTTTCATGGTTTTGGCAAACAACGTAAAAAGCCATGCCAACACATTGCGTGTTAGGCGGGCGCTCTATACCTCAGGAAACATCATGAGTTATTTTAAAGGAATATTTTGGTTCTATTGCGGGTTGTTTGTGTGGGGAGTTATCTCTGCTTTTTACTATCGTCTTCCTGTACCTCTTGTCGGCTATATTGGCCCGTTTGGTGAGTACCCATCATCTCTTACAAGCAGTATCGAATCTGCAGCAATGGTACTTGCTTTCTATTCAATTATGGGTGGTTTTATACCTTGTGTTGGTTTGTCGGCTCTTTGTGTTTACTGGCTTAAAAAGTTAAATTGGCTCACTAATGCACGGCTATTTTTTGTAAGTTTTACGACAAGCATTTTGCCTGTTTTGTTACTTGCTAATTTAGATCGTTTTATTGGGCCATGGTAAAAAGATATAACAATGCGCTATTGTCGCTCCCTTAAGTCGCTGGGACTCATACACCGGGCCGCTTAGCGTTAACAGCGTCTTCTTCTGGCACAAAGCACGCATTCGTCCTCACTCATTTTTATCCAACAACGCGCTAAAATGCCGTCTCCTTCTCGCTAGCAACTGCTTGTATGATGACGGTCTAAGCCTATTCGTTTCTGCTGTAAGATAAGTTTTGACCCAGCACGCAACTAAACTGTGAACATCACTACATAGCCACACAATTGCCAGCGTGTTGTTATTGCTCAAGATTCTTACCCGGTTAAAAAAGCATACAATAAAAATCACAATGCCATGATTTGCTCTCAACCTGTTACTGGCACTGCCTTTTGCCTATGGGCTTATCAAGCTGGCCGGTAACAACATTATCAAACCCGTGCTCTTCGCGGCTATCGTTGTGGCATGTTTGATTCATCGCAGCGACATGAGCGCGCTCGCTACACTTGATGCGCCCAACCAGTTGCATATGATTTTGGGGATGATTGGCTCGTTATTCATATTGCCACTTGCCTTCGTGCTTATGCGCCGCGTTCGCAGCTCAACAGCGTAAAGCGAGCAGCCCTAATAGGTGCGGTTATTTAGCGCAGCAAGCTCGCGACTAAGGCTCTCCTACAAACAACTCAGGGTTTGTGGAAACCTGCTCAAACCAAGCACGCAGACTATCAATCGCGGCGCGCGTTTTAGCCGCAACAGTGTCGCGATGCGGGGTCACCGCATAGACACTGTAATGAGGCAGCTGCCATTGCGGGCATATGCGCTGTAATCGACCACAAGCGAGCAGGTGTCGCACCTCTGGCTCGGGTAATAAACCGTAACCAATGCCATCTAAAGTGAGCTGAATGGCGGCCTGCATATTGTTCACTAATAACCGAGGTTGACCGAGTGTAAAGGTGTCACCACTGTGCTGATGGGTCAGCTTTTGACCTATGCGCTGTGCCCCGGTGTGGCCAATAAAGGTTTGCGCCGCGAGCGCATCCGGGTCTTGAGGGTTAAGTTCAGCCAATGGGTGAGTACGGCTAACGCAAGGGATCAACTGCCAATCGGCCAAGTGCCTGGCTATTAACCCCGAGTCCGTTAAAGGGCCAATACAAATGGCTAAATCAACCCCGCCAGCAATAATATCAAAGGGCTCATCGGTCAAGGTAAGCTGAATTTCAATTTTCGGAAACTGCTCGGTCAACTGCTTTATAGGCTGACTTAACAAGCCACCACCAAAGCCAATTGGGGCAACAATTTTCAACTGCCCAGAAGGTGTATGCTGAAGCTGTTCGAGTTGTCGCTGAGCCTGCTCTGCCGTGGCGAGTAGCTTTACCGACGAGGCGTAGTAAATCTCACCGGCTTCAGTGAGAGTGAGCTTGCGCGTATTACGGTTAAATAAACTCAGGCCAATGTCTTGCTCAAGTTTAGTGATTTGTTGACTGACCGCTGAAGCGGTCATATGTAATTGCTGAGCCGCCTGACTCATACTGCCGGTTTCCACTGTTTTCGCAAACACCTTGAGGGCGCGCGTTAGCTTGGTGTTCATACTTTTAAGAATTCCTTAAACAACCTTTAAGAAAAAGCGCGTTGCTCGCAGAGGTGCAACAGCATACCATCAAATAAGAATTAATATCATTTACCTTAATTATACCACGGAGGTTCCCCAATGTTCACGGTGCAACGTCGTATCGCCCCGTTATCCCTCGCTATCACCGCTGCGCTCGCTACTTTAAGCACCAGTATTCATGCAAACCAAGCACCTGATAACGACATGGAAAAAATCGTGGTAACCGCCTCGGGTTACGAGCAGCTTATTAAAAATGCCCCCGCCTCTATTAGCGTAATCGATCGCGAGGAGCTCTCGCAACGCTTTTACCGCGACTTAACCGATGCGATGACCGACGTCCCTGGGGTGGTTGTTACCGGTGGCGGCGACCGTGAAGACATCAGCCTGCGAGGTATGGGCAGCCAATACACCCTTATTCTTGTTGATGGCAAACGCCAAAGTTCACGGGAAACTCGCCCGAATAGCGATGGCCCGGGGGTTGAGGGCGCTTGGACACCGCCACTGGCCGCCATAGAGCGTATCGAAGTGGTGCGCGGGCCCATGTCATCTCTGTATGGCTCCGATGCCATCGGTGGGGTGATCAACATTATTACTCGCAAAACGCCCAAGCAGTGGTACGGTGAACTGCGCTTGGATACCACCATGCAAGAAAGCAGTGAATCGGGTGATATTCACCAAGCCAACTTCTTTGCCGCCGGCGCACTGATCCCTGAAAAGCTCGGGCTGCAAGTGTATGGCCAATTCAGCAACCGCGATGAAGACGATATTTACAGCGGCTTTCGCGGTAAAGAAGCGGAGAATTATCAAGCTAAGTTATCGTTCACACCCAGTGATGCCCACAGTTTTTTACTCGACATTGCCAGTGCATCGCAAACTCTGGATGCCACCTTGGGAAAAACCGTAGAGCCACTGGCTCCAGGGGAAAGTTGCGGCCGTCGTGGCTGCCCAGAGTCCACCGTAACCGAGTACGATAATCAAACCATTTCACTCTCACACACCGGTTATTGGGATTTTGGCCAGTCATTCAGCTATGCGCAATACGATAAGTACGACAACAAGTCACGGGATATGATTGTTGAAAACATTGATGTGCAAAGTTTGTGGACCTTGCCTATTAATGAGCGCAACAAAATGAGTGCCGGCGTGGCCTACCAACGTGAAGATTTAGAAGATAACACCAGCAACCGTATTAGTGAGCTCACGCAAATTGATAACGATATGTACTCGGTATTTGCAGAAGATGAGTTCCAAGCCACCGAGAAGCTGGCCTTGACTGCGGGGCTGCGCTACGACAAAGACCAACAATTCGGCGGCCATACCAGCCCAAGGTTGTATGCGGTGTACAACGCCAATGACACCCTGACCGTTAAAGGCGGTATTTCCAGTGGTTTCAGAGCACCGAACCTACGACAAACAACCGCTGCTTGGGGCCAAGTTAGCCGGGGCGGCAACATCTATGGTAACCCTGATTTAAGCCCTGAAACCTCGCTCAACTATGAAATGGGGATCTACCTCGATACCGAGCAAGGCTTAAGCGCATCGACCACGGTTTTTTATAACGAGTTTGACGATAAAATCTCTCGCGTAGCTTGCCCATTAACAAAGTGCACCGACGGGCCCAATGAGTTTGGCTCACTGCCAACAACCTATACCAATGTTGATGAGGCGACCACTCAAGGGGTAGAAGTCTCACTAGACTACCAGCTCGCCAGCACGGTCAAGATGGCGCTTAACTACACCTACACCGACTCGGAACAAAAAACCGGTGAATACGCCGGCAGTCCGTTGAACCAATTACCGGAGCACCTGGCACAAGCGTCACTCAACTGGCAAGCCAGTGATGCCTTAGGCACTTGGTTGCGCGTGCATTATCGCGGTGAGGAAAGCCAACCGACAACCGGCCCTTCACAGTCGAGCCTCATTGCGCCGTCTTACACCACCGCTGATTTAGGCGCCAACTACCAAGTCATGGATTCTGTACGCTTAGGTTTTGGGGTGTACAACCTCTTTGATAAGGAAATTCGTGAAGATGAATATGGCTACATCGAAGACGGACGTCGCTACTGGGCGTCGCTAGCCTGGAGTTTCTAAATGGCCAAACGTAGTAAGCTTTGGGATCTTAAAGCTTGGCATTGGATCAGTTCAGCAGTGTGCCTTATTGGCATGCTGCTTTTTGCTGTTACAGGGATCACCCTAAACCATGCCGCGAGCATTGAGTCCCGCGCACAAGTGCAGCAAATTGAAGCGCAAGTGCCCGATGCCATCCTTAATCAATTGAAAGCCGCCGCCAACAACGAGCAGCTACCAAAGAGTTTTCAGCGTTGGTATCAAGGTCAAACCGAACAGTCTATTGCCAGTTATAAACAGCTTGAGTGGAGTGACTTTGAGCTTTATGTGGCCATGCCCAAAGCCGGGGGTGACCGTTGGTTTACCGTGACCTTAGATACCGGCGAATTTTATCAAGAAGCTACCGACCGTGGTTGGATAGCCTATCTAAATGACTTACATAAGGGCCGGAATACCGGTATGTGGTGGAGTATGTTTATTGATCTTTTCTCTGTGGCCTGCATCGTTTTTTCGATCACTGGGCTGTTATTACTAAAACGTTATGCCAAAGGCCGTAAATCAACGTGGCCACTGGTACTGGCCGGGTTAGGTATACCCGCTTTGGTATTGGTGCTACCTGCCCACGCGGCGTCAGCTAACCAGTTGCAAGTCGAAATTCCCCGCTTAAGCGTGGCCGAATATCACCCCCCTTATGTGGCCGTGTGGTTAGCCAATAGCAAGCGCAAAGCGGTGCTTGATTTAGCCATCTGGTATGACACCAAGCTCGCTGACCGTGAGGGTGAGAAGTGGTTAAAAGATTTGCGTTTATGGTGGCGTCGCAGTGGTCGCAGCTTGCAGCTCCCTGTCGATGGTGTCACCGGCGCGACGCGCCGCCCTGGCGTGGCCACCCTTGATTTAAGCCCTTTCGCCGCGCAATTGGCCGCTCTCCCTGATGGTGAGTACACCCTCAATGTGGAAGCTGCGAGGGAATTAGGCGGGCGCGAGCTGATCCGCATTCCCCTGACATTACCGATAACCCAATCACAACACCATACCGAGCAAGGCCAGCATGAGCTCGGCACAATTACACTAACTATGGAGCCTAACACGTGAAGCTAGCAACAATTATCAGCGCGGCGCTATGCACCGCCCTTGCAACCACAGCCGTTATTAGCCAATCAGCACACGCCCACCGAGTGTGGCTTAAACCAAGTACCACAGTGGTTTCAGGTGATGATGAATGGATCACCTTTGACGCCGCAATCGCCAACGGCATTTTTAATCCCGACCACTATGCCTATCCGCTTGAGCGACTGACTGCAATTGGCCCCGATGGCCAAGCTGTGGCGTTAGAAAATAGCGCCAAGCTTCGCTATCGCAGTGTGTTTGATCTGCACCTACAGCAGCAAGGAACCTACCGCGTATTTAACGCCAGCCGCTCTATTGTCGCCCGCTGGATGGATGCAGAGGGCGAGCGCCATTATTGGCCTGGCCGTGGTAAAACCGGCACCTTAGCGCAGTTCAAACAGCAAGTACCCAGCGATGCCAAAGAGTTGCAAGTGAGCGATGTTGCTCGTCGCATGGAGACCTTCGTCACCCTTGGGGCTCCTAATGACACGGCAATTACCCCTAGCGGCCAAGGGCTCGAGCTTAATGCCCTAACCCACCCGAACGATTTATACGTTGATGAAAGTGCGCCTATGCAGCTACTGATCGACGGTCAGCCTGCAGTTGGCGCAAAGGTAACCTTAGTGCGCCAAGGCGAGCGGTATCGTGATAGCAACATCGCCACACAGTTAACCGCCGATGAGAATGGTCAAATTGAGCTGCAATTTACGCAGCCAGGAATGTACTGGTTTGAAGCCGAGTATGAAGACCAGCAAGCCAAAGCTCCGGCGCAAACTCGCCGTGGCAGTTATGTGGCCGTGTTCGAGGTATTGCCGCTGTAACTGGCACATCGAGACAGTGTCAAAGGGGTTTACAGTGAAGCTGTGGCCCCTTTTTTATGGCAAGGGAGTATCATTCTCAGCTCTTCCTAGGCCCTGCTTATGCCAGGATCTTGGTGATGGTTCCCCTAAAGGTTTTACCAATACGTAACTGCTGCTCAGATTCCATGGTCACTGAATCGGTGGCTACTTTTTTTACCTGATGATTGTTAACTACATAAGATTTGTGGATCTGCGTAAAGTGCGCATCCGATAACTGCTCGGCAATGTGCTTTAGGGTGCAACTTGCCAAAGTATACTCTTGCCCCTGCCATACTTTTACATAGTTTCCGTAGCCTTCGAAGTAGCTTATCTTTGCCAGCTTAAACTTTTGTAACTCGCGGTCAACTTTCAATACAATGCACTGATCCTCATTAGTACCGTAGGTTACTTGTTTGGCTCGACGCAACTTATTCAAGGCTCTATCGAACCTTTGCTTAGCAACCGGTTTGAGTAGGTAATCGCACACCTCCAATTCAAAGCCCGCCAAAGCATAATCCTGGTGGGCGCTAACAATTACAACCTGTGGCCGATTCGCGAGCACTTTGAGCATGTCTATGCCACTCAAATGTGGCATATTGATATCTAAAAACACCACATCCACACTATTGTTAGCAAGCCACTGTAAGGCTTGCACGGCGCTGTAGCACTGCCCTAATAATTGGCAGTCTGGATGATCTTCTAGATGATGGATTAAAACCTGATGAGCCAAAGGCTCGTCGTCAACAATCAGTACACTCAGCATGGCGTTAACTCCAACTGCAATGACGCTGTCCAAGTTCTTTCGCGTCGTGTACATATGAGTTCAAAATGAGTTGCGAATAACAACGTCAGCCGCCGACGTAAATTCTCTAACCCCATACCACCGGCTTTATGAGCTGCCGACTCAATCGCCAAGGAGTTCTCACACAGCATGTGCAATTGGTTGCCTTGAACCTTGATAGACAATTTCAAATATGCCTCGCTGTGTGATGGCTCTATGCCATGTTTGAATGCATTTTCGACTAATACTATTAGCAATAAAGGCGGTATCAGCCATGGTTGTTGACCTCTAGGAAGCTCAATATCAAACTGACAACGCTCGCCCAGGCGAATGCGTTGCAGGGCCAAATAGTTTTCCAGGTAGTCAACTTCCTCGCTCAGCTTCACGCGCGGCTGCTGCCCTTTGTAAACGGTATAGCGTAATAAATTTGCCAGTTGCATCAGTAATTCTGGTGCTTGTTCGGATTTACTGAGCGTTAGAGCGTATACGTTGTTTAAGGTATTGAATAAAAAATGAGGGTTGATTTGCTGCTGTAACAATTTCAACTCGGTAAGCGTTTGTTGTCGCGCTACGGCCTCAATTTGGGCGTTTTGCTGCTGTCGTTCAAACGCCAATATCACTGGGGTAGTTATGGCCAAAATAGCGAAAAAACCTTGAAAATTAATGACATCAAACGGATTGTTATTCTCTGATGGGATCAGTGTTAGATTGTCTTCATTTAGCGGCAATAATAACCCAAGTGACGCTAAAATAGGGGTGAACACCACAATACTCATAATGCCGGCCAGAATAAAAAAGAACACCCCGTGATTACTCAAGATATTGCGAATGAGCACATAACGGTTAAAGCAATAAATAATGGCTATTAAGGACGCCAAAAAGAGAAACTGCAGCCAATACCAGATAAATAACCCGAAATTATCCATGACCCGCGCGCTATCAATAATAGGCGCGATTGGCTGATTGTGCATAGGATCGACGGTAGAAACAAACATTCCTGCCGCAATGCTTGCCCAGGAAACTAATAGCACAGCCACCACACTGTTGAGCGATAACAGCCGCGATACCCATTGCGAGGCCGCCGTGGAATTTCGCTCACGTCGCAGCACACTGATTCGATGACCAAGACTCGCAGCAATAGCAAACCCGACACCTTGCGTCATCATCTCCTTTTCTATCCCCAGTGACAACGTCAGCTCAAAGCCCATCAGTATGGTGGGGTACACGAGAAAACCACCCGACCAAAGCATTGCGGCGCGTAGGCCGTGATAATGCCAGCTCAGATAATGACTGACAAAGAACGGAATAAAGACAATGCAGGTCGTAAGCAACAGCGTTAAAGCGGGTAGCATCGAAGCCACATTTTTAACGAAAATGAGTGTCAGGGTTTGCAACAATGCCGCAGAAATAAGGGGCAACATTAACAATAACATTTGCCTGCGCTGGCTTGGCTCTAGCGTGGTCGATAAGGGCTGCACAGATTGTCTCTTTTAGTCAACACAGTCTAATCCTGTCATAAATCGCGCACTGGCGTCTGCTCTTTGATGACGAAAGTGCTGTTTTCACTGATTAAATGACTCAATAGCCTTTTGTCACCGACTTGTCGACCTTGGTCATTGATACATTGAGCAACGCTGCTGCTTTTTCTAAGTTGGCAAGAAAACCAGTCACAGGACGAGCTTATGCTTGTAATAAAATCACTAAATAAAACCTACGCCGATGGCACCACTGCCTTGTTTGATGTGAATCTAACCCTACCATGCGGCATGGTCGGACTGTTAGGTCCAAATGGCGCCGGTAAGTCGACACTTATGCGCACCTTAGCATGTTTACAGTCTGCCGACAGCGGCACAGTCACATTGGCAGGGGTTGATATCACCAAGGAGCCGATGTTCATGCGCAAACAGCTCGGCTACTTGCCACAAGACTTCGGCACTTATGCCAATATGAGTTGTCGTGCTTTATTGCAACACATGGCAATATTAAAAGGTGTTACCAACAAACGCGAGCAAGATAGACAAATTGAGCAATTGTTAGCACTAACTAACTTAAGCACAGTAGCACATAAAAAGGTAACCGCGTTCTCTGGCGGCATGCGACAACGTTTCGGCATAGCCCAAGCACTATTAGGCTCTCCTAAGGTCTTAATCATGGATGAGCCTACCGCCGGTCTCGACCCTGTCGAACGTCAGCGTCTACATAATGTGTTGGTGACAATTAGTAAAAGCAAATTGGTGTTGCTCTCTACCCACATCGTTGAAGATATCGAAAACCTTTGTACTTATGCCGCCATGATGATGAACGGGCGGATCGTCGAAAGTGGTCGAGTCGATGCCTTACTGTCACTACTTGACGGAAAAGTGTGGCTTACTAGCAAAAAACCAAGTAATGAGCAATCAATCTTATCCATGACCCACCATATGGGCAAGCCGCGATACCGACTCTGGTGTCAAACACAACCAGATGGCGCTGCCCAGCAAGTGCACAGTAGCTTGCAAGACCGTTACTTTCTCGAACTAAAGAAGCAGGGGCTTGATAATGCTGTGGCTTAATGAGTTTCGCTTTTTGGTGCGCCAGCCGCTCGTTTGGCTCAGCGGTGTCGTGCTTGTGCTATTTTCACTGTTACTTGCCCATGGCACGGGGGGAGAACATACCGACCCAGAGAAGCAATTAGTTTACATACACTGCGCATTTATCATGCTGGCATTGCCTATTTTAATGGCTGCGCTATCACCGCTACTACTCATGCGAGATAGCCGCTATGGCATGACTGAACTGGTTGGTGTCACGGCACTATCCACGACTCGACGCTTGCTGCTGAGATATGGAGCCTTATTAGCATTGTGCACCGCCTTTATGGTTATTGCGATGTCGCTTATGACCCTCAGCCTATGGCACAAGAGCGACGTTTTATTGCTGGGTGCGACGGGGCTGCATGTGCTGGTATTGATGCTGCCGGCGGCGTTATTATTAAGCGCAATTTCCCTATGGCTGGCAGCGAAGAACTATAGCGCCTACACCCTATACGCCGCATTTGGCATGCTATGGATAGGCTATGCCACCTTAGCCAGTATGTCCGGCTCACCCATTCTAGCCGGAAGTACTGTTGTCAGTGATACTTTGGTAGAAGTGATGTGCTGGGTTGACCCGTTCGGCTTTACCGCCTATACACAAGCAATCTTATCGGGGCAAGCAGCAACATTAGACCCTTCGACCACTGTTAACCGCCTGATTATTGTCGTATTCGCCGCAGCAATTGTGTACTTTTCAGTTCGCCGCCAAGGCCATAGGCAACCTCGGCGCCAAAGGAGGCAGCCGGGTGATAGCAATAAGGCCGCGCTCCCAGCACAACCTAGTTACTATCAACTCGCAACCACACAATTAAACGCGTCAAAGACACTGCTGACATTAACCAAAACGGCTACGCAAAGCTTACTAACTAACAAGCTTAACCTATTACTGTTGTTAGCTTGGGCGGTGCTGATCTTCAGCGAGGTGAGCGCCAATGCTGACTATGCTGAGCCGTTTTCTATTGTCGCCCCCACTAGTCTTGATGCACTAAATAGGGTTATGTGGGAGCTGGTCGCCAAGCTAGGGGCTGTTTTTGTGTTGTTTTGGGCATGGCAACTTGCGTGGATGAACAAGCGCGCGCATATCCATGAATTGATAGCCGCAAGTCCGGTATCGACTACGCTCATGATCACCAGCCAATTACTGACTTTGTCCGTTATGCTGATTGCCCTTATGCTCACCACTGCTCTGGGCTCGAGCATCGCAGAGTGGGTAATAGGAAGTCAATGGTACCCGCTTACTTATATCCAGCACCTGAGTTTAGCCTTTGCGTCGCTATGGTTATTATCAGCTGTGTTTGTGGCCATTAATCACTGGTGTAACTACCCATTGATGGCAGTTATGATCAATACCTTAGTGTTAGTATTGAAATTCACCTCACTGACCGCAATATTGGGCTTGGCTCATCCGTTATGGAATATCGCTGCAACACCATTGAGCAAGGGTGACAGCTTTTGGGGGTTTGCAGCTACCATAGAAGCCTATCTGCCTTTTATGGGCCTATGGCTTATTGTTATTAGCTGCTTGATATTATTGGCCATCAAGCAGTCTCATCGCGGCACTGGAAGTAGGTTTAAATCACCTGGGGTTAGCCCCTACCCCGCACTTTCGCTGTTTGCGATTGCAGCTTTTACAGTTGTGGCTGCGCACTTTGTTTTGCAAGCGCAAAACCCATTCATAGGCCTAGATACCAGTGCACAATGGCGAGCTGAATATGAAAAGCGATATAAGCATTGGCAAGAAGTGGCGCAACCCATGGTGACGCATATAGATGCCAGCGTTGATTTTTATCCTCAGGCATCAAAGGCCGAAATTCAGCTAGATATGCAGTTAGTTAACACAACGGATATAGATATCAAGCGTGTTCTTGTCGGCGGTTTCGCCACCCAAGAGTACCAGCAGATGCAACTGGAGGACGCGGTACTAGTGGATTTTGATAGTAGCTTGAATCAATACCAGTTCGTATTCTCTCAGCCAATGCGCAAAGGTGAAAACAAGCGCCTTAAGGTCAAGTTGTCCTACACTGAACCGAGCCTGTTCGCGGCCTCACTGCACCAAGTGATAAAACCCGAATTTGGCTACCTTCGCAGTGTACCAATACTTCCTGTTATTGGCTTTAACCCGCACTACCGAATACGAAACAATGACAAGCGCCAAGCACATGGTGTTGAGCCTATCCCCTTGCAAGCGCCCTCTCAAGCGTATGCGCAACCAGACTCCAACCTTGATACTTATGATTGGGTATCACTGCATTCGGTGGTATCAACCACGGAGGCTCACTTTGCCATAGCCCAAGGCAAGTTGCAGAAGAGCTGGCGAGCAGCTGGACGGGCGTATTTTGTCTACGAGAGCTCAAAGATTAGGAATATTCAGGGGTGGTTGTCGACCCCGATGAAGCCTACTTCAGCGACGTTTAGCAATAGAGAGTACCGTGTTTTTAGCGCTGCGCCGCCACCTGTGAATCAGTTACACTTAGAAGCGATGCATACCACGGCCAGCTGGTTTGCCGATAACGGCATGACACATGAATTTGGTGATCTCAACTTGATAAGCATCCCCAATATAGGACCCACTGGCTATGCTCTACCCGGAATCATATTGATCAATAACAAAGTTGGTTTTCGCGCTTTGCCAAGTGACGATGCCGGTTTTGACCAAAGATTCAGGCGCACTGTGCATGAAACGACGCATCAATGGCTGGGCCATGGTATTGGCAATGGCGCTCAATATGATAGGGCCTTTTTGGTTGAATCCATGGCGAAGTATGTGGAGCTGGTGCTGTTACAGCAAGAGTATGGCGAACAGGCGGTAAGCGCTTTGGTTGACTACGAACGACAACGCTTTCGTTTGCAACGAGCCAGTAATCAGCTGGAACCTTTGTCGTTAGTAGATGCGCGGGCCAGCTTTGAAATGTATTCAGCGGCTTCAGTTGTGTTTCAAACATTACGTAAGGAAGTAGGCGATCAGCCCATCATTGCAGCGTTAAAAACCGTTTGGCGGCAGCATCACTATCCACAAAGGCCAGCAACATCCATGGACTTTATTCGCGCCTTGAAATCGCAGCTGGGGGAACGGTGGCATAACAGAATTGAGCAGCTGTTTCTCTCACCGTTAACAATGCAAAGCGACTTTATGCATAGCGACTAAAAAGCTGAGCCCAAGCTTGTGCATGATATGGACTAAAATAGCCCATATCACCACACCTGAATCTCAGTTCTATTAGGCCCAGTTAAGCTGGGAAACCACCATCAACAGTACTATGCAAAGCAACCATCCAATTAAGTAGCAACGGGCGTGCTTGTAGCCGTGTGGATTGGTACTCGCTCTTAATGTATTGGCTAAGGCCAACGTTAATAACTTAACGCTCAATGCGGGCACCTTCCTCTCTAAAATAAGCATGCCTAAGTGCACACCACAGATCATCGCCAGTATGAGCAAAAAAACCATTGATATAATAATGGTTGTACTTTCAACCACATCCCTTCCAATGCGCGCTGCTTAACAGTCAACAAATTGCCTTTTTATTGCTAACTACATCACCCTTCTAAGGGCTCACACCCAAGTTGAGTCCGCCGACATAGCCTTGGCGAATAACCACGAACATTTACTTAGCGTGCTAACTATTGTAATATACTTAGCCTGCTAACTAAATGAGAGCGCTGCACCATGGCTGATATTCCTTTTCATGAAACCCTCGATTTAAGCTTATGTGGCAAGCTTGGCCGCGTTCACCGTATCTGCCGTCAAGCGGTGTCAGTCGCCGTTGAGCCACTAGGGTTCACACAACCGGGTTGGACAGCAATGATGCATATGTACCATCTTGGCGAAGGCTGTACACAGCACCAACTGGCCACAAGCTTAGATATAGAAATGCCAAGTCTCACCCGCACCCTGAAACAGCTGGAGCACGCACAGGTGATTGAGCGCCGTGTCGATGAGCACGATAAGCGCTGTCGGCGCCTATATTTCACAGCCCAAGGTGAACAGCAATTATCGGCGCTCAAAGCGCGGATCAGCGAGGTCAAAACTCACTTATACCGAGGGTTGAGCGATGAGCAGCTTAATATGATGGCGCTTGGCCTAGTGGCCTTAGAAGACAATGCCAATCAATTTATGGAGGACCAAGAGTGAGCCAGCAACCGACTCCCGATCAGCAGTTCGCACGCTACGTTAAAATCGCCATCATGTTGTTTATCCTATGCTTTGGCTATTTTATTGTTGCTGATTTATACATGCCAATGACACCACAGGCGCGCGTTTACCACCCAGTGACGCAAATCACCCCGCAGGTTAATGGCAAAATTGTTACTGTGGCGGTTCGCAATAATCAACATGTGCGCCAAGGCGAGGTACTCATGCGTATCGACCCTCGCCCATACCAACTTGCCGTAAAACGAGCTGAACTGGCCTTGGCACAAGTGCAACAGCAAAACCAACAACTCGATGCTGATATTAAGGCTTTGCGCGCCGACTTATCGGCGGCTAAAGCCAAGTTACATGAGCAGCAAAGTTTGCATCAGCGCAGCCGTGCCCTGCTTGGTAAACAGGCTATTTCGCAGCAGCGCAGTGATGAGATCAGTGCTGCTCTGGCCAGTGCCCAGGCACAGGTCAGTGCCGTAAAAGCCAAGCTGCAAGCACTGATAATAAAGCGCGGCGCGCACGGTGAGGACAATATCGCTTGGCAACAGGCCCGTAATCAGCTGCAGCAGGCACAGCTGAATCTCAGTTATACCGAAGTGGTGGCGCCTCATGATGGCATTATTAGCAATCTACAAGTGACCACAGGTACCTATGCCAAAGCAGGAATGGCGATGACGGGGCTGGTGACTGAGCAACTAGACTTGGCCGCTGATTTTCGTGAAAAATCGCTGTATCACGTGCGTGTCGGCAACCGCGCCTTAGTCAGCTTCGATGCTCTACCCGGGCAAGTGTTTGCAGCCCATGTCAGCGAGCTTGCCGCAGGCTCAAGCGCCGGGCAGCTCAGCGCCAATGGGATACTGGCTGAGGTCGAAACCTCTAACCGCTGGGTCCGTGATGCCCAACGTCAACGCGTGCATTTGCAACTCGATGATGAGTTTACCTCATCGCATCTTGCCAGTGGCGCGAGAGCCACAGTGCAAATCGTGCCCGATGACCCAGTGGAGCAACTGCTAGCCAACGCACAAATTCAGGCCGTGAGCCTAATGCACTATATCTATTAACCAAGGAGCTGCGCCATGAGCCTAACCGCCAACGACATTCGCCAAATGCTCCGCATCGCCACCGGCGCAACGCTCGGGTTTAGCTTGAGTAAGCTGTTTAATTGGCCCAATGGTATTTTCTTTACGGTCTACCCTATGCTGTTGCTGGGTTTAGTACCAATCATAAATGCGCATATTGTCCGCCAGTTTATCGCCAGTGCATTATTTTGTGGCTTTGCGGTAATGGTGCTGCAAGGTTTATTTGGTTTTCATCCGATCTTGATGTCGATACTGGCTTTTGCCATGTTTGCATTGTTATTTTATCAAATGAGTCGCGGTGCCCACTTCCTATTCGGCGCCATGAGTGTGGTTGGGCTATCCATTCAACTACATTTCGCCAGTTACAGCGCCACCGGCTTGGGCTTATACCCATTGATCTTTAGTAACTTTTTGGCAGTAACTGTGAGCCTAGTCAGCGCCTATATTATGCATTGGCTATTTCCTGATGTGAGCACGCGTACGCCCATCTCGCGCGCCGCTAAAGATGCAGCCAGTGTCCGCCATGAGGTGCTGTTATGTGCCACCGTCGCCACCCTCTCTTTTATGGTCTTTCAGATACTGGATTTACAAGATTCGGTATCGGCCCAAGCCGCCTCTATTTTGATTCTCTTTCCACTGTGTTGGAAAGCGGCATCAATGGCGGGTTGGCAACGCGCTATCGGCACGTTAATCGGTTGCAACTTGGCGTTGGCAGCGCAATTACTCTTGTTTACCTATAGCCAGATTCTGGTGTTTCTAATATTGGTGTTGTGGATCCTCACCTTTGTCTTTAGTCGCTACCATGTATTAGGAGGCGGTATGCCGGGGGTTGGATTTGGCGTTATCACCACCTTTGGCATTTTATTCGGACAATCACTCGCGCCAAACCAAGACTTAGTATATAGCGCATTGTACCGCTTCAGCTCTGTGTGTGTGGCGATCACCGCCAGTTTATGTCTAGTGTATGTTATCCACCATATTTTGAATCGCTTTGCGGCCACGCGCCATCATACCTTTACCTAAAAATCCTGAGGCTTTACCCGAATTGGGGTTGAAAACCAAATTGTTATAACATAACATCAATGTTGTTCCCTTGAACAGTGAACTTCCCCCTGTGCTGCACAAACAGGCGAAGCTGACCCGGGCCATGTATCTTTCTGGGATATCTATCAGTGGGTCTTGGTTTGTGGTTGCTGCCGCTCCCGCAAATTAAGTGATACATCGGCTTATTCTTCGTAGCAGCACAGGGCTTTTCCTTAATCGCCAATCCCGTTACCATGAATATCTCCAGTAAGCAGAAGGATGGGCCATGCATAGCGCATTTAGCAAATTAGGAAAAACAGGATGGTGGATGTGGGTGCTCGCCTTGTTAGCCATTACCCTATTGGTCGCTGGCTTTGTTCGCGATGATTACCGCCTATGGGGAGCTGCGGGTTTAATTAATGTTCCCCTGCTGTGGCATCGCTATCGTTATGGTATGGGCGAACAGCTCGTTAATCCTTTCGAGCACATCAAGGTCGAAGAAGAGCTACTCAGTGTTGGCGAAGCCTTGTTTCCGGTGCATGAGATCCGTAAAGTCGTTATCGACACGTGTGATGACAAAGGCCTATTCCAATTGCCTTACAACGGCGGGGGCCAAGTCAGCCTTGTATTTGATAGCCACTACGTGGACGACTTAAAAACCTACATCAAGCGCACCATCCCTGATGCGCAGATTATTACCTAATGATAATTAGCCGCTCATTGACGCGGCTATTTGAGTTGTGCGGCTAAATCCCGAGTCAGTTCGGTTGCGCTTATGGCGTGGCAGCCACTGCGATCGGTGCCGCTCCATAGCGGCGTAAAATCATCTTTACCCAAGGTTTGCGCCTTAGCACGTAACGGTGCTAGCTTGGCACTGGCGTAGGGGAAAGCAGGGACTTGGTCGCTTATAAAGCCTTGCTCTTGCATAAAAGAGGTGGTGATCCCCCGCGCTGGGCGGCCAGAGTATAAATTGGTTATTGCCGTTTGCCGGTGCTCTGCGCGCAGCGCTTGACGATGCACAGCACTGGTAGTGGCCTCATCACACAACAGGTAACTGGTGCCTACCTGTACAGCAATGACTCCCATGCTCAAATAATGTGCCACGTGCTCAGCCTGAGTAATGCCGCCCGCAGCTATCACTGGCACGTTAATGTCTTTGGCAGCCAGGATTTGCTGACACAATTGCGCCGTTGTCCCCTGCTCAGCAAGCGTTGATGAGAACATCGCACGATGGCCTCCCGCTTCAATACCTTGAGCAATAATCACATCACACCCATGCTGGGCGAGCCAGCGCGCCTCGGCTAACGTGTTCGCTGAGGATAACACCACAGCACCGGTTGCTTTTACACGTTGTAGTTGTTTTTCTTCAGGCAAGCCAAAATGAAAGCTTACGACTTCCGGGCGAAGCTGCTCCAGCACAGTAACATGCTGCGCAGAAAACGGTTGCCTGAGCACCCCTAGGTCATCGTTTGGGTGACATTCAAGTGCCTGATAATAAGGTGCTAACAATTGCTGCCAGCGGCTTTGCTCAGCCTGATTTAAACTCGGCATAGAATGGCAGAAAAAGTTAAGATTAATTGGGGCACGCTGGGTGTGTTGGCGAAATTCACTGACTTGCGCCATGATTTGCTCTTCACTGAGCATGGCACAAGGAAGGGAGCCTAAACCACCGCCATGAGCAACGGCTATGGCGAGCTTTTCGTCTTGTACTCCCGCCATAGGCGCCTGAATAATTGGGTATGCTATGTTAAGTGTGCTGAGCAAATCCATTGTGCCTCCGTGGCTCATTGTAAGGTGGCTGCAATTACTTTCACCACATTACTTGGTGCGATGCCAATTAGCCACCCTAATGAAGGGATTTTCTCGCCTTTAAAGTTTGGGTATTTTGCGCAATTGCTTAGTACGCCCACGCTGCACTTTTTTGTCCACACGTTTACGCTGAGCGCTGCGTGTAGGTTTGGTGGGGCGGCGCTTTTTCTCAACCTTAGTGGCGGCCAAAATAAGCTCTTTTAAACGTTTCAGTGCTTCTTCCCGATTGAGCTCTTGAGTGCGATGACTTTGTGCCTTGATCACCACTACCCCGTCTTTGGTGATACGGCTATCGCGATAGGCCAGTAGCCGCTGTTTATAAAAGTCGGGTAATTTCGAGCGGTTAATATCAAAGCGCAAATGGATCGCCGTTGCCACCTTGTTGACGTTCTGACCACCGGCCCCTTGCGAGCGGATGGCAGACAGCTCCACTTCCCATTCGTCTATGGTCACCGTATTAGATATCTGCAACATCTATTCATCTTGCCTTAACGACTTTGAACTATCATTGATGACATTGAGTTTATCACTGAGCGCGCCAAGGCCCAACTCAGTGAATTTAGACAATAACGACACCACCTACACAATACCTGCATGGAGAGAACAATGAAGAATTTATTGATGGCGCTTACACTGGTCGCTACCACGGCCTTTACCAGCGCTCAGGCTCTGGCGCTAGAGCTAACGGAAAAAGACGTCGAAAACTTTATTAAGGCAGCACCCGCTGTGACCAATTGGGCAGATAAGCAAGGGCAGCAGTTTGATGGTGCCGCCCTACTCGGCGCCCAAGGTAGCGAGCAAAACAACACGTCAATGAGTGATAGCGCCATTGCGATGTTGAAAAATACCGACAGCTACCAACAGTTTGCCGATGTGATCAGCCGCTACGGCTTTACCCCTGAACAACTGATCAGTGTCGGCAGTGAAGTGACTGCCGCGTATTTAGCCAATGTTAAAGGCGATTTATCTGCCGAAGATAAGGCCCGTGTTGATGAGGTTATGGGCGGCCTACAAAGCCTCTCTGGTAGTAGCAACAAGACCAACTCTTTGCTCGGTGCCATGGGCAGTGCAAACCAAGCGAGTGAGGGTGTCAGCGACACTAATATTGCTTTGGTAGAAGAATACATGCCGCAGCTGAAAAAACTATTTTCGGTCCTAGGGCAATAATAGGCCACTATTAAGGCATAAAAAGCCCACTCTACGGTGGGCTTTGCTTTAGCGTTGCTTATGTCTTAGCAGACTTACCAACAGCGCTGGCAACACGGTTAAGCTGACCAATGTTGATACCGCAATCCCGCACAGCACGATCATCCCCACACCACGATACAACTCCGACCCCTCGCCGGGAATAAACACCAGCGGAGCTAAGCCACACAAAGTCGTCATGGTCGACATAACAATAGGTTTTAAGCGCGTTTGCAGCGCGTTAGTAACCGCTTCAAGCACGGACTGGGCGCCAGACTCTATGTTGCGTCGGCTTTGGTCAACAATAAGAATAGGGTTATTCACCACCGTGCCAAGGAGAATTAAAAAGCCCAGCATAGTGATCATATCGAAAGGCTGATGAAAGCCCGCCAATAGCCCTCCGAGACCGTTGATCATCACCAAGCCCAACAGCCCACCGGCCATACCTAGAGGGACGGTGGCCATAATAAACAGTGGATAACCCCAGTGTTTGAAAATAGCGACCAACAACAAGTAACACAGCGCCAGCGCGACGATAAAGTTACTGCTTAGTGCAGCTCGGGTCTTGTCGAGCTGATCGGCTGCGCCACCGATACTCACATTCACTCCCGGTAATAAGTCGCCTTGCTGCTTTAACTGCACCAACAGTTGTTCACGCACCCGTTGCTGTGCTGTTTCCAAAGCCACATCGCGAGGCGGTATAATATACACGGTGACCGTGCGCCGCCCATCAACACGGCGTAAACTGTCACTGTCCGCTTTTTCCTCTAAATCCGCCAAGGCATTCAATGGCAGTATCCCTTGTGGTGTCACTACCGGTGATTGGGCTAATTGTGCCAAACTTTGGCGATTACCAGCCTCGGAGAAAAGAAACACATCGACCTTATCATCATCAAGGATCAACTCATCAACATAGGCACCGTCACTCAGTGCGGCCACGGTATAACCGAGTTCCTCAGCGCTTACACCCACCTCAGCCAGGCGCTGCCAGCGTGGTTTGATTTCAATAAGCGGTTGGTCCAGGGTCAGCGATGACGGTTCGGAGTCAACTTGGGGGTTGTCAAACACCTCACTCGCAAGGCGATACACGGCATCGGCAGCGCGATACAACGCCGTTTGCTCGGGGCCGCTAATATCAATGGCCACAGCGCGGGTGCCACCATCATTGCTGGATATGATTGAGCCCCGGGAGGAAAAAGCGCGCATTCCTGGGTAGCTTTTGAATTTATCGGTGATGGCCGCCATCATGGCCTCAATATGTTGCGGGTCCTTGGGTTCACTTAAAAACCAAATACTGCCTACCCCCACCGACATGGAGTAATACTTTAGCGGCGGCATAGCCGTTTCCCCGGCGTTGTAAGCAGTACCATCGTCATTAAGATGGCGGTTAAAGTAAGGCAGCAGCTCATCGCTAATTTTCTGCATATGACTGAGGTTGTAACCCGGCGGTGCAATCATCATGGAAAAAGCCTTGGGCTCTTCCCCTTCGGGTAAATACTCCGCTTTGGGCATTAGCAGCCAAGCTCCGCCAAGCAGCGCGAATACGCCTATGACGATACACAGTCGGCGCTGAGTAGGATGCGCGAGCATAGTCACTATGGCCCGTGGCAGTGCCATGGGTTTGGCAAGATTCTCACCGCGTTGCGCACTGTGCTGCGTAAACCTTGCACATGCAGCGGGAACAACCATCAGCGCCACAAGCATTGACGCTATAATCGCTGCAGAAATTGCGATGGCCACGTCAGAATACAACTGCCCAGCTTCTTGGCGAATAAATAAAATCGGCGCAAACACTAACACCGTAGTCAAGGTTGAAGCCACCACCGCCGGCCACACCTCTTGCACTCCGGCTATTGCCGCGTTGATCTTATCGAGGCCACGCCGACGAGCTTGTTCAATATTCTCCAGCACAACAATGGTATTATCCACGGTCATACCTATGGCAAATGCCACCCCGGCAAGAGAAATAACGTTGATGGTGCGCTCAAACAGCAGCAACCCTAAGAATGCGGCGATGGTACATATCGGGATGCCTAGCACACCAATTAAGGTCGAGCGTGGGCTTTTCAAGAACCAAAACATCACCAGTGTTGCTAGCAGTGCTCCGAGGGCCAAGTTCGTCCATACATTCTCTACTGAGCCTTTAACATAGCGCACATCGTCACTGAGCAAGGTTAATTGCAAACCATTGTTGGCCAACATATCTTGGTTAATGCGCTCAACGACCTGCATCATTTGCTCTTTAATCGCCATGACATTGGAGCCACTTTCACGACGTACCGAAAGCATCAGGGCTCGCTCGCCATCGTTATAATCAATATCACGTAGCTCATAATGATCGAGCTTAATAGTGGCCACATCTTTAAGACGAATCGTAGTGTTATCACGCTGAGCTATCACCAGCTCCGCTAACGCCTGGGCCGATTCAAAGCGCCCAACCATGCGTAGCAAATAACGTCGCTTACCACCGTCAATATCGCCCGCCGAGGCGTCGCGATTGCGGCTGCGAATAGCATCACGCACCGCCACCAGGCTGATGTTACGACTCGCAAGCTGCTGTTGGTCGATGAGTATTTGTACTTGATACAAGGCCCCACCACGCACATTTACCTGGGAAACACCACTGACTCGCTCCATTTCTGGGCGCACAAAGTCTTCGGCATAATCACGCAACATATCAACATCTATATTGAGCGGGTTGCCAGGCTGTGGTTTGAGGGTAAAAAACATAAACGCATTAGCTGAAAACGAACTACTGTACAATACCGGTTGGTCGACGTTTTCTGGATAATTAGGCACCTGAGATAGCGCGTTACTGACGTTGATCAGCGCCTCGTTGACGTCCACACCAAAGGGGAATTCCAGTTCAATTTCTGCCTCACCGGTATTGGCATAACTGGACATTCTTTTTAAGTTTGCCAACGATCGTAAATAGCGTTCTTGCTCAATAAGAATTTCTTTTTCTACATCTTGTGGCGTTGCTCCAGGCCAGTTGGTAACCACAGTAATGGTGCGCACTTCAAGATCAGGGATCATCTGCACGGGTATTTTAAAAGCCGCGACCACGCCCAAAATCACGCAGATGAGAACGGCAACGGCGACCAAAGTCGCATGCTTTACTGACGCCGCTAACATTATTGCTCCCTCGCTTGAACAACAGTGACCGCTTGCCCTTGGCGTAATAATTCATTGCCTTGGGTAACTACTTTCATGCCTGGTTCAAGGCCACTAAGCACTTCAATATGGCCGTTAATCCGCTCGCCAATGCGCACAAAACGCCGCTGTGCTTTATCGGCGCTGATAACAAACACACTGTAGCCGCCATCTGGATGGCGCAGTAAGGCATCAGTAGGCACCACAACACTTTGCTCATCGGTTTTGTTTAGCACAATCTCTGCGCTTGCCGATAACCCCACTTGCAGCCCTGCTTGGGGTGGTACGGCTAAACGCAATAAAAAGCTGCGACTGGCGCTGTCTATCACTGGTACTTTGGCAATAACCTTAGCTGTAAACCCCCTTGACGCTTTCCCTGGCACTTCAAAACGAACTTGCTTAGCAAGATCGATAGCGCCAAAATGCTCCTGAGGCATATGCAAATCCAGCCATAGTTGTTCGCTACTAACGAGCTCAAACACCGCTTGACCACGGGTCACCCACTCCCCAACATCAACAAAACGCTCAGCCACCACACCGGCAAAAGGGGCGTGCAGTTGCTGACGGGCCAGCAATTCTTTGTGGTAGCGTTCGTTGGCCTGTGCTTCTGTCAACGAAGCCTTGGCGCTTTGCAATGCGGCTTGCCTATCGGCCAGCTCCGTAGCTGCCATCAAAGCTTGTTGCGATAACGATTGGGCCTCGTTAAAGCGGCGCTGGGCGTCATCAACAGCAATACGAGCGCGTTGCTTGGCGCCAGTCAATGCCTGTAACTGCGCCTGCACCAATGCCGCATCCAAAGATAGCAGGCGTGCGCCTTTTGCAACCTCATCACCAGCCTGGGCATGGATTTGCGTAACCACCCCGTCACTTAGGCTCGACAGTTGCGCATGACGCGCCGCACGCAAGGTCCCTGTCAACGCCAGGGTACGCTCGATAGATTGCGTATTGACCTCTTTAACAACCACGTTCACTGCCATTTGCGCAGATAGGCAGCCGCTTATTAGTAGCAAACAGATGCACCATGCTCTGATCATCTTCATTCCTTTTACTCACACTTTTACTGGCTTTACGTAACGCTCAGCTAAAAGCTTTGCTAATAATGACGAAAAGGCAAATATAGCGACCTTTTCTTGAGCGCTAGAGGTTATCACAAATAAAAATCATTTCTATTTATTGCGGTAGGCGCTTACACGAACAACTCAATAGCGGCGAAGGTATTGATAGTTGGCTCATACCTGTGCAGGCGTCATAATGGGGGAATTCGTTTCTAAGTTGTATTGATGTGTATGAGTTATTTGCTCGCAACCACCCTGCTTTGGGCATTTTCATTTAGCCTCATTGGCGTCTATTTAGCCGGGCAAGTAGACCCCTGGTTCTCGGTGTTAACCCGTATCGCGCTAGCGACCCTGGTGCTGCTACCGTTTTTGAAGATTAGCCAGTTGAGCCTGTCGTTAACGTGGCGGCTGATGGCCATTGGTGGCGTTCAACTGGGGCTGATGTATGGCTTTTACTATCACTCTTTTTTATACCTCAGCGTCCCCGAGGTGCTGCTATTTACGGTGATGACTCCCCTGTATGTTACCCTGCTCAATGACGCACTAAATCGCCACTTTAATCTTGGCTTTTTCTGCGCTGCGTTATTGGCCATTATTGGCGCGGTAGCCATTCGTTACGACGGTATCAACCAAGGCTTTATGATTGGCTTTGCTATCGTCCAAGCTGCAAACCTGTGCTTTGCCAGCGGCCAAGTGTTATATAAACGACTGATGCTCAAGCATCAGCACCTTTCTCAACATCATGTATTCGCTTGCTTTTTTATGGGTGCATTGGTGGTCGCGTTAAGCTGTTTCGCTCTTTTTGCCAATACCGCTAATCTCCCAAGTACACCCACACAATGGGGCGTATTGATTTATTTAGGGCTTATTGCTTCCGGGCTGGGCTATTTCGCGTGGAATAAAGGCGCAACCCAGGTCAATGTCGGCACCTTGGCGGTGATGAATAACCTCCTTATTCCTGCGGGGATCCTCGTTAACGTGCTCATTTGGAACCGCGATGCCGATGTGCTGCGTTTAAGTATTGGCGGCGCTATCATCATGGCCGCACTGGTGGTTAACGAGAAGTACCTGAGCCGAGGTAAATAACAATAAAAGCAAGAGGGGTTACGCCCTCTTCATCGCCCGGCGATAACTGTACATTTTGACCGCTCGCCCTGATCCTGCTCGATAGAGGCCAATAGCATAATTAACACTATCACTTTTACTATCAAGTGATATACTTTGTAGTAATCATTTGGTGGAGAAAATCATGAATGCAATTGCATCCTTTAAGCCACAAAAGCACCCGGATGGATTTTGGCAGCAGCTTGGCATGCCAGCACGTGGCGAGCGTTTATATCAAGCGTTAGAACAAGGATTGTCATTTGATATCTATGACCGCTTAGCCAAACTATCAGGGGTGGATAAAAGCACCATTGCCCAATCAGCCGTTATTGCCCCCGCAACCCTAAGGCGCAGAGCAAAATCGGGGCTTTTTAATAAGCAAGAAAGTGACCGCTTGTATCGCTTTGCCGAAGTGTATAAGGCGGCGCTCGACCTGTTCGAAGGCGATGGTGATGCCACTCGCACATGGTTAACCACAGCGAATCGCGGCCTAGGGCAAAAACGGCCGTTGGATATGCTGGCAACCATGGCCGAGTCAGAAGCGGTGATTAACCTTATCGGGCGCATGGAACACGGTGTATTTGCGTGATCAGTGGCTACCGTATTGTTAAGAAAAAGTGGGCGGACAAGGCCTTTGATGGCGAAGGGGCGCGGTTATTTGGCGGGCGCTGGAATAGCCCCGGACAACGCTGCGTCTACCTCGCCGCCAGCGAGTCACTGGCGATTCTAGAGATTCTGGTACACCTTAATCACAGTGCCATTCTCAGCGATTACAGGCTATTTAGAATTAGCTTTGCACGCCGTGATGTACTCACCCTTGACGAGCAAGATTGGCCTGAAAACTGGCAAGAGAGTCCGGCCCCGGAAGAAACGGCTTTGATTGGCGATCAGTGGTTGCAAACGCAAGCCAGCTTGGCATTGAGCGTGCCCTCGACCATAGTCCCTCGAGAGTATAATTATTTACTTAACCCAAGCCACCCTGCTTTTGTTAAAGCAGAGCCCAATATTGAAGCCCTGCCCTTTCGCTTTGACCCGAGACTGCTCGCTCGGGGCTAGTAATACTCACTTCCACATACTACGCAGCACGTCATCTCGGCGGTAGTAATGGTGGTATAGCGTTGCTCCGATATGCATTATCACCAGTCCTATAAACACCCCTGCGGCCCAGCCATGCAACTCTCGAAACAAGGAAAACAGTTCAATATCCACCGTTAACGCCGCCGGTAAGCGCACTACATCGAATACACTCACAGGACGCGCTGCAAAATACTGCATCAATAGCCCTGATAGCGGCATTAATACCATTAGCGTATACAACAGCCAATGAGACGCCTTAGCCGCGCGGCGTTGCCAATAAGGTAAATCACTGGGTAAAGCCGGTACTATGCTGCGCCAGCGAATTAACAAGCGCACCAACACCAGTAGCGCAGCCGCTATGCCAAAACTTTTATGCAGCCACAGCAGCTCATACTGCCATGGTTCAAGCGAGCGCACCATGACTAAACCCGCTGCTAACATGGCAATGATTAATAACGCCATCGCCCAATGCAATAAACGCATAGAAAGAGTAAATCGTGCCCGGTTAGTCATTGCTTAGCTCCTTTGCTTGACCACGCAATTGCTCCACAGCCCGGCGGCGGTACGACTCCGCATAAGCGGCCGAGCGCGCCCGAAGAATGGCATCTGCGGTGGGCGAGATACCCGATGGCAACACCAAAGGGTCAAAGTTGATGCTGTGACACGCCCCGTCCTGCTGCGCTTGCCACTGAGTGATCACTATTTTCCCAGCGTTAATACGCGGACGCTCTGCTGGCCACTGAATTGCCGGATTACGCTCGTCGTCTTGGGCGCTTGCCAAGGTAAATAACCAGTCAAATACCACCGGTTGTTTTGCTAACCGCGCCTTAAGCTCTTGATGTAATGCGTTAGGCCCACTCAGCCCATCATCGGTGACTGACACCGTCGGCTGCATATGCCAACGCACAGGCTGGCGCTGCTCGTTGTCATCGACTAAATAAAACGCATTGATGCTGTGATAGGTCTCGGCTGCGAAGCTACCACTGGGTTGGTAGCTATCTTTCCACGCCAAGAAATCAGCACTTTCAGGGTGCTCGGCGAAAAAGGCTTGAATAGCCTTGGGGCCCGATTTAATAGCCACAAGCTGCTGATAAAAATCCTGGGGATTGCTCACCGCCATCACCGGCGGAGTATTCATGGCAATGCGCCACTGCTCGCTAGCGCTGGTCGCGAAGCTCAGTGCCAAACTGCGCACTGGCGCCTTTAAATCCGGTGCGGTCGGGTTATTGCCGGCAAGCGAAAAGCGACCCACAAATGGTGTCACCGAAGTGGCAAATATCTGGGCCGAAGAATATTGCGCAAGCGCGCCATTATTACGGAATTCACCTTGCACACAGATCCCTTTAGCATGGGCTCGGCGAAAGCCCGGATGAACTGAATCCCCTTGTTGCAAATCCACAAACTGCTGTGCCGATACTTTATCACCGGCATGCAGCAATGGCGCGAACAGCAACGCCGCCCATAAATAACCTGACCTCATAATTTGCTTTCCCCTTGTTACAGATATATCTTGAATTAAAGATAATATGTATGAAATGCCGTTTTGGTTCACTAAAGATGCAAAATTTAGATAATATACAAGCGCTGTGGGCTCGGGAGATGCCACAATTAGATACTTCTACCATGGCATTAATTGGTCGTTTGCAAATCGCCCACAAGCATATGACCTTAGCAATGAGCAAAACATTTCGCCGCTACGGGCTTTCCGAAGCAGGCTTTGATGTGCTTGCGACGTTAAGGCGCTCGGGCCCGCCTTATCGGCTCACGCCCAATCAACTGTTAGCGCAAATGCTGGTGACCTCAGGCAGTATGACCAGCCGCCTAAACCAGCTGCAAAAACAGCAGCTGATCACTAGATCGCAAGATCAACAGGATAAGCGGATATGTTGGGTTCAGCTTACAGAGCAAGGTTTATCACTTAGTAAAGAAGTGATCCAGGCTCATGTAGAAACCCAGCAAACACTGTTAGCTGGGCTCAGCCGTGAGCAGCATCAGCAGCTGCTATCGGGTTTACAAGCCTATTTACAGCAAGCGGGCTTAGAGTAAATCGGCCACTCGCTGTTGCAGATACGGCAGTATTTCTTGTTCGAACCACGGGTTACGCTTGAACCAGCGGTTATTACGAGGGCTTGGGTGAGGCAATACTAAGGTGTGTGGCCAGTAACTGTGCCAGTCTTGCACCGCAGCGGTGAGCGTTTTATAACGTTTGGGTAGATGATAAGCCATTGCATACTGACCAAGGACAAGAGTCAACTGCCGCTTAGGTAAGGCAGCTAACACCTGCTCTCGCCATGTTACAGCGCACTCCTCTCGCGGGGCTAAATCTCCGTGCTGAGCGGTGCCAGGATAGCAAAACCCCATCGGCGCGATAGCGAATAAGCGCGGGTTATAAAATTGCTGCTCATTGACTCCTAACCATTGCCTGAGGCGATCGCCACTGGCGTCGGCAAACGGTTTGCCAGCCTGGTGAGCTCGCACTCCGGGGGCTTGACCAGCAATTAGAATAGGTGCCTCACTATCAAGTTGAATAATAGGCTTAGGCGCCAAAGGCAAATGCTCGGCACATAAAGTGCAAGCACGAATCTTATCTGCTAGTTGCATCTTCACTTAGGTATATTGTTTTTGCTTAGCCTAAGGGCTAGCCACATATTGTGGCAACCCCCTTTACACTTTACCGAGTCATTCACTAGCAAAGTAGTTAGGTAGCATGTAGCGCAGTGAAAAAAACCAGCTTGGTCGGCACTCATCGCTTAGCCTGTGCTCCACAGACTCATTGAATATTTCTGCAATAACGTGAATATGACTCCCCTTTTGGCAAACATATTTTTGCACTGCCTGACGCTGATCGCTTGATAAAACTTGAGTACCCACTCCATCTTGCCACAGTAATTCCAGGTCGGTGTGCTGCGCTAACCGCTCAAGTAAATAAGCGTATTGTCGCGGTGAACTATGCCCCGCATAGAAGCTTGAGATATACACTGGCTTAGCAGGAGCAAGAGTAGCTAATTGATCATTCAAGGCGCTGAGGTAATCGATTAACAATTGCTGTTTTGCATGGCTTTGCCAGTTAAGGTCATCGATTTCATCACTGATATACCAACCAGCAAATGCTGGCAGTTTAGTAAATGCTTGCCAGCGTCGGGCAACGTCGAGATGACGGTTATACAAGCCGCGCAGATAAAAGTGTAGTGCTCGAGGTTGCTGTTGAATGCGTTGGTAGTAACTATTTTCATGATACAACCCAACGACTATTTTTAATCCTTGAGCATTGGCTTGATGAAAAAGTTGCTGTAGTCGAGAGCGGCCTTCTGCATCAATGAACTGGCTATGCTCATGCTGGCTCCATTGCAGGGCAATGGTATCAATTTGACGCTCTCGTAACTGCAGCATCATTTCTTGCCATTGGCCCTTTGTTAGCTCGCTGTCGCTATTTAATGGCTGATAAATAACCACATTCGCTTGCACAGCTATACTGCATAGCAGCAACGCTATCATTGCTATATATCGCCCTACCATGACCACTCCAGATTCAAACTTGCCACATTGTCGCCCTCTCGTTCACCGTTGAGAACATGCTGTACTAATAGTTTTAGCGAGGCCTGGCGGCGATATGCGGTTATATCATCACCTCCTGACCACCAATGCACCCCAACACCTGCACCTACGCGGGTATCTTGACGCTCACTCGAGCGCGTCCATTGACCGCTCACATAAGGTTGCCAAGTCAGCGCTTGCTGATTTTGAGTATGCAATTTAAAGTGATAACCACCTTGGTATTGTGCGAACTGCGCATCACGTCCAGACTTAAGCCAATGTGCGGCTTCCAAATACAAACTTTGTTGCAGCCACCCTTGTACATCAGTTTGCCAATCCCGCGTATTGCCACCTAGACTGAATAAGTCCGTAGCGGCCTTAAGCAAGATATCGACATCGTTGTTGCGCAGCTGCCACTGCGGTTCGATAGCAAACTGGAGGTCGAGCGAAGCCAATGGCTGCCAGCTGTATCCTAAAGCGAGTGTGCTGTCATGTTGTTGGCTATCTTTTTGTACAAAAGCCCGTGCGTACCACTGATGAGTATCCTGCGCACGCCAGTGGTGCTGTAAATATTTGCTGTAACGCAGCTCTATAAACCCACCGTATCTCAAGCTTTGTGAGGTAGCGCCTATATCGATGGGCCTCAACTGCTCACCAAATTGTGCTTGCAGCAACCAACGTGATTGCGCCAATAAATCTCGCCGTAAGCGCTTGAGTTGTTGTTTAGGTTCCTGTGCAAGCTCCATGGTGTCCATGTTAGTCGCCGCGATAGTGGCATGATGCAGGGCATTATCTAACTCATTAGTCACAACATAACTATAAGCAAGCTGCTGGTGCATAGGATAAAGGTCGGGTTGGTTGGCCAGGTAATGCTGCATTAGCGGAGCCGCTTTTGCAGCGCGACCTACGTCAATATACAAGTACGCAAGCTCTGCTTGGGTGTGTAGCGCCAACGCCTCAGTAGGTTGGCGTTCGATATCGCTGAGCAGTGTGAACGTTTGCTGCGTTTTACCTTGGCGCCAGTATAGGCGAGCCAGAGCTATTTGCTCAGAAACATCGGAGTGGTTTTCAAGCAGCCACACTAAGCTCTTCTCTTGCGTATGTAGATCGTTAACATACTGGGCAAGCTGCAGTTGTAATTGATAAAAGCTGATTGTTTTAGGCTCATGCAAATGCACTAAGCGATGCAACCATGTCATCGCTTGCGTGTATTCGTTGACTTTCAACGCACTAGCAATAGCATTAAAAAAGTGCGGCTGCTCTGTCAGCTGCGAGTCAAGCTCTAGCCAGTACTCATAGGCCCGCACATGCAAGCCAAGCACTTCACTCAAGTGAGCAAGTTGAACCCGGCTTTCAGTGCTGCTTGGGTTTGTTGCTAAGGCCGCTTGGAACAACGCATACGCTCGCTCTTTATCGCGCTCAATAAAGCAATATCCTAATTGCTGTAAGGCTTGCTCTTTCGCAGGCTCAACCAACCATTGTGCAGCTAACTGACACTCACCAATAGCTGAGGCGAAGCTCATTAACGTCTGTCGCTGAGCTGGTGATGCTTGTCTTGATTGCACTAAAGCAAGCGCATCACTGAGCGTATCCGGCTGAGTTTTCTTGAGGCTTTGTAAGTAACGATAGATCAGCTCAGCATCTTGATCTTGTTGTTGTGAAAAAGGCCAAAAGGGCGCCAATATATGTGTAACTAGCTCATACTGCTGACGCTGTATCGCCATATGCGATGCCTGCTTAGCATAGCTCAAGCGCTGAGGATAAAGGCGCGCTAATAACAGCCACTGCTGATAGGCTTTATCTTCATTACCGACCTTTTCATAACCTATGGCAAGTTGCCGCTGCTGCGCCTCACTCAGACTCTGCTGCGCCTCAAATATTGCCAGCCACTGACTGTGGTCTTCCATTGCTTGCGCCACTTGTACCGCTCTTGAGCGCCAAAACTCATCATTTTCGGCGTGTTGCAATGAGTAATCATACAGGCGTTGACGCCATTGCTGAGAGTAATTCGAGGCATAAGCCATAAGCACAAGTAACTGCTGCTCTTGTTCTATATTTAACTCGGCTTCACTTAACGCCGCCATGGTTCGCGATAAAACCTCAGGTTGCTGAGCTTGCATGGCAATATCAGCTCTTTGCAATAGGCGCGAAATGGCCCTTGGTAGCGCGGCATTAAGCGTCAAAGCAAGTGACCAATCTTTGTTGTATATCGCCGCTTGCAACCATTGGCGACGCTCCTGCTCACTCAAAACAGCGTGTTGCTGATAGAGGCTAAACTGCTCACTAGCCACCTTGAAATGTTGCGCTCCTAAAAGCGCTTGTATCAAGTGTTTACGCACACTGGCTTGCTGCTCTGGATAAGTTATATCATTAATACAACTGGCAACTGCGTCATACTTTTTTTCGTTTAGCAGCGCGAAACAATAGGCTGGGCGAACTTCTTCGAGCCCGTAACGAGTGATCACTCGATGGATGAACTGCGCGCGAGCTCGTTCGCTTATCATTTGTGCACTTAACGCAGCTAGTCCGGTGCGCTGGGTGATACTAAAGCGCTCATCTGCCAAAAGCTTGTCAGTGTACACAATAAACAACTCAGCCTGATGCTTAAGCCCAAGTTGTTGAAAGTGTAACAATACTTCGCGCCATTTCTGCTGCCGCATAAGCACTTGTTGGTACTGGTCTATAAGCTTCGATAACTGTGGCCAATGTTGCTGCTGGGCCGCAACAAATAACAATCGCTCCACTACATAGGGGTTATTCGGCGTTACAGCTAATGCCTTATTCAACTCTTCATTAGCGAGCTCATAACGACCCTCATCAATATAGCGGTACGCCATATCGACATAAGGATAAAGTAAGAACTGAGTATGCTCAGGGTATCCTTTACCAGCCTCAAAACTAGGTGCTGATAACGCTGTCATTGAGGTCAATAGAAAAAGCCACAGAAGTTTCATAACGACACCTCTGATGAACTCGCTGGCTTATCACTTACCAAAGGTCTGCGCATAATGCGCTGCGCAAGTTCAAGGGTTTGCTCATCAATGACACCTTTGGCAATAAGATAATCACCTACCCCTGAGTCGCTATTCTCTTGGCCGATCATCACTTGGTTAGCAACGGAAGGGCTGAGCATAGCCACTTCGCTAATTGCTTCAAACTCACTGTAATGGGCATTTACAAAATGCGGCCAATCCACACGACGAGCACGACGCTGAAGATTCGCATAGCTGTAGGCCGAGTCATCACTAAAATGCATTTTGAGCGCCACAGTGACCTGTCCCGGCTGGGCAATATAATACCTAACTTTATAACCAACTTTCCGGCTTATAGCCCCTAAGGCCACCGGCGACAAGTGCTGTTCACTCGCAATATGTAGTACACCTTTGTCCAAGAACAATCCAATAATGGCGTAGCGCACAGCGACCGCTTTATGAATACCGAGCTCACTTTGCTCTGGCGTAGACAGGGGCGGGCAAGAGCGATATTCAACGCCCGCCTGCTCGGCTATCGCTTGCGCTAATTGCTCACCGCTGAGCACGCCTTGCTGCATTAAAAAACGCCCAAGTTTTACTCTGCCCTGCCCTTGCGTGAGCGCATTGTGCAGTTGCTCTTTGTTAATAGCCCCTGCTGAGAGCAGTATTTCACCCAGAGGTCGATAGCTTGCCCGTGCTTCCCCTAATGAGGGAAAGTCATGGCTGGTTTTGTCCCAAGCTACGCGTTTAACATCACCCATTTCGAGAATTTGTCTGACAGCACGAATATTGGCAAAGAAGTTAATAATATTGCCCCACACCATACGTGGGATCGAAAGGACCCCTTGAATACACCCGTAATAGCGCGTAACAAATACAAAGCGTTGCAGCATGCGATTAGCTAGCAGCACGGCGTTGGCCCACAACACCGCACTTAGCCAGGGCTCATCACCATAAATTGAGAGAAAGTTATAAGCACTGCCGGAGAGTTGTTGGTAACCCCAAATACAGGTGAGCTGAAATAACACCAGTAGCGCGACAAAGCCAATGAAGTTAGTGAGACCGCCGCGACGGTCCCGCCAAAGAAAGTAATTTAATTTCCAATCTCGCGTCCATGCATGGGATTTCATACCCTGAAATACGATACCAATGATCCATCGCGACTTTTGCCGCACTGCTGTGGTGAACGTATTCGGGAAGTACTCCCGTACACAGACTACGCTGCTATAACTTGCAGATTTCAGGCTCCCCTTATTGATCTGCTGCTTGTGCGTGTCGGTCAGCACAGGAAAATGAATGAAGACTTCTGACATACCGTGTTGCTTGAGGCGAAAGCCAATGTCGTAATCTTCAGTTAAACTTTGTACATCGAAGGCGATACCATCGCCTTGCTCGATAAGCAATTGAATTGCCCGGCGACTAAAACAAGTGCCAACGCCGGCACTTGGGACTTGCCCAACCAAGGCTTCTCGCACGGGCACGTCTTTGCCATGAATTTCTGCAAATTCATCTAGGTAGCTGCCACTGGTAAACTCATACCACTGTCGCTCGAATGGAAATACTGGCAGTTGAATGAGATCTTTACGCTCAACGAGGTAGTTGAATAAACGCATTTCCATGGCACTAAGTACATCTTCTGCGTCATGAAGAATAAACCCTTGGAAGGCAAATTTTGCTTGCGATTCGAAGGTAAATATAGAGGCGATGATATTATTGAGGCAATCCGCCTTACTCGTTGGCCCAGGGCGCGCGCACACCACTTTGTGGACATTGGGAAATCGCGCGCATACGGCGTCAACATCAGCTTGAGTCTTGTCGTCGTTAGGGTAAGTACCAACAAATATATGATAGTTCTCGTAATCTAATGTCGATGCCGCCAGTTCCGCCATCGGTCCTACAACTCCGTGTTCTTGCCATGCAGGTACCATAATTGCGAGCGGTTGCTCAGCTTTCTCTTTCAACTTTGAATAGTGTAGCTTGGGGTGTTTGCGATAGATGACCAATCGCCGGTAGCATTTCCGCCCCCAATACACGAGATCAATAAACAGATCGTCTAAACCAAAAATAAGCAGTAAAACGCTTAACGCATATACCACATATTTAAGTACAAAGAGGTAACTCGCGAACCAATACAACACATCCACAACAACAGCACTTCCTAGAACAACACAAAACTAGTAAAAAAGAGTGAGCGATCTTATAGCAAAAAAGCATAAATAGGAACGCAAAAAAGGCCATTGAAATGACGTGTAATATTATGAATTATAAGGGTTTTAATAAAAAACATCGTGTTAACCGTGAGCCAACAATTAACTAACGGTTCATTTTCAATTCATTTAAGCAAATACGAATCACTATCTTTTAGTTTTATAATCTATATAATGGCTCGTTTTTGGTACAACAGCCTGCAGACTATGGATTTTCAGTTATCACCCTGGCTCATCAAGTTACGTATCGCCAGCTCTCATTATCGCGCCCTTGTGGTTTATCGCTTTATTGCCGCCATTGTTGGAGGCTACTTATTAACTGCCTTGAGTACCGCTGTTTTAGGGGTCGCCCTGCCATTACAACCTAGTGATGCGGTATTACTGGCTGTAAGCTTATCGATATTGATATATGCCTGTATCTTCATCTATGCCTTTAGTGTGCGCTCTGTCGCTAAGGTATGGATCACTATTTTACTAACTAGTGCAGCGCTCACCGCTCTGCTGGCATTCATGGAGGAATGGCTATGAAGGACACCTTCTTTCGTTCAATGACATGGCTACACACCTGGGTAGGTTTATTGGTCTGTTGGTTACTCTTTCTCATATTTATTGCTGGCACGCTTGCGTTTTTCCGTTGGGAACTCAACTTTTGGGCTAAACCTGAGATACATCATTTTGAACAGCCCCAGCAGCGTGTTGCCGCGCAGCAAGCTCAGATAACCCAAGGGCTTGCATACTTACAGCAACAGGCACCTAAGTCCGAACGCTGGAATATTTCCTTGGCTGATGAGCGTAAAGACTGGCTTACCTACTCTTACCAAGAACCACGAGAACCCGGTAAACGTGCGCCTTGGCAAGACTACTATGTCAATCCTAAAACGCTAGAGGGGGTCGATACAGTCAGAGAATCCAAAGGTGGGCATTTCTTTTATCGCCTGCACTTTGATTTGCATTACCTCGACGTCAGAACAGCACGTTGGCTGGTCTGTTTTGCCAGCTTGTTTATGCTTATTGCGCTAATAACTGGGGTGGTCATTCATAAACGGATCTTTAAGGATTTATTTAGCTTGCGCACCAATAAAGGCGTACGCAGCTGGCTTGATAGCCATAACTTATCGTCTGTGCTAGCGCTGCCTTTTCATATCATGATCACCTATACAGGGCTTATTACCCTTATTTTTATGCTCTTCCCCTACCCGGCGATGACCGCCTACGACGATGGTTTACGCAGCTTCTATGCCGATGTCTTTAACTTTCAACGCACCGAGCCTGCCAACGAGCCCACAGCCATGGTGGGTGTTAATACACTGCTGGATCAACTTTATACTAAGTGGCCGGATGCAGATATAAGGCAAGTACGTATTGACCACCCTAACGATCGCAGTGCATCGGTACGCTTTATTATTGATAGCGGCAAGGCCATTGTCGACAGGCCGCCAAGCATCACGTTTAACGCCACGACGGGCGAGGTGATAGACATTAATGAAGTAGATAGAAGCGTCAGTGAAGCCATCTACGATGGCATGATAGCCTTGCATGCGGCGCGCATGGCACAGCCCGTGTTGCGCTGGCTTTACGTATTATGCGGTTTAGCAGGTTGTATCATGATAGCGAGCGGCGCAATCATGTGGGCAAAACGCTTACACCAACGCAATAAAAAGCAGCGCCCCGCGATAGGTCTTCGCACGGTAGATAGCCTTAACCTGGGTACGTTTATGGGCTTGCCTTTAGCAACCTTGGCATTTTTTTATGCCAATCGGTTATTGCCAATGAATGTGAGTGAGCGCGCCGACAAAGAAATACTCGCTTTCTTTCTAACCTGGGCAGCGGTGCAAGCATGGGCGGTATTCAAGCCTTATAGTTGGCGATTATTAAATGCCATCATTGCTGGCGCCTGTATTGGCCTTGTTGCCATTAACAGCATGACCACGCAGGGCAGTTTGCTGCACTTTATTGATAGCAAGCAATGGACTTTGTTGGGCTTCGATTTAGTTTGTTTATTTGCAGCAACCTGCTTCGCCTACGCGGCCTATCGTGGTAACCGCAAGCAGCGCACTTGGTTGGGTTCGTTAGAGGAGTTAAGTGTATGATAGAACTGCTTTGCTTTATACTGTGTATCATCGCTTTTAGTTGCTTTGCGCATGCCAAAGCGACCCATTACCGAGATATATATGGTGTGCGTCCCAATGTTCGGTTAGTTAGTAAAATTTTGATCTGTGCTTGGATCAGTATTTTACTAAGCATGACCATAGCGATTGCCGCGCTGGGTAGTTATGGGGTACTACTGTTCTGCGGGTTTATGGCGGTCAGTGTATTGGCCATCACACTGTGTCTTAGCTTCAGCCCGAAATGGCTCAAAGCACTGACCTTTTGCTGCACGGCTTCACTACTAGCAGTGATTACAACTATTCTGATTGCCAGTCAATAAACCGAATTTTTACTAAGTTTCTAGATCAGTATTTTACTAATAAGTAGGTAAAATACTGATCTGTAAACCCCCTTTACATTTTATACCTGAATTATCAGTTAGCAGCGAACTTATCGCAGGTATATTACTGCTGCACCTCAATCAACTTTTCTACCGCAAACCCCGCTGATCTAAGTTGCTCTTTAAAGTCTTCTAAACGCTGCTCATCAACTTCTTTTTCACGCGCGAGTAACCATGCATAGTCGGTGTTATAACCACTCACATAAGCATATTGATAGTTTTCTTGGTCTAATCCAAACACAACATATGAGGAATAAAAGGGGCCGAAGAAAGAGACTTTAAGATGGCCAGTATTCGGATCGCCAACAAACTTGGCTTTACCTTCAGCTTGGGACCATTGTTGCTCTTCTGCGTTAAAGCCGCGATTAATGACCTTGACGCTGCCATCATCATTCTGGCTGTACGTCGCAGTGACGCGACTTAAGCCTTCTTCAAAAGGGTGGGGCATACGGGCTATTTCATACCATGTGCCCATGTAACGCTCTAAATTAAAAGGGCTAACTGGGGACACTTTGTCAGGTACAGAAGTACAAGCAGATAATACAACCGTTAGTAAAATTATGATCTGTGCGCGCATAGCATGAGCTCCAAGTAAATATAGTCTTTAATCGGGTATAACCGAACAATACAGTAATGACCTCTGTACGAGATAAAGCTTATAACCGCTTAAAAATCATAGCAATAATTTACTATCTTGCTTAAGATCAGTTTTTTACTAAGTGCTTCAAGCGATAGGTAGTATTAGGTGACAATAAAAGCGATAGGCCTAGGGCAAAGCGATGCGGCAATCAGAGTGTATGTAAAAAACCGCCCAAACCTGATTCAGTTTCAAACTTTAAGCGATACCTTGCCATTGCAAGCAGGGCAGATAGCACAAATAAACGCAGAGGCAGGGAACGGTTGGCGAAAAGTATTTAATGTCTATGCAAAGTGGCTATATCAACTGGCTCCCAGTTGTTTGGCCTTAAAAAGTGTAGACACATGGCAACAATTTAGAGATCAAACACTACTGCAAAACCACTCACAAACGGCGTTGCTCTTTAGCGAGCCTGACGTAACCGACCCTGACGCAGCGCTACATATTATTGCCGGAAAAACTCATGCTAAAGAGCTCGCAGCAAATGAACAACTTGGTATAAATCTGATCTGGCTTAACGATGAGTTCGCTATATCGCCCACACAACGTATTATCGTGTGCCCCTATTTTGATTACCGACAACTCAATAACGCCAAAATCGATATTCTTTGTGAGCTCATCCACACCCATATCAAGTTATAGGATGGTCCTTAGGCGACACCACGAAAGTATAAAAATTGACTACACTGTAAGAAGTTACCATGTAGGCGAGATACCAAGTGAAGATATTAGTCGTTGATGATATGCCGTTAATGCGCCATGTACTTATTAATATGCTGCGTAAACTGGACTACGACGATATCGTAGAGGCCACCGATGGTGAGCAGGCACTGTCGCTATTGGAAAAAACCCGGTTTGACTTAGTACTGACCGACCTCAACATGCCAAAGGTCAATGGCAAAGACTTATTTCTTACTATTCGCAAACACGATGACTGGGGTTATATTCCAGTCATCGTAGTGACCTGCGAAGATAAGAAAGAGGTAGTGACTGATATGATTAGCGCTAAGGTTGATGGTTTCATCATTAAGCCGTTTTGTTTAAACACGCTGAAAAAACAGCTTGAGCGCCTTAAAAAGTTGCATCACACTACGACTGACAACGTATTGCATAACCAGTAAAGCCTAGCGCTTTGAAGTAGCAGCGGGCGATACCATAACCACACTGTTCAAGTAGTTCAGCCAAACGCATACGATCCAGTGGGTAGAACTCATGCTCTAGATTGTGGCGCATACGTTCGACACCCGCATCACTTAACCCTAATTGCTGGCAAGCAATAAACTGCGCATCACGTTCAAACTGAGTTTCAGGCTTCATTAAATCAGCGAGCCACAACCATGCTTGGGGGGCTAATTGCTGGCGTATCGACTTTAATAACGCTGCTTTATCACCATTGTCTGCCAAGAAATGTAAAACCAATAGGCATAATGCACCGTCAAATTGTTGCTGTAATTGGCCAACATCACCACAATGGCATGTTACCCGCGCGCTTATTCCCGCTTCATCAAAGCGCTGCTCGGCTATTGCCAGCATATCAGCGGAAATATCCTGAGCCACAAAGTGCATATTGGGGTTTGCTTTGGCAAGCGCCACCACTTCTTTGCCTGTGCCCGCACCCACGACTAAAATGGACGCCGACGAGCTTAACTGAGCTTGGCATTGTGCTTGTGTGAGCTGATGCAACAACTCATAACCGGGCACTAGACGGCTTATACGCTCGTCGTAATTAGTCGCTTCTTCACCTTGAAAACTAGGCATAATACCTCCTTGATTTAATATCGACTACAGCGATGACTGTGTTCATTAGCATAGCGCAAGCACATGAACTAAGAATGATTATTCACACTCCACCACAGAGTAACCACCGGGGCGTTTGCGTACCTTCACCTGCGTTGCGACACGTTCAGTAAGTTGCGGTATGTGCGATATCACCCCGACTTTGCGGCCCTGCGCTTGCAGGTTATCAAGTGCATCCATAGCAATGCTCAATGTTTCACTGTCCAATGTGCCAAACCCCTCATCAATAAACAAGGACTCAATTTTGACCTTATTGGACGATAGCGACGCCAACCCTAGGGCGAGAGCTAATGACACTAAAAAAGATTCACCACCGGAGAGGGTATTCACGCTGCGTTGCTCATCAGCCATATCGTGATCAATGATAGCTATATCGAGCGTGCCCGTAATACGAGTAAGACGGTAGCGCTTCGACAAGGCGTGTAAATGTTGGTTAGCGTAGCCAAGCAATATAGCCAAAGTTTGGCTTTGCACTAAGTTTCGCAATCGCTTCCCTTGGGCATCACCTAGTGCGCTGTTTAAGGTAGTCCAAGTAGCAAGTTGCTGTTGTAGCTCTTTCAACTGCTCTCCTTGCTCGGCTAAGCGTTCGACGTTTTGCCGATGATTTTCTAGTCGTGCACCGAGTAAGGTTAAGGCTTGCTGACTGTCATCGAACTGCTCATCCAATTGCCGCTTTTGCGCTTCAAGCTCTGTTAAATTTTTGTCCGGACGGCTTTTTACTAACTGTTGTAAGCGACTCTCACTGTGTTCTAGCTGAGCCTGAAAACGCACTTTCGTTTGCTCTAATGTTGCATGCTCAGTGAGTACTGCTTGTACTTGTTGCTTGTCTTGAGTTAGTAAATTTTTGATCTGCTCAATTGTTAAGGCCTCATCAAAGGCTCTGTAGTCCTGGTACCAGACATCAAAGGCTTTTTTTAACTCTTCAATGTCTTGTTGTAACTGGGAACAATTTTTTACTAAGTGCTGGTATTCACTTTGCTCTTGCTCATACCGGCGCTGCTGCTGCTGACACGCTGCTTGTTGCGTGTCTAGTGTCTGCTGAGCCTTTTCGATGGACTCTTCCAGCTCCTCTAGTTGCGCTTTGGGATCTTGCCCATGAGCTATAAGAGTACTGCGCTCGGTTAGTAAATGAGTGATCTCTTGTTCTTGCATTTGCAGTTGCTCGCCCAGCTTTTGCTGCTGAGATTGCAGTGACTCTAGCTTAGTAAAAATCTGATCTCGCTGCTGATTAAGCTGCGTAGTCTGTTGTTGGGCCCGGGCGTACTCATTTTGCAGCTGCTCAAATTGCTGTTTTTGCTCAACCAATTGCTGCCAAAGTCGCGCTAACTGATGCAGACTATCTTGCCACCAAGGCGCTTCACTGAAGTGCTCTCGCAGCTCTGCGATGCTCTGTTGGCATTGCTGCTGCTCAGTTTCAAGTTCGTAAGCAAGACGCTGCGTTTGTAGCTGCAGTTGCTGACGTCGCTGTTCACAGCTTTGTAATTGCCCCTGCAATTCGCCGCTGTTTTGTTGCTGAACCTTTAACTCAGATCGTAATTTTACTAACTGTTGCTCTAACTGTTCCAACTGCTGATATTGCTGTTGGATATCCGCAATGGGCTTAGTAAAATCCTGATCGCTAAGCTCATCAAGGGGTTTACCTTGAATAAAGGGCTCTAGCTGCTGCGCGAATTGTTGTAGCTGCGACTTCAGCTGTTGCTCAGTAGCGCTGACATTATCAATTTGTTGCTGTGCTAACTGGATCTCGGTTTGCAAAGCATGCCGCTTAGTATAATGCTGATCCAGATTCTTTTGAGCCGTTGCGTAAGCCTGTTCAAAGTCCGCTAATAACGCAGCAAAAGCATGATTATTGTCATCATTTTCTGCAAAAGGATGATGTTCAGAACCACACACCATACAAGGCTCACCACTTTTAAGCTGAGTACGTAAATGCGTGATCTGCTCGCTTGCACGCAGTTTAACCTGCTCATAAGCCTGGCGTGCATGCGACAATTGCTGCTCTAAAACTGAGTGATGTTGCGAAGCCTCATGCAGCTGTTGTTGCTTTTGTTCAAGCTCTGCATGAAGAGATTGCTGTTGATGACGCACAGTTACAAGCTGACGGTTACTACTATGCCATTGTTGAAAACGCTCCAAGGCCTGTTGCCATGTGCCTAACTGACGCTGAAGCTCAGTTGCAGAAAAGGCTTCAGGCTGCGGCTGTAAACTTACTATTTGCTGCTCAAGTGCTTGTATCGACTGCTGGAATGTGATGTTTTCTTCATTGAGTGTGGCAAGGCTTTGATCAAGCTTCGAAAGCTCGTTATTAGATGCCTGTAACTGCTCGTTTTTTTCTTTATATGTAGCATCATAACTATTAATACGCTGCCAAAGATGATGGTAATGAGACCAATTTTTTACTAACTCAGCGAGCCAAGGTTGTGATTCTAATTGCGTCGTGTATTCATCAAGGCGTCTATTACTTTCATCCACTTGTGCAGCGAGGTTTTGGCTTTGCTGCGTCAATTGCAGCTGCTGTGCGCTCGTCTGTTCGAACTCAGAGCGTTTTGCCGCGAGCACCTCCTTCTTTTGTGCAATTTTTACATCCAGTGCCACGGCGGCATTGAGTTTCTCTTTGCGCTGCGCATATTGCTGTTGCGCATGGCGCAGCTGTTGTTGTGCTAATTGCTGCTGCTGTTCGCCGTGTTGCCATACACTTTTAGCATCACTGCGTATTAGCTCTTCTTGGCGTGTTTGCTGTTGCGCCAAACGCTGTTGCAATCGTGCTGTGGAAGTAAGGTTATCTTCAATTTGCCAACATTGCTTAACTCGCTGAGCCTCTCTCACCCTGGGTTCTAATCGCTCTAGGCTGTTACTCGTAGTTTGTATACGCTGTTGAAGGTCTGCGATTTCATGTTGTAACTGTTGCTCGGCTGTGAACCATTGGAGGTGTTTGGCAACCTGTTCTCGTCGTTTTTGGCATTGTTGCTGCTGCTCGATATACTGATGTTGCTGCTCGTTAAGCTCCTGTAATTGTTGCTCATCGAGAATATCAACCGCATCCATAGAAGCCTTAAATGCCTCGACGTCATTAAGCTTGGCTTTGTAACCAGAATACACGCGCTGACCTACAACGGAGTACTTTTGTGTACCACTTAAACGCTCAAGCAATACTGCTCGCTCATCGCCTTGCGCACGTAAAAAAGCAGAAAACTCGTTTTGCGCTAGCATCACCGCACGCGTGAACTGCTCGAAATTAAGCCCAACTAACCGCTCAATGGTTTTTTTTGTCTCAAGTTTACCATCACTGACCAGCTGCTCTTGCGGCATAAGGTACAGTGCATGAGTGGGTGCTTGTAATTTACCGTTTGGTTTTTTACGTGCTCGGGTCACTTGCCATAGGGCGCGATAATGAGCGCCATCGATAGCCACAAAATCAACTTTGACCCATCCTATACCGGTACCACGACGCAATAGGTGGCGCGGATCATTGAGGCGCACATTGTCGCCATTAAAGTCTACTTTTTGTGTGCTTTCATTGCTCAACCGGGCGGTTTTATCATATAAGCCTAAACACAGCGCATCCAATATAGTGCTTTTTCCAGCCCCTGTGTCACCAGTTATGGCAAACAAACCAGCGTCACGCAGGGGAGGGCGGCTGAAATCGATGTCTGCATCTAATAATGATGCTAAATTATGAATTTGCAGGCGATTAATCTTCATTATTCCCCTCCTGCTCAACATCCTCAACTAACTGCGCAAACAAATCTTTAACCTCGTTGGTAATATCGTGATCTTCAAGCTCATCATGCTCGTTGACGGCTTCACTCAATAAGTGCGCAGCGTCTAGGCGCTCTACTTGCGATAAGTCTTGTAGTTCAAGTTCATCGTTTTTACTCTCCCGTTGCGAGCGCACCCGTTCCACGCCACAAAAAAGTAAATCTTTGCCTTGAAGTGCATGCTCGATTTGCTCGCGAAAGTCGGTGGCAAGCTCTTTACTCGAGAGGCGAACGCGAATGTACCCTTGCTCATCATCAGGGCCGGGTAACTGCCGAACCTGCTCACATACTTGAGCTAGCGGCAGTAGGGTAGCCTCGGGAACAAGGTGTAATTGCCGATGCCGAGGAATGTAAAGGGGGTTGACACTTTGCAAGGCATTATCTTGTACCTCTAACAGCAAAACTTGGTGATGATATTGACGTTCCGAAAACGACATCGCGAAGGGCGTGCCACTGTAACGAATGTATTCTTTAGCGTTAACACTTTGCGCTTTATGCAAGTGGCCGAGGGCAACATAACAGGCTTGGGGCGGAAAAACATCAGCGCCGATGGCATCTTCACCGCCAATGACTAAAGCGCGCTCTGAGTCTTCGCTGACAGTGGCACCCCGAGCATGTAGATGGCCCATGGCGATAACATTGGAGTCGTCCTCAAGCTGACATTGCTCAAGCATAAGTTGGTAGGCCTCTTTGACCGCCTGAGCATAACTCATTTGTGCATCAGGGATATCACTGGCACGCAGATAGGGAAGGGCAAGAATCGCACAGTGCTGATCACCACGAGTAATGTTAATGACACTCAACTCGGGGCGCTGAAAATCAAAGCGACCGACTACATGAGTGTCAAACTGTGCCAGTAATGGCTGTGCTGTGGTAATGCGTTTCGCACTATCATGATTACCGGCAATAATCACTATATGTAGGGTAGGGCAGGCCGCCTTAGCCGCTTTAACAAATTCATAAAGCTGATTCTCCGCTTGTGTTGGCGGAGTAGCGGTGTGATAGATATCGCCGCTAACCAACAATACGTCAACAGCTTGGCGATTTAATTCACCAATAAGCCAGGTTAGAAAGGCGTGATGTTCTTGCACTCGAGTATGCTCATAAAAAAGCTGACCCAAGTGCCAATCAGAGGTGTGGAGTAAGCGCATCAGTACATTAAGTTATTTGCTATTGCGCCCACTATAGCATGGAACAGCACGCGTTTAAGCGTGCTGGTGTCAGTGTGTTACTTGCCACCAAGTAACTATAATAACCGGTATTACTATCGCTAATGCGGTTAAAGGCAAACGCATATTTCGCTGGTATTTCGCTTTTAAACGACGAATTGCGGTGTTTTCATCACATGCTGCCACTTTATCAATGTAAAAATACCCATTATCTAAGTATTGTTTACAATGCTGCTCATTTGCAGGAATGGCTATTAACTCGTCTTTCTTTTTGAGGACATAAAAATCCATAGCACCACCAATTTTATACCTTGCTATGTGAGCGAATTGAGTGAACTTCCTATCGCTTACTTTATGTTTCAGCCCAGTCAAAGCACGACTTGTTAGGCTGATAATCCTTGTTTTTATTGTTCACGAATTAAAAAAGTGGGGGATTCTAAAATTAATTAAAATGCAATTGCAACCTTTAATGGGAAAATCCCACGAAAAAAACTGGAAACCCCCTTTACAGATAATAACTACAGCATTTTTTATACCACTTTTAGCATTAGATTGGTCGCGCTTGTATGCACTTCATCGCGTCTCAGTTGCAGCATTTGGCTACTTTTGCAACAGTGTCACAAATAGCAAAAAACACTGTGTTTATGATGAATAAAAATAATAAAACCTTAGTTCTGCTTGGGGCGCTCACTTTGATTAGCCAAGGGGTGATGGCCAATGTAATGCAAACCAAGGGGAATTTCGAAGATAAGTTTCGCCAACTAGACGAGTCCCTGCCTACTGCAAATAGCTACCGAAGTGCCGCTGGCGCCCCGGGGGAAAATTATTGGCAGCAGCAAGTGGATTACGATATAGACGTCACCCTAGATGAAAAAGCACGACGTTTGAGTGCCAGTCAGCGTATCGAGTACACCAATAACTCTCCGCACACCCTGCGTTACTTGTGGCTCCAGCTAGATCAAAATATATATAAGGCAGACTCAATTGCAGAGCGCAGTAAAACCTTCAAGTCTGGGCTTGAGGCTCAGCCTGTAGGTAAACCCAGTAAGCTGAGCTTGTCGGCCCTGCGACGCATGCAATTTCTCGCCGACAATGAGCCGGGGTTCGTGCTCAGCAATATCAAAGATGAGGACGGGGATGATCTCAAAGCCACTGTTGTCGACACCCTTATGCGCGTCGATTTAAACCAGCCTCTGAGACCTGGACAAAGTACCGAATTGAGCATGGACTTTGCGTTTAATATTGTTGAAGAAGACGCCGTGGGCGCTCGCAATGGCTATGAACACTTTGAAAAAGACGGCAATGACATCTTTTTGTTAGCGCAGTGGTTTCCGCGTTTAGCGGCTTACACCGATTATGAAGCATGGACCAATAAAGCATTTTTAGGGCGTGGCGAATTCACCCTAGAGTTCGGTGATTATGATGTTGAAATTACCGTGCCGGCAGATCATATCGTCTCCGCGACTGGTACCCTGGATAACCCAGGCTCGGTCCTTAACCGCACCCAGCGCCAACGCTTAGAACAAGCAAAAAATGCTGAGCGTCCGGTCTTTATCGTGACCGAAGAAGAGGCGTTAGAGAACGAAAAAACAGCCACACAAGAGACCAAGACTTGGCGTTTTAAGGCCGATAATGTACGCGACTTTGCGTGGGCATCATCACGAAAATTTATGTGGGATGCGAAAGGCTATCATCAAGGAGGCGACGAACAACCGCTGGTGATGGCGATGTCGTTTTATCCAAAAGAGGGCGGCGACCTGTGGAAAAAATACTCCACCGAAGCGGTGATCCATACCATGGAGGTTTACTCTCGCTATTCATTTGATTATCCATATCCGGTCGCCCAGTCAGTAAATGGTCCTGTAGGCGGCATGGAGTACCCGATGATCACCTTCAACGGGCCACGCACGGAGTTGCGCGATGACGGCTCTCGCACATACTCCCAAGCAGAGAAACGTTTTCTCATTGGTGTTGTTATACACGAAATTGGGCACATCTATTTCCCCATGATCGTTAATTCAGATGAGCGTCAATGGACTTGGATGGATGAGGGATTAAACAGTTTCCTTGACGGGGTTGCTGGACGCGAGTGGGATCCAGATATTCCTTGGGGAGTAGAGCCTCGCGATATTGTCGAGTACATGAAATCTGAACATCAAGTGCCGATTATGACACAATCAGACAGTGTGCTGCGCCTTGGGCCCAATGCCTACACTAAGCCAGCAGCGGCCCTTAATATTCTCCGCGAGGTAATTTTAGGGCGCGAGTTATTTGACTTTGCCTTTAAAGAATATGCCAACCGCTGGAAATACAAACGACCCACTCCCGCTGACTTTTTCCGCACCATGGAAGAAGCCTCAGGTGTCGACCTAGACTGGTTTTGGCGAGGCTGGTTCTATAGCACCGATCACGTCGATATCGCTTTAGATAAGGTATACAAGCTGCGTTTGGATACCATGAACCCAGATGTCGACTTTAACCGCCTGCGTGAGATTGAGAAAAATAAGCCGACATCATTGTTTGTTGAGCGCAACAAGCGTGAGGGCCGTGACTTGTGGATAGATAAGAACCCGGATGTACGCGACTTTTACGACAGCAACGATCGCTTCACCGTGACCAACAAAGAGCGTAATGCCTACCAAAAGATGCTCAGCAAGCTAGATCCCTGGGAGCGTCGCACCCTAGACAGAGCAGTAGCCGAGGACAACAACTATTACGTGATGCAATTTAGCAACGTGGGCGGCCTGGTTATGCCCATTTTACTCGAGCTTAGCTACACCGATGGCACCACAGAGCAACGTTACATTCCAGCCGAAATCTGGCGCCGGAATGCCAAACAGGTGGAAAAGCTGATAGTGACCGATAAGGGTAAAGAAATTGCCAGTATAGCCGTCGACCCGGGCTGGGAAACCGCAGATGTAGATGTGTCTAATAACTATTACCCACGACGTATCATGGAATCGCGTATCGAGACCTACAAGCGTAAGAAGAGCAAGGCTAAGGTCAGTCGCGACATCATGCACGATATTAAAACCGAGCTCAAAGAGGCTAACGAAGAGGAACAACAGCCATAATGCGTATTATCGTGCTTTTATCGGTGCTGCTATTTAGCAGCGCCAGCTTGGCTCACCAATTAAAAAACTCGGTGACCACCGTGCTGTTCAATCAACGCACTGAACATATTGAGCTGATGCATCGATTTTATCTTCATGACACAGAGCATGCCGTCGAAGACCTATTTGGCAATCAAGCTGATATGTTAAAGCATGCAGATGACCAACAAAAATTTGCCGACTATGTAGCCGAACAAGTGGCGATAACCGACCCCAACGATCAGCCTTTGCAGTTGAGCAATGTTGGCTTTGAAGTGGATGGTAAGTTTTTTTGGGTGTACCAAGAGGCAGCGATGCCAAAGCAGCCGCTAAAGGGCCTGAAAATGACACACGGGGCACTACATGAACTGTGGCCTGCGCAAATTAATATGGTCAATATAGAGGGCAAAGGCAAAGTGCGAACTTTGTACTTTGAACGCCAGAACCAGTGGCATAGCGTTACCTTCTAAGCGCTTCCCCCAACCAGCGTGCACATCAGGGAAGATGTCGATGTGCGCGTTTTTTCCTGCTATGGTTGCGCTTATAGCGGTGCAAGGTCGTATCATTGCAACCATATAGTTTACAGGAAATACAATGCCAAGCAGCAAGCCTCATTCTCTTAATGGCGTCATTTTTGACATGGATGGCACACTATTCAGCTCTATACTGAATTTTGCTCGCATCCGTGAACAACTCAACTGCCACGCTGATATCGATATTTTAGACTTTGTTAGTACCTTGGATAGCGAAGGGCGGCAACGAGCAGAGCAAGTGATACTCGACCACGAACTTGCCGATGCACAGCAATCTCAATTATTACCAGAGGTTAAGGCAGCAGTGCAAAGGCTACACCAAGCCAACATTCCGATGGCCATCGTCACCCGTAACTGTCAGCAAGCAACGGCGATCAAAGTAAAACGTAACCCTTTGCCAATTGAGCTAATTTTGACCCGTGATGATGCTCCCGCAAAACCGGACCCCAGTGCACTGCTTCACATTGCCGAACGATGGCAGATAGCGCCAACCGAGCTAGTGTACGTAGGTGATTATAAATACGATATTGAAGCGGCGCGCAACGCCAATATGCGCGCTTGCTTATACGCGCCCCAAGCGCTTCCTGATTATGCACATCAGGCTGATCATATCATTCGCTGTTTCAGTGAGTTGCCTTCACTCTTCCCAAATTATGTTAAATAGCCTCATTTAAAAAGTTTGACCAACAAAGCAGCACTTTTATGTAAACATGGCACTAGCCCAATGTGCTGCGAGTTGTTAAAATCCAGTGAGGAAATAAATTCAAACTTGAGAGATTGAAAATGGGCAGAGCGTTTGAAGTTCGTAAAAACGCCATGGCGAAAACAGCCGCGGCAAAAACAAAAGTAAACTCAAAATACGGTAAAGAGATATACGTCGTTGCAAAAAATGGCGGTGCTGACCCAGATGCAAACCTTTCTCTACGCCGTTTGATTGATAAAGCTAAAAAAGATCAAGTACCCGCTCACGTAATTGATAAGGCGATAGAAAAAGCAGCCGGTGGTGCGGGTGAAGATTACTCTGCGGCACGTTATGAAGGGTACGGTCCAGGTAACTGCATGGTTATTGTAGACTGCCTTACTGATAACCCTAATAGAACCATTAAAGACGTACGCTTACCGTTTACCAAAACCGACTCCAAGATCGGCAACCCAGGTTGCGTTGCGCACATGTTTGATCACCTCGCCATTTTGGGTTTCGAAGGTGATGATGACGAAGAAGTGTTAGAAGCGCTAATGATGGCTGATGTTGACGTCATAGATGTCGAAGTAGAAGACGGCAAAGTATCTGTATTTGCCCCGCATACCGAATACTTCAAAGCGAAAACAGCACTTACAGAAGCATTTGCAGGCATTAACTTTGATGTTGACGAAATTACCTTTGTGCCACAAACACACATTGAAATCACCGACGAAGATGATATCGCCAACTTTGAGAAGTTTATGAACATGTTGGAAGATTGTGATGACGTACAAAATGTCTATCACAACGCCATTGTTAATAACTAATAGCGTTAATAAAAAAGCCGGCTAATATGCCGGCTTTTTTATTGCTGTAAAGGCCCTTTACATCGACGCTTGGCGTTCTTTGAACAGTCGGCGGTAATGATGCAAAAGCGGCTCGGTATAGCCATTGGGCTGTGATCTGCCTTTGAAAACCAAATCTGTCGCAGCTTGAAACGCTAAGCTATCAAGCAAACTTTGTTCACTATCAGCCATATTTTTATACTGGCTATCGCCTGCGTTTTGCTCATCAACCACCTTAGCCATACGCTTCATGGTTTTCAGGACTTGCTCTTCGGTGCAAATACCATGGTGCAGCCAATTAGCAATATGTTGACTAGAAATCCGTAATGTCGCGCGATCTTCCATTAAGCCGACATTATTGATATCGGGCACTTTTGAACAACCAACGCCTTGCTCTACCCAACGCACAACATACCCCAAAATACCTTGAACATTATTATCGAGTTCGAGCTGAATATCTTCGCTGCTGAGTTGTTGCTGATTATCAATCGGCGGTGTGAGTAAGTCTCTAAAGGACTGCTGGCTTTGTGCTGATAATGTTTTTTGCTGCGCGAATACATCAACATCATGATAATGAAGGGCATGTAAGGTTGCGGCAGTCGGGGAGGGCACCCAGGCGGTGTTGGCACCCGATTTCACATGGCCGATTTTCTGCTCCATCATTAACGCCAGTTTATCTGGCATTGGCCACATGCCTTTACCTATTTGTGCTTTACCACTTAAGCCACATTCTAGGCCAATACTAACATTGCGTTTCTCGTAGGCATCTATCCAAGGCTGAGCTTTAATTGCCGATTTTGGCAATGCCGCACCGGCCTCCATAGCGGTATGAATCTCATCGCCGGTTCTGTCCAAAAAGCCGGTATTAATAAAGACCACTCGCTGTTTCGCTTGCGCAATACAGGCTTTCAAATTCACCGAAGTACGCCGCTCTTCATCCATAATCCCCATTTTCAAGGTATTGCTAGGAAGGGCTAATAAAGCCTCCACTTCACTAAATAGCTGCGCGGTGAAGGCCACTTCCTCGGGGCCGTGCATTTTAGGCTTAACGATATAAATACTCTGAGTGCGCGAGTTAGCTAACTCGGAGCGGCTGTGATATTCGGGAAGCGCGCACAAACTAGTAAAGACCGCATCCAATATGCCTTCAAATACCTCGTTACCATCGCTGTCTAGTATGGCGGGTGTTGTCATCAGGTGACCGACATTGCGAACAAACATTAAGCTTCGGCCATGAAGGGTCAGCGACGAGCCATCTAACTTAGTAAAATGTTGATCCTTATTAAGGCGCCGTGTCTGAGTTTGCCCATCTTTGGAAAATTCGCAGCTCAAGTTTCCCATCATCAGCCCAAACCAGTTACGATAAACTTGTGTTTTATCCTCGCCATCAACGGCAGCGACAGAGTCTTCACAGTCCATGATGGTGGTTAGAGCAGACTCGAGTACGATGTCTTTAATGCCAGCTTTGTCGTCGCGGCCGATGCGGTTGTGTGGGTCGATAGCGATAATAAAGTGCAGGCCATGATGACAAAATAGCAACGCAGTCGGGCGCTCAGGTTGCCCCTGATAGCCAATCAACTGCGAGGGCTCAGCGAGGGTTACTTGCTGAGAGTCACCCAAGATAACCACAAGCTCGCCATTGTTTATCGCATATTCGGTACTTTCAATGTGTGAGCCGCTTTTGAGCGGTAACGCTTTATCTAGGAACTGTCGCGCATAGGCCATGACCTTAAAGCCGCGCACAGGGTTGTATTGGCTCCCTTGCTCTGCGCCTTCTTCCTCACTGATCACATCGCTGCCATACAGTGCATCATACAAGGAGCCCCAACGGGCGTTGGCGGCGTTTAGGGCAAAGCGTGCATTACTCACTGGCACCACAAGCTGCGGTCCAGTCATGCGCGCGATTTCATCGTCTACACCCTCGGTTTCTACGCTAACCTGCTGTGGTTGCTCTAGCAAATAACCGATGTCTTTTAGAAACTGGGTATATTCATCATGGTTATCTTTAGTATTTTTCTGATAATAACCGTCAATGTGCTTCTGCAAACTATCCCGCTTCGCCAGTAATGCCTTATTGATGGGAGTAAGGCGCTGAATGATATCGGCCAAACCCGCGAACAGGCGTTCAGTATCGAGTTCCGTGTGCGGCAGGACTTGCTCAGTTATGAATTGATAAAGCTGAGCATCAATAGCCAAACCGCTGTGAGAGATGCGCTGGGTCATGTGCGTTTCCTTTAAACGAAGAAGTTAGTCATTTCACTGTAACTGAAAAAGCGCTGATGTGAACCCAAATCTCATTCACTAAAAATATAGCCACAATAATAACTATAAATTTAATAAATCAACCCAATTCGTCCTAGGGTAAAAATACAACGCACCGAGCACTCTCACATTGGCTTTGGGGCAATTAAACAGTTACCCGTTCAAAGGATACCTATAATGACAAACTACAACGCACACATCGACACGTTAAGCAGCCTTCGTCAGAGCAACCTACCGCAGTGGCAAGGGATTAATTCGGAATATGCAGCGCGTATGCAGCTTCAAAACCGTTTCAAAACCGGTCTCGATATTGCCAAATACACCGCTAAGGTGATGCGCGAGGACATGGCCGCTTACGACGGTGATTCAAGCCAGTACACGCAATCCTTAGGTTGTTGGCATGGGTTTACCGCGCAACAGATGATGATGGCCATTAAACGTCATCAAAAAACCACTAAGCGCAGCTATGTCTATCTTAGTGGCTGGATGGTGGCAGCATTGCGCTCTGAGTTTGGTCCATTACCGGATCAAAGTATGCACGAAAAAACGGCGGTGCCTATGCTTATTGAAGAGATCTATACCTTCTTAAAACAGGCCGACGCCCGTGAACTTGATCATCTATACAAGGCATTGGACGAGGCCAAGGCCCAAGGTGGCGATGTTGCAGCTATCACCGCACAAATCGACAACTTTGAGACCCATGTGGTGCCCATTATTGCCGATATTGATGCCGGCTTTGGTAACGAGGAAGCCACCTACCTATTAGCGAAGAAAATGATAGAGGCCGGTGCCTGTGCAATTCAAATTGAAAATCAGGTATCCGATGCTAAACAGTGCGGTCACCAGGCCGGTAAGGTAACGGTGCCCCACGAGGACTTCTTGGCCAAAATCAATGCGGTTCGATATGCCTTTTTAGAGCTGGGTGTTGATGATGGCATCATCGTTGCGCGCACCGACTCATTAGGTGCGAGCTTGACCCAGAAAATTCCAGTAAGCAAGGAAGCCGGAGATCTTGCTAGCCAATACTTGAGCTTCTTAGATACCCAACCTATTTCTGGGGGGGATGATCTGCTAGAAGGTGAAACAGCCATTAAGCTCAACGGTCAGCTATGTAAACCGGTGCGCTTAGACAACGGCTTATATCAGTTCCGCGCCGGTACGGAAAAAGACCGCGTAGTACTAGACTGTGTCACAAGCTTACAACATGGTGCCGATTTGCTATGGATTGAAACCGAGAAGCCGAATGTAGAGCAAATTGCGGAGCTGGTAAACCGCGTTCGCGAGCAAGTTCCTAACGCTAAATTGGTGTATAACAATTCGCCTTCATTTAACTGGACGTTGAAGTTCCGTGAGCAGGTGTATAGCCAATGGCAACAAGATGGCCGCGATCTAAGTGCTTATCCAGACCCAAGCCAAGATCCTAAAGTGCTTATGGATGCGAGCCTCGATGGCTCAGAACTAGCCAAAGAAGCGGATCATTATGTGCAAAACTTCCAGCGTGACGGAGCACGAGAGGCGGGTATTTTCCATCATTTGATCACTTTACCCACCTACCACACAGCGGCGCTCAGCACCGATATTCTTGCTGAAGGGTATTTTGGTGACTTAGGTATGCTTGCCTACGTGCGCGATGTGCAACGCCAGGAGATTCGTCGAGAGCAAGCCTCAGTGAAGCACCAAGACCTAGCGGGTTCAAATATTGGTGATACCCACAAGGAATACTTCTGCGGCGAAAACGCACTCAAAGCAGGCGGCGAAGCCAATACCATGAACCAGTTCTAAACCAAAAGGTGTGTTGCCAGTGAAAGGGCCGTTATCGGCCCTTTTTTTGGATCAGCATTTTACTTAGTGCAAGCAAGGCGATGTTCATCTCCCCAAGGGGAGCTTTATTAAAGAGGTTACTGGGCCTTTACAGCGGTATAAACCACTTTTTTACCAACTGTATTGAGCTTTATTTCTATCACAAACCACATTTTTACTAACTAAACGACAGGGACAAATCACTTTTTTACTAACTCGAGGTATAAAAAAACCGCCTAAAAGGCGGTGCAAAACTGAGTTAACTTGCCTGTTCTTATGCTTGTTGGCGACGCAGTGGAACGACTTGAGCCCCTTCATCTACGACTTCATCCTTTGGGTCTTGTTGCTCCTCAACTAATGAGTTCAAACGATCACGCACGCGCTGAGCATCACTCTGTTGCTGTGACGCAGCTTGATTTAATCGCTCACGGACAGCGTTAATACGCTCTTGTTGAGGGTCTTTAGGCACCATAGCTTCTACCGACACACCTTCTTGCGCCATCATCGCAGCTAAATCTGCAGAGGGCAGATTTAAAGCTTTAGCAGCAATCGTAAATGTCTCTTTGCAAGCAACCTGCTCAGCCAAGCTCAGCTTGGCTAAGGTGGCTTTGAGTTTGTGATAATCTAAAAAGAGTTGTCCGAGGTGACTCTGAATCACGGATTCACTCGCATCGGTATGCGGTTTTTTAACACCCGCTATCGCGTCTTTGAGTAACCCTTCTTCGCGCATACGGTTAAGAAGCGTATCGGAAGGTAGCTTTAAGTCGGTAAAAACCTGATCTAAATTGCGTTGTACACGCATGGCTTCAACCATACTTAAGCGGGCAAAGGCGCCGGTAAGATTATAGTGATCCGTTAATATGGCAAACATATCCCCTCCTAAATCAGCAACTAAAGTAGCAGCTATCGATGACAGAATAATTACAACACCCACACCTCAACGCGACGATTACGTTCTCGACCTTCTTTGCTTTGGTTGTTGGCAACAGGCAAAACCTCACCAAACCCTTGGGTGTCAAAGACCGCCACACCGCGAGCGGTGAGCTCCTGCTCTACAGAACGAGCACGCTGCAAAGATAATGTTTTATTGCGCCCTGCATCCCCGGAGTTATCAGAGAACCCCATTAGTATTACGCGCTTTTGGGCATGACTTTCAAGGTAATCGAGCAAACGTTGGAGGTCGCGCTTACCTTTGTTATCCAACTGACCGCTTCCATGCTCAAAACGAAACGTCAGTGATAATCGCTGACCTTGTTTAGCATACTGCTTATATACCGTGGGCGCTTCAGTCATTGGCTGCACTTGCTCAACATGAATATTCTGCGAAATAAGACCCGTATCGGAGACTATCTCTTGCCCGGCATAAGAAATGGCATACTGAGCAAAGTTCTTGATAAACATCGATGCCGTGGTCGGTGTATACACGTAAAGTCGACGTGCTAGCGCGTAATCTTCAGTACCGATAGTAAAGCGAGTAGGGTAGATGGGCGCTGTTTGAGCTCCCTCAGAGACCGCAATTGCCTTATTGTGAAGAATGTAGTTCAGCCCTATAAAACCGATGCCGTACTCATCTTGTGAAACCTTTTGAGATAACACTGAGCTTGACTCAAAGCGCTGGGCAAGCGGACTTAACTGCGCCTGATGCTTTTTAAGCACTAAGTTTTTAAAGGTGTCCCAGGTGCCAGACTTGGCGTCTCGAGCATATAGATTAATGGCCTCAGAAGGGCCTCCAAGCTCACGCCAATTGCTTATTTTACCGGAGAAAACCGCAGCTAATTGCTGCGTTGATAGGTGGCTGACTGGGTTATTTTGATTAACGATAACGGCTAAGCCATCAAGGCCAATAATGTGCTCATTGCCTATTTGGCTGAAATCACCAAAACGCGCTTTAAGCTTATCGACTTCTTTGCTTTTAACTTTGCGTGAAGCCATTGCTAAATCTGCTTTGCCGGCTTCAATGTCTGCGAAACCAGTGCTTGAGCCATGCGCATGCAACTCGATGTAATATGGCTTGCTATCGAGCTGATAGTGCAGTTCTCTTTCGACGCTGACTTCGCCTTGACGCCAATTAAACTGCTTTGCCCCGAGCTCCTTTAGGTAGCCCTCGAGTAAGGCTGGAGCAAGCTTTTCACCAATGGTGTTGGAACCGTGAATACGAAATGCTAGTTGCGCTGGCTGTTGCTCTTTCTCTTGAACCCTGCCATTGTTGGTAGGCTGTTGAGCTGTGTTGACTTGTGTTGGTGCCGCTGGCTTCGAGGCCATGGCGATGTCAGGCTCTTGGTTGACGTAAAAGGTATACCCTGTGGCGACGAGCGCAAGAACGACAGCTACCCCAGCAAAAATAAGTGACAGCGGCGTGGTGGTTTTATCTTTGCTGACTTGTTCGCTTGCGCCAGTGCTGGGTGATGCCCCTTGCTGCTGTTGCATATCTTGCATAGCGGCTATGACGGCACTTAACTCACTATCTCCCAATAGGCTTAATTCATTGAGTACCAGCTTCCGATAACTCTCATCAGCGATAAATTTTTCCGAAGCTATTTCGATCCCATACTTATTTTGCGCTAAGCTTTGTAATTGCTGCAGGCGTTCGATAAAGCCCTGAGAATGATGCGATGTCATAAAAAACCTAAGTCATTATTTTTTGCGCATAGCTTAGGGTTCTAAGATGACAGTTTCATGAATTGTAAAGGGGGTTTACGAACGCTGTGTATCACCGTTATCACTTACTTCAGTCATATAGGGACGTGTTATGATGAAGATATCTGGATACTTATTTATCGCCAGCGCAATCGCTTTTGCTGGCGCCGCATTCATTGGCAATATTCTCTCTTTGTTTGCAGTATCTGCAGCCTTTATCGCTTTAGGAATTACACAAATCAGAAAAGCGCCACATTGACTCCTGTCTTTATTGAGCTTGTTGTAGCTCAAGCTCAGCCTTTTCACGTAGCTCAGCAGGTAGCTCTTTTTGAACAGCAACGCCTAACTCTTTGAATTCATTGGCTTGTTTTATAAGATTCCCCTTGCCGCTATAAAGTTGAGAAAAGGCTTTATCGTAAGTTTCTTTGGCTTTGTCGAGCTGTTTACCTACACCGTCCATTGATACCAAAAAGCTGTTGAGTTTCGCGTAAAACCGCTCTGCACGTTTGGCCAGTTCTTGCGTATGCTTCGATTGATCTTCAAAACGCCAAAGCTGTTTAACAATATTCAAGCTGGTAAGTAAGGTTGTCGGTGTCGCAACCAAGATGTTGCGTTCAATGGCGCGTTGATACAAATCAGGCTGATACTTCAGAGCTTCAACATAGGCACTTTCGATGGGCACAAACATAATCACCACTTCCGGGGAGTTCAGTTGCTCCAAACGATGATAATCTTTACTTGCAAGCTCGTTGATACGCTCGTTCATCGCTTGCACATGCTCAGCCAAGGCTTGGTGAGCTTCAATATCGCTATGAGCGTTAACGTATCGGGTATACGCATTTAGAGACGTTTTGGCATCGACGATAATATGGCGTTGTTGTGGCAAATAGACCACCACGTCGGGACGGAAGCGACCTTCTGGAGTATCAAAGCTCGCTTCGCGCCGATAATCCTCATTGAGGCGCAGTCCAGCGCTGTCTAAAACGTTTTCTAACATTAACTCACCCCAGTTACCCTGGGTTTTCTTTTGCCCTTGTAAGGCCGTAGAGAGACGCTCAGCTTGTTCGGTAATAGATTGATTGAGTTTTTGTAGATGTACTAACTCGGCTTTAAGTGCTGCTCGTTGTTGCAGCTCTTGCGAGTGGATATGCTCCATTTTATCTCTGAAACCTTTTAACTCGCCTTGTACTGGTTTTAATATCTGCTCCATACTCTGCTGATTAAGGCTTTTAAACTGCTGTGATTTATCCTCAAAGACTTGTTGCGCGAGCGCGCTAAATTCTTGCTTTAGTTGGTCTTTAGAATCCTTGACTAACTGCAGTTGCTGCTCAAAGTGCGCTTCTTTTTGCTCTAGCGTCGCCTTCAATGACTCATAACGGCCATGAACAAGGGTTAACTTTTGCTGCAGTTGCTGCGCCTCCTGACGCTCTCGTTCTAAACGATTATCTCGTTCGCCAAGCTGCTGCTGATGATATTGCTGTTGCGCTAAAAGCTGTTGCTGTGTGTGCTCATTGCGCTTTTTATAGTGTGATACCCTGACCCCCAAGAACAAGCAAAGAGGAATAACAAAGGCGAGGGAACCTAGGCTCAGTAATGCTGTAGTGGAAAGTGACGCGAACATACCTTTCTCGCAAAAATAATGCTGTTGGCTTGATAATAGCAAATCCCAGACAAAAAAAAGCCAGCTAAATCAAAGCTGGCCAATTCATAATAATCAGGGAAATCAACATAGGGTGCTTGTCTAACAAGCATAATAATAGAGTCTGGCGACAGCCAAAAGTTCAAAAGAAATTATGCTTTTTCTTCATTTTGTAGATTAAGCATTTCAAGCAGTTGATTATCATCAATTTTTTTATCTACCAACAAACTCGTATTTAAGAACTCATCAACCAAGTGACGCTTTTTATCTGCCAAAGACATCACTTGCTGTTCCACGGAATCGGCAATAATTAACTTATACACAAAGACGGATCGATCTTGACCCATGCGATGAGCGCGGTCCGTTGCTTGATGCTCTACAGCGGGGTTCCACCAAGGGTCGAAATGGATCACTGTATCGGCGCGGGTTAAATTTAAGCCACTGCCGCCTGCTTTAAGGCTGACTAAAAACACGCGTTTATGTCCTTGTTGAAACTCGTCCACCTGGTGCTGGCGGTCACGAGTTTGACCGGTGAGCATCGCGTAATCAACCTCTAAGTCGGTCAACTGCTTGGCAATTAAACGCAGCATTGAGGTAAATTGACTAAAGATAATGACATGATGATCCTGAGCGAGCATATGTGGTAAATGCGTGGCTAACCACTGTAGCTTCGCACTGCTGGCTTCGTGCGCGTCATCAACTAGCTGCGGATGGCAACAAATTTGACGAAGTTTCAAAAGTGCATCAAGGAACTGTAACTTACTTTTCCCCACCCCCTGGTGCGCCACTAAATGGGCGAGTTTATCGTGTAAAGAGCGGTGATAATTGTGATAAACCTGGGCTTGTGCGGGTAACATATCGAGCTGTTTTACCAGCTCAGTTTTGCTAGGTAGTTCGCAGAGCACATCTGCTTTCGCTCGGCGCAGCAAATAAGGTCTTATAGCCTCTTGCAGCGCTACTAGCCCATCAGTGGCTTCGAGAAAGTTACTTTTGAACTGAGCGTCGCTGCCTAACAGTCCGGGCAAAGCGAAATCAAATACCGATTTGAGCTCTTGCAAATTGTTTTCAAAGGGTGTGCCGCTGAGTGCGATTCGTGTTTGGGCCTGTAACTGCTTGGCCTTGATGCTTAACTGTGACTGCGCGTTTTTTATCGCCTGCGCTTCGTCTAACACCACAGTGTTAAATTGCACACCGTGATAAAACGCAAAGTCACGTTTAAATAGCGTATAGGTTGTGACAATAACATTCTTACAATTTAGCTGCTGTAATTGTGCGGTACGGTTGTGTCCGATAACCACATCGACATCCATATGCGGACAGAAGCGTTGAATTTCGTTGTACCAATTCGCGACTAAGCTCGTTGGGCACAAGACTAAGTGGGGCTTTTGGGTATTTTCTAAGGTGCTCAGGAAGGCGATAACCTGCAATGTTTTACCTAGCCCCATATCATCCGCTAATACCCCACCTAAACCTTGTGCAGCGAGCAATTGTAGCCAATTAACGCCTGAGTGTTGGTACTCTCGCAAAGTAACACTGTGATGTAACTGCGGCTTTTTCAGCGACTTCAAGGTGGCCGGAGCGAGCAACTTTTGCAACTGAGTATCCACTTGCAACTCAAATGATTGTTCTTGTTGTAGTTGCTGATAAAGACTGCGAGGAAGCGTACAGTGCGGCTGATGTTTGCCACGAGCAAAGCGGGCAAGATACTGCCTTATACATTCAGCAGTGGCAGCAGTAATAGTAAAGTAACGTTCCTCTACTGCAATAAAATAATGCTGTGTGGTATAGGCTGGCACCGACTGCATTTGCGCTAAGGTCAATGGATAGTCCTTAGCGCGATGTTTAATAACAAACTGCACTTCTAAGCGATGGCCGTGCAACGCATTTACCTGGGCGATAATGCGCGCTGAGGTGGTGTTCTTCACATCAGCTTTGGGGAGGCCTGTCACTGTACCGCCCAGCGCCTGCACTTGGCTATTCAATTCAAACAGCCACTGCTGTTGATGTAAGCGCGAACGCGGAATGAATATATACTCGTCTTGTAAAGGGGCTTTACATGGTTGCAATCCTAAATTTTGCAGTGCGGTTATCGCTGGCGTTCTCTCCTTTGCCACTAGGCGGACTTTATAGGGCACCTGGGCAGTTAAAAATTGCAGATTAAAGTAAGGTGTTAACTTTTTTTTTTGATTCACCAAAGTTCTCAGGTGAAGCGTTTTCATTAGTCGTTTAGCCAGCTCGTCGACTTCACTGGCTTCGGCCTGAGGAAAGCGTGCTAACGCCTGTATTTGCTCTGCACTAAGGTGAGTTTGCAAAGCATGAACCTGGTGTTCCGCAGTATTAACGTAATAAGGTGGGGAGGTCGGTAATACCCGCTCGGCGTTGAAATTAGGATAATTTGCGCGCAGCTGAGCAATATCATTCTTAACCTGCCATTGATAACTAAGCGCTATAGGCTTACCCAGTTGTAACGGCTGACGCTCCTTTTCAAAAAACAGCTGAGCGTTACTCAGTAGCTGCAAAAGTGCTCTTTCACCCCACTGGGAGTGAAGGGTTAACTTGCCAGGCTGGTTTTGTGAGCGGATCCAAGAAAACAGCCGAAAGTCTTGCTCACATACCCCTTTAGGCGTCACTTGGGCGTGGCTTTGTTGTTCGGTTAACGCTCGCCCTTGGGTGTATTCATTATCTTCATTTAGTGCCGCGATTTTAGCCGTCAAAGTTAATTGCTGATGATGAGGATGTAGTTCAAAGGCAATTCCGTGATTTTGCACATCAGACGCAGAGCCATCACTTTTTATCTCATTAAACCAGTCTTCGATACGGTATTGATGAGCATAATCACCTTGGCTTTGTAACTTCAACTGCAGTAACGCCGAGGCCACGTGCTTACAACGGACTTTAGCATCACAACTGCAGTGCGCTTCAACATCAGCGACTTGGGCTGTGACATTGAGACGAATCTGCTGATCGTAGGTGGTTCCATCGTCGTCCATCACTTGGGCATCGATTTGCGTGTAGTCATCGTTTGCCTTTACCCACAATACTTGCTCATCTCGCAACATTTGCTGAGCACGACTGTACACACCTTTGGTGAATAATCGTTTTAATGCCAATTCGGAAAGTGGAAATGTAAACTGCTGTTGCTCATTCACTTCAGCAAAAACAGCCAATAAATCCTCTTTGGTTAACGACGACGCCATGGACCTACTCTGGAACTCAAATATGCCAGTATATCGCCTTTAAAGGGAAGGAAAAAGTATGAACTAGTGAGGAACCTACAAAATAGGTACAAAGGTTTAAAAAAGTAAGCCCCGATTGGAGCTTACTTATACAGAATGATGGCTAATTAAAGCTCTCTAGCATTTTCGCCAACTGTGCAAAGCGTTTATCTGTTAGCACTTTATTATCGATTTTTATGGTTACATCACCACTTTTAGTATGCTTTTGTACACGCACAAAATCATTACCTAAATCAATATCTTGCGTACGTTTTCCAGCCTGCTCAACATCGCACAAATACTTAGTAACGGCTAATGCCGCCTTATCGTCACTGTCAAAATGCTGGTCGCTAAAATGGCCACTGCATTGTTTAACACGCTCGTTAAAGCTTTCTGCGTCTTTATCTTTGGCTTGAATCAGTTTCTTAGCGACTTCGCGACCGACGTAGTTGGCAGTAGGGTAGAGCGCCAAAACATCGTGAGGAAGACACTCATACGCTTTTATGGCATCAGCAATAGCGGTGTGTGACACTCCCTCGAGGGCCGCTATTTCGCGATAAGAACCTTTTTTACCTTGCTGCTGTAACTCATCACGGGTGTATACATATGCTTGCCCCAACTCCCACAAACTTGGCGCAATATACTGATCTGAAGAAACCGCGAGTATTTTGGCGTCCTCATCGTTGAAATCTGCAGAGCTTAATACCAAATAGTCAGCTTTTGCGAGAATGCAGGCTTTACGGCGGCGAGAACCCGCCAGCACAAATAAACCGTCATCATGCTCCCAAGCCAAAGCCGGATGCTGGTTGCGTCCATCTTCTGCGATTGCGGGCAAAATGTCAGCCACAGACTTCTCGGTCAGCAGGGCCTGAACTCGGCGGTTTTTACCATAAACTTTGGTACGCTGCTCTATTTCAGCGTGGGGGATCACCTCACACGTTAAGCGAATTGTACGCTGCGGATCGCTCGGTGCTGGCATGCTAATAACATCGCCGGCTTGTGCTTGTTCTAAAAGTTGATCAAGGCTGCTATTTTCTACCGCTGTTGCGAACGGATCTATTCGAGTATCATTTTTACGTTTTTTTGCCATGACAGTGCCTTACTTAGTCGCCTCTAACTGAGACTGAGTGGACGGCCAATTAGAGCGTATTAACATCTCTAATTCATCGACCACATCTTTAATGTTTTCCTGCGCTTTTACTAGCGATTCTCTACTTGCCAAGCTATCTGATGTTTTCTGATCAAATATGGTATTGAACGATGATGAACTAGCAGTAATGGCGCTGCTGTGGTTAATGGGGTAGCTCATCACCTGACGACCAAAGGCCGAGCGGACATCCTTAACAATATCTCGCTGCGAATGGTTCCCCTTGACGTAATTGGTCACCAAAAACTGCATGAAGTCCCAGCCATCGTGACCGAGCGCCGCGACAGTGTGATAAATCTCACCTAAGCGCTTGAGATACTTATTATTTGCGTCAAAGTCTACAGCCTCAGGATGGACCGGGATAAGCATGGAGGTTGAGGCCATTAACGCGTTGTAAAACATAAAGTTAAGTGATGGAGCGGTATCAATTAGGATGATATCAAACTGATCTTTTACCGGCTCAATAACCTTTTCAAGCAATTTATGGTAATGCCGCGTTTGGTCGTAGTTGGCACTTTCGCGCAAAATAGTGGCTATTTCATGCTCAAAATAGAAGTCGTCCATACCTGATGGCAGGACACGAATATTAGGGATGTGTGTTGGTAGAAACGCATCGCTGACGATTTGCTCCCAGGTTTCATTTTCTTCTAAATCGATACAATCACGCATAAGATCGCCAACGGTAATGGGATCTGGCTCACTAGGGGGAAAGAAGCTAGAAGAGGAGCCCTGAGGGTCAAGATCGATGATACCTATTCGATATCGTTTAATGTTGGTGGTGGCCAATGCAGCAGCTATATTCACCATGCTTGTGGTTTTGCCACACCCTCCTTTTAAGGAGTTGATAACAATGACTTGCAGTTTATCGTCTTTATCACGGTGGTCGGCATCAATGCCCATGACTTCGGCCATGGCGTAGATGTTTGACAACGTATAAGCATAGTGACCATTTGCACCTCGACGTATTTCAATATGATCAAAATCGCCCTGATCATGACGTCGCTTTAAGGTTCGGTTATTACAGCCTAACAAATCGGCGGCCGCTTTTTGGGTGTATGTCCGCAGCTCTTTTTCTTCTGACTTAAGGTGAGCGCGATAATGTTGTATTCGCCCTTCTAATGACTTTTCAGCTACATCGGCGGTGGCTTTCAATAACTGATATGTTTTTAGCGCACTTTGTTTGATTGTCATACTAGCTTCCCTAAATTTGAGGCTTTAGTATAATGTCCACTACTTTACCTGTAAACATATATTTTAGACGACATTCTATTTTTTGATTGAAATTAAATCAAAGAAATTTTTTAAGAATAAATCCCTTAAGGTAATAAGTAGGGTAAATAGGTTTAAATATATAGGTAGTAATAGGTTAAGGGTGCAAAATAGATAGGTAACTTACTGTTATCTAATAATAAATTTAAAATTGTTAGATCGTAATTTTACCTGGTAAAGATCTGATTCTTACTAGCTGCGAGATCATGTTTTTACTGACTTAAATTTAACCTACCTAGTTATGCACATAATATTAAGTAGGTTATCCACAAAAAGCGCCCGTGAGATCATTATTTTACTATCTCTAATACGGAGCTTATGCACAATGAACAGTGGTTCTAAGCCTTGTCAGTCCTAAAAGATCGGATCTTTACTTGCTACAGATCAGATCCATACTAAGCGAAAACTTAGTTATACACAGTGCGTTGATGAAGAAGCGATTTTTGCTGTTTTTTTGTACCATAAACGGCGGTCCAAGAGCGAAAACCTAAATTTAGTTAGTAAAAATTCGATCTAACAGCGCTGAGCTAGTAAAATTGTGATCTGAAACAGAGAAAGTATGCCTACAGAAAGAGGCTGTTAGTAAAAAACTGATCTCAGGTAACTAACTTCAAGTTGGATCAGTTTTTTACTAACATAGACGATTAACTTTTGCAGCATTATGTGTTGATATTGCTGATAGCACCGAATAAACGGAAAATAACAATGAGCCGGAAGGTCAATATCTCGGTTGAAAACTTGCCTGATTCATTAAGAGGCCAAATTAATGGCGTCGAGAGCGCAACCGATAATGAAAATTTAGCCCTTTTTACGGACAACAAAGATGTTCGCATTTCTATTGAAAGTTCTGCGGCTCACGGATTAAGAGCATATTCTAATACATTTAACCATTACGACTTGTGGGGACGCTTTGTTCGTTCAGGCCATAAGAAGCTTCCTTTAGAAGAAGCTCCCAAGAAAACCATTATTACTCGGAGAATATCTGAAAAACTAGACGGTATCCTTTATGAAGGGGAAATAAAAATTACCCCTGCTGTTGTTAGTACCCGACAAGATGGTGAAGAAGTAGAATGTTTAGTATGGCCTTCTGACAGAGAAGAAAAAGTTGAACGCGCATTAATAAGATTGGCGTCGAAAGGTAAAATAGTAAAGATTAACTTCAAGTCTGGCATTCAATATGCGGTGATCTTTTCCATGAATGAATTGGCTCAAGAGTTAAAAGCTGTTGGTCAGTCAATGCCATATCCACAAATCAAAGAATCACTTGAAGCGTTACAAGGCTCGAAGTTATCTTTTAAATATTCGGCAACCGATACACGCAACTCTCATATTGATGATTCATTTTACGAGTCCAATATGAATTTTCTTTCTTCGCTGCATTTCAGCGGTAAGAAAGGGCAGGGCGGTAATGTTAAGTGCGTGGCATGTTTGAATGCATTCGTGCATAACATGATTGATAACTTGGAGTATAAGGGTTACTACTTTAACCGAGCTCAAGAATTAAAGCGCGGTCTGTCTCGATGGATGATGTTGCGTTTGTATCATTTGTGGCGTTACGCTGCGCCAGGAAAAACTTATCACTTTCGCTTAATTTCAATCATGGAGAAGTACGGCTCGATTTATGCCGACGATGAAATTACCGACAATAAACTCAAAGCCCTGCGCAGAGATATGACGACAACTATGAAAGATCTCATCGATAAGGGGGCAATATCAGATTACAGCATTTCCAATGTTAAAGATGACAACACCGGCAAGATAATTGACTACGTGTATGAAATGCATCCTTCAGATGAGTTCTGTGAAGAAATACTGACCCTGAATAAACAACATAAGCGCATTGAAATCCAAGGTGGAAAACGAATTGTTGAAAATGCCGAAGTTATTGACGAAGAACGCTTAGAGGAAATCGTCGAAAAGTAAATTCAGGCGCCAACCACCATCCCCCTCAAAAATAAGGGTGAGTGAGTGTTTACTCACCCTTTGCCAAGTAAAGACGCTCAACTAGGTACTCATACTCTCTTTTTCTAGGATCCTCTTTTAGTGTGTATGAAGTTAATTCGCCTAGTTTCAAATCCGGGTTGTCATCAAAGACAATAAACGGTAGTGCACCGCTGACATGATATCGACGTGCGTCACTGAATCTTACATTTACCTCAGGTGTCACTCGAATAGGCCGACGAATACGTAACTTTTCGTTATGACTGAGGCTGGCCACTTTTGCTTTCTCCTGTTCCACCAAACGTTGCCACTGAGTTTGGTCTATCATCCTCGGGTTTGAGTAAGCACTGCTACGCTCTAACATAGTAAGTGCTAACTTACGTGATAGAGACTTGGTGGAATGCTTTTTCATCCAAGTAAAACGCACGGAAGAAGGGGAATTGCCTTCGTAATGTATACGTCGATAAAACGACAACGTTTGTAGCCCTGGCACTGCGCTATGAACTGCATCAAAGCGGGCGTCATTGTTATCGTAAGTAAGCACTAACTTTTTAAATTCCATTTTTAGCTCATTTATCTTGTCTATATATGGAATCAGCTCAGACTCACTCTGTTTAGCTAAAACAATTAACCCTGGATGGCGGCGCGCCATTTTGCTACTTAAACCTTGTTGTTTATAAAAGTCAGTGTAGGAATTGCAGATGCGTAACAATGCTTGTTGGCCATCATGAGCGGTTACTGGAATAGAGCTCAACGCTTGACGTTCGTCATCCGTAGTCGGTGCGGGTAATTCAAAATATCGACTATGGTGTATGGGCTGCTTTTTAACCGTTTCGGTAAGCGCTTGTAAATAATCACCTGTTAAATCGAATATTGCTCTAAGCTGTGTTTTTACTGAACTCATAAGTCAAAACTATAACGAACACATCATACTATGAAGGATACCTGATAGATCACTTAAAGCAAATGCCCTTTGATAAACTTATTATTACAGTAGACACCGATGCAAAGATATATATCTTAGTATAAAATGTATGATGTGTTCACAAATTGAATTACATTAACCACTGTGGCTAAATAAAATGAATGAATCACATCCAAAGGAGTAACTAATGAAAATCATGTTTGTATGCTTAGGGAATATATGTCGCTCGCCAACCGCCCACGGTATTGCTATTAAATTAATTCGAGATTCACAGCTAAATCAGATAACCGTAACCAGCTCGGGGACCGCAAGCTACCATGTGGGTTCACCCCCTGATAAAAGGGCAACTGAATATGCTTTATCCAAGGGCGTAGACCTAAGCGTTCTTAGGGCACAACAGCTGCAAAAGGCAGACTTTTATGAGCAAGACCTAATACTGGTGATGGACCAAAGTAATTATGAAAACGCGCTTGCTCTAAGACCAGCTGATGCTACAGCTAAGGTTGAAAAGTTGCTGTGGTACTACCCGAACTGTCCTTTTGAGGATGTTCTAGATCCATATTATGGTGAAGATGAGGGATTTGCTCAGGTTTTCCATCTATGTGAAGTCGCAATTACCCATTTGTTAGAAGATATTTCAAAAACCCATTGATGATGAGGTAAACAAATAAGCACATTATGTATGATGTGTTCATTATGCCATTTTTCTAATTCTTGTAATTTATTTAACGAACAGCGCCTTTACCCCTTGCGTCAGCGCCCGCCATTCGGTACTTTCGAGGGGAGGTAACAATAGGAATGAGGAAAGATAAAAAGTGAAACCTTGGAGTCCCAATAGTTGGAGAGATTTACCAATCGTCCAACAACCCACTTACCCAGATGAAGCCCAACTGGGAAAAGTTGAGAGCGAATTAAATAATGCTCCGCCATTAGTGTTTGCTGAAGAAACGAGAAGTTTGTTCAAGCAGCTAGAAGATGTATGCGAAGGCCGAGCGTTTTTGTTACAAGGCGGAGACTGCGCCGAATCATTTAACGATTTTAACGCAGCCAATATACGCGATACATTTAAAACCTTGCTGCAAATGGCAGTGGTGCTAACCTATGGTGGCAAGTGTCCGGTCGTCAAAATTGCTCGTATGGCGGGGCAGTTCGCTAAACCGCGCTCAGCAGACATCGAAACTAAAGACGGTACATCGCTGCCTTCGTACCGTGGCGACATTATTAATAGCTACGAGTTCACCGAGCAAGCTCGAGTACCAGATCCACAGCGGTTAATGAAGGCATACCACCACAGCGCCGCGACCTTGAACTTATTACGTGCTTTCGCTCAAGGTGGTCTAGCTGATTTACACCAGGTAAACCGCTGGAACATGAGCTTTGTCGCTGCTAACCCGTTGAAGGATAAATACCAACAGCTGGCTGACAGAATCCAGGATGCGTTAGAGTTTATGGAAGTCTGTGGTATCAACTCCACCAATGCTCCATCACTCACAGAAACAGCTTTGTACACGTCTCATGAAGCGCTGCTATTAGGCTATGAGCAAGCGCTGACCCGCCGTGACCACCTCAGTGGTGACTGGTATGATTGCTCGGCGCATTTCGTATGGATTGGCGAGCGCACACGCCAGTTAGATCATGCCCACATTGAATTTTTCCGTGGCATTAAAAACCCGATTGGCGTGAAGGTCGGCCCAGGCATGGACCCAGACGAGCTCATTCGCTTGATTGACGCCGTAAACCCGGAAAATATTCCTGGTAGGTTAACGCTTATCACACGCATGGGCGCTGACGTGCTTCCAGAAAAATTGCCCGCTTTGGTGCGTAAAGTTCAGCAAGAAGGGCGCAAGGTTATCTGGAGTTCAGACCCGATGCATGGCAACACGGAAAAGGCCAGCTCCGGTTATAAAACTCGAAGCTTTGACAATATTCTGCGCGAGATCAGTCAGTTTTTTGCTGTTCACAAAGCAGAAGGGTCTTATGCCGGCGGTGTTCATTTAGAAATGACCGGCCAGCACGTGACCGAGTGCACAGGTGGTGCATATGGGTTGTCTGATGCAGATCTAGCGCAGCGTTATCGCACCCAATGCGACCCTCGCCTTAATGCCGACCAGGTCCTCGAGCTTGGCTTCTTAGTGGCAGACTTATTAAAGGATGCCCGTAAGTAAAATGAAAAGCGTCAACGTGGCGCTTTTTTAATATTTACGACGTTGTAGGCCAGATTCTGCCATTATCTTTGCAGAGATTTCCTCCACTGAATGATGAGTAGAATTGAAGTGAGGAATTTTAAAACGCTTATAGAGCATTTCTACTTCGCGGATTTCAATCCGACATTGTCGCAATGATGCGTAACGAGAGTTCGCCATACGCTCATTACGTATAGCCGCTAGGCGTTGCGGCTCAATGGTTAATCCAAACAGCTTATCCTTATACGGCTGCAAACATCGCGGCAGCTCCCCAGATTCTAAGTCATCTGGAGTGAAAGGGTAATTCGCTGCCTTAATGCCGTACTGCAACGCTAAATAGAGGCTTGTTGGTGTCTTACCACTGCGGCTTACGCCCACAAGCACCACATCAGCCTGGTCATAATCTTTTATGTTCGCACCGTCATCATTTGCCAATGCATAATTAACTGCGGCAATACGATAGTCATAAGATTGCTCGTGAATACTGTGCGTGCGATGCACTTTGGGCACGGGCTCAACATTGAGCTCCCTCTGAATTTGCGCACTGAACGTGGAAATAAAGTCATAGCAAATGGCATTACTCGATTGAATAATTTCACTGAGTTCTGGGTTAACAAACGTCAAAAACACTATAGGTTTTTCATGGCTGAAACTGGCCGCTTGTTCGAGCTGAGATTTTACTTCCCGCGCTTTTTCGACGGTTTCAACAAACGGAATGGTGATGTGTTTAAATTCTACAGGAAATAGCGATAACGTGGCATGGCCGAACGTTTCAGCGGTTATAGCGGTGCCATCGGATATATAAAACGCGCTACGCATGAGAGTCCTTTTTTATTAGTATCTTGGTATAAACCGCCGGTACACGGTTTACGCATCAGTGGTTGCCAGTGTAGAATGTTAGCGCCTCATTTAAAAGGTCGCGTTTGCGGCCAAACTTACAATTTGTTTTTTGGAGAAAGTTCCGTGCAAGAATACGTTCTCTGGTATCAAGAGCTTGGTATGCAAGATGTGCCAAGGGTTGGAGGCAAAAACGCCTCACTTGGTGAGATGATTTCCAACCTGGCGAACGCGGGCGTGCAAGTGCCTGGCGGTTTCGCAACAACCGCATCAGCATTTAACGAGTTTCTTGAGCAATCTGGATTGAATGCTCGCATCCACGACGCACTAGACAAACTAGACGTTGAAGATGTAAATGAATTAGCCAAAGTTGGCGCCGAAATCCGTCAGTGGATTATCGACACCCCTTTCCAAGCCTCCTTGGACCAAGCTATCCGTGACGCTTACGGGCAATTACACGGTGACCCAGCTCAAGACGTATCATTCGCAGTTCGCTCATCAGCCACTGCAGAAGACATGCCCGACGCCTCCTTCGCGGGCCAGCAAGAAACTTTCCTTAACGTGCGCGGCATCGATTCAGTAATGACCGCTATCAAACACGTATTCGCTTCTTTATTTAACGACCGTGCTATTTCATACCGCGTGCACCAGGGCTACGACCACAAAGGCGTGGCATTATCGGCCGGTATTCAACGTATGGTGCGCTCAGATAAAGCAGCGTCCGGCGTTATGTTCAGCATTGATACCGAATCAGGCTTTGAAGATGTGGTGTTCGTGACTTCAAGTTATGGCTTGGGCGAAATGGTCGTACAAGGCGCGGTAAATCCAGATGAGTTTTATGTTCATAAGCCAACCTTAGCCAATGGTAAGCCTGCGGTCGTGCGCCGTAATATCGGCTCAAAAGCTATCCAGATGGTGTACTCAAGCGATGAAAGCCATGGCAAGCAAGTAGAAATCGTTGATATCGACCCGGCATTATCGAACACCTTCTCAATCACTGATGATGAAGTGATGGAACTTGCCAAGCAGGCTGTCATCATCGAGAAGCATTACGGTCGTCCTATGGATATTGAATGGGCGAAAGACGGCAACGACGGGAAGCTATACATTGTTCAAGCTCGTCCAGAAACCGTGCGCTCAAATGAAGATGCAAATGTCATGGAGCGCTTCCAATTAAAAGGCCAAGCGCCGGTGATCGCTGAAGGACGTGCAATTGGCCATAAAATTGGCGCCGGGGTAGTACGTGTTCTCAATTCAATTGATGAAATGGACAAAGTGCAGCAAGGCGATATTCTTGTCACCGATATGACAGACCCTGATTGGGAACCTATCATGAAGCGGGCTGCGGCTATCGTTACCAACCGAGGTGGGCGTACTTGTCACGCAGCCATCATAGCGCGTGAACTTGGTATCCCGGCAGTAGTAGGCTGTGGTAACGCCACAGATCTTATTACGGCAAACCAAGAAGTAACGGTATCATGTGCTGAAGGCGATACAGGTTATATCTATCAAGGTCAACTTGAGTATGATGTACTCACATCTCGGGTAGACGAGATGCCTGAATTGCCAATGAAGATAATGATGAACGTGGGTAATCCAGACCGTGCGTTTGATTTTGCCCGTTTACCTCACGCTGGCGTCGGTCTCGCACGCTTAGAGTTTATTATTAATCGCATGATCGGTGTTCACCCTAAAGCGCTGTTGAATTTTGATGCTCAATCTAGCGAATTGCAGGCTGAAATTAACGATATCATTGCTGGTTATGAATCTCCTCGCGAGTTTTACATCGCTAAACTAGTAGAGGGTATCGCTACCTTGGGTTGTGCTTTTGCACCACAACGCGTCATCGTTCGTATGTCTGACTTTAAGTCTAACGAATATGCAAACCTAGTTGGCGGTCAGCAATACGAGCCAGACGAAGAAAACCCAATGATTGGTTTCCGTGGTGCTTCACGTTACGTGAGTGAAGATTTCCGCGACTGCTTCGCTCTTGAGTGTGAAGCAATCAAGCGTGTTCGTAACGACATGGGGTTAACCAATGTTGAGATCATGATTCCTTTTGTTCGCACGGTGGACGAGGGCAAACGCGTTATCGAATTACTGGAGGAGCACGGCTTAAAACGCGGTGATAACGGCCTCAAAGTAATTATGATGTGTGAATTACCTTCAAATGCTCTGCTAGCTGAAGAATTCTTAGAGCACTTTGATGGTTTTTCAATTGGTTCTAATGACCTAACCCAACTCAGCCTCGGCCTTGATAGAGATTCAGGTTTAATCGCGCACTTGTTCGATGAACGTGACCCAGCTGTTAAAAAGCTACTTTCTATGGCGATAAAAACAGCCAAAGCAAAAGGCAAATATGTGGGTATTTGTGGTCAAGGCCCTTCAGATCATGAAGACTTTGCCGCATGGCTAGTGCAAGAGGGTATCGACTCTGTATCGTTAAACCCGGATACGGTGCTAGAAACCTGGCTATACCTAGCAGAGAAGCTTAAAGGCTAATCTGACAAGATAAAGGGCGAGTTTCTCGCCCTTTATTGTTATCGCTTCGCTAGTTTTCTATCTAATAGCTGACACCCTTTGCTCAGGGTACTTTGGCAATAACGTAAATATTTTCGAGCCCCTGGGTAATGTACTGCAAGTAGCGTTAAGCCTATTAAGAAGAAAATGACTGACGGCCCTGGTACCACAGCAAACACTATCCCCAGTACAAAACAGAGCGCGGCAGCTAAGTTCATTATCACCTTTTTCATCTGTTTTTCCTAAATATAAAGTATTGATCTTACCTTAGCAGGAAAGCGTATGAACAGGCATTCCAATTTGTAACAATCTGTACATTCTTCAATTTAGAACTGGTCGCATCATGGTATAATGTGCGCGTCCGTCACCAAGAACAATTCCAGCATGATAGCAAAGTTAACTGTAGAGCAAGTCAGTTCCGAGCTGGTACTGCATTATCTAAAAACTATAAAAAAAGAAGGCTTCAGTGGTGAAGTCGATGCCACTTATGGCACGCGATTGCTTGCTGCAACCGACAACAGCGTGTATCAGCAAATACCGCAAGGCGTGATCTTTCCCAAAACAAACAAAGACATTCAACTAGCCCTCGATATTGCCTCGCATGATCCGTTTCTTGAACTTACTTTTGGCCCGCGCGGCGGTGGCACTGGCACGAATGGTCAGTCGTTAACACCAGGCATCGTTATCGATTTATCTCGTCATATGCAGCAGATAATCGAAATCAATGAACAAGAAGGGTGGGTACGGGTGCAAGCCGGCGTCATTAAAGACCAACTTAATGACTTTTTGCGTCCTTATGGATACTTTTTTGCGCCAGATTTATCGACCAGTAATCGCGCCACTATAGGTGGAATGATCAATACTGATGCGTCAGGGCAGGGCAGCTTAGTCTACGGTAAAACCTCTGACCATACTTTAGCAATAAAGGCTTTTTTGGCCGATGGCAGCGAGCTGGAAACACAGCGTATTAGTCGCGAAAAGGCCGAGTTGATTGCCGAGCAAGACACCTCTGTTGGCAAGCTATATAAAACGGCCCTTGATGTGAGCGTTAGCAAGCGCGAGCAAATCCTTAAAAAATTCCCACGACTCAACCGCTTTTTAACCGGATACGATCTTGAACATGTGCTCAGCGATGACATGTCTGAGTTTGACCTCGGTCGGTTGATCACCGGCTCAGAAGGTTCATTGGCAATTGTCAGTGAAGCAAAACTCACTATTACTCCCATCGCTAAGTTCAAAACGCTGATTAATATTAAATACGATAGTTTTGACTCAGCACTGCGCAACTCCCCATTTTTGGTAGATGCCGAAGCGACGTCCGTAGAGACGGTCGACAGCAAAGTGCTTAACTTAGCGCGTGAAGACATTATTTGGCATTCAGTATCGGACTTAATTACAGATGTACCCGGCCAAGACATGCAAGGGCTGAACATGGTCGAGTTTAATGCCGAACGCAAAGAAGATATGCGCGATAAAATAGACGCCTTATGCGCTAAGCTCGATAAATTAATTGCCAACAAAGACGCTGGCGTTATCGGCTATCAGCTCACAGATGATGTCTCGGAGATTCAGAAAATTTACGCGATGCGTAAAAAATCGGTCGGCTTGTTAGGCAACACCAAAGGCAAGCAAAAGCCATTAGCCTTTGCTGAAGATACCGCCGTACCGCCAGAAAACTTAGCTGATTTTATCGCTGAATTTAGAGCATTACTTGATAGCCACAATTTACACTACGGCATGTTTGGTCATGTCGATGCCGGTGTTTTACATGTTCGACCCGCGTTAGATATGTGTGACCCTGAACAAGAAAAAACATTGCGCACGATTTCAGACCAAGTCGTTGCATTAACCGCTAAGTATGGTGGATTGATGTGGGGAGAACACGGTAAAGGCTATCGCAGTGAATATGGCCCCGAATTTTTTGGTGAACAGCTATTTAATGAGTTACGACGTATCAAAGCCGCATTCGACCCTCACAATAAAATGAACCCAGGGAAAATTTGTACGCCCCTTGAGTCAAATGATCAATTAGTGAGTGTGGATGACAAAAAGCGCGGTTGGTTTGATAGACAAATTGATGTCGCGGTGCGTGATAGTTTTGATACCAGCATGAACTGTAACGGTAACGGTTTATGCTTTAATTATGATGCAACCTCACCGATGTGCCCATCTTATAAGGCTACAGGTGATCGACGCTTTTCGCCAAAAGGTCGCGCAGGATTAATGCGTGAGTGGTTAAGGTTACAAAGCGAGCAGGGCGTTGACTTATTGCAAGAAGAAAAAGCCATATCTAAAAAAGAAGGGCCCACATGGTGGGAACGCTTTTTAAATTCTAAAGCAAAGCGCAGTGGCGAATATGACTTTTCCCATGAAGTGAAGCAGTCAATGGATGAGTGTTTAGCATGTAAAGCGTGTACAACTGCCTGCCCGATCAAAGTCGATGTGCCTACATTCCGCGCGCGCTTTTTAAATTATTACTACAGCCTGTATAACCGGCCAGCAAAAGATTATTTAGTAGCAAGTATTGAGCAAACTGCGCCACTATTGGCTAAATTCTCGAGCGTAACAGCCCCTGTTATGCAATCGAACCTTGTTCAAAAAGCGATTAAAGCGACTTTAGGTTATGTAAATACGCCTACACCAAGTCACCCAAATTTAGCTAAACGTACGCAACAGTTGCGCAAGTTTGATTTACAATACCTTAATTCCTTAGATGCGCAGCAAAAACGCGACTATGTGTTGATAGTGCAAGACCCATTCACAAGCTTTTATGAAGCAGAACTTGTTGAAAGTTTTGTTAAAGTGGCACAAGCTTTAGGCAAACAGCCGATTTTGTTGCCGTTCAAGCCTAATGGTAAACCGCAACACGTAAAAGGTTTTTTAGCCAAATTCGCGAAAACCGCTAAAACCTCAGCCGACTTTTTAAATCAGGTCAGTGAACTCGGTATCCCAATGGTCGGGCTCGATGCCTCCCTTGTGTTATGTTACCGCGATGAATATGCCACTATCTTGGGTGACAACCGAGGTGATTTTGAAGTCCTCGTAGCCCATGAATGGCTGGAAGATCAACCGTTTAAACAGGCAGTATTCGAACCAACACCTGCTTATACTTTGCTCAGTCATTGCAGTGAAACAACTTCTCTTCCACACAGCGCCAATGTTTGGCAGGGGATATTTTCTCGTGTTGGCTTACTACTTAAACCTCAGGCAACAGGGTGTTGTGGCATGGCAGGGACCTACGGCCATGAAGTACAAAACCAAGAGAACAGCCGTACTTTATATGAATTGAGTTGGCAACAACCCGTTCAGCACACTGATCCTTCGCGGTTATTAGCAACGGGATTCTCATGCCGTAGCCAAGTAAAACGGTACGCGCAATTTAAGCCCAAGCACCCAATAGAGGTGCTAGCGAATGTGCTTAGTTAATTTCTATTTTTATAGGAATTAGCAATCGGGCGAGTGGTGATCCCATGAATGAAGACACTCATCAAAATGGTGAGTGTCGCTAACTCGGCTAAGCCATTTTCAGTAGACTCTAACACCATTAGCGTAAATACAATGGATGCCAACCCCCTTGGACCAAACCAAGCAAGCGTAAATTTTTCTTTTAATGACAGTTTGTTAAAAGGAATTAAGCTCAACATCACCGGGGCCACACGTACTAAGGTTGCAGCTAAGAATGCAAATAATACTTTATAAATATTTAGATCTATTGTTTGAAGTTGTATGAACGCATATGCACCGAATAAACACCAGATAAGATAGGCAAAGAAGTCTGCGATATGCTCACTGTCTTCTATTAGTTTTTCATCATCGTCGGCACGATAAAATTTATCAAAAACCAAACCACCTACAAATGCCGCAACAAAGCCACTGCCGCCAAGGAGTTGGGCGAGGGTGAACACACTAACAGCGACCGACAAAACTAAAAATGGACTCGATGATTTCTCAAAGTAATGGCGAGTAGCGCTTAGCTGAGTAAGCTTTAATGCCCCATAGGTAACACTGACACCAACAATGAGTGCGATACCTATTTCTTCAATGAGAAATGTAAGCATCGTCGCCGCACCTTGAAACTCACCATGCTGCCAAGAAAGAAACAAGAATAAAAATATAGGAACGCACATCCCATCGTTAAGACCGCTTTCCACATTGATCGATTCACGTATTTTTTCTGGAACACTTTGCGATTCGAGCAAGCCTTTACTAAGCGCAGCGTCTGTAGGTGTTAAGATGATGGCCAATAGTGCTAAGGCAATAATGTGCATGTGCGGAAAAAGTAAATACCCCAAAGCAAACGTAGCAAAAAACGTTATCGGTAAAGCGACGAACAAAAGCACTAAAGGATACTTGAATTGCGACTTTAGTACATTAATACGCGTCTTGGCTGCATCAGTAAACAGAAATACCGCAAGTGTCAATTCAACTAGTGGTAACAGCGCGCTCAATGGCTGATCCACTTTCATTGCATCGCTAAATGCCCAGGCAAGCGCGGCACCGACAATAACAAAATACATCGGGCCAGTTAATTCAGCCCGAGCCAATCTACGAAAGGAAACTGAGTAAATAAAAAATGCTAAGCCCAGGGCAGCTGCCAATTGATATTCCATAAATGCAGTTCCTAAAGTTTACGTTTAACACCCGATTTAGCGCGCTCTTTTATATTCGTTTGAATATAAATTTGATCCGTGGTCGCAATTTTTGCATGACCTAAATCTTCGGACAGGTGCTTGAGCGGCCTTGAAGCAGCATCGTGAGTTGCCCCCGTATGACGCAGCCAATGAGCAGTTGCTGCTTGTAGCTTTTCCGCTTCTTCAGTGAAGCCATCGGCTACCAGCGCTGAGCTGGCCAATTCAAAACTTTGCGCAACAAGGCGGCGAATTTGTCTAACCGTCATTCCGCCTTTCCCCCGTATTTTGTGAATAAGTGGGTAGGGCTCATCAACACGGGGCAGGGCACTTAACCCCCTATACAAACGGTAGCGTTTTAAATACGCAATAAAATCTTGGCTTAACGTAACATCACGGAGTTTGTTACCTTTGCCCATAACACGCAAAAACCAAAAGCCATCAGCGTCTTGCCAAAAATGCGACATGACAGGAGACCAATTAGTACGCTCAGACAACTCAGATATCCTTAAATACAGGCCTTTCAAACAGGCTAAAGTAAAAAGGTTACGTTCTAGATCAGGGTCTTCCTGACATTGCTCTTCGGTTACACGCAGTACATATTCCCACTGCAAATCACTGAGAGTATCCGGTTGATTGATTTGCGACTGAACAACTAAATAGGGGCAGTTCTTTTTAACTACCGGGACAAAGTTCGCGAATGCTTGCTCTTCTAAAATAGCGAACTTATAAAATACATTAAGTGCTGTAAAAGTCGCATTTAAACTTTGTTGCGATGGCTTTGTCTCGCGTGCTATAAACGGTCGCCATTTTTCGTTGGCTTTACGTAAACCTTGATGCTGTTTAAAGCGCCATTGCACCGAGTCGGAACACCAGGCTTTATCTGGTTCAACAACAAAATCAATGTAGTGCTCAATATCTTCTCGTTTCAAAGAAAACAAAGAACATGTTTTATTAAACCAAGTCCACAAAGCAAAACGTTCTATCTCATTACGAAACCGTGTAAAAGTGGCATCTGACTTTCGACCGTATACGTATAAAAATCGGTAGATAAATAGCAAGTCTTGTTTAACTTCAGCGACGTTTAAGCTTTGTTGAGCTATAAATGCAGCAAGTTCAGGGTATTCGCTGTGCAACGTATCATCTTCAAGATGCGCTATTTGATAGCGAAGTTGTTTAAAGGTATCGACTAGTGGCGTAGGCATACTGACAACTGGACTACAATAATATAAGGCATAGCTTACCATAAAGTCCGATACTGTCTAGTATTGGACATAAAGAAGGGGTTCTAAATGAAACTATCGAAATCGGTGCTAACGTATTCTTTTATTTTCACTTTGTTCGCGGTGCTGACTGGATGTGCAAGCACTGGCACGCCAGCGCAGAAACGACAAGTAGTTCAAGATATGCGCAGTGATACTCTTAATCGCCTTTATGACCAGAAGCCGGATGTTCGTAATCAACTAACCTCTGCAGCAGGTTACGCCGTATTTGATAATGCCAATGTGAACGTAATCTTTGCAAGTTTTGGCGGTGGCTATGGTGTTGCAAAAAATAATCGCACCGGCGAATGGACCTATATGAAAATGGGTGAAGCTGGGCTAGGGTTAGGCTTAGGAGTTAAAGATTTTAATGTGGTGATGGTGTTTCATACCGAAGATGCACTCAATTATTTCATTAAGAATGGTTGGGCATTTGGTGGTAACGCCGATGCTGCTGCAAAGCATAAAACTGAAGGTGGAGCCGTTGCCGCTGAAGCCCAAGTTGGCGATGTGACTATTTATTCCATGACTGAAACAGGGTTAGCTCTGCAAGCAGTTCTAAAAGGAACCAAGTTTTGGAAAGATGACGAGTTAAATTAAAATCAAGTCCTTTCGGCTCACGGAACAGTGAGCCATTCGCCTTCGAATTATGAAAACGCCCCTCAAATAACAGCTCTTCCTCTTTAAATAAACAGGGTCTATCTTAAGGAACTTCACTAAAACAGGGTATTTAACATAACATAAATTATAGGATGTGATTTCTCTATAAACCTATTAACACGAATATAAGAAGCTCACTACCTCGCGCAAAGTTTGATCGCAAGTCTGTCAACGGCTTTCGTGTTGCGCTAGCGGAATCTTTACCATACAGTGTGTACTTCTGTAAATGTTTTGGTTCTTGCTATCTTCAGACAACAAATTGCAAAATGACGACTACCCGATTATGTAATCTTTGATATCAACGTCATCAATCTGCGAATCGTTAAGATGTTGCCTTGCGTAATCCATGTAAGTGCCGCTCGTTAAGAATAAAGCAAATAGATCTTTATCTATATGCCTATCTTGCGCCATAAATTTCATAATTTTCAGTGACTGGGATAACGTTTTTGCTTCCTTATATGGTCGGTCATTTGCAGTCAGCGCTTCGAAAATATCTGCAATGGCCATAATCCGCGCAGGCACTGACATTTGCTCAGCAATCAACCCTCGTGGATATCCTCCGCCATCCAACTTTTCATGATGCCCACCAGCGTATTCGGGTACACGCTGTAAATCCTCTGGTAACGGCAGAGTTTCTAACATGCGAATGGTCGTAATAATATGCTCATTAATAATATACCTATCTTCATTCGTTAAAGTACCCCGACCTATTTTCAAGTTATATAACTCGCCAAGGTTTTGTTTATTTTCAGTTGGTTCCATATTAAAACCAAAACCTGAATTGCGGCTAAATTCCCTTTCATTACGTGCAAATATATGGCGATTTTTATCCGCAAGTAAATACTCTTCACCTTCAGTGGTATGCTCAAAATCTTTCATCCGACGCTGTTCGGCCGGGGATAACCCAAGGCAATCATCGAAATTTCGGTACCATGTTTGCTCAGCTATCGACTCCAATCTACTGCGGTCTTGTTCAGACATCATTTCCCCACCGACATTGCATTTGGCAACAAAAGCAAAATCTTCCTTTAGTTCCTTTTGCCGCTGTTGAAGCGTTGCATAAAACCTTAATTGCTCTTCAGGCTCTCTATTTACGGCTTCAAGATAATCGATACGAGCATCTCGGTATAATACTTCAAAGCGCATACGTATTTCGTGAATCCGATTATATATACACTCTAACTTAGAGCCTTTATCAACAATATGCTCCGGCGTCGTAATTTTTCCGCAATCGTGTAACCACGCAGCGACTTCAAATTCACGCCATTGCTCTTTGGAATTAAAACCAAAGTGCGCAAATGGCCCCTTTTGTTGATTGTTCGCTTCTTGCGCCAACATCATCGCCAGTTCTGGTACGCGAGCACAATGCCCCCCAGTGTATGGCGATTTTTCATCGATTGCTTGAGCAATAAGCTGAATAAATGCATCGAGCAATTCCTTTTGTCCGGCCTCAAAGTCACATATTGATTCAGACATATTAACCATGGCCGATGAAAGTTGGTGAATTTCCTCTATGTGAGAGTCGACATAATGAACATGGTCATAGTCTCGTTGGCCAATCTTCTGATTTTCTTCAATTAAGCGTTGAATGGGGTTGGCTAGATTACGCGCCATTTGGGAGATAATGATCAGTACTATAAATAACACAAATAAGGTTACTAACATGGCCTTTTTTACTTGCCATTGCAGTTGCGACAAGGCCTCATCCTCGCTGACTATGAGCGCGATGTATTCCTGATTCCCAGAACCAATGAGCCCCTCAACACGCGATATATAGGCATAATGTGTTTTGTTACCAATTTCTATTTCGTGCATGCGATCGCGAAGAGGTGCTTGTTGGGCAATATCCAGTAACTGCTTAGAGGGCAACTGTGAAAGCTCTGCACGCCGTCTGGAGCTGTCAAAGTCTAACCACTTTTGTTTTAGATCTACTTTCAAACTTGGTTTTAGTTCATTAATAGCCCGATTTATAAACGTCATCAGCGGCGCTAAATCCTTTCTTACCGTGTGATGAAAGTTGAAGTCACTTTGTGATTTTAGTTCACTAATTTGGGTTACTTTTTCAAGCCCTTCAATATAGAAGTAAGCTTGAATATAGTTAATAACCACCTCATCATCGAACACAACATCAACTTCCCCTCTGTTTAGACCCTTCAGCGCATCGAGGGTATCGTTGTATTCAATAAAGTGGGCGTTGCCCATACGCGCTTTTAAAAACTTTGTCACTGCGTAGCCTTTTTGCGCGGCAATACGTAACTCTTTAAAGTCACTTAAACGTTGTTGCCCTTGTGCCTCCCCCTCGCGCATGGTGGCAATTATCCTTGTTTCATAGTGGCCATTTGCAAATACACAAAATTGCTCACGCTCTTCGTTTTTCATAAGTCCAAGTAACATATCTATTTTGCCGGACTTTAACTGCTCCACTAGTTCCGGAAACCGATAGCCATTGATAAATTGCAGCTCGACCCCCAGTTTCCTCGCCAATAAACGAATATGCTCAACACTGTAACCCCGAGGTTGCCCCGACACTGAGTACTCAAATGGAGGGTAATCATCCATAACCCCTACTCGCAAAGTACCGACTTTATCTAAATAAGCACGCTGACGATCGTCTAAGGTGATAGGTGTCACGTTGAGTTCTGATGGCGCATCAACACGTTGCTCTATACTGACTTCCCCATTGTCATCAAATAAATAGCCATTGCCGGTTAGGGTATAATCAGGTATGTCCATGTATCGAGACAAAGAAGATAGCAGCACGGTGGTCCCCGCTACCACGTTATTTTTGCCGGTAATCGCGTAACTCGTGCCAGGGCGACCTATAAAGCTAAACATATAGGGGGGCATTTTATTTACACTTTGATGTGATGCGTTCTTAAACCACGGCCTTTGCCGAGCATCGTAGTCTGTTGGCTCCTCAGTTTGTATTCGAACGTTAAGCTTGGAGTCGAGAAATTGGGTATACCTTTTCCTATCGCCGCCCTGACCATATATTTGTACAACAACCCAGCGGTCGTTAGGTGCTGCACCCCACACGCGCCTAATCCCGGGAGTGGACTCTAAATTAGATATTTCAAAGTAATCGCCGTTACTAAAGCCGTAAAATAATGAAAACACCTCTTCTTGAGCACTTAATAAAGCACTAAAGCGAGCTAGTTGCTCGCCGCTAATGGATCTCGCACCGCGAATATTTTGCAGCTTAATTACATTGGCGAGGCTTACCGCAGCCTGCTCTTGACGTCGCGCTTGGCTGGCAACCTGAGTGGCGATTAATTCAAACTGCGTTGCCGCTGCGTTTTTTGCAAGACTACTACTAAAGTAATAGTGTAGTGATATAGCCGCAATAGCCGTGAAGGCACAAGCAAATATGAAGGTTGTTATTAGTGTAACGCGTATTGTAAAACGCTTTTTCTTGTTGTTAACTTCCATGCCAGCATAAATATTTTTAAAGCGGAAGTTAAAAGTATAGGTAGGTATTTCAACACTATGAAATATTTAGCTTAATTATTTTCTTGTTGACGCTGTTGTTGAAACCGCTGATAGTTCTGTTTTTGTTGCTCTAAGCACGCAAAATAGTCATCATCATTTTTATATGCACACTCGTCTAAGCGTTGAGATTGGGTTTCATGATAACGCTGGGTGCCCTTACAAGCACTCAGGGAGAGCATACACACCACGGGTAAAATATAGCTGAATTTAGTCATTAGGCAGTAGTTAGAAAACAATGAATGATAAATCAAAACAAGGTCCCTTCGCACGCTTACATCAAAAAAAGCAGTCAAAATTGGACCAGAGCAAGCGCCAAAAAAAAGTTATCTCTTGCTATGCGCAGGACCATCATAAGGCAATTGCTGAACTTATTAAACAGTGGCTTAAATAAACCTATTACTGGGTATAGTTATTAACTATTTTTTCCAACTCGCCATTACGCCTTAACTTATCTAATAAGCGGTTAGTATAAAGCATATTGATACGCCCGTTATCAGTTTTTGGAAACTGAAACTGGTAAAGAGCTGTGTCTATGGGGCGGTTACTTTTAACTAATTCACCCACCAGCTCAGGTCTTGACCTCAACAGATAATCATAAACATGCTCTGCAATTACAACAGCACTGAGTTGCCCATGCTCTTTGTCTGCCAGGGCTTTTAGCATATTTATTTCAGAGTAAAAGTTATCACGGACCATGTTGCCGTTATTAAGCAGCGGCATTAAAGTTGGATAGTGGTAGTCGAAGCGGGTTCCAATTCGCAACGGCTTTTGGCGGTCGTTTGCTAACCTTTGCAGTTGTTTTATATCATTGATTGCTGGGCCGCTTGCCGGATAAACAAACACATCATTCACTTCAACTATCGCGTCACTCCAATAATAGTGACTGGCGTTTGCAACCCAGCGCTCGGAATCAAAGCGGTAATGAATTTGCCCTTCGTGTAACAACTTTAATGAGCGCCGTGAGGTATTTGGCTGCGCTTTATAGGCATGATCACTAAACGAGTTCAGCGCCACTAATAGGTCAGGAATAATGCCTTTGGTGGTATCACCTACGATACTATAAGGAGGGTAATGATCTGGTAAGCTGCCCTTCAACTCGTGAGCAGACACACTGAGCGCACTAACAAGGACAAATAAGCCAACAATAAAACGCACAGGCAAGACTCCTACCAACACATTGCAGGTATACTAGGAAATGCGCTGGTAAAAGTCTAGCTAGGAATAATAAAAAGGCACAAAAGTGCCCTATTTACAGCAGCTTAGTACCCGTTACAGATAATTTTTAGCATTCTTCTAAGCGGTTCTGCCGCTCCCCATAGTAGCTGATCGCCCACCGTAAATGCACTGATGTAACGAGGCCCCATACTGAGCTTACGAATACGGCCAACAGGGATACGCAAAGTACCGGTGACATTGACAGGGCTCAACTCTTCGCTCGAGGCACCACGCTCGTTGGCAATGACATCCACCCATTCGTTGTGACTCGCAAGAATTTGCTCTATTTTGCTAACGCTAACATCCTCACGCAATTTGATGGTCAGTGCCTGAGCGTGGCAGCGCATCATACCTACACGCACGCATAAGCCATCAACCGGGATCGGTTGTTTCGAGGAACCCAAAATTTTATTGGCTTCTACTTCAGCCTTCCACTCTTCTTTGCTTTGCCCCGACGGCATTGGCACATCAATCCAGGGGATCAAGCTACCTGCTAGTGGCACACCGAACTGATCATAATCCAGTGAACCATCTTTCATCTTATTCGCAACTAGCTTGTCTATTTCTAAAATAGCGCTCGCAGGGTCGGCAAGTTGCGAGGCAACGACACCATGAATATCACCCATTTGCTTAAGTAATTCTTTCATATTGCGCGCACCGGCGCCGGAGGCCGCTTGATAGGTCATAGGGCTGACCCACTCAACTAAATCTTGTTCAAACAAGCCCCCCAATGCCAACAGCATCAACGATACCGTGCAATTACCACCGACGAAGGTTTTTACACCTTGTTCGAGACCTTGCTCGATAACATCATGATTCACCGGGTCGAGCACAATAATGCTCTCGTCGCTCATACGCAGCGCCGAGGCGGCATCAATCCAATACCCGCGCCAACCACTGTCGCGCAATTTACCATAGACTTCATTGGTGTAATCGCCACCTTGACAGGTCACAACAACATCCATGCCCTTGAGCGCGTCAACATCGTAGGCGCTCAACAAAGGTTTAGCATCGCCGCCAATTGCCGGGCCCAACTGTCCTGTCTGTGAAGTGGTAAAAAAGGTCACATCAATATGAGTAAAATCATTTTCTTGTTGCATCCGCTCTAGCAGTACGGAGCCAACCATCCCCCGCCAGCCTACTAAGCCTACTTTTTTCATTACAGATTCCTCTTACTTACAAGTTTATTCATATTGCGTGAGACCCAGCGAGCACTGAGAATCTCTGACAATAGCACTGCAACGCCCCAGGCACTAGTGGGTTAGATACAACTTAAAATTATTTCATATAGCTAATATCACCCTATTAGCTAGTCACAATTTATTAACCATTCTGTCGCCATTTTGAAAACACTTGATGGTGTAGTAAGTAGGTACACAGGCAGTCGGAGGTGTGCATTAACAATTAAACAAGGAACTAGTCATGAATTTATTCGTAACCTCTATCGCGGCACTGACTGTCGCAGCACTATCATCAACAGCCTCAGCTCAAAACTCAGCGGTCAATTTGGCAGCACCAGACCAAGAGCAAGTAAGCTTTACGCGCGCTGAAGTGAATATGCTCAACAAACAAGGTTCATTAGCCGCTTCAACAGTGACCTATTATGGCCCGAAAGTGTGGGTTAATGGGCGTTTAGAGTCCTTCTTTGTGGGCTCAACCAATGGCAACACCTTTTGTGAAGCACGCGGTCACAATCAGGAAGTTTCTGGAAGTACCGTTACCTGTGGCGAAGATGAATCGTCTTATGCTGATTATGACTGGTATGGCAGTGCGTGGATTAAAAAAAGTACGGGCAGCAAAAACCAGTGTTATCCTCTTTATGCGACTATTAAATGCCGTTAATACCATATAAAAAAGCCCAGCACTGGCTGGGCTTTTCTTTGTTGTTACCTGAAACTAGAACTCATATGCATAACTTACGCTGAATTCTACGCCTTCTTCACGTGAACGCACTACGATGTCTGACTGCGTCACTTCTTTTTGCTCGTCTAACAGGTTTTGGACTTTGAATTTCACTTTAGAGTTGAAATCTGGGTACCACGTGTACACTAAGTCTAACGAGTGAAATGGTTGCTCATAGGCATCATCACGCCCCGCTACGCCAGCGGCGAGGATACGCTCACCAAACACGTTATAGACCAATGACGCACTATGAACGCCATCAGCAGAGTCGTAATTTAGCTGCATATTGACGACGTATTCAGAGTGACCCGTCATACGCTTAGTTGGGTTAGTTAGGTTTCCGGCTAAAGCAGGATCTATCTTCGCTTCGGAATCACTTAAAGTAATATTACCGCTGGTAAATAGTCCATCGCTCAAGAACGTCAGATCTTGAAGCCATTCTGCTTCTATACCATACACCTCAGCAGTTTCACCATTGACGAAGGTCGCGGAGTAGTCTTCATCACCAATACGCAAAACGGTCTCAATGGGTGCTTCTATATCCTTATAAAAGGCAGCGACACTGTAGGAGTTCCCTGCTTCACCGTAGAATTCGTAGCGAAGGTCGTAATTCTTAATCGGACTGCTCTTAAGACCGACGCGACCGAAAGTACGAATATCGGTTAGCGGATCAAAATAGGTGACAGGGACCACTTCACGAAAGTCAGGGCGCACTACGGTTTCACCGTAACCGGCTCGAACTTGATATTGCTCTGCGCCAATATAAGTTAATGACAATGCGGGGAACCAATCATCTTCTAAGATAGTGCCATCTTCAATGTTCTCGGCAGACCAAATCGTTTGCAAATCTTCGCCATCAAAAATAAGGCTAGACGTACCAACTGAGGTTTGTTTGAACTCCTCATATCGTATACCGCCGCTAATGCGCAACCATTGGTCATACATTACATCGAATGAGCCATAGCCAGCATCAATCTTTTGACCAGCAATATAGTCATCAGCATCTGGTGGCGTTGGTTCGTTAAAATCGACCAAAATGGCGTTGCCATCGATAAATTGATCGCTTAAATAGCCGCTGTTAGTCAGCGGATCGCGACTGCCATCGTTGACATTGATCGCAGCACCAGCACTGTTGTTCACTGTGAAGCTAGAAGTGTTGTAGATTCTTGCTCGATCCGAAAAGTCATAACCTACCTTAAACTCGACATCGACACCATCAAACATCAAAGGCAAGTTAAAGTTACCACCATAGGAAGTTACACGTTCTTCCATATCGGTGTATGACATGATTACGCGGTTGTCGTCCCCGGTGATCTCAGACCCCGCGTAACGACCGTTTTCGCCGTATTGATCGCGAAACTCAAAATCAACGTTGGTGGGAATATCTGTGGTTGCTTTCGAACGCGTATACTGCCAATCAAAGCCGACTCCCCATAAATCCAAGAAAGTATGCTGTCCAAGGAACTGGGATACATTGAGCTTCCGCTCTTCAAGATTGAATTCGTGATTGCGATTAGCTAACCCGTCACCGGCAATGGTAAACGTTGAACTGCCCGCCGGGCTTTGTGAAATCGCTACTTCCGTTTCGTCTTCATTATCGACAATATAGAGTTGTTGAGCAGAAATACTATGTGTATCGAAGGTGTAACCAAGGCTTGCCGTGGCGTTATAACGCTCGTTCTCGGTCGTTACTGTCGAATTTTTCACGGTGTTATAGCACGAGTTTGCAACCTGCTCGGCAGAATCTAGGCTAGTCGCACAACTGCTATCGACATCTTGTGCAATCACAGATGAAAAGCGAGTTTGTGCATCCCATTCGTTAACATACGCACCTGATAGTAAAAAGCCAATACGACCGCCGAAGTAATCCTCTTCAAAGCTATTGCCAATGTGCGCTTTGACGCCCATTTCAGGGTCAAGTGACTCTTCTTTCAGGCCATAGTTTCGTGGCAATGACTTTAACAATTGGTTATTGATAGCGGTCGCTTGCTGAGCACGCGTTCCTTGCTCATTGTCCTGCAAATAGTCTCTGTTAACTATATTGTTGATGCTAAAGTTTCCTTGATAGCGAACAATCGCATCTTTCATTGCTTGAGGAACGCCGGCATCATTACCATCATAGGTATAGCCTTCATCCGCTGTTGTGTTATAGCCAACGCCCAACTCCACTCCGGCAACAAAATCGTTGGGGATGGATTTGGTTCTGATGTCTATGTTACCGCCACCGAACGCCGCAGGCATATCGGGAGAGTAGGCTTTTTGCACCGCCATACTTTCTATGATGCTTGCTGGGAAGATATCCAGCGGCACGACGTTGCGAGTGAGGTCGGGGCTAGGGATATAGGCACCATTCAATCTAGCACTGGAATAACGCTCGCCCAGACCACGAACATAAATAAACTTACCATCAACTAATGTCAGGCCTGTCACACGACGAAGCGCTGAGGCAGCGTCACTGTCGCCAGTACGTGATAGTTGCTCGGCTCCGAGAATATCAGCAACGAATGCCTGATTTTTTCGTTCTTCAACCACAGCTGCAGCGCTTCCTTGAAGCCGAGTTCCTACAGCCACAACCTCTTCTATTTCATCGTTCGCTGCGAGCTCTGCTTCAGCTGCGATTAGGCCATTAGTGTGGACAAACAATCCCAGGCCAACCGCGAGGGTGAGTTTGCTCAGCCTATGTTGTTTAAACATGATATACATCCTAATCAGTTTGACAAAAAATAGGCGCCTACTGCTTTGCTCAAGCACCAAGGCGCCTCAATTTAACACTCTAAATAACTAGGCTTTTAGTCTTGAGCCGCTGCATTAACAGCAGTCTCAACCCACTTATACCAGCTAGAGCTTGTGTCCTGATCAGATACCGCGCCGATGTAATCTACGCTCTCAAAGAAGCTTGAGTCTAGGCCACTTAAATCGTTGGCATTAATTGAAACATCTGCTGAGGCAGTGTTTGTTGCAAAGCCATTTTCAGCCAATACCGATACATCATCAGTCAAAATTTCGCTACTGCCGCTATTTTCGAACCAAGACGCCTTGGTTTGCCCTGCTAATGGGCCCGCTGCGAATGTATCTGTATCGGTGAAGTTTGAAGAGCACGCCATCACTGAGTTATTAAACATGATGTTATCGGCTTGCTTTTCGCCATCAGAAGTCACTTGAATACAGCTGCTGTTTACCGCATTTTTCTTAACCAATAAGGCGTTGTAAATGCTGGCATTGAACTCATCGTCGAACTTGTAAGCTTGCGAAGGGTCATCATCTCGCACAGAATTGCCATCTGTGGTCACGATGGTGATGTTAGCAAGGGTCGGGTTAGTTGGGCCCACTTGCGGTGAAGACTCGCCCTTAACACCATCAGATTCGAAACCGTTGTTGCCCATGTTCACCACAGTGCCGTCGTTCAAGGTCACAGTACCATGTTGTACATATAAGAATTGACCTGCACCCTGCCAACCCGCATCAAAGTCGAATGAATCATCCTGCGTATCGGTAACAACAATGTGCTTAATCGTCGCTGCACCGCCAAAGAATTCAATACCATCATCGAAACCTTGGTGAATATGCAGGTATTCAAACTCTGAACCTGAACCCACTGCATTTAATGTAAGTGAATTAAGGTCATCGCCTTCACCCCCTACTTTAGGACCTGAACCTGCATACCAAATTTTGGCCCACTTGATACTACCGCTAGAATCAGTATTGTCGTCACCACCGAAGTAGCTAGTGATCCCCTCAGAGGCAACGTTACAAGTGCTTGCATCACGCTCTGCATCAGTACATTGGTCAGTGATGCCATTACCGTTAATGATGATACCGCCCCAATCTGCATAGCGAGCACCTTCACCTGCGCTATCAAAGCGGTCGAAGGCATTAGCTGAAGTGAACGTAATAGGTTTCTCTTCGGTGCCATTAGCTTGGATTTTTGCGCCACGAGCGATACGAATAATGGCTTCGCCAGATTGGAAGGCCAAGGTAGCACCAGGCTCAACTGTTAGCGTTGGGCCATTTGCTGGAATTTCAAAACCTTCTGTGGTGTTGCCATCTTCACCGATTAACAGTGCTTGCTCAAATAAGTGCACACCATTATCTGGGATTTCAGAGAACGTAATGTTACTGGTGATTTCAATAGTTTTACTGGCAAAGGAGTCATTGTAAATACAGTCACGACCATCAAATACACCTTGGACCGTACCAGAGTCAGACTCGTAGCTGGCACATTCAAAATCATCGGAGTTGTCACCACCAGATGTATTGTTTGAATTATTAACACTGTTATCTGTATTTGTGCTGTTGTCATTTACAGTTGGGGTGATTTCGATGTCGCCGCCACATGCTGCCAGTGTGACTGCTGAAGCCACTAGGCTGACCTTGAATAAGTCAGATAGTTTCATTGTTATACTCCGTTGAATGTCAATTATTGTTAACGCATTTAAAAGTTACGACATACAATACGGTGGCTTTATGACAATGAAGTGACACTTATTTAAACATATGATGACATGATTAAGTTATTAATATTGTTACTTAAAAAGATAAAAGCCACCCGAGGGCGGCTTTGGTGTTGCGATTATGGTTGTTAAAGACCAGGCACAGTTATTTAATATTTATATTAACTAACTCTATTATACCTAATCATAAAACACTTTATAAAAGCGCCTGCTTTAATGTCTCAGCATGCAGCTTTTCATTTTTTACGTATTTTATCCATTGTTGCGCCAAGCGCTCAGAGCGCTTGTGTTTCTCCGCCTGTTCGAAGGCCAAAATAGAGGCGTCAAAGTTCTGTAAGTTAAACTGCGCCATCCCTAACGCCACATACGCATTAGACTCATGCTGTAGACCCCCTTTCTCCAGAGCTGCCCTGGCCGCATCCGCCGCCTCTGCATATTGCTCGAGATTCAAGTGCACCTCAGCAAGGCGTTGGTCATAAATACCTTCTTGGCTTTGCTTAGCCGCTTTTTCAAAGTAAGCAAGGGACTTGCGCTCTTCTTTGGCTTGTACAAAAGCTTCTGCTATGAAGGCATTGTTTTTAACATTATCTGCGACGACACCTTTGGCTTGCGCGGTTTTCATAACTTTTGCAGCCTTATAAGGTAAGCCGTTGAACATATAAACCTGGGCTAAGTTTCGTAAATCCGATTTGCTGGTTACAAAGCCTTGCTGATAAGCAGCCTCAATAGTAGCCAGTTGCTCTTTCTCTCGTCCAACCTCGCCATACATACCGCTTAATTGCAGCCAGTATTCGGGCTTGTTGTAAAGCGCAATCATTTTCTCAATCACCGCCACAACCTGCTCTGGTTGTTGTAATGAGTAATACAAAGCACGTTGCAATACCAGCCAGTTTTCCTTCGGTGTTTTCCCGTCTTTTTCCGCAAGTGCAATAGCTGTGTTTATCGCTGCCAACGCATCCTGATATTGGCTCATTTGGTAATAGGCTTGAGATTTCAGCACGTAATAACTGTCAGGCTGCGCTTTGGTATTGACCTTATCCCAACGGGTCAGGTAATCAATCACCCCTTGATAATCATCGTTGGCCATCGACAGCTGCGCCAATGAAAACAGCGTGCTGAGCGTTAAACTTTCAGGAATATCCGTCTGAGCAACAACATTTTCAAAAGCATCAATGGCTTCACCCAAGCGGTTTTCATTGTAGTAAATGAAGCCATAAAAATTGTACATCATGGCCTTTTCGTAGCTATTCATGCTTGAAGCACGCTCTTTAACAGAGTCAAGTGCCGCTAGCCCGCCTTTTACATCCCCGTCATCAGCGAGCTTTTGTGCCCGCGCTAATTGGCTATAAACCTTATCGCGCAGTGCCGGCACGCGTTTGGTTTTTTGCTCTGCATGGGCGCTGGCGAGCGCCATCCCGGGGATCATACTGGCCATGCTCGGCAACACTAACGTCGCCGATGTTAACCCTGCAAATAGCAGCAATGAGTTCAGTTTTGTCATGGTAAACCTCTTAATCGCAACAGGTGCCCACTAAAGGGCACACTCATTAACCGTTGATTTGGAAGGTGATGCGGTTTTGCACCCCTGCCACTTCTACCGCCTCGCCATTAACGATACGCGGCTTGTATTTGAATTTTTTAGCCGCATCCATTGCAGCTCTATCGAAAATACTCTCAGGCTCGGCTTTAAGTACCTTCGGGTCGCGTACGGTGCCTTGTTTAGTCACTGTAAATTCGACAATGACATAACCTTCAATACCGCGTGATAAAGCTCGGCGTGGATACACAGGCGAGACTTTAACAATGGGCAAATACTCACCGTCGCTGCTTTCTAGCGCCAAGCCTTTACCAATGTCGACATCAGCACTGACATCGGCAGCAAAGTCAAAATTACCGCTGCTGGCGTTAGGATCGCTGCTTTGTGTTTGCGGCGAGTCCATCGGTGGCGGCGGCTCTTTTGGCTTCGGTGGTTTCTGCGGTTTACGCTCTTTTTTCTCGACGGTTTCTTCTTGCTTAAGGCGCACAAAATCAAGTACGTTGCCTTTAGCTGGCTCAGTCATGGCTCCCTCGCCACCGGAGATTAATGCCTGCATGCCTAAAAACAGCATAAAGGTCACCACCGCAGCGACTATCAGGGCGATAAAATAACGCATGATGGCTGCTCCTTAGGCCTCTTGAGCCGCAATCGACACGTCAAATACGCCCGCAGCTCTGGCGGCATCCATCACCTTGATCAGGGTATCAGTAGTGGCTTTCTTATCCGCTTGAATCACCACACTGCCTTGTGGGTTTTCGGCTTTTAAACGTTCGATATTCGCTTGCACCGCGCGCACGTCTACTTCCCGTTTATTGATCCACACCTCGCCCTTATCAGAGATAGCGACAAGAATATTGGCGCGCTCCTTTTTCACCGCCGTTGCCGCTTCTGGGCGGTTTACATCAATACCCGACTCTTTGACAAAAGACGCGGTAACGATAAAGAAAATAAGCATGATGAAGACCACATCCAGCATCGGCGTCATGTTAATTTCTTCTGCTTCTTCTTCTTGAAATATTTTACCTAAAGGGGCTCTCATTTTTTTCTCCTTGCCTGTGCCCAAGCACAGGCATCATCGCAACTAGTGGTCCAAGACCATTTTATCTTCTAACAATTCGACTTCTCGTTTGGCGCGGCGCTGTAAAAAGGTTGAGGCAAACACCCCAGACAACGCGCCGACCATCCCGGCCATGGTAGGGATAGTCGCTTTCGACACCCCAGAGGCCATGGAACGGGCACTGCCGGTGCCAGTAATAGCCATAACGTCAAATACCTCAATCATGCCGGTTACCGTACCTAGCAGACCGAGCAGCGGACACAGTGCAACCATGACATTGATCAGAGCAAGATTAGCGTTAAGCTTCATTCCCGCCCGTGAGATCATCGCTTGGCGAATTTGCTCGGCATTCCAGCTGTTACGCTCACTGCGGTTTTGCCACTGGGTGCGCACCGATTTTTTGTACTTGCCATAGCCATGGAAGAAGTACATAAAGCGCTCCAAAATCAGCAACCACATGGCAAAGATGAGGATGCCGATGACCAGGAGCACCTGGCCACCCGTATCGAGAAAATCACGAATTGCATTGATCCAATCAATCAATAGCACCATGATTTACGCTCCCTTTTCGCTGCGCTCAGCAATAAGACCGGCACTTTGCTCTTGCAAAATGAGCAACAAGTTCTTTGAGCGTGTATTAAGCAGGGTATAAAGGAATACCGTCGGTATAGCGACGACCAAACCTAGTACCGTTGTCACTAAGGCCTGAGATATGCCCCCAGCCATTAATTTAGGGTCGCCGGTGCCAAATAAGGTAATCGCTTGGAAGGTATTAATCATACCAGTGACCGTACCGAGTAAGCCCAGCAGCGGCGCCACCACAGAGATGATTTTAATAAGCGTGAGGTTACGCGTTATTTTTGGCATCTCGCGTAAAATTGCTTCGGACAGTTTCAGCTCAAGGGTATCGTGCGCCACGTGAGGGTATTGGTCTTTCACCTTCATCACACGTCCAAGCGGGTTATCGTCGCGGGCAACATCGTCTTTAAGCTGGCGACGAATTTTGCTGCCAATAATAAGCAAAGAAATGAATCGCTCAATGGCGATTAATAGCGCCAATGCGCCAACCGCGAGAATCACATAACCCACAGTGCCGCCTTGGTGCACCCGCTCTTCAGTACCTGGAGCCTGTACTAGTAGGCCCAAAATAGAGCCACCCGTTGGGTCCAACGCGAACTGTACAAAGCCGTCAGTGGCTTGTTGTAAGTCTTGTGCACTGGCGGTGTAACGGTCTACGGGCTGGCGAGTCAATTCAGATAAGGTATCGGTGACATTGTTGTACTCAAGGTACTTGCCATCGGCAATAAGGTTAAATGCGCCGACACGCAGCACTTCTTTGTTTTCTTTAGCGCCGCCGGCAACGATCACTTCGGTATTAAAGCGTTTGACTTTGCCCTGCTCGGTCATCTCTCGCTGCAGCTCAAACCACACCTTCTCGATGTCTTCGATAGAAGCAAGTTTGGAACTTGAACCCATTTTTTGGGCCATTTCTTCCATGAACTCATCACGCCCTGGAAGCTGTGCTGAGATAACAGAAGTAGCAAACTTATTGGCACTCTCGCCTGCTTCTTGCTGCAGCACACCAAACAATTCTTTGAGTGTGCCCATGCGGTTTTGCAAGGTATCGGATAGCTGCGCAAGTTTCACTTCGTTTTCTTCAAAACGCGTTTCTAGTTGTTCAGACTCTTGAAGCTTGGCGTTGCGAGTTTGCTCGGCCTGACGCAGCATCTGTAATTGTTCGTTTTCGCGGGACATAAATGCCTGCTCACGCTCTTTATTTTCCGCAGACTGGGCAACTTTACCCTGCTCGAGTGTTTTTAATAGCGCATCTAAATCCATAGCGTCTGCGGCTAAAGCAGAGTGCGATAACGCCAAAGTGGCAACCAAGGCTGCGCTTCGGGTAAACTGTTTCATTAATTTCATTGTCGGTACCTCTTATTCCGCAGCTTGGATAGGCAGGGTTAACATGTCTGGGGCTAGCTGTTTACGGGCAATACGCAGACCTTTGTTAATTTGGCTAATAGCCGAATCATCCAGTTTTACAAACGCTTTTTGTTCTTTATCCCAGGCGCCGGCTTGCTGGCCATCACGGGTCAAATAAATAAGCTCTAAGCGACCAATGCGCAGGAAATCAACCTCGCGTTCTTTGCCATCTACATCCTGTAAAGCGGTATAGGCCTCGATGGTGCGACCATAGTCGACCTCAACCTGATAGGCTTCGAGCACACGGCGGAACTTTTCACTTGATGCCACGTCAGCGCGGTCCATCAACGCATGCAACTTAGCAATGCGCTCGCTGCGCTCTTGCTGTAAAAAAGGCACATCTAGGGCAACAAACTGTTCAAGGCCATTGATCATTCGCAACATCAGTGGCGTGATTTGTCGCTCGATCACCGATACTTGGTCCATCGACGCGTTAAGGTTGTCCATTTCTTCAACTTGATTGGCAATTTGCTTTTGCAACTGTGCGTTGTAGACGCTGAGGCCGTCTATTTCTTTGTTGAGTGCCTTAAACTTTTGCAAGCGGTTTTGCATTGAATCAACGATGTTATCGATTTTATTTTGAGATTTTTTCGCCAACTCATTAATTTCACTGCTTTTGTTTTTAACAGTATCCAGTTCATTAGCCATCAGCACGGGGCTGATGGCCGCCACAACTGTGGCTAATATCAGGGGTTTAACGCCTTTCATCGCATACACCTTATGTTTAGCTCGAATGCTTAGCCGGAAATCCGACACGAATGTAAGATGTGCGAGAGTGTAGAGAAGGAAAGTGACAGTGGTGTTGCGCTATTAATACAGTTTAATTACAGCTGTAACAATTGTGCCATATAGGTGACGCTAACTGCCCGCACAGGCGCTCGTGCGCGAACTCATCTGTGTATACCCCTTATTACAAAGGAGAACGTTTGGTAGCAAGCTTGTTGGGAGCCAAAAAATAGGTGAAAGACAAAATGGAACGTTCCAGCTCGTACTAGTAAATAGGGGTAATGAATACGTATTCACCGACCTTAAAACAAAACCGCCCTGACAAGCATCAGGGCGGTGTTTCAAAGCTTAAATATATCGTACTGCTATTTTTCGATTTTCTCTTGCCACTTCCCTTGTAACTTGGGTGTACTCATCGCATACCAAGCGATATATACGTAACACACAAGCGGCACGTAGAAGCTTAACTGCAAACTCACAGTGTCGGCTACATAACCTTGGACGAGAGGAATTAACGCACCACCAACAATGGCCAAGCATAACCACCCCGAGCCGCGACTGGTGAGTGAGCTAAGAGCCGCAATAGCAAGTGTGAAAATGGTGGGGAACATAATTGAATTAAACAAGCCGATAGCCAGTACAGACCACATGGCCACCATCCCTTGGCTATTAATAGTGACAAGCAGCAATACAATGGTGGCCACAGCATTAAAGAGTAGTGCTTTGTGCGGCGCAATTTTTTGTAATGCTGCCGAGCCAATAAAGCGCCCGACCATGGCACCGCCCCAGTAATAAGAAATGAGGTGGGCCGCCTCGTGCTCAGCTAGACCAGCAATGTGCGCTTCGCCAAAGTAATTAACTAGAAAACTACCAATGGCTACTTCGCCGCCAACATAACAAAAGATAGCGCCAACACCGAAAACCAAGTGAGGGGCTTCGAATAAAGAGTGGTTTTTGGCTTTGCAGTCGAATTCCTCAGTGTGCTCTTTGATCACAGGCAGCTTCAACACCGCAAAGACAACGGCAATCGTTAATAGCGCGGCGGCGAGCATTAAATAAGGAATTTTTACCGTGTCCGCCGTTGCAGCCTCGGTAACCAGCGCAGCACTGCCGCCAAACAATAAAATTTTGCCGATAATAGGCCCCACAGTGGTGCCTAACGAATTAAGAGCCTGCGCCAAATTTAATCGACTGGAGGCGGTTTGCGCCGGGCCTAATGCGGCCACATAGGGGTTAGCAGACACTTGTAGAATGGTCACCCCAGAAGCTAACACAAATAGTGCGCCTAAAAACAACCAATACTCGTGTACGGCGACGGCTGGGTAAAACAGTAAGCAGCCGATAGAGGCAACGATTAAGCCACTGACAACACCGTTCTTATAGCCAAATCGCTTAACTAAGTAACCCGCTGGCAACGACATAATGAAATATGCGCCAAAGAAGCAGAACTGGATCAGCATAGCTTCGGTATAGGTTAAGTCAAAAACTGCTTTCAATCTGGGGATCAGTAAATCGTTTAAAACGGTGATAAAACCCCACAGAAAAAACAAGGTGGTCATCGCTACAAGCGGCAAAGTATAGTTGCTTTGTTTATCTGCCGATGCAACGTAAGCCTGATTATTATTCATCTCACTCACGTGTTGTTCTCCTTCTACTTGTTGTCTCGGATTCTACACATCCACATAACAAGATCACAGTATATTTACTGGAACGTTCCAAGTTACATACAACTAACATTCGGCTTTTGTATTGCTACGAATGAATCTGCGACAGGAAAGTAACGGCTAAGCGAACATATCGGCCAATGAAATTAGCAATTCGACATTGAGTAGACTAAGCCCGAACAGGCGTCGACACCACGAGGGTGAGCGCTTGCGCTCAGCTTTCATCACCGCTTTGAGTCTAAAGCGTTAATCGCAGTCGTTTTGTGGCCATTGAGCGATATGGTCCTCGAAGTACTCGAGATCAACATCACAGTCTTTTACTGTTTTGTTACGTACGCTGATCCCGGCGCTGTGCATCTTCGACTTTTTGCCCTTATTAAGTAGCGGGTGCCAACTGGCCAAGCCACGACCCTCTTGCAGTCGTCGATAACTGCAACTGTTAGGCATAAAGAAGATATCGTCGATGTTGTCTTTGGTGAGCTTCACACATGAGGGAACTAAGCGCTGGCGGTTTGCATACTCGGTGCAGTTGCAGGTTTTGTTATCCAAATACTGACACACAATGTTGGTATAGATAAGCTGCTCGCCAGGGCGCAGCTCGGTAGTGGCAGCGAAGTCTTCTTGTTGTTCTTCGTCGCTGTCAATAAAGGTATTTAAACAGCATTTACCACAGCCATCACAAATCGCTTCCCACTCTTGGTCACTCATCTGTGCCAACGACTTGGTCTGCCAAAACTTATCTTCTAACATAAAAACGCCCCTTTGAACCGGGGCGTAGTGTAGCAAATTAGCGTGTTGCCACGCCAGTGTGAAGTTACTCCACCGGTGGGTAACCGATGCGGTCAGATAAATAGCCGACACTGGTGGCGAAATAATATGAACGGTTCCAGTTCATTAGTGCTTTATAATTATCGTAGGCTAAATACATACGCCCATCGACATTATCTGGCATCACCATCGCCGCTGTGATATCACGCTGCGGTAAGTCGCTGCCATCCATGCGCCGCACACCGAGTGCTTGCCACTGCGCTAAACTGCGCTCGGACTCGCGCCAGTACTGCAACCATTGCTTATGGCTGCGGGTACCGCGCTGCAATATAGCGTTGCTGTCAAAATCCTCGGGTAATTTTACCTGTCGTCCCCAGGTCAGCGAGTCATTCCAACCCACGCTTTTTAAGTAATTGGCGATGGAGGCAAACGCATCTTCCTCGGTGGTCCAGATATCCTTGCGGCCATCGCCGTTGTAGTCTACGGCATAGGCATTAAAGGAGCTTGGCATAAACTGTGTTTGCCCCATAGCCCCGGCCCAAGAACCCTTGAAATGTTCAAGATCGATATGGCCGTCTTTAAGAATATCTAACGCCGCCCAAAGTTGGCGTTTATATAGCGCCTCGCGGCGGCCATCATAAGCCAGTGTCACTAAACTTGAGATCACTGGGTGGCCACCTTGAATACGACCAAAGTTACTTTCTAACCCCCACAACGCAACGATGAAGCGGGCTTGCACGCCAAATTTATCAGCCACTTCTTCCAGTGTATGTTTATGCTCTTTATAGAGTTTACGGGCGCGGTCTATTTTCCACTGAGGCACCCGTTTTGGTAGATAAGTCTCTAAGGTTTCTTTGACCTCAGGCTGGTTTTTATCGGCGCTGATCACCTTAGGCTTAAACTCTATAGTGGCGAACGCCGAATCAATTAAGGCTGCGTCATAGCCTTTTTCCAGCGCTTCGGAGCGCAGTTTTTTAACATAGGCGTCAAACTGCACCTGTTGTTGTTCAACACTTGCTACCTGCGAGTTTGCCAGAGACGGAAAAGTAATTGTTGCTGCGCCAGCCACACATAAGGTGGATAAGGCAACAGGCTTGAAGGCGCTGGCGATGTACTTGCTGATGGTGTTAATCACGCTCTACTCCATTTTGCTGTCTTAATTCGTCCAACATATTCTCAGTTGGCGGTGGTAGTTGCAAATAGAACCCGTTGTCGCTTAATTCAGCCTTAACCTTGTCAATATCAGCAAGCGCCAAGCGCTCTTTTGTTGCTAAATTAATCAACATCACAAATTCTGGCGACCCAAAACTGTCCATCAGCGGCTCAGGAACATCGTCAAAATGATCACGTTTGGGTACATATAAATAGGTATCTGCTTTTTTCTTGCTCTTGTATATGGCACACAGCATCTTAAGGCCTTTAAATTGTTGCGAAACACACCTTGACACTATACCATGAGAGCTAATCTATGTGGTAAGTTTAGTGGCCAAAGCTCAACGCTCATCACTGTTTGCGACTGCCAAGTTAAAAATGGCAGCGCCACAGATAAGCGATAACAAATAATTCGGCCACACGAATACGAGCGCTTATGTCGGAACAATTATTCGAATTAAAAGGGAATCTCTTCACGTTATCCGTGTTGCGGTTATTAACACCGGATCTTGCAGCCTTATCTGAACAGCTTGATGCTAAAATAGCGCAAGCTCCGAAGTTTTTCGCAGGCGCGCCCATCGTTATCAATCTTGAAGCAATCCAAGATGCAACGCTTGATTTCACCCAGCTAAGAGACACATTAAAACGCCTTGCTTTTAACCCAGTTGGGGTATGCAGTGGCAGTGACAGTCAACATAGCAGTGCGAAAGAAGCCGGCTTGTCGGTGCTTAACTACGCCAAAGACGCACAACAAAGCCAGCAAAAAGCCCCTTCTCCACAAGCTACAGCCAAAGTAGAAAATGAACCAACCTTGGTTGTAGAAGGCACCGTGCGTTCAGGTCAGCAGGTGTATGCTAAAGGACGTGATTTGATTGTCTTGGGCTCTGTCAGCCATGGCGCCGAGGTCATTGCTGACGGACATATTCATATTTATGGCACTTTGCGAGGCCGAGCTATTGCCGGTGCGCAAGGTGACGCAAACGCCACAATCTTCTGCCAAAAACTTGAAGCCGAACTTGTTTCAGTCAATGGCAGCTATTGGATCAGTGATTCGTTACAAGGGGACTTATGGGGCCAGCCAGCCCAAGTTCGCCAACGCGATGACTCACTTCATTTATCAGCTTTGGTTAAAGGATAAAACACATGGCAAAAATTATTGTCGTTACTTCAGGTAAAGGTGGCGTTGGTAAAACAACTTCAAGCGCCGCAATCGGCACAGGCCTTGCCCTTAAAGGCTTTAAAACGGCGATCATTGACTTTGACATTGGCCTGCGCAACCTTGATTTAATCATGGGCTGTGAGCGCCGCGTGGTCTATGATTTTGTTAATGTGATCAATGGTGAAGCAAACCTCAACCAAGCGCTTATTAAAGACAAGCGTGTTGATAAGCTGTTTTTGCTCCCCGCTTCGCAAACTCGCGACAAAGACGCGTTAACCAAAGAAGGTGTCGAAAAAGTCCTCAATGAAATGAAAGAGAGCTTTGACTATATTGTGTGTGATTCGCCAGCGGGTATTGAAGCCGGTGCGATGATGGCCCTATATTTTGCAGATGAAGCCATTGTGACCACCAACCCTGAGGTATCATCAGTACGCGATTCGGACCGTATCCTAGGTATTTTACAAAGCAAATCACGTCGTGCAGAGGAAGGTTTAGAGCCGGTAAAAGAGCATTTGCTGCTTACCCGTTATAACCCTGAGCGCGTACAAAAAGGTGAAATGCTTTCAGTTGAAGACGTTAACGAAATTTTGGCTATTGATTTGTTGGGTGTTATCCCAGAGTCACAAGCGGTGCTTAATGCCTCAAACCAAGGTCAGCCTGTGGTACTAGACGCTGAGTCGGATGCCGGTCAAGCCTATTTAGATGCCATCAACCGTCTACTCGGTGAGCAAATTGAATTCCGCTTCTTGGACGTTGAGAAGCGTGGTCTATTCAAACGGATTTTTGGAGGATAAGGTGTCATTACTAGATTATTTTCGTTCGCAGAAAAAATCCAGCGCATCGCTGGCTAAAGAGCGGCTGCAAATTATCGTCGCTCATGAGCGCTCACAGCGCGGCACGCCTGATTACTTGCCGCAGCTAAAACAAGACATCCTTGAAGTGATCCGTAAATACGTGGCCATTGATGCCGAAGCAGTGCAAGTGCAGCTAGAGCAAAATGAAGACGACTTAGCGGTATTAGAGCTCAATGTCACGCTACCTGATGACGAAAAATAACGTATCAGCGCAAATCACAAGAAAGAGGCTAAGTTAGCCTCTTTTTTTATCCTTGTCTCTTTTTGCACGCAGACTGACCCAGCTCCAGATAATCACTATCAGCAACAACAAAGGCCAAGGGATGAGTAACGCATGGCTGTATTGCGCGGCATTGATAAGCCCGACAATGATGATGCCCACACTCACTGCCAAGGCGATTATAAACGTAACCCATAAGCTGACTAAAAGGCGGTCCAACCGCTTAGAAAGGGTCGGTGCATTCTCGGCGCAGGCCATGAACATCATCGCCAACGCAGCAAAGAACCCAATAAATATTTGCCCAATAAGCAATACCACTAGCAACCACGTAGGCATAACGAACTCAGTTATCGTCATTGGTTGGAAGTGAGCACCCAATCAGCAAGTGCTTCGCGCACATAATCAAAACGCCAAGGCTGCAATAAATCAGGCGCTAATAACTGCTCGCGTTCATGCTCGTCGTACTTCCAATGCCAGCTGATAAGTTGATTAATTTGTTTTTTACTGGCAAATACGTCGGCAGGTATACCGGTTTGCTTGGCAACGGTGGCTATCTTTTGCTTAATATCTTTAGCCGTTTGTTTGTAGCCACGATAGTCCATTAACCGCGTTACGCGACTAGGAAGGCTCTGCTCAGGCACCGCTTTGCCCCGCTCGATGCAAGCGAGGATTTCTTTACCTGAACGATTCACTTCCATCGGCTCAACGCCAGGGATATTACGCATACTATTGAGTGAGCCAGGCCGACGCTTGGCGATCTCCACCATATTGGCTTCTTTCAACACGAAATTAAGCGCTAAATTCTTTTTTTGTGCCTTGTGTCGGCGCCACATGGCCAGCTCTTTTAGTATCGCGAGATCCCGTGGCGCTAACTGCCAAGCCCCTTTCACCTCGCGGTATAACTGCTCATCAGGTATTTGGTGGGCACGCTTTTTCGACAACAACTGCGACTCTGCAATCACTAAATCAAACCACCCCTGAGCCCTTATCTGTGTCACTAATTCGTTATAGCAAGGCAATAGATGCGCAACATCAGCGGCGGCGTAGGCTAATTGGCTTTCTCTTAACGGCCGCTGTAGCCAATTGGTTCGCGACTCGCTTTTATCAATCTCTATATTGAGACGTGAATTCACCATCGCCGCAAACCCTACGCAGTTCCCCTGCCCTAACAATTGCAATGCAAACTGGGTATCGAAAAGCGGCGCTGGCACAAAGCCGGCAAAGTTTTGGAAAACTTCGATGTCCTCAGAGGGGGAATGCAGCACTTTTAACACTTGTTCGCATTTAAGTAACTGCCAAAGTTGGGTGAAATCAAGAGGCTGTAACGGGTCAATAAGACCAAGATGTTGACCATCAAAAATTTGCAGGAGTGCGATTTCGGGATAAAGCGTGCGCCGACGCATAAATTCAGTGTCTATTGCCAAGGTCTCAGCCTGACTAATAGCATTGACAAAGCTATCTAGTTCAGCCTGTTCAGTGATTAACTGGTAATCCACTTGTACTCCTTAAAAAACAAACCGGCGATTGCCGGTTTGTTTACTTATTCTTATTCGTCTTTAAGTGCGCGTCTGAGTATTTTACCGACGTTGGTTTTCGGTAATTCCTCTCTAAACTCAACTAATTTAGGCACTTTGTAATTGGTCAGGTTTTCGCGGCAATGCTTAATGATGTCTTGCTCACTAATGGCTGCATCCTTTTTCACCACGAACAATTTAACTTGCTCACCACTGACATCATGAGGGACGCCTACAGCGGCGACTTCAAGCACGCCATCCATTGATGCGACCACTTCTTCTATTTCGTTCGGGAACACGTTAAAACCGGACACCAGAATCATATCCTTTTTCCGATCAACAATATAGAAAAAACCTTGGTCATCGTATGTAGCAATATCGCCGGTGGCAAACCAGCCGTCACGCAGGCACTCTGCGGTAGCATCAGGGCGGTTGTAGTAACCTTTCATTACCTGAGGGCCTTTAACCCAGAGTTCACCGGGCTCGCCAGCGGGTGCTTCTTGGCCATCTTCAAGCATCAATTTGATGTCTGTGCTCGGTGCCGGCAAACCGATAGAGCCGTTGTAACCTTCCAAGTCATATGGGCAAACTGTGACCAACGGCGCACACTCGGTAAGACCGTAGCCTTCCACCAAACGCGTACCGGTTACTTTCTGCCAGCGTTCAGCAACCGGACGCTGGACCGCCATACCACCACCGAGCGACATTTTTAAGTTGGAAAAGTCTACGTCGGCGAAACCATCGGTATTAAGAAGACCATTAAATAAGGTGTTTACCCCGGTCATAACGGTGAATTTATTGTCGTTCAACTCTTTTACAAAGCCTTTCATGTCGCGTGGGTTGGTAATGAGTAGATTCAACCCACCATACTTCATAAAGGTTAAGCAGTTCGCCGTCAGTGCAAAGATGTGATACAGCGGCAGCGCCGTAACCACGATTTCTTTGCCTTTATCTAAAATATTATCGAGACAACCGGATACCTGTTCTAAGTTGCCCACCATGTTACCGTGGGTAAGCATGGCGCCTTTAGACACCCCAGTTGTACCACCCGTGTATTGTAAAAACGCGAGGTCGTCTAAGGTAATCTCTGGGCGAGTATAACGGCTGGCGTCACCGTTTTTTAACACATCCGTGAAAGCAATGGGGTTTGGCAGCTCAAAGCTCGGTACCATCTTTTTGATATGCTTAACAACGAAGTTGACCAGATGCTTTTTAAGGCCGCCCACCATGTCACCCACTTGGGTTACCACTATGTGTTTAACATTGGTTTTACCCAGTGCTTTTTCCAAGGTGTGAGCAAAGTTGGCAAGAATAAAAATGGCATCCGCTTCGGAGTCATTTAGCTGATGCTCTAGTTCACGCGCAGTATAAAGAGGGTTAACGTTAACAACCACGCACCCTGCCCGTAAAATACCGAGTATGGATACCGGTGTTTGCAATAAGTTGGGCATCATTACTGCCACTTTTGCACCTGGCTTTAAGCCCAGATCATTATTTATGTAGGACGCAACTTTCTTAGTTGCTTGGTCTAGCTCAGCATAGCTTAGCGTAACCCCCATATTTTTGAATGCAGGTAGTTGGGCGTAATCCGCAAAACTTTTCTCGAATAATGACAGTAAAGAGTCGTAATGAGCGGGATCGATGGTCTCTGGGCAACCTTTTGGATATCGCTTTAGCCAGATTTTTTCCACACTAAGCTCCTATTAATTTGTTCTTATAATGATTTGTCTTAGCAGTCATAAGTTTGGCAAATAGTAAGCACGACACTTAACCAATGCCCATATAGTTCGCTGTAGAGTGATAAACATTGCCACGCTTTTAGCAGGCTTGAGAGTTCATCGCCACAACAGTACTAACCTTAATCTAAGTTGCTATCTTTCACAATTGAGCAATTGCTCTAAATTGCTTTGATATTCCCACATTTATCGCAAAGTTACAATTATTCTGCGCTATTTTGATGCAAGTGCGCACCAATAAGGCGCGCGCATTGTTTCGGGCTTTGCATATGGCAATGATGGCCACCATCGACTGTATGTGTAACTAAGTCGTTGTAGCACTTACTAAATTCCTGCTCATTTTGGTGCACCATGGAATAACCTTGCGCCCCCTTTATCAATAAGGTGGGTACTTTTATAGGTGTTAACAAAGCATGCGCTTGCGCTTTAGTGTAGCGAAAAGCGGAATAATGCTTTAATCGCGGATCTGTTGTTAACATCACACCTCGCTCTTTTTTAACAAAATTACGCGCCATTAGTTGCCGCGCGATATCAATATTGAAATCACTGACGGCCTCGCGGCGCTCACAGAGCTGTTCAGCACTTTCATAAATAGCCCCTTTCTTTGCGCGGGCTCGATGTTTAAGCGCCTGAATCAATAAATTTTTAGTGTCAGGCTCCTCTGCGGTGACCAGGCCCACCCCTTCAATGAGCGAAAGTGAGGTAATACGCTCTGGAAAACACGCACAGTACAATGAAGCCACCATAGCGCCAAGGGAGTGTCCGATGATGTGCACATATTTCGCCTTGCAACGCGTCACAAGTTGATGAAGGTCATCAACATAATCAATAAAATAATAATGTGCGTCTTGGCCTCGCCACTGCGATAAACCGTGTCCGGGCCAATCAATTGCATAAACCGGTAAATCCTTACCTAAGGCAGACATTAAAGGCAAAAAACTGTTGCTGTTGTCCTGCCATCCATGCACGGCGATCACCACGGTGTCAGTGTTATTTGCGATTGCCAACTCTGTGTTGCTTTGTCCTTGCAGCCGAAGATGGCGCAGTTTGACCGAAAAACTAGGCACTTGAACTCCTTTTTGCCGCATTGCGGTTTATTTATTGATTTGTGGGTTTAAAATGTTGCCAAGCCACAACAGGACTAAATTATGAAACGCACTCTAACATTCGCTTCGATGATCTGCGCAAGTTTTTTTGCCAACGCAGAGCAAACAGCACCTAAGAACATTATTTATATGATTGGCGATGGTATGGGCCCTGCCTACACCAGCGCTTATCGCTACTACGTTGATGATAAAAGCACTAAGGTGGTAGAGCCCACCGTATTCGATTCTATCCTCGTGGGCATGGCACACACCTATCCTGACGACGATACCATCGTCACTGACAGCGCGGCTGGCGCAACGGCTCTGTCCACTGCAACGAAGAGCTACAATGGCGCCATCGCTGTGGATACTCAAAAACATGATCTTAAAACGATGCTTGAGATAGCCAAAGAACGCAAAATGACGACCGCACTTGTCGCCACATCGCAAATCAACCATGCGACCCCCGCAAGCTTTGCTGCACATAACGAGTCTCGCCGTAACTACGATGACATAGCCAATGATTTCTTCGATAATAAAATCAATGGCGCTCTGCCAGTGGATTTAATGCTTGGTGGGGGTACACAGTACTTTATTCGCGAAGATAGAAACTTAGTGAATGAGTTTATCGCTCAAGGCTATCAATACAGCGATAACCTCAGTCAATTAGAGCAATTACAGCAAATTCCAGCCCTGGGTCTGTATGCCGCTAAAGGTTTGCCATTTGCCCTCGATGGAGAGAGTAAACGATTAACGAAAATGACCGATAAAGCACTGTCGCTACTCGCAGCCAATGAGAATCCGTTCTTTGTAATGATCGAAGGCAGTCAAATAGACTGGTGCGGCCATGCCAATGATATTGCTTGTGCGATGGCAGAAATGGACGATTTCGCCCATGCCATTGATAAAGCCAAAGCCTATGTTGATGCCCACCCAGACACACTGTTGGTGATCACAGCCGATCACTCCACCGGTGGCTTGACCATAGGTGCCAATGGCCAATACTTGTGGCATGCCGATGTGGTTAAAGGCGTTACGGCCACAGCGGGTGTCATTGCTGAGCGATTGCTGGCGAGCGACGATATGGCCACCGTATGGCAACAAACCACGGCATTGGAATTTACCGAAGCACGTAAGGTTTTACTTACCCAAGCGAAGAATGTGGGTGAAGATGCGCTGGTCATGACTGTTAAAAAGTTAATCAATGAAGCAAGTTTTACCGGATGGACCACCTCTGGTCATACTGCTATTGATGTTCCTGTGTTTGCCTATGGCAACGGCGCAGAACAATTTATAGGGTCGCAAAACAACACTGACATCGCACAAAAGCTAATTAACTTTATTAACAATAAATAACATTGTTGATCTTATTGTAATCATGCGTTAATGTTTTATTGCTTGTTAACATAGTTTAACAACCCTACTGAAAACTGAAGACTCAAAAGCCGCTCTTGGAGCGGCTTTTTTATTGCTTTAAATCACAGCTTAAGAGCTACTGTATCTGCGCATCGCCTGTTCAAGCGTGAGTGGCATGTCAAAATAATAGCCTTGCATCAGATTCACAGGGAGCGTTGCTATGTAGTCAACGTGAAATGGCGACTCCACCCCCTCAGCGACAACACTAAATCCTAACTTGTTACAAAGCTGTGACATATTTTCATATAAATAGGTGGCCTTGTCTTCGGCGTTAACCGGAAGCAAGCTGCGGTCAAACTTAATGGTATCGACATTAAGCTTACTTAAAATATTTAAACATGAGTAGCCGGTACCAAAATCATCTACCGCACATAAAATCTGAGCGGCGCGCAATTTATCGACAATTTCTTTGGTGCGTTCAAAATTGTTATTGTAGGACGACTCAAGAATCTCAACCTCAACTTGCCCAGGAAACTTAGAGAATGCCTTGAGCACGCGGCGGTAACGACGGTTAATCAAATTATCGGGAGAAATATTAAAGCTAATTTTAGGGTTCATCTGATGGCGCTGAAACTGCAATAAATCAAGCTCTAACTGGTCAATCACAAAGCTGTCCACCACATCCATCATCTCAAAGCGCTCGAGCACGTCAATAAACCACGGTGCTTTGATTTGACCGTCCGCTTGCTTTAAGCGTAGTAGCGCTTCGAAGCCAATGATTTTATGCGTGGTGTTATCGACTTTGGGCTGGTAGTACAAACACAGAGTGCCTTCTTTGAGGGCACTGATCACCTTATGTAGCTGGCGCTGGTCTGCAAACTGCGCGGTGTTGCGCTTTGCGAATTGCGCTTCGACGTGGCGCTCAAGTTGCCGTCCTGCGCTGACTCGTTTCACTAAAATATCGAGCTCACGCCCACTAATATTATGGGCACTATTAGCGCGTACAAAGGGTAAATAAACAAGTGTATTGATAGCCACCAATCCCGCTTGCAGTGCCACACCAATAAAGCCACCAGTTAATAAGTAGCCGCTCAATAGCACCGGAGTGAACCAGGGTATCGAATCAATATTGCTTAGGGGTAAAGCGCCGCTTTGTAGCAGCGCATAGGCAATAGCTGCATTTACCAATGGACAAAGTAAAAAAGGAATAATGAAAAATGGATTAAACACCACAGGCACTGCATACATCATTATTTCACTGATATTGAAAAATGAAAATGGCGCGCTTAGTTTAGCAATTTGGCTCTCATGGCTTTGTTTTCCTTGTAATAAACAAGCGATTAGCAGACCCCAAATGCCACCACTGCCACCTAAAGCTACAAAGGTCGATAAGAAGCTGTAGTTATCTAGGTCAGGCACCACTTCGTAACCTGTGAGTTCTGCTGAGGCAAGTATGTGATAAGTGTTATCGCCATGAATACCAAAGAGCCAAAACACGTGGCTAAATATAATTTGCGACATTAACTGCTGCCATTGGCTCCAATCGCTGTGACTTGCGCTTAACCACGACAAGCAAGCGGCCAATCCAGAGTCAAAATAAGGAAATAAAACAAAGGTTACAAAAACGGTCAGCACGTATGGCAGCATTAAATTGAGATGCTTGACCAAAAACAAGCTGACATTGCCCACGGACATAATTCTAAGCCAACGTAAGCTCAATGCAGAGCGCAACAGGTAGCAACAAAATATCGGCATAAGAATGGTGTACAGCACACCGGCGCGATTATTTATACCCACCCCACCGCTATCGAGCGCGTAGATATAGCCTGTAGCAACACAAAAACAAGTAAGCACTAAAATCGGTGCGGCGAAGGTATTTAACTTGAGGTTCTTCGCTAAATAGTAACTAAATGACAGCAATGTCGTTATCGGAAATAACGTCCATATTAGGTTATTAAAAGAATACAAATAGGCATAAGGGCCCTGTAAATGCTCGTAGCCAAGCCAGTGAGTCACCAAAGAAACTAGCGCCGCCATAATAAAGAATGGGATGAGGGCTATGTACCCTTCTCGCAGCGAGAGAATAACGGTGTTGGCCGCTAACTTGGCAGCGCCGCGAGCAAGTACATCAAATACGCGGTGAAGCACGAGTTAATCAACTTTTATTATTATTTTCTAAGAGCAGTTAAGTTAACGTTAATGAGAGGTAATGTCCATAATTTAAAAACGTCGCTCAGGTTATGCGTAGACACTCACGCTAAGCATGGACTGCACTTCTTGGCGACGCTCTAAAAACGCGTATTCTTTATACGTGGCAATCGCATTACTGGTGCGGGTATTGGCAGGTTGGTCGTAAATGGTCTGACGATATAAGGCATCCGCTAAGCGACGACCTTGGCTGGAGTCTTTAACAGACGACGCAGGCTGCTCTAGAGCCGGTTTTTCTTGAGCGCGCCCATCTCCGACAGGCTGTTGATTTCTTTTCAGTTCCAGCGCTGGGTTAGTCGTGAGTGAATTGACCGTACGTATCGTCATACCATTAATATATAAAAATCTAGCGACTTATTGAGTGTGATATAAACAGCGAGTTTGCGCAATGTTTATTCGCGTCCGGGTAATTTCTTCCACGTAACCGTGTCACGAACATACACCGGCTGCGCTTCACTGGCACTGTGCTGTTGGCCTTGTGCGAATTGCTCTGCCACCAGCGCCAGCATAAACTGACTATTCGGTAAGGTAATATGCTCATCAACGCTAATGCCGGCTACTGAGTGAGCTAAATCAGGGTAACTTTGCCACCCGGTGCCAACGGCAAGGGCCGCATCAAAAGGGACTGCGAGTGCTTCTGGCTTCACCACCTGCTGCGTGCCTACCAGCGTGGCAAGGCCATTGATATTCTCAAAAGCACCCACATAAAGCTCGCCCATACGCGCATCAATGGCCGACACTACTTGGTTTACACCACGTTGCTCTATGGCTTGCTGCGCCATCATGGCCAGCGAAGAGATACCGACAACGGGCTTTTGCGCTGAAAATGCGAGCCCTTGAGCCACCGAGACGCTGATGCGCACGCCGGTGAAGCTACCTGGCCCTTCGCAATAGCCGATAACGTCCACCTCTTTTAGCGCGCAATTGGCCTTGGCAAGTAGCGTGTCTATTTCAGTTAAAATACGTTGGCTGTGCTGCTGTGGACAGACATCAAAGAAACAATATTGCTGTCCTTGGTGGGTTAAGGCGATAGAAAGCGCTTCTGTGGAAGCATCGATGGCTAAAATGGTGTTGGTCATGGTTAATCTATTGCTGCTAAAAAGGCGTTTACTTCATTCATATCACGGCTACGACGCATATTCGGCAAGCTTTTTAGAAAGACTTGGCCGTAGTCGCGGGTGATCACTCTGTTATCACATAATACTAAAACACCGCGATCTTGGCTATCACGGATCAGCCGGCCAACCCCCTGCTTGAGCGCTATAACCGCTCTTGGCAGTTGAATCTGCGCAAACGGTTCGCCGCCACTTTGCTCACAGTCCTGCATTCTTGCTTGTAATAATGGGTCGTCGGGGGCCACAAAAGGCAGTTTATCTATCACCACGCAGCTCAGCGCGCTGCCACGCACATCTACCCCTTCCCAAAATGACGCGGTGCCCATTAATACCGCATTGCCATGACGAGTAAAGCGCTCAAGCAACAAGCGCTTGGACATTTGCCCTTGCACAAACACTGGATAGTCCATCTGTTGGCATAATACCTCAGCGACCATGTGCATGACACGATAGGAAGTAAAGAGCAAAAAACAGCGCCCTTTTGCGGCGCGGATAACTTGCTGACAAATGCCCACCAGCGCCCTTGGCATGGCATCGGAATTAGCCTCAGGTAGATAACGAGGTAAACAAAGCAGTGCCTGATGTTGATAGTCAAAAGGACTGGCCAGCATCAATGTACGCGAAGGAGATAAACCTAGCGCATCACTAAAGTGTTGTAAGCTGTCATTGACCGATAATGTCGCAGAAGTAAAGACGAAACCCGCCTCTCGCTCGCTGAGCATCTCTTTGAATTTGGCCGCTATGTTCAACGGGGTAATGTGAATGGTTAAATGGTAGCGAGTGGCTTCATACCAGTAACTATAGCCACGCACTGACACATCAAAAGCGCGATCGAGTTGGCCTTTCAATGTCATCAAGCGCTCTAACATCGGCTCCACCAATTCACTGCGCTCTAAGCATAACTTAAGCACTTGGTTTAAAAATGCTAAGTCTTTATTAACACGGTGAATCGCGTCACACAGGGCTTTATCAGTCAGCGCTTTTCGCCAGTCTCCGCGCCCGCCGTCACTGCCAAAGGCCAAACGCATGTCCTTGGTTGCCGATTCTAATTTGTCCAGCGTCTTTCCCAGTTGCAACATATCACGTAATTCACTGCGATAAAGCATTCGCGCGTCGGTGATAAAAGCGAGAATCTTCTTCGTCGATATTGTTTCGCCAAAGTAGTCACTGGCAATATCGGCCAATTGATGGGCCTCGTCAAAAATATAGCCATCGGCCCCAGGTAACAACTCGGCAAAACCACTGTCTTTCACCGCCATATCAGCAAAGAATAAGTGATGGTTAATGACGACGATATCGGCATCTGCGGCGCGTTGACGGGCTTTACGAATAAAACAACTGTCGAAATCAGGGCACTCGCGCCCAAGGCAGTTATCAGCAGTGGAAGTGACGTATGGCAGAACCTTGGCATCATCTTCGATGCCGACGCAATCGGCAATATCGCCACTGCGTGTTTGTGCTGCAAACTTTGCCACCATGGCTAACTGATGCATGATATCGGCGTCGTCACTTGGAACATGAGCAACATGTTGATTAAGGCGATAATGGCACACATAATTAGCGCGCCCTTTTAATAGAGCTTTCTTTTTAGCACTGCCCAACGCTTTGTAGACAGTAGGTAAATCGCGGTGATAGAGCTGTTCTTGTAACGCCTTTGAGCCCGTGGAGATAATATATTTGCCTTTGTTCACCAACGCAGGAAGCAAGTAAGCAAAGGTTTTACCGGTGCCGGTTTCTGCTTCAACAATCGCTTGTTGAGAATGCTTTAATGCCGAGTCACACACCTGCGCCATGTCTATTTGCGCTTGGCGAGGTTGGTAGCCTTTCAGTGCGAGAGCCAAAGGCCCGGTTTGCGAGAATAACTGCTCGATGGTCATGGATATTGCGCTCGGTGGACAGGCGCACATGATAACGAAAAAATCAGTTGCTACCAACAGGCCAATATTATGTTGTCATTTTGGCAACGCTCGGTTAATATTCTGGCGCTAAAACAACCCTCTAAAAGGACTTAACAATGAAACAATTAGTCGTTGTCTCTGCCGTTGTCGCCGCTGCACTTCTCAGTGGCTGTAAATCGACCCCACCGCGTGTTGCCCAAGATAAAACGGTTTCAGTAAACGGCACCGATTATGTATTCGGTGGCGTATACAATGTCGATAAAAATAAATTAGAGCTTAGTATTAATGGCGACCCAGCGATGAAGGGCAGTTTCCCTCCATATACGCCTACGTTGAATATGAGTACCAAGTACAAAGGCGAGGAGTTTTCCAGCTACTGCTACTTCGGTTCGGTACTTCAGGAGCAAGGCGGTGCTTTTGGCGCTATTGCCGGGGTGATCCAAGGCTCCAATAATAAATCGGGTGACAAGTGTGAGATTAAAGTAGCTGGTGAAATCAAAGAGCACCTTTACTTCTAAGCACTAGGCCCAGGTATCGAGGTGAGGCGATGAGTCCTTGCCTTTTTTCTTTTGCGTGTCTTCAACAAATGTTTCCTGCCCACGCGCTTCCTTGTCTTGTTTGCGCTCGTTGCGCACCTTCGCAACTTTGTTATCTTTAACACCGGCAACGTGAAAAGCGCCATTGTGGTGCACTTCTAGGCGCGTTATCCGCCCTAAAAAAGGGATCATAACATCCATACCGCTTTCCTTTTATCAACACTAACAAAGTAGTTGTACCTGTAGACTATTATCGGCCGTTATACCTTATACTTTAATTTTTGTAAAAAAGTAGTTGCACTGCTTATAAAAACTATGATTATCTATATGCGTAGTCAACAAACAACGCAAACACATTAAAGAGCATACGACCATGACAACGATTCTGACAACTATTCATCATCATCACCACAGCACCGAATAGCCTGTCAGGTCTTTCGCTGGGGGGTTATTCCTAAAAGGAACCTCTGGCGACGATATAGCAAGATTCATTTTCGCCCCGAGGTTTCCCCTCGGGGTTTTTAGTTTTATCTATTAAGGAAATGAATTATGAGCAACAACAAACGTTTACGTATCGCAATCCAAAAGTCAGGGCGTCTTTCCAAAGATTGCCAAAACCTGCTGAAGCAACTTGGCGTTAAACTTAATCTGCGTGAGCAGCGCTTAATTGCCCACGCCACCAACATGCCTATCGACGTGCTGCGGGTACGTGATGACGATATCCCTGGTTTAGTTATGGATGGCGTATGCGATTTGGGGATCGTAGGCGAGAACGTGCTCGAAGAGGTGCAAGCCGAACGCCGCAACAGCAGCGCCAGCTTTGCCGTTAAGAAACTAGCAAAATTAGACTTCGGTTACTGTCGTCTTGCGTTAGCCTGGCCCCAGGAGCTCGGCGCACAAGACAAGCAGTGGTTCAACGGCAAACGTATCGCCACCACCTACCCTGAAATTCTAAGCCAATATCTAGAGCGTGAGAACATTGATGCCAGTGTAGTTATGCTCACCGGCTCGGTCGAGGTTGCGCCGCGTGCTGGGCTGGCTGATGCCATCTGTGATTTGGTATCGACCGGTGCCACCCTAGAGGCCAACGGCCTGATGCAAGGGGACACTATTTTAGAGTCCAATGCCTGCCTAATCCAAAATCAAGAGCTCGCTGATGACGATAAGCTGGCGCTAATCGACAAGCTGATGCCGCGCCTACGCGGTGTCAAACAAGCGAAGGAAAGCAAATACATCATGATGCACGCGCCAAAGGCCAAACTTGATGATATCTGCGCTTTACTTCCGGGGACCGGACAACCCACCTTGCTTGCACTCGCTGGCAGCGATGATTACGTGGCCCTGCACATGGTTAGCAGCGAGACACTATTTTGGGAAACCATGGAGTCGCTCAAGGCGCTCGGCGCTAACTCTATCTTAGTCATGCCCATTGAAAAGATGATGGAGTAATTAGCATGATTGTGTGGAACTCTTTGAGCGGCGAACAACAGCAGGCGCTATTACAGCGCCCAGGGGTTGCTGCTGCCGATAATGTGCGCCCCATCTGTGAAGACATTATGGCCAAGGTGCAACAACAAGGTGATAGCGCACTCAAAGCCATTGCCGCAAAGCTTGATAAGCGCTCGACTAAGGCGGAAATTTTATGTCCACAACAGGATATCATCGATGCCCAGCAACAGTTGAGCGAAGAACTAAAAGCGGCTATTGATCAAGCGTACACCAACATCAAACGCTTTCACCAAGCGCAACAACCGAAGTCAATCAGCCTGAGTACGCAACCGGGTGTTTCTTGTGAGCTGCGCTATGAGGCCATTGACGCGGTGGGCATTTATGTACCCGGCGGCAGTGCGCCGCTGCCCTCTTCGGTGCTAATGCAAGGGGTGTTGGCACAGCTCAGTGGTGCCAGCACCGTGGTATTGGCCACCCCGGTCAAAGGCGATGAGCAAGTACACCCGGCTATTCGCTATGCTGCCAAGCTATGCGGCATCACGCAAATCATGCAAATTGGCGGAGCGGCAGCGATAGCGGCAATGGCCTTTGGCAGTGAATCTATCCCGCAAGTGAATAAAATTTTTGGCCCGGGCAATGCGTATGTCACCATGGCCAAACAGCTCGCTGCACAACAAGTGCCTGGTCTTGCCATCGACATGCCTGCCGGCCCCTCTGAAGTGCTGATTATTGCCGATAGCCGCGCCAATGGTGAATACGTTGCCGCCGATTTGCTGTCGCAGGCCGAGCATGGTCCGGACTCGCAAGTCATTTTGCTCAGTGACAGCGATGAGGTCATTGTCGCCACTGAGCGTGCCTTAGAGCGACAGCTGGCCACCCTTAGTCGCGCCGATATTGCCCGTCAGGCGCTTGCACACTCGGCGCTAATTAAAGTGAGAGATATTGACCAAGCGGTGCGCATCTCGAATCTTTACGGCCCCGAGCACTTAATTTTGCAACTTGGCGACAGCACCCCGTACCTAAACAACATAAAGAATGTTGGCTCCATCTTTGTCGGCGATTATACCCCTGAATCTGCCGGTGACTATGCCTCGGGCACCAACCATGTGTTACCGACCTATGGTTATTCAAAAGTATATTCGAGCCTTAGCTTGCTCGATTTTTACCGCACCTACACGGTGCAAACAGTGACTAAAAATGGTCTCGCTGATTTGGCCAACGCCATTATTCCAATCGCCGAAGCAGAAGGCTTGGATGCACATGCCAATGCAGTTCGCGTACGTTTAGGAGCGTCCTCATGACTACAGAGTTATTACCGGATAATATCGCCGCATTAAAAGCGTACAGCTCGGCAAAAAGTGAAAAGCTCAGCGGCACTACGTGGCTCAACGCCAACGAAAGCCCGTATAGCAAAAGCTACAACGTCAGCGCAAGCAATTTGAATCGTTACCCTGACCCACAGCCGCCAGCGGTGATTGAGGCCTATGCCCGCTACAGCGAGCTGCAACCAGAGCAAGTGTTAATGACCCGAGGGGCTGACGAGGGCATTGAACTCCTGATGCGCACTTACTGCCAAAGCGGAGTTGACAGTATTGCGCTGTTTACGCCCACCTATGGCATGTATAAGGTCAGCGCCGACACCCATAACATCGGCATTAATGAGCTTAGCCAAGCACAACTACAACAAGCCAGTGCCAGCGAGCTCAGCGAGTTAGTCGGTGAGGCTAAGCTGGTGTTTATTTGCAACCCCAATAACCCCACCGGCGCTCTTATCAGCGTTGACAAAATCGCCGAATTGGCTCAGCGTTTAGCCAAGCGCGCCATTATTGTGGTCGATGAAGCCTACATTGAGTTTTGTTATCAGCACAGTGCCGCGCAGCTCATTAAAACGAACGCCAATATCGTGGTGCTGCGCACGCTGTCCAAGGCCTTTGCTTTAGCGGGGCTGCGTACCGGCTTTACCTTGGCGCAGCAAGATACCTTAGCACCGCTGCGCAAAGTGATTGCTCCCTACCCCGTCGCCACAGTTATCGCTGACATTGCTAAACAAGCCGTAAGTAGTGCCAACATCATTTCCATGCGCCGACAAGTGAGTATTCTCAATACCTTGAAGGCCCAGCTAGTCGATTGGCTGCAAAGCAGCGCGGCGATTAGCCAAGTACTCACTGGCGAGGGAAATTTTGTCACCCTCCAGCTCAGGGATAAAGCCGCGATAGGCCTGGCCTATGAGCGCGGCTTGGTAATGCGCCCTTTTACCTTATTTAGTGAGGATAATTGGCTACGTATTTCCATTGGCAATGAACAAGAGTTAAATGAAGTAAAAGCCTGGCTGGACAGCTTAACCAGCCCAGCGCCAACAACCAAGGAACCACAATGAGCAACCCGTATTTATTCATTGACCGTGATGGCACTCTGATTGAGGAGCCAAGCAGCGATAAACAAGTCGACTCACTGGAAAAGCTTAAGCTGCTGCCGGATGTTATTGTAGCGTTATTAGCGCTGCAAAATGCCGGCTATCGGTTAGTCATGGTATCGAACCAAGATGGCCTAGGAACTGAGAGCTTCCCACAAGCAGACTTCAGTCTGCCCCATAACGCTATGATGGAGATTTTTAGCTCGCAAGGTATCCACTTTGACGAGGTATTAATTTGTCCTCACTTCGATAGCGATAATTGCAACTGTCGTAAACCGAAAACCGGTTTACTGACGCAGCTGATGCGCTCAGGTAAAGTGGATCTGAATCGCTCTTATGTGATTGGCGACCGCCAGACCGATCTCGGGTTGGCAGAAAACCTGTGTATACGCGGTATTCTTTATAACGATAATTGGCCGCAAATTGTCACCGAGTTGACCACCGCTAATCGCAGCGGTGCGGTATCGCGCGATACCAAAGAAACGCAAATCTCCGTGGCCATCAATCTAGATAGCAACGCCCAGGGCGCTATCAGCACCGGGCTTGGTTTCTTCGACCATATGTTGGAGCAAATTCGTACCCACGCCAATATCGCTTTGGATATTAATGCCAGTGGCGACTTACACATTGATGAGCATCACCTAGTGGAAGATGTTGGCATTGCCCTTGGTCAAGCGCTGCGCCAAGCCCTCGGAACGAAAGCACAAATTGCTCGCTACGGCTTTGCTCTGCCGATGGATGAGTGCAAAGCCGAGGCGCAAATTGACCTTTCTGGTCGTGCATCGTTCGTGCTGAATGCCGACTTTAGCCGCGATAAAGCCGGTGATTTGGATGTGCAAATGGTCGAGCACTTCTTCAAAAGTCTCAGTGACAATGCCGCGATTTCGCTGATTTTGTCGGTTTCATCGGGCAATTGCCACCACCAGGTTGAGGGGCTGTTCAAGGCCTTCTCTCGGGCATTGCGCATGGCCATCGCCCTTGATAGCTCTCAGCAAATGGCAAGCTCAAAGGGGGTGTTATGATTGCCATCATTAATACCGGCTGCGCCAACATTAATTCGGTGCGCTTCGCCTTTGAGCGCTTAGGGCAAGATATCGAAGTGATCACCTCCCCGGAGCAGTTGGCCACTTTTGAGCGCGCGGTGTTACCGGGCGTCGGCCATGCTAAGGTAGCAATGCAGCGCCTAAAGCAAGGCGGCTGGCAGCAAGCGATCAGCGAGTTTCAGCGGCCACTGCTTGGCATTTGTTTAGGCATGCAAATGCAGTGTGACTATACCGATGAGGGAGATACGCCGTGTTTAGGGGTTATTCCTGGGCACGTTAGTGAGCTGCAGGTGGGTACGCTCAGTGCACCGCATATGGGCTGGAATCGCCTACACATCGAGCGTGAACACCCGTTAACTAAAGGGGTAAGCAGCGACGACCAAGTGTATTTTGTACATAGCTTTGCCCATGCCTGTAACCAAGCGACCTTGGCCTCAAGTGAATACGGACAACCGTTTTCCGCGATTGTCGCCGACAATAACTTTGCCGGCATGCAGTTTCACCCTGAGCGCAGCGCAAAAGTCGGCGCCCGGTTATTGCAGAACTTCATAGATTGGCAAGTCTAAGGATTGAGTATGATTATTCCAGCATTAGATATATTACAACAACAAATCGTGCGCTTATTTCAAGGCAAGTACGATACAGCCCAGTTCTACCCCTTTGATTTGCAAGCGCGATTAAGCGAATATCAGGCCCAAGGGGCACAAAAGTTACACTTAGTCGATTTAGAAGGCGCGCGCGACCCAAGCAAAAAGCAATGGCAGCAAATCCAAGCAGCGACCGCACAGCTAAAGGTTCCCTATCAAATCGGCGGCGGTGTGCGTAGCAGCGCCGATGTCGAGCAGTGGCTAGAAGCCGGTGCAGCGCAAGTGGTTATCGGCTCCAAGGCGGTGAACGAGCAACAGCAAGTTGCCCAGTGGATCCGTGAATATGGCGCGCAGCACTTTGTTATCGCCTTAGATGTGAATAAAACGGACACTGGCTGGGCCCCTGCAACACACGGTTGGCTGCAAAGTGCAGATGTCTCGTTGTTTAGCTTAGTTGACTACTACAGTGACCTCGGGGTGCAGGATTTCTTATGCACCGATATCTCCAAAGATGGCACCATGAGCGGGCCTTCATTTGCGCTTTATCAGCAACTGCAAGAGCATAACAGCCGTTTACGCATCCAAGCCTCCGGGGGCGTAAGCTCCTTAGAAGACATTGCCAAACTCAAGGCCATAGGTACGCAAGGCGTTATTCTCGGTAAATCCTTGCTTGATGGCGCATTCAACGTTGAGGAGGCGCTGGCATGCTATCAAAACGCATAATCCCCTGTTTAGACGTCAAAGACGGCCAAGTAGTTAAGGGCGTGCAGTTCAAAGGCCATGAGGTAGTCGGTGATATACTCGCTTTGGCAGAGGCTTATAGTGCAGCAGGCGCCGATGAACTGGTGTTTTATGAGATCAGTGCCAGTGTCGAAAAACGCCTGCTAGATGTGAACTGGGTAGAGAGCATCGCCCGGCACATCGATATCCCCTTTTGTGTTGCCGGCGGTATAAAATCAGTGGCTGATGCGGCCCGCGTCTTGGAGCGTGGCGCCGATAAAATTAGCATCAATAGCCCGGCCATCGCACGTCCCGAGCTTATTCGCGAATTACATGATGAATTCGGCAAACAATGTGTAGTGGTGGGCATCGACAGTTTTTACGATAAGGACAGCGATCAATACTTGGTGTATCAATTAACCGGCGACCCCAATGCTTCGTCGCGTACCCGCTACAACACCTTGGAATGGGTCGAGCGCGTACAGCAGCTCGGAGCCGGAGAAATCGTACTAAACTGTATGAATCAGGACGGTGTGCGCAACGGCTATGATATTGCCCAGCTAAGCAAGGTGCGCCAACGTTGCGATGTGCCGTTGATTGCCTCAGGAGGCGCAGGGACCATCAGCGACTTTAGCGATGTCTTTAACCAAGCCAATGTTGACGGCGCTTTGGCGGCCAGCGTGTTTCACAAAAACCTTATTAATATTGGCGATTTAAAACGTCACCTCGCCGATAACAACATAGCGACTCGATTATGCGATTAGATATTAGCAATGTAAACGAAGTAAATTTTGCCAAAGCGCCGTTAATTCCTGCGCTGATTCAAGATGTTGATACCGGACAAATTCTCATGCAAGGGTTTATGGATCAAGCGGCGTTAACGCACACCTTAGAAAGTAAAAAGGTCACCTTCTATTCACGCTCGAAACAGCGCCTGTGGACCAAAGGAGAAAGTTCTGGGCATTATCTCCACGTTGAGCGCGTGTACACTGATTGCGACCAAGACTCCATTTTAGTCTTTGCTCGCCCAGATGGGCCCACTTGTCATTTGGGCACGCAAAGTTGTTTTGGCGATGCAAAACCCAACTTAGGGTTTTTAGCCGAGCTGGAGCAAATTATCGTTGCCCGTAAGGACAGCGACCCGCAAAGCAGTTACACCGCCTCGTTATTTGCCAAAGAGCTCAGCCGTAGCTGTCAAAAAGTGGGCGAAGAAGGCGTCGAAGTGGCCCTGGCTGCCATGAAAAATGATAACCAGGAACTGACCAACGAAGCCGCTGACTTGCTTTATCACCTAATCGTGCTGTTGCAACGACAAGGCTTGTCGTTGTCTGAGGTGGTCAGTTGTTTACAATCACGCCACTAAGACCTATTAATTAACAGTAAATATTGCCAGCATGGCCTTTGGTTGGGTATCCTGTGGATACCCCAATTAAGGAACTCATTGGCATGAAGGCAATTTATCCTACCTTAGCGGCGCTGGTTGTTATTAGTGGTTGCACCAGCCCGCAACAAAAAGAGAATCAAGCATATGTCGACCAACTCAGTCCCTGCGACAAAATAGAAGCGCTTGTTGGTGCATATGATAACCAATTTGAGGGGTTGAAGCTTGGACGCATTCAATCAAAGTACATGGATAGCTGGCAATCACGCTATAACTTAATTGGTGAAAGCTGCCAAATAAGCGCCCTTAATGATAAAACCATGAACTATCATTGCCAAGAAAGTTATAAGGATAAAACCCAAGCCCTTAGCATTCATAACAAGGCGGTGGAGTTCACTCGTCAGTGCTTGGGCGAAAATTGGTTTGAAAAGCAAAAAGAGTCTGCCAACTCACTACGCACGACCTTTGTGCTTGATGAGTCTGCCCCCGTTGTTTCTATACATACTGGTAAATCTTTATCAAAACGAACCCCATGGATGACCTCTTATGAGGTAGGAACTAGCGTTAAATAAGGCATAAACACCACTGCTACAGCGGCCCTTTAAAAAGGACAGCGGCCGCTGATGTCATCTGGTTGTCATTTTTTCTACATCTTAGTGCCTTAAATATTCGCCACACTGGCCCCATACCCATCACAGGAGAGGATGATGGTTCCTATCTATGTCATTAACTTGGCTGGCAGCCAAGAACGCCTGGCTCGCGCCGAGCAACAGCTTCACGCCCAACAACTTGACTTTGAACGCATAGAGGCGGTTAACGGCAAAACCTTAACTGCAGAGCAAGTGTCCGCTGTTTACAGCGAGGCGGCTAATCGCCGTCATTTTTATCGCCCTCTTAGTGCCGGTGAAATTGGTTGTTATTTAAGCCATCGCCGCTGTTGGCAAACCTTGATACAAAGCGGTGCTGAGTATGCGGTAATTTTAGAGGACGACTTTACCTTGTGTGGTGATTTAGCCGACAGTATTTCGGCAATCATAAACACCAACATGGCTATCGATATCGTTAAGTTATGCAGTTATCAAGGCCGGGAGCGTCCAGTGAAGTACAGCACCCAAATCAGTGATGAACAGCACTTAGTGGTGCATGATAAGCCCATGAGTGGCTGCTGTGCTTATGTCATTAGCCGCCAAGGTGCGAAACAGCTATTAGCTCATAGTACCAAGATCAGCCGCCCGGTAGATACCGATATTCAATATTGCTGGGAAACCGGTGTTGACGTTGTCAGTATTAAGCCTTATCCCGTCGCTCAAGATAACTTTTTTGACAGCGATATCGCCGCAAAAGGACGAAATAAACCCAAGCCCTACCCACTGCAAAAACAGTGGCTGGCGCTGACCACCTTGCCAGCACAAATCATGGCGAGAAAAAACTTGATTAAAAATCTCAAGAGCCATGCTCAGCACTTAGACTCTCGCTCTCATTAATAAGAGTGGCGTGCAGGTAAAGCGCACGCCACATTTATGCGACTAGACTAAATCAACTCCCATCCAGGCTTTGAAAAGCGCTTGTTGCGCCACTGTCGGGTTATCGACGGCCTTGATTGTCGCTGCCTCATCGTATTCGCCACCGAGTGTTAGCGTGGTGGTTCTTAGGTTATCTCTGCGAAAATACGTGATCTCAACTTGCTCACCCACCGCGAATTGCTCAACCAAGGTAGCTAAATCGCTGCTGACTCGCTTGCCGTTGATAGCCACGATGCTGTCCCCTGCTGTGAGGTTCGCTTGCCAAGCAGCGCCGTCTCTGCGCACATGGGTTAACTCAATCAAGCCATTGTCAAGCTTACCTTGCACATCTAGCGATGGGCTTTGTTTGGCATCTTCTGAGTAGGTACGCTGCAGCCCCACCGTCGCCAATAAAGAATCGAAATCGACCTGCAGTGGACTATCAACATGGTTTTGCCACCACTGCGTGTAATCTTGGCCGCTGATATCGTTGAGAATGGCCAACACATCCGCCTCGTTAAACCCTTCAGGCAGACGATGGCGCTTGTACAGTTCACGATGTACATCACGGTAACTTACCGCGCCATCAGAGTCGCTTAGCAGCTTTAAATCTAATACCATGGAGATCAGCGAGCCTTCAGAGTAGATATTGGTACTAAAGTTACGACCATGATCGCCGCCAGCATTAATCCATTTATCAAAACTGGTATGTGCTGCACTTTGCACCTCGCGTCCTGGTGTCTTCAAGTGGCGGTCTATGCGCTTACCCAAATCTTTAAAAAACTCTTCTTTGCTCATTAAATCACTGCGCAGCAGAAGGTGATCCTCAAGATAGCTGGTCGACCCTTCAGCAAGCCACAATAAACGCGAGTAATTAGGCGCTAGGTAATCATAAGGCACTAACCCTTCAGGGCGATAAGCTTTAACGTTCCAGGTGTGAATAAATTCATGGGCTGCGGTGGCAATAAAGCCCAAATAGTCTTCACGCTTGGCGAACTTGTCGCGATGACGTTGAATGATGGTGGAGTTTAAGTGTTCAGTCGCACCGCGAGCGCCGGACGTTGCATGCACCATAAACACATAACGCTGGTACGGGTAATCATGCCAAATAACATCACCGGTCTTTACCAAGGTGGTTAAATCAGTGACCATTTTCTCGGCGTCATAGTTACCTTGGCCCCAAATCACGAGCTCATAATCGCGCCCGTCAACGGTAAATTCATAATGGCTGTTAATACCGCTCTCTATGGGGGAGTCCACCAATACATCGTAATTATTGGCGATAAAGTGATGGTCATTGTCGCCATTATCCATTCCCGATACGGAGCGCCATTGCTTAGGAACATCAAGCTGCACAGAAACAGGCTCGTTGCGGGTTGCTTCACTAAACATAAAAAAGCCAGAGGCATCAATAAAAGCGTGACTGTCGTCAATGTGGCGCGAACGCAGGCCTAGTTGATTGGCATACACTTGGTAATTCAAGGTCACCGCTGTGGGTTTATCCAAAAAAATGCGCCACGTGCTTTTATCTACTTTTTGCCATTTCAGCGTATCACCTTCACTGTCTAGGGCCTCGAAATAACGCACACCATTGGCGAGATTTAATATGTCGTAGCGCCCCGTGCGCCATGCTGGTAGCTTGGCATCGATATAGCTTTGTCCGATTTTATCAAATTGGACCTGTACATCACCCAAATGATGTGTACCGTCATCGATAGTTAATGTGTATTGCGTATCTGCAAGCGCGCAGTGGCTAAGGGCAACCATAGCGGCCCCCAGTAAAGCTTTTTTCACGTTCAAACCTAAAGAGAAATGATACTATGGCCGCCACCCTACCAAGTCGGGCGCACAAACAACAAGCATTTGCGCCCAATTACTGATTCACAACAAAAAATCGGTGAGTAGTTCAGAAAAGCGAAGAAAATTGTTGTACACTAAAATCTATAGTAAGACAGAAGGAAAACGGGTGTGTCTGAGCAGCTCGACGCCTTAAGAAAAAAGCTTAATTCCGCCGTCTCCCAACGGCAAACAATCGAGAACACCCGCCAAGAGCAAGTTCGTACCCTCGCGCAATTTATTGCCAAGTTATCCTTGGTGTGTAAAGGCATGGATATCGAGCTAGATAACCGTCTTGCCGCATTTAGAAAGTTGTTACACAAAGGCGCCAACTATCAAGACCTGCTCCCTGTGATTGACGAGCTCACTGACTTACTGTCTCGCCATGAAGCCAATCTGGAAGCGCGTTTTCGTGCCTTGCATCAGGGTGTGCAGGCGGCAGGCGTTAATTTGCAAAAGCGTAAAGGTATTCCCGCCGAGCTAAGACGCACCCTGCGCCATCTACTTAATACTGAGCTGGTCGACGCACAAACCGCTGTCGACTTTTTGCCGATACTAGAGCGATTAGTCACCATATACGACCAAGTGATGGCCAGTCGTAGTCAGCAAGGGGATGATGACACAAGCGATAATACTCAACTACAGCCCTTAATTGATGAGCTTAACGCGCTGAGCAGTGAGATCTCCTTAGAAGGGGAATTGGCTGAGCATCTACGGCAATTAAAATCACAAATTAATGCTGCCAATACAATCGATAACTTACTCAATGCCAGCGTTGAAATTATGCGCGTCATCGTCTTGAGCCTGAGTAAAGAGCGCCAGTCTGCTCAGCACTTTCTTGCCGCGTTAAATCACAACCTGTCGGAATTGCAGCAAGCCATCGCTAAAACCAGCGACCGCTCCAAGCAATTAGATAGCAAAATCAGTGCTGTATATCGCCAAATTGATGAAAACATCAATCACTTGAGTGAGCAAACCGCGCAAGCGACCGATATTCAAACGCTCAAAGAAACTGTTGAATCTAAGCTCTCTGCCCTGACCGAGCAATTACTGAGTAAAGAGAAATTAGAGGCGCAGCAACGGGACACCCTAAGCCAAGCGTTGCACAGTATGCAATCTCAAGTCGAGGCGTTGGAGCAGCAAGTTGCACAATATGAAACCAAGCTTGAGCGTCAACGTCTGGTGTCACTGCAAGACGGGCTGACTAAATTGCCAAATCGTATTGCCTTTGATGAGCGCATGGATCTTGAGCTGAAACACTTTAAACGCCATCAGACCCCCTTGTGCTTGGTGGTCATTGATGTCGACCACTTCAAGTCCATTAATGATAGTTATGGCCACAGTGCCGGTGATAAAACCCTGCAGGTTTTGGCCACGGCGATGAAAAAATCGATTCGCAGTACCGACTTTATAGCTCGCTTTGGCGGTGAAGAGTTCGTAATGCTGATGCCAAACGTATCCATCGATAACGTTGTTCGTCCGCTAGAGAAGCTGCGCCACACTATTCGTAGTATTCCTTTTAAGTTCAAAAATGAGCAGGTGCAAATCACGGTGTCTATTGGGGTCACCCAAATTAACGCCGACGACACTGCACTCAGTGCTTTCGACCGCGCTGATAAAGCGCTTTATGAGGCCAAGAATGCAGGGAGAGACCGGTTAATTTTGTCCAGTTAACCTCCAAGGCATTGCGTTATTGCTGTGACTGTGTCAAAAACAACTCAAGCTGACCATCTATTTTTAAGTGCTAGTCATTTTTAGCACTCGCCACATGCATTAAATTAAGGAGCAGCAATGCAAGTACAGCTTAATCCTACTGGCGTATTAAACCTTCTTTCACAATTAGAAGTAGATTTGCTTGCGCAATCGACCACTGACCGTTATCGGCTCTTTCGCAATTGTGCGCTCGCGGTCCTCAACGTGGGCAGTCATACCGATTCCAGCGCCGAGATTTACGATCGCTTTCAAGACTTCGACATTCGTTTAGTCGCCCGCGAGCGAGGAATCAAAATAGAGCTGACTAACCCCCCTGAAACCGCTTTTGTCGATGGCGATATCATTCGTGGTATCCATGAACATATTTTTTCAGTCATTCGCGATATCTTATTCATTTGTCAAAAACACCAAGCGATGGTAGAACCCGATCCAAAAGCGATAACCCACATGGTCTTCGACATGCTTCGCAATGCCGATGCCATGCCAGTGAACACCGATCCGAACATGATAGTGTGTTGGGGTGGCCATTCTATTAATGAAGTCGAGTATAAATACACCAAAGAAGTGGGCTATCAACTCGGTCTGCGTGGCCTGAATATTTGTACAGGATGTGGCCCAGGTGCCATGAAAGGGCCAATGAAAGGCGCAACGATAGGCCATGCCAAGCAACGCGTTGACAACCCGCGTTACCTCGGCCTCACCGAACCCAGTATTATCGCTGCAGAGCCACCCAACCCAATTGTTAACGAGCTGGTCATTCTACCGGACATTGAAAAACGCCTGGAAGCCTTCGTTCGCGTTGCCCATGGCATTATTATTTTCCCAGGTGGCGCAGGCACTGCAGAAGAGCTGTTATATTTACTTGGCATCTTGTTGCACCCTGAGAATCAGAAGCAACAGCTGCCGGTGATACTTACCGGGCCTGCACAAAGTAAGGACTATTTCGATGAAATAGTCAGCTTTGTACGCGACACCTTAGGCGAGCAAGCTCTGGACAAGTTTGAGGTGATCATTGACGACCCAGCATTAGTCGCCAGTAAATTAAAAGCGCAAATGCAAGATGTGCGCGACTATCGTCGCCAACAGGGTGATGCCTACTACTTCAATTGGACGCTGCGTATTGAGCCTGAATTCCAGGCACCGTTTGCCCCAACCCATGAGAATATGGCGTCTTTGAACTTGCATTTAGAGCAGCCGAAGCAACAACTTGCCGCCAACTTACGCCGTGCTTTCTCGGGGATTGTTGCTGGCAATGTTAAAGATGAAGGGATCCGCGCTATCAAACAGCATGGTGTGTTTGAGCTATCTGGCGATCCTGAGTTAATGCGTAAGATGGATACCTTGTTAAGTGCCTTTGTGGCCCAAGGGCGCATGAAGTTGCCAGGCAGCACCTACATCCCTTGTTATACCATTAAGACATGATGCACTTTCTACTTATTGATGCGCTGAACTTGATTCGGCGCATTTATGCGGTGTGCGAGTCTCAACATGGTAGTGATAGCGATGCTGCCATTGAAGCAGCGCTGCAGCGAACCAGTAACGCCATTAATAAGCTAATGCACCAATATCAGCCCCATTATGCGGTTGCGGCCTTCGATGGACAAAGCAGCTGGCGTCATGCTTACTACCCTGATTACAAGATATCGCGCAAACCGATGCCGCAGCGCCTAAAATCCAATTTAGGCCGTTTTGCACACGCATTTCACGCCGCCCAAATAAGCTCCTTGAGTGTAGATAATGAAGAAGCGGACGACGTATTAGCGACCCTGGCCAGTAAAGCGCCGCAGACCATGCAATGTATTATTGTGTCCACGGACAAAGGCTACTTACCACTGTTAAGTGAGCAAATCAAAGTATATGACTACTTTGGCAAATCTTTTCGCGATGCTCAGCAGGTACAAGACAAATACGGCGTTAGCGTGGCGCAACTGACTCAGTATTTCGCCTTGGTGGGCGACAAAACCAATGATATCCCAGGTGTAAATGGCATAGGTATAAAATCAGCAAAGGCATTACTCACTCAGTACGACAGCGTTCAGCACGCCCTAGCGCAAGCACCTGAAAATAAAATTCAGCGACAATTAACCAATAATTTGCCACAGTACGTGCGCGCTTTACATTTGGTATCGCTGCGCTGCGATATTGACCTTGGCGTAAGTCTGAAGCAGTTTCGGGTTCACAACGGGGCGCAGCAAATTGTTCTTCCACCGCACTCGACTTCGCAAAGCAGCGCCAAGCCCGGTATACTGAGTTAAATTGGCTGGTGGACGCAGTATCACAATGTTAAAAAAAGTATTACGTTATGTGGTGTTAGGTATTGGTGTGTATGCACTGATAGCGACGCTCGTGATGACCTTTTACAAGGATGACCCTGGCTCCATGGTATGGCAGGACAGAGAAGCCTATAACAAACGGTTTATCGCAAGCCTCGACTCTGCCGATTCAATGCCCATAGAAGAGGTCCTTGATACCCTGGGTACACCGGATCTAACTTTTGTAAAACGCCGAGGCAATGATATTTACCAAATAGTCTTTTATCGCACTCAGCACAAAAAGGCCGATGGCATCACCACCAAAGATGAATGCACCGGGCTGCTGTTTAAAAATAAAAAGCTTTTAGTATGGGGGCAGCAAGCCGAGCTTGCCTATGACAAAGTCGACTTACAATCCTAAATACGTCGAGCAGTTCGACCGCGTTATTGACTACATAGTACGCTTTGACAAAGCCGCACTGTCGCGCTCGCAGTGGTCTAGCTTATACCCTGCCCTGCTCGGTCTCAGTGAGCGCTTAAGTGTGTTAGCCCATAAGCAAAACGGTTTGTTTCAATGGCTGCTATCGACCCATATACAAAACCTTGCTTATGCACAGAGCCTGCGTCTAAAACGCGTCGCCATCGTGGCCGGATTGTGCCGCGCTCATAATTACCACCGCAGTGATACGCAAGTAATGATGATGGCGGCGCTCAGCGCTGACATATCAGTACTATCACTGCTCAATAAGCGCCATAATGGCGAGGCTCTAAACAGTGCAGAGCGCCAACGGTTTAGCCAAAGCGCATTACTGAGCCTGAAGATGCTGTCGCTCAGCGGCGAAGAGCAACCTGCGCTAACGCAGATCATCGCCAAGCTAAAACGCTATCGCCGCGAAATTATCAGTCATCAACGCGCGCCTCTATATGATGGTTATACGCGCATTGTGGCCTGCGCCAGCATTTTAGCAGAGCAAATGACAGCAACACGGCCGTTGCACCTCTTTAATGCCTGCGCGCAGTTGTATAAAGCCACTCATAATGTTGCCATCCAGCAAGACTGCGATACGTTGGTCGATTTCTATTCACCACAACTTCTTGGTTCGCGACAGCGCTTTGAAGAGAATGACTATTTATACATGGGCTGCCACCCTGATGGTCAGTATATTTTCACCGATGCCCAGGCCACTAAGTCTCGTTTTCGACTGCTCGCCAACCCTCACTGGCAATACCGCCAACCGGTGCGTTATCGCAGTTGGTCGTCAGTGAGTGCCCGCGCCAGTATCCCTGTACAACGCGCCAGCTCTGCGCCTCAGGCGCAGCGCGATCATGATGCCATTGTCGCACAAATTCGTGGTGCCCATGGTTATAGCGATATTGAGAAAGTCATCGCACAAGACGACACGCTCGTTGCGCAAATCATGATGCAAGCGAGCCAATATAATCGCGGTGCACAACAGGCCAGCTCTTTGCGTCACGCGCTTTCCATGGTTGGGCTTTACAGCGTCGGGGATTTTATTGCCCGAGTGATGTTGGAAGAAAAGATGCTGCAACTGTGTCACCCAATGGCGCAGTTTCTCCAAGCTCGAGTGCACAGTGCCATTCGCATCGTTGAAGATATCGCAAGGCAAACAAAAGACCTTCAGCATGAGCGACTATCAGCCTTATTACTATGTTATTTCAATTTCTTTATTTTTGAGTGCCCACAGCGGTTGTCTCGTACCATTGCGTTAAACCCGTTGAAAACACCCATGCAACAAGATATAGCGCGCCCACTGGCGACGCTCCTTGGGGTGCAACAATATGATAATGAAGCGTTGCGCCATTATTTGACCCGTCATATTGGCAACAATGAGTGGGTCAATGCGTTATTAAACAGCGAACAACAACCATTCGACCAGTTAAACAGCAATGCGCGGCTATGCTGTACGTTAAAAATCATCTTGTTCTACACCTTCTCTGGGCCGGCGACGGCAAGTGCTTGGCAACAGCAGTTGGTTAAGCAAACCATGGTCGATTGGCAAGGACCCAGTACCAAAATCGAGCGGCTGGTCGATCGCGCCTTATCTTGCGCACCACACAATGGCATTTAACTTAGCTTAATTCACCATATTTATAGTCGGTATAAGGTATATTTAAAAGCCATATACTGGAAAAATAGCGCCTTTGCTGCTATAAAACGCCCCTGAATTCTCACGTAAATTAATCCACCCTAAACGTTCATTTTACTGTTCTTGGTAGCAGCGTTGGCGTCGTTGGTGGACACATCTATCAGTTTTAAGGAATAGGTTACATGGCTAAGCAAACCATTAGCGTCATCAAAGGCGATGGCATCGGTCCAAGCATTATCGACGCGGCAATTGAAATTCTTGATGCCGTCGGTTGTGAGTTTGATTACGAATACATTGATGCTGGTCTAGCCGCGCTTGAAAAAACTGGTGAACTTTTACCACCAGAAACGCTCGAAGCCATTTCCCGTAATAAAATCACGCTAAAGGGTCCATTAACTACACCAGTAGGCGAAGGTTTTACTTCAATCAATGTCACACTTCGTAAACAGTTTGGCCTATACGCTAATGTTCGCCCAGTAAAATCTTTCGCTGGCACCAAGGCGCGCTATGACGACATCGATATTATCACCATTCGTGAAAATACCCAGGGTATGTACTCTGGTCTAGGCCAGGTGGTTTCAGAGGACGGTAACGAAGCCGAAGCGATGTCTAAAATCACGCGCGATGGCGCTGAGAAAATCGTAACCTTTGCTTACGAGTTAGCACGTCGTGAAGGCCGTAAAAAAGTCACTGCAGTACACAAAGCAAACATCTTGAAATCAACCTCAGGGCTGTTCTTAAAAGTGGCTCGTGAAGTGGGTGAGCGTTACCCTGATATTGAATCAGCGGAAATGATCGTTGATGCAACTTGTATGAAACTAGTCATGAATCCTGAGGAATTTGACGTTATCGTAACCACTAACCTGTTCGGTGACATCCTTTCGGACTTATGTGCTGGTTTAGTAGGTGGTCTAGGTATGGCCCCAGGCGCTAACATTGGCGAAGACGCGGCTATTTTTGAAGCTGTTCACGGCAGTGCCCCTGATATTGCAGGCAAAAACCTGGCAAACCCAACATCCGTTATTCTCGCAGCCATTCAAATGCTTGAATACTTAGACATGGGTGACAAAGCAGAGCGAATTCGCGCAGCAGTTGCTGATGTCATTAAAAGCGGCGACCGTACCACTCGCGACTTGGGTGGCGAGCACGGCACCACAGACTTTACCGCTGCCGTTATTGAGCGTCTGTAAGCAGGAAAAAAACTCTGCATACAGGTGGTCATGATGATTGAATAACCTGACTAAGACCGGTTCGATACCGGTCTTTTTTTTGCTAAAAACTTTACCATTAGGACAACTTTATTCTAAGCAGGTTAATTTAAACTCTCATTACGTATTTTTTATTCAAAATTCATCTTGCTCGGGGTTGACAGTGTGCTTTCAAAAGCTTAACAATAGAAGCCATTGTTGAGTATAAAAGTGTTTACCCATGTTTAATGTCGTCGTTCTCGTTGTGATTCTCGTGGTGGTCTTAACCAAGACTACGGGGCCTACGTGAGCGAACATATAACGCTAACAAACCCCCGCCCTTAAGCGGGGGTTTTTTTTTAAGGAATGAGGATGAATGAGCAACAGTTTAACGGTGGAGAGTTAGTCGTCGCCGCGCTAAAAGAACTAGGCGTTCAGTATATATTTGGTTATCCAGGGGGGTCGGTATTAGATTTATACGATGCGCTATTTGAACAGCAGGACCTTGAGCATATTTTGGTGCGTCACGAGCAGGCAGCTACGCATATGGCCGACGGGTATGCCCGTGCGACTGGGAAAGTGGGTGTGGTCTTGGCCACTTCCGGTCCCGGAGCGACTAATTGCGTAACCGGTATTGCCACTGCCTACATGGACTCTATCCCCATGGTGGTGATCTCTGGGCAAGTACCCAGCAACCTTATCGGTGACGATGCCTTTCAAGAAACGGATATTGTCGGTTGCTCACGGCCTATCGTTAAACACAGTTTCAACTGCCGCAGCGCAAAAGATATTCCCACTATGCTTGCCAAAGCATTTTATATTGCCAGTAGCGGTCGCCCGGGTCCGGTTGTTGTTGAACTCCCTAAGGACGTACTTAACCCAACCCAGAAATTCCCTTTTGAATTTCCAGGTGACATCCAGATCCGAACCTATAACCCCAACAAGAAAGGCCACCCAAAACAAATTAAAAAAGCGGTCAATGCGGTTCTTAACGCTAAAAAATTGGTCATTTATTCAGGAGGCGGTATCGTTCTCTCCGACACCAGCGATAAGCTCACCGAACTGGTAGAGACGCTTAACGCCCCTTGTACTAATACGTTAATGGGACTCGGTGGGTTGAGCGGTGAGCATCCAAACTTTATCGGTATGTTAGGCATGCATGGCACTTTAGAAGCAAACAAAGCGATGGCCAATGCGGATGTTATTTTAGCTCTAGGTGCTCGATTTGATGATCGGGTTACCAATAACGTGAATAAGTTCTGCCCAGACGCAACCATAGTCCATGTTGATGTTGACCCAACTTCAATTTCTAAAACTATCAGCGCGCATATTCCGGTGGTTGGTTGCTTAGACACTGTACTGACACAATTATTAACCGCTATCAACACATCGAATATTGCCATTGATAGAAGCGCCCAAGAAGATTGGTGGCAGCAAATCAATCGTTGGCGTGAACAAAAATGCCTTAGCTTCAGTGCAGGCAGTGAAAAAATCAAGCCACAAACGGTTATTCAAAAGCTTTACCAAGCCACTAACGGCGATGCCTACATCAGTTCCGATGTGGGTCAGCACCAAATGTTTGCTGCCCAGTACTACCCCTTTAAAAATCCTCGCCAATGGATCAATTCCGGAGGCCTTGGAACCATGGGATTTGGTCTTCCTGCAGCGATGGGCGTTAAGCTTGCTTATCGTGATAGCGAGTCAATATGTATCACTGGAGACGGCTCCATTCAGATGAACATACAGGAGCTATCAACTTGTTTGCAGTATAACTTGGCGGTCAAAGTTGTATCACTGAACAATCGTTCCTTAGGCATGGTGCGTCAATGGCAAGATATGATGTACAGCGGTCGTCACTCGTCGTCTTACATGGAGTCCCTACCTGATTTTGTCAAACTGGCGCAAAGCTATGGCCATGTTGGTATACGCGTTGATCATCCCGATGAGCTTGATGGCGCCATTGATGAGATGCTTAGTATCAGCGATAGTTTGGTCTTTTTAGATGTGCGTGTTGATGAGCTAGAGCATGTTTACCCGATGCAAATCAAACTAGGCGCAATTGATGATATGTGGCTGAAAAAAGGAGTGAAAGCATAATGCGTAGAATATTATCAATCTTATTAGAAAATGAACCTGGCTCACTTTCGCGCATCGTCGGCTTATTTTCCCAGCGAGCTTATAACATCGATAGTCTCGCGGTGGGCACCACCGATGATGCATCGTTATCGCGCATTACTATTACCACGCAGGGCGGCGATCGTATTCTTGAGCAAATCCTCAAACAAGTTAATAAATTAGTGGATGTGCTCAAGGTCATTGATTTAACCGAACAAAGTCACATTGAACGTGAATTGCTATTAGTTAAGGTTGTAGCCCAAGATGAAAGCACACGCGCAGCAGTAACCCGAGTTGTTGATGTATTTGGCGGCGCCATTTTGGATATGGGGCGGATCAGCTATTCATTACAACTCGCCGCAAGCACTGAGAAGCTAGAATCATTTTTGGATACCTTGCGCCATGAAACAGAGGTCATAGAAATGGTGCGTTCTGGGGCTATCGGTTTAGGACGTGGCGATAAAGCCTTGAAAGGGTAGCAACAAGACGGCCGGCACCTCATTGACTAATTATGAATTGCAGAGCTTTAAACGTAAAAAAGGGCGAAACCGCCCTTTTTTCACAATTGTTAGTAAACTGATTAAGAGTTTACTGAGTCTTTCAGACCTTTACCCGCTTTGAAGCTTGGGATATTCGCAGCAGCGATTTGGATTTCTGCGCCTGTTTGAGGGTTGCGGCCGGTACGAGCTGCACGCTCTTTAACTGAGAAAGTACCGAAGCCTACTAGCGCGACAGAGTTACCATCTTTCAAAGAGTTAGTCACCGCACCTGTGAACGCGTCCAGTGCACGGCTCGCCGCTGCTTTTGAAATTTCTGCATCATTGGCGATCTTTTCGACTAATTGAGCTTTGTTCATTGTTTGATTCCTATTCGTTATTTTTTTGCCTTAGCAAATCTATCATTATGCATTTTTACTGACTTGGCAACCGCAAATCACACATTTTCTGAAAAAGTTCTCCTCTGGAGAGCCCTTAGGCACAGAGTTTTAGCGTTTTTCTATCACCAGCGTGATTTCGCCAACCTCCAATCCCAACTTATCAATTGCGGTGCGGTTGATCAACCTAGATTCTGTGACAAGGTACATCCAATCGTCGAGGTCTACCGTCATGGTATCGCCGTCATAAGGAATTTCGAGGGTGTACTTCCAGTTGAAGGCACTGCCTCTGGTCACCCCTTGCGCGGTGCCAACCACATCATTGGCGGTCCCGGTAAGGGTGCCATTTTCACCCAGCTCTATGCGCCATACACGGGTGTCCTGCTCGCCGTCTTGATAATAGAACTGCTCGTCAATAACGCCTTTGTTTCCCTGCCATGAGGCCTGCATATCAACGCGAAAACGCCGTGTGACCTCGCCTGAGTAATCTTGCACTATGCCATAGGCAACTAACTCACCGGAAAAAAACTGTTTAAAATCAAATTTTGGTTCAGTTCCTTCATAATCCTCGATGGAGGCCGAACAGGCAGTCAATATCGCCAATACAAACACACCTAAATAAACGCGTAATGACTTCATTCACTTGCTCCTATTAACTTCTGACGTAGTTTTGGCTCGCTGGTGTTCGGCGACAACCATATTGCCAAAAACGCTTCGCTAAAAGCCTGTTGCTCGATGGTTTGTAACTTTTCACCGTTATAATAAAAAGTACCCACGCCCTGCTCATTGGTCTCAAAAGCCAATGAATCCCCTTCTGTGATATCCGGCCATAAGCCTTGTAATGTATCGCCATATTCACTGACGTACTGCGCCTTATCAAGGTGTCGCCACTGATCAAATGTAGCTTTAACAATGTCGCTAGCTTCTATATCTCTGAGATAGGTGAGGGTCAAGCGCACTGGATGCTCTCCGGCTTGGTAGTCGCCATCGGTCGTTGCTAACTTCGCGCGGTATAGGTCCCAGAACATATAGCTCATAACCCCTTCACCAACCGCCTTGAGGGAGACCTGTGACCACGCCGGTGATGGCGCCATACCACCCAGGGTCAATGCCATAATGATAGGAAGGTATTTCATGAAAAATCATCCGTAATAACTAGGTATTATCTTCTACGCGCCCTGCAAGGCGATTGATCACAATAATCACGGTAAAAGCACTGGCCCAGAGCAGCCCATATACAAGGTAGAATTGCCACCAAGGCAAGGGCGTTGACAGCACGTCAAAGCGAGCAGCACCTAGGTAGCTAAATGGTGCACACACCCAGCATAAGACAAAGCATTGCCACAACGGCAATCGCGTAATGAACCGCAATGAATGATTGATAGTTAGCAGAAGGGAAACCCATAATAAGACGAGCCACCAGGGTATCCAAGCACCTTCGAATTGCAGTAGTGCAAATTGCGCAGCACTCGTTTCGAGTAATAAAGCAATGGGGAGACTGGCAAGTAACAGTATGTCTTGCTTGCGCTTATCAGAGAGCGCAAGCATCATCACAATCAGCGCCGCCATCATTGGCAACGCATCGTTTTGCCAAACAAAAGCTGCCCACCAGCAGCTTTGAAACAAAATAAAATTAGTAGCTAAGCGCCACATGATCATCACCACCGTTGAAGCCTTGCTTACGCGCACTTAAATGCACAGTGCTAATTGCCCGCTGGCGAAATGCCCCTTCGCAATAAGCCAGATAATACAACCAAAGGCGATAGAAGGCGCTGTTGAATTTAGCTCCTTGCAATTGCGGCCACGCCTTTTCAAAGCGAGCGCGCCAATCAGCTAACGTCCGAGCATAATGAAGGCCAATATCATGTAATTCATGCATGACCAGGTCTGTGTTTTTACGCAAATGCTTACTCATTTCATCAACACACACCAAACACCCGCCAGGGAAGATGTACTGTTGAATAAAGTCAGTTTCTTTTACGTATTTACTGTAGCGCTGGTCATTAATGGTGATAGCCTGAATAAGCATGGCACCACTGGGCTTTAGAAGGCTGTTGCATTTGCTGAAGAACTCACCGAGGTACTCATGACCTACCGCCTCAATCATTTCTATAGAGACAAGCTTGTCGTAGTGTCCTTCAAGCAGTCGATAGTCTTTCTTTAAGAGGGTAATTTTATCTTCTAAGCCGTGCTGCGCGATTTTTTGCTGCACATAGGCATGTTGTTGATCTGAGATGGTTGTAGTCGTTACATGGACATCATAGTGGGTAGCGGCATAGATAGCAAAGGCGCCCCACCCTGTGCCAATCTCGACAACCTGGTCGCCATCGGCCAACTGCACACGTTCGCATATCAGTTTTAATTTATGTGCTTGCGCTTGCTCAAGGGTTGCATCTGCTTGAGGATAAACGGCGCAGGAATAAAGCATTTCATCGCTTAAAAACGACTCGTATAATTCATTGCCCAAGTCATAATGAGCAACAATGTTTCTTTTGGAGCCTTGCGTGCTGTTACGATTACGCAAGTGCTTGAGTCGGTACGCGATTGCGCTGAAAAAGGCGAAGCGACCTTCAAATTCATCGAGCTGGTCTTGATTGAGAACAAAAATCTCCACCAAGGCCGTCAAGTTATCGCATTGCCAATGGCCATCGATAAAGGACTCCGCCGCACCAATACTGCCGCCAAAGGCAAACGCATCGAACATACGTGCATCGCTTATATCCACACGAGCTCTAAGCGAAGAGGTGTTATTGCCAAACTGATAGCTCTGACCACGAAAATGCATTTCTACATAGCCGTGTTTTAAGGTTCTCATTGCTGCCAAGACAAAGCGTTTAGCGATCTGAGACTTCCAACTGATTGATTTTTTTGCTTCTACTTGGGTAACTCTATCCATCTTTCTTTCCTGGGTGAGCGTAAAACGGCACACGCTTTAACAATAACCTTAATGCTTGCCAGTATATCCCGCGCATGACACTCAGTGTCATTATAGGAAAACGCCGCAACACCTTAGTGAACGCACGACGCTCTAACCCTTGATGTTGCAATCGCATGGTGGCATCAAATAATTTCTGCCGCTGGCGTTTGTTCTCAATATGGATAAGCATCGCCCGGTTTTTGGCTTTCACTCGCCAATGGTAATGCATATCCAAATTCATAAAAGGCGATACGTGAAACTGCTTTTTAAAGTTCACTTTAGTTTGTAAATCAACTAAATAATAGTGGCGCTCATTCCAAGGAGTATTACTCACTTCGGCAACCATGACACTGAAATCGCTGTCATCGCGATAACGATAAAAGTAAAAATTGGCCGGAGAAAAGTAAATACCGCAACAGCGCAGCTGCACCAACATGTAAACTTGGGCTATCTCTTGCTCTACGCCCAGTTGCTGTGCTTTAAGCACAGCGCGTTCAAACAGCGAGCCGTGCTCATCACGCAAGTAATCGCCTTGGTTAAACCGCAGCACCTTCCAGCCCTGAGTCCCAACCAAAGGGTGTATGCCATCAAGCTGCTCTGGGTGCTGAGTATCTACCCACATCATGTACAGTGGGTAATTAAAACCATGAAAAACGGGCTCAAAACGCCGATGACGCACATCGCCAAGCATGATCGCGCACCCTTGGGTCAGTAGCGGTTCCTGCACGGTTTCAGTGCTCAAAGTCGACCCCTAGCGCTTTGGCTACATCTACAGCACTGCGCACGCCATCTTCGTGAAAACCGTTGTACCAGTATGCGCCGCAATAGTAAGTGGCTGCGAGATTAACCTCATCTCGGCGTTGTTGCGCGGCGATACTGTCGCTGTTGAATACAGGGTGATGATAAGTGAAACGGCGCAGCACCTTACTATCATCAATAGCGTCATCACAATTGAGAGTCACACACAACGGTGGGTTGCTGTGCAAACCTTGGAGGATATTCATTTGATAAGTGACAACTGCGGCTTGCTCGGTGTTGTTATCAAGGCGATAATTCCAGCTGGCCCACGCTGCACGACGTTCAGGTAACAAGCTAGTATCAGTATGTAGAACAACAGAGTTGGCAGTATAAGGCATCGCGCCCAGCACTTGCTGCTCGCTTTCGGTGGCATCGCCTAACAACGCAAGGGCCTGATCGGAGTGGCACGCAAACACCACCGCGTCATAATGGTAAATCTCACCGCCTTGCATATGAATCGTCACGCCATCTGGGTGCCTAAACACCTTTTCTATATTCGCATTTAGGTAGATATTATCTTTAAAGGGTTTCGTTAGCGGACCGATGTATTCACGAGAACCGCCTGGGATCACATACCACTGCGGACGATTGGTAATATCTAACAGGCCATGGTTGTAAAAGAAGCGGATGAAGAACTCGATGCCAAAGTCTTGCATCTTTTTGATCGACGTTGACCAAATCGCCGCCCCCATAGGCAAAATATAATGATTGCGGAAGAAATCGTTAAACCCATGCCTATCAAGGAAGCGACCTAAGGTGTCGCCTTGCTTATATTCGCCGCTGTGATAAAGGTCCTTACACAACCGGTTGAAACGGACTATTTGCCACAACAAATGCCAAAACTTCGGTCGCAATAGATTGCGACGCTGGGCAAACAAAGTGGTCAATGTATGGCCATTGTATTCAAAGCCTGTGTCCACGTTGTGCACGCTAAAGCTCATTTGTGTAGGCTTGCGACCTATGCCAATTTCAGCGAGCAACTTTTCAAAACGCGGGTAGGTGCGATCATTAAAAACAATAAAACCAGTATCGACACTGTGTTGCTGTCCGCCGACCTCAACATCCACTGTGGCGGTGTGGCCACCGATGTAATCGTTCTTTTCGAAAACATCAACATGATACTTTTTACTCAACAAATAGGCACTACTGAGGCCCGCGATACCACTACCTATTACTGCGATTTTCTTCACCGCACCATTCCTTTTGCAATTTTGCGCCACAGCGGCCAAGGCAGCACGCGCAGCAGTTTTAAAATAAATGTGAATCTTTTCGGAAAATGAATCTCTTTGCGCCGTTTTTGCAGCCCCTTATACATGTATTCAGCGGCTTGCTCTGCACTGACGGCCATGGGCATAGGGAAGTCATTGTTATCGGTCAATGGCGTTTTCACAAAACCAGGGTGGATAACGCTCACGTCAATGTCTTTGAGATCCACAGCCAAGGATTTTGCCAAATAAGTCGCGCCTGATTTCGATGCGCCATATGCCTCGCTCCGCGTCAGTGGTAAATATGTGACACTGGAGGAGACAATGGCGAGGTGGGCACCGGATTTAAGTTTCGGCAACAGCGCCTCAAGACAATAACCAAGGCTCAGAAGGTTGATGGTAATAACGCGCTCAAATAGTGCGCTGTCAAAATGACGCGCATCATCAACGTATTCGCAGTTACCGGCGTTGAGCACCACCAAGTCAAGCTCGTCTATGTCGGTGGTGGCTGATTTAATAGCCTCTAATTCGGTGACATCAAACGATAATCCCTTAATACGCCCTTGGCCTTGACTGTCTTCTAACTCTTTAAGCTTTTGTTCGTCTCGCCCACACGCTATAACATCGTGTTGCTGCGCATAGCGCTTAGCCAGAGCTTCACCGATACCCGATGTTGCCCCTGTAATTAATACTTTCATAGCCTAACTCCCTGCTTTGTTGTCAACGAGCTTGATTACTTTGCCAAGCAAAGGAATATGTCGGTATAACATAGCCCCTACATCAAAGTAATCGCGATGGTGGATGACTTTGCCTTGATCAAATTGCAAAAAGCTGTGCCCTGCAACCGCGACCTCTTTGCCACCATTTAACTTGGGGTGTGAAAAGCGCATGGTCCAATACAAAAATGCATGATTATCAAAAGCAAATTGTTGGCTAATATCAAATGTGCAGTGATTAACATTGGCATACAAGTTGGCGAAATATCGCCTTAGTTGCTGCAACCCTTTAACTTCATGAAGGGGGTCTTGGAAATGAATGGCTTCGCCATAAACTTCATGCAGCAAGTCTAGGTTATGCTTATCCAAACGCTGATAAACTGACACAAATTGCTCAAGCGCGTTATTCATCGTCCACCTTAAATCGTGCTAAGGCACGTTCGCGTGCCGCTTTATGATCAACTATCGCTGGCCAATACCTGTTGCTTTGAGTTGCTGCTAGATATTGGTGCGGAAAGTGGATCTGCTTAGCAGGCACTTTTTCTAACTCTGGTAGGTACTTACGGATGAATTCGCCATCTGGATCAAAACGTTCACTTTGCGTTATCGGGTTAAAAATACGAAAGTAAGGCTGCGCGTCACAGCCAGTGCTTGCCGCCCATTGCCATCCGCCATTGTTTGATGCCAAGTCACCATCGATCAGGTGACGCATAAAAAACTGCTCACCAGCGCGCCAATCGATAAGTAAATGCTTGGTCAGAAAGCTTGCCACCACCATACGTAGACGATTGTGCATCCACCCTGTTTGCACTAATTGTCGCATTGCTGCATCCACCAGAGGGTAACCCGTTCTTCCTTCACACCAAGCGTTAAAATCTTTATCGCTTTCACGCCATTTCACGGCGTCGTACTTGGCGTTAAAGTTAGCGTGTTTGCATAAACGCGGATAAGCAACAATAAGATGGCGATAAAATTCTCGCCAAATCAGTTCGTTGACCCAACTAAAGAGGTTACTTTTTGCGCTTTGCAAAATATCAGGGTGGCGCTGCTGTACGTTAACGAGCAGTTGTTTAACGCTGATTATTCCGAGTGCCAAGTATGGGCTCAACCCGGAGGTGCCTTTAATCGCTGGAAAGTCTCGCTGCTGTTCATAAGTGGTGAGCTTATCGTCAATAAAGCGCTCAACAATCGCGCTAAGTGAATCATCATCAACCGGCCATTTTTGCGATTCACCGTCACTTTGCAAACAACGAGGCGTCTGCCACTTTATCGCGTTATGTAACGACGGCCATGACGGCAATGAAAAGTGGCTTTGCTCATACTGCTTTAGCCATTGACGCTTAAATGGGGTAAACACGCGAAACATGTCACCGCTTTTTGTACACACCGAGCCTGGCGGGGCAATTACATCGCCATCAAACCAATGAAACTCAAGAGCTAATTGCGCACATTGGCTGTCACGCTGGCGTTCATTCACTTCATATTCGCGGTTGGCATAAACATGCTTGACGCTCAAGCTGTTACATAACCCTTGTAACGATGCGGGTATGTCACTAAATTCATCAACATCCAATACGTGCAAGCGAATACCGTGCTCACTCAGGCGCTGACCCAAATAATCGACACGTCGCAGCATGAGATCCCGTTGAATGGGCGCCATGTCGTGCCGTTGCCACTGTTTCTCGCAGACAAAGAAAACGGCGTCTTTTGCGCCGTTGTTTAATGCTTCAATTAAAGCTTCGTTTGCATAAAGGCGCAAGTCGCGCCGAAACCAGAACAATGAACTCATTTAAATACCATACCTCAGCTTTAAATCGTTTGGGTGGGGATTAAAGTAAACTTGTTGCGCTAAATAAGGATTTGGATGCACCGTAAGGTGGTGACGCAATAATGTTAGCGGCACATATAAAGGCACAAGCCCCTGGCGGTAGTCTTCGATTGCCGCACGTAATTCTTGCTTTTCCTCTTTACCGAGGTGCTGTTTGAAATACCCCTGCAAGTGCATCAAGGTATTAGTATGTGCTTTGCGCGACGCAGGCTTTTTCAACGCATTCATTAAGCCAAGGATATACTCATCGGCAATAGCTTCGATGTCATCCCCTTCGATACTGCCGAGCAACCGGCCTAAATCACGGTAGGCTTGATAGTTGTGACTCATCAATAGGTATTTATGCAAAGAGTGAAAAGTAGTCAGCCGATGAGCGCTTAATCCTGACTCACGCAGCTTGCGCCAGCTATGATAAACATAAACCCGCATAACAAAGTTTTCGCGCAGGTGCATGTCATTGAGTCGGCCATTTTCCTCACAAGGGAGTAGCGGATTAGCCTTCATTATTTCGGCGCTGAAAAAGCCTACACCCTCTGATGTATTGCCCGTTCCAGCTTCATTAAAGACTTTGACTCGTTCCATGCCACAGCTAGGGCTTTTAGCACAGAATATAAACCCATCTAGATGTTGGCCTTGATTCTGTGCCACCTGCTGCCCGTAGTTTTTAAGGTCGTTGCCAACCTCGCCACTGCCATCAGGGCGACACACGGTTATCACGTCGTCTTTACGCACTTGGCGAATGGTCGGCCTAGGAATGGGTAAGCCAATTGCCACTTCTGGACAAAAGGGCACATACTGCACGTGCTTTGCCAGCTCATCCATGCAAAAGTTAGAGCGCTTGTGCCCAGAGTCAAAGCGAACTTTTTCGCCAGTAAGACACGCGCTAATACCTATTTTCAACGATTTATCCATTAATATATAAGCTCGCCAATGGGGTTCAGCAATTTGCTTAAGCCTTTATTGAAGTGTAGTGCACTATTGACTACTGCCAAGCACAAACACCCCTGTTCGGTGTAAGGAGTATGGTCGTGCTTATGATCTAGCCATATAAAATCGCCCGGTTGATACTCTCCTTCTTCGTCGGTAAAGGTGCCATCAAGCAATAGCGTCAACTCAAAACCTGTGTGCGTATGCTCGGGAATGGTTCCCCCTGGAGCGATGTACAATAAGCTGGTGCGAATACTGCCCTCATCAAGCTCCAGGCGCGAACGCGCGAGCTTGCCGGCCTGAACAAACCTCGACATGCCCACATGGCTCAATGCACGTGGTAACGTGATGTTTCTATCACCAACGGATATTTGCTTTGCACTTTGAATGGCAAAATCATCGACGTCTGTATCTGCAGTAATATCACTGAGCATGGCGCTCATCTGCGCGTCAAGCAGCTCTTGTGACCCAGTGAGCTCCTCACCGGCGTCATCTGTAAACGTTTGTTCACCAATGCGCTGCTCTAATGCTGCGACGGTGTCGCAACAGTCATCGCAAAGCTCAAGGTGAGCTGAAATTGCCACGCTCAGCGAAGCTGGCAATGCGCCAAGCACATGTTGTTCTAACAACTGTGTGTTCGGGTGAAATTTAATCATGCTCTGCTCCCAGATGATTTCTTAGCTTTGAGAGCGCCAATCTTAACCGCGACTTCACGGTTCCAACTGGTACGCCTAACTGCTTCGCAAGTTGCTCTTGCGACATTTCTTGAAAATACACTCCCTTAACCACCTCCTGCTGGGCGATGGGAAGCTTGTCTATATGCTGCTGCAAGAGTTGGCTCTGTAAATGATCGCCAAACACTTCTTGCTCTTCTTCATGATGCTGCACCAACGGCCAGATATCTTCGCTTAAGGTATCTTCTTTATTGCTGCGCATTTTGCGCAGCGCATCGAAAGATGCATTACGCATTACGGTATAAACCCAAGTCGTCGCTGCACCTTTACTCGGATGGTAAAGGTGAGCTTTACGCCAAACTGACGTCATGGTGTCTTGCACCAGCTCCATCGCCGACGCTTCATTGTTGTATTGCTTAATGCCAAAGCGTTTTATCTTTGGTGCGAAATAAGAAAACAGCGTTGCGAATGCGCTTCTGTCCCGATGCTCTGCGACGCGCACTAACGCATCTGACAAATGCTCAGTTTCACTGCCCATGTTTCTTCCTTTGCTTTGATTGCCACCGCTTGGTGCAATACTTTGCTGCGGAGACTTGTTACACGGCTTGTCTAACACGCTTTGCAATCCCATTGGCTGCCTCAATAATGCTTTTATTTGTGAGATTTACGCAAGGAGTGGCGCGATAGATCATCGCTCGTTGAAATTAATTACAGTATGGAGGAAGTCGAGCAGTTGTTCAAAGCTGTGATCACGGATTATTAACTTTTTTTGATTATAATCAACAGGTAATATCTCTAACCAGCGATAGGCAACCCACTTGGCATCGTCGTAGTTAGGGCAATCATATAGGCATTTGAGCTCTGGATTATTGTCTAACACCCATTTTAACGCCTGCGCCAAATCGGTAAGTTCAACCTCAGGCACCGTCGCAGTCTCTATTTCAGTGGGGTGGGTACAATAGCGTAAGCCGTTATCGAGGTAGGTTATGTTATCTATGCGCATCAGGCTTTCACCTTGCACAGTGATCAACAACTGGCCTGTCGGGTCTTGGTCAAAATCGATAATTTTAACTAGGCAACCAAATTCGCTTGTCTGGTCGTCATTTTCCTTGGCTAATGGGGTGATAACAAAGCCGCGTTGTTCGCGCAGACACTCTTTTACCATGTGAATGTATCGCTGCTCGAAAATTTTGAGCTTGGTCACGCCCTGCGGCAACAACACCAGCGGCAGAGGGAACACGGCATACTTCATAATAATCCTAGGACGGTGGGTAGTGCGTATACTACGTCATGTCTGTTAATGCCGATCAGATAGCCAGTGAAATAGTTAGGGTGAGGACAACTACTCTCCCCACCAACCGAAATTACGGCAGACACTAATGCCTAGGTAGGTACCAAACAAACTTGCTACGGGTAGCAGCATAAGCCCCAGTAAGGCAAAATTAAGCGTCATCACCCTGCTCCTTCGCATTCGTTTTATCAGACGCTTTATCTGATGCCTGGCGCTGCTCGGAAAATAACGTCTGAGTTGCATCACGTAGTGCCTGTTTCTGTGACTGGATGAGCGATGAATACGCTTCGTTTGCAGCAGAGCGAACAGCCTGTTCAATTTCTTGAGTGAGAGAGTTCGCATTTGCCATTGAACTTACAAATAAAGCGGAAGTCAGAATTGTTGCCTTGGTTAACGTTTTCATGATGATGTTCCTGTTGTTAAGGTATTGTTTAATTAGTCGCATCATCTATTACAAAGGTTGTGCCAAAACCAATAAATTTTTTAACCCCATGTAATAACTGGATTTTTATCTTCAAACAGGCGAAGTACTAAATTAGCTGTATAAAGTAAAAACTATTTTTTAGCTTTTTTCACACTGCAATTAGCGATTTAAACCAACCGAGTTTTGTTCCGAATTAACACTTTTATTTGGGTGTACATGTGTACGCTGAACAGTTATAGTTGGTTCGTCGAAGCAAGTAATAATGAGTTAAAACAGATGCAAGTGAGTGGTTATTCCCCGTTTGAAGAAAAGTTAAACTGGTTAAGCCATGGTCTTGGTGCCTTACTCGCTATTGTGGCCTTGGTTGCTATGGTGCTCGTCAGCGAATCCATAACCGCTGTGGTGGCGACCAGCGTATACGGTGCCAGCCTCATTTTAATGTTCGTCAGTTCAACTCTTTACCACGCCAGTGTAAGTGACAAGGCCAAACGCGTCCTGAAAAAGCTTGATCACAGTGCCATCTACCTATTAATTGCCGGTACGTACACGCCCTTTTTATTACTTGCGCTAGGCGGATACTGGGCTTGGATAGGCATGTTTGCTATTTGGGGGTTGGCTTTATTTGGCGTGATATTCAAATTAACCGCAAAAATCCCGCGACCGAGAATTTCTTTGGCCACCTACTTAGTGATGGGGTGGATAGCACTTGCGTTTATCTATCCACTTTATCTTGCACTGCCCGGTGGCGCGATGTGGTTGTTGGTATTGGGTGGGGTATTATTCAGTGTGGGTACCTTATTTTACAGCGCCAAACATCGCCATCTCAGCCATGCCATCTGGCATCTATTCGTGCTGGTTGCCTGTACCTGCCACTTTTTGGCCATTTACCTATACATTATTTAGTTGCCAATAACACACACTCGCTGTTAGATATGCCAAGCGAAACGGCGCATATTGACCTTCCCGTCGATTACAAGCACGCCTTCGCCAAGCAGTGCTTGTTGTTGTCGTGTGAACCCATCACTGCCTTGCGCAAACGATATTTTGCCTTGGCTGTTTACCACCCGATGCCAAGGCAAGCGAGAGTCAGAGGGTAAGTTTTTCAGGGTATGGCCCACATAGCGGGCATAGCCAGGTAAGCCAGCTCGTTTGGCCACTTCACCATAACTGCATACCTTACCCTTAGGAATGGCAGCGACCACTTGATAAATCATCGCGGCTTTATCCATGGGCTATATCCTGCAACTTTGTCCACACATGTCGAGCTACCGGACCGTGATGACGGGAATGTCGGCGAAACGCACGAATCTGCGCACGAAACGCGTGCTCCCTATCGCTCAGATGAATCACTTGCAGTTGCCCGGTCGCTATTTCTTGTTGACACAAATCGAGACACATTAAGGCCCAGCCCGCCCCTGCAAGCAACATGGAGCGCAGCGCGAATATATCATCGAGTTTCATCATCGCCGCTTGATTTAAAAACGGCATCCGCCCACTTTCAAAGTGCAGATCACTTTCAAACATCGCCACACAGGGGTAACTTTGGAGCTCTCGGTAACTTATCTGAGTTTGTTGAATAAGCTCCGGTGAAGCCACAACACCCACTTCAATGTCTCCGAGCGGCAAACTTTCTAAGTCGCCGGTGGCGTGAAAAATATCAAACCAGGGGCCAATCCCTAAATCACTTTTACCACTATTAACTTGCTCTAGCGCGGTGAATCGCCGACCACTGTCAATCTCAAACTCGGTGTGAGCAAAGGCATGATAGCAATCGCGCAGCAAAATACTGAGCTCTTCGCCAACACAAACTTGCTCGTAGCTGATGCGAAACTTTGGCTCATTACCGTTGGCGAGCTCGCTGGAGAACTCACTCAATTCGTCCATATCGCGCAGCACATATTGAGCACGCCGACAAAACGCCTGGCCTTGTTCAGTGAGTGAAAACCGATAACCTTCACGATTGACCACAGCAAAACCGACGCTCTGCTCTATTTTCTTAACCATCATCGTCAGCGCCGGCTGGGTTTTATGTAAACGCTTCGCCGCCTCACTGAGCGAGCGACACTGAGATAACACATCAAGTACTTTTAGCCATTCCAGCTTCATAACATTACCTTATGAAGTTATAAGTAATTTATAATTTTTATTTTAGTCTACGGCAAAGTAAGCTAACGCACCAGCGTGCTCTTATACTGGCATACATACACACTATTCACAGGGAGTCTCATTCATGTCTCGCAGTCTATTCGTATTAGTCTTGCTCGCGATGATTTCACTAACGGGGTGCTCACAAGAGCAACCCAAAACCGATAAAAAGCCGCCCATCAGGCCGGTTAAACTCTTTACCGTGGGTCACGCTGATGAAAAGGTTATGCGTAGCTTTCCTGCTGAAGTAGTCGCCCACCAAGGCTCCTACTTAGCCTTTCGTGTCAATGGAGAACTTATAGAGTTTCCCGTGTTAGCGGGTCAGGAAGTGGAAAAAGGCGAGTTACTCGCTAAGCTCGACCCTGAAGATTTCCAGCTACAGTATGAAGAGCGCAAGGCCCGTTACGACCTGGCTCAGTCGCAGCTAAAGCGCGTAAAAACACTGTATGAGCGCAACATTGCCAGCCAAGCAGAACTCGATGAAGCAGTCGCCAACGCCCGAGTTGCCGAATCGGCATTCAATATTGCTAAAACTAACTTAGACAACTCAGAGTTAAGGGCGCCCTTCGCCGGTACCGTTGCCAAAGTATTCGTTAAGAATTTTGAAAACATTCAGGCAAAGCAAAATATTTTGCGCTTAGAAACCCGAGATTTAATGGACGTGGTTATCCAAGTACCCGAGAAGTTGGTGGCCCGCGTCAACAAGGATACCTTGTATCAACCCACGGTGATCTTTGACGGCTACCCAGATAAAGCCTATACGCTCACCATCAAAGAGTATGACACCCAAGCCGACCCTGCTACGCTGACCTACAAGGTGGTATTTTCATTACCCGTGCCCGAAGATTTCAACTTGTTAGCGGGGATGAGCGGCCATGTGTATATTGATATCAGTAAAATCACCGGAAATGCCGAGTCATGGCATAAAATTCCGGCGGAAGCGGTCTTTTCTGACTCGCAGCAAGGCCTCACGAATAACAGCTATGTATGGATTTATAAGGATAACGCCGTGCATAAACGCCAGGTCGAGGTGGGGCAAATGCACCGAGACGGACTAGAGATACGCTCTGGCCTAAATAGCGGCGAGCAAGTGGTGGCCGCAGGCGTACACTATCTCAAAGAAGGGATGCAGGTGCGCCCGTGGCAAAAAGAGCGAGGCCTATAAATGAATCTTGCTGCATTTGCCATTGAACGCAAAGTTATTAGTTGGATGTTTGCGCTGTTCCTGCTCATTGGGGGAACGGTCTCTTACTTTTCTCTCGGACAGTTAGAAGACCCAGAGTTTACTCTGAAAAAAGCTATGGTGATTACCCTCTACCCTGGGGCCTCACCGCAGCAGGTCGAAGAAGAAGTAACATACCCAATCGAAAATGCGATTCAAGAATTGCCCTACGTCGACTATGTCACCTCCATTTCCTCTAACGGCAAAAGCCAGATTACGGTGGAGATGAAAAGCACCTATCGCAAAGAGGACCTAAGGCAAATTTGGGATGAACTGCGCCGCAAAATTAATGATGTTTCGGCGTCTATGCCGCCAGGGGTGTACCCCAGTCAAGTCATTGATGACTTTGGCGATGTGTATGGTGTTACCCTTGCAGTGACCGGTGATGGCTACTCCTATGATGAGCTTAAAGACTATGTTGATTTTCTCAAGCGTGAGCTGGTGCTGGTCGATGGCGTTGGCAAAGTCACTGTAGCCGGCGAGCAGCAAAGCCAAGTGATTGTCGAGGTGTCGACCCATAAGCTCGCGCAACTGGGACTCAGTCCTGAGCGCATATTTTCCTTGTTGCAAGCGCAAAACACCGTTTCTAATGCCGGTCGCGTCATGGTCGATGGCGAGTCTATTCGCCTGCATCCTACTGGCGAGTTTGACAATGTTGTTGAACTTGAACATGTGCTTATTTCTAAGCCCGGTGCCAGCGAGCTCATCTACCTCGGCGATGTCGCCAAGGTTTATCGCGAGTATGCTGAAGTACCCTCGCATATGGTGCGCTACAACCAACAACAGGCATTATTAATAGGTCTTTCTTTTGCCAGCAACGTCAATGTCGTAGACGTTGGTCAACGTATCGATGCCCATTTAGCGGAACTGGAGTATCAGCGCCCCCATGGCATGGAAGTCGCCGCCATTTACAACCAACCCCAAGAAGTCGACAAGTCGGTGTCCAGTTTTATTATCAGCCTGGTCGAAGCGGTGGCCATTGTTATCGTGGTGTTGCTGCTGTTTATGGGGGTCAAAAGCGGTATTTTAATTGGTGGTATTTTGCTGCTCACCGTGCTCGGCACCTTTATCTTTATGGTGCTCTTTGATATCAACCTACAACGCGTCTCCCTTGGGGCGTTGATCATCGCACTAGGGATGTTGGTGGATAATGCCATTGTGATCACCGAAGGCATTCTTATTAATATGAAGCGTGGGCAAAGCAAACTAAAGGCAGCAGTCAATATCGTTAACCAAACCAAATGGCCCTTACTTGGGGCTACGGTTATTGCCATTACCGCCTTTGCCCCCATTGGCCTGAGCTCGGATGCCAGTGGTGAATTTGCCGGCAGCTTATTTTGGGTGTTAATGATCTCGCTATTACTGAGCTGGATCACCGCCATCACCCTTACGCCGTTTTTTGCTGATGTGATGTTCCGTACTCCAAAAAGCAAAAACCAAGCCCAAGCAGGCGATGAAGATCCCTACCAAGGGTTTTTATTTAGTGGCTATAAGTTTATCTTGCGCCATGCCATGCATTACGGCAAAACCACTATCGTATTAATGCTGATCCTTTTAGTCGGCGCGGTGGTGGGCTTTAAATCGGTCAAACAGTCGTTCTTCCCCGCCTCTAACACGCCCATGTTTTACATAGATTATTGGCATTACCAGGGCGCTGATATTCGCACCACCAGCAAAGGTATCGCCGAACTCGAGCAGTTTTTACTCGAGCAGGAGTTGGTTGAGGAGGTCACCGCCACCATAGGTCAAGGGGCACCGCGCTTTATGCTCACTTATGCGCCAGAAAAACAATACCCTGCTTATGGTCAGCTGATTGTTCGGGTGAAGGACCGAGAAGCTGTATTGGCCATGATAGCTAAAGTGCGTGACTACGAGCGCAATCATATTGTTGATGCCAAGCTAAAGCTCAAACGCATGGAAATCGGGCCATCGACCGATGCCAAAATCGAAGCACGCTTTTCTGGCCCCGACCCTGTGGTGCTAAGACAGCTGGCTGAGCAAGCGAAGCAAATTCTCGCCAGTGACGCCGGAGCCTTTCACATTCGCGATGATTGGCGCCACCGCACAAAGCTCATCCGCCCACAGCTCAATGAGCAAAAAGCCCGCCGTTTGGGAATAAGTAAAACGGATTTAGACGAGTTACTGCTCACCAGTGTGTCGGGTAAGAAAGTGGGACTCTATCGCGACGGCACCCAGTTGTTGCCAATCATTGCCCGCTCTCCAGAAGACGAGCGTTTAAACGTTGAATCACTGCGCGACTTGCAAATCTACAGTCCAGTATTAGGCGTGTTTGTGCCAGTGACGCAAGTGGTGGATGACTTCACCGTACGCTGGGAAGACCCCCTCATCATGCGTCGCGACCGCAAGCGCACCATTACCGTGATGGCGGATCATGATTTACTTGGCGATGAAACCCCTGCGAAGTTGTTCGCCCGTGTACGTGGCGATATCGAAGCCATCCCCCTCCCCCGAGGCTATGAACTGCAATGGGGTGGCGAGTATGAGTCTGCCAACAAAGCACGCTCAGCCATTTTTGGCTCGCTACCACTGGGTTATCTAGCGATGTTCGCGGTCACCGTGTTGCTGTTTAACTCAGTGCGTAAACCGCTGGTGATCTGGGCCACGGTGCCTTTGGCCATCGTCGGTGTCAGCGCTGGCTTGCTGGCCATGGGCGCATCCTTTGGCTTTATGTCGCTGTTGGGGCTATTGAGCCTCTCAGGCATGTTAATTAAAAACGGTATCGTGCTGTTGGATCAAATCAATATCGAGTTAGCTGCAGGTAAAGACCCTTATGAGGCGGTGTTTGACTCTGGCGTTTCCAGGGTTAGGCCGGTTTCCATGGCGGCCATCACCACTATTTTAGGGATGATCCCGCTGCTATTCGATGTGTTCTTTAAGTCCATGGCGGTGACCATTATGTTTGGTCTCGGCTTTGCCACCATACTCACGCTGGTTGTGGTCCCGGTGCTTTATTGTAAGTTCTTTGCCATACACAGCCACCGTCGCAACGGATGAGATCAGCAGTCATTAAAAAGCCAGCTTAAGCTGGCTTTTTTTCGTTAGCGTTCAACCTCTATCACATCGGCTATGGCTAACGCTAGGCGTCGATAGCCTTGGTCATTAAGATGAATAGCGTCAGATTTAAAACGGTTATCGCCTAGTAATTCAGACAGTATATCTGCCACCAGCACCACCTGATACTGCTCGCTTAATTGTTGATATAGCGGCGCGTCAGACAAAAACAAAGACTTGGTCGGCACCGCCACAAGGATCACTGCAATCCCTTTACTTTGCGCATGCGTTATCATCGCGCCTAGGTTCGCTTTTGTTTGCCCGCTATCTTGGTTACGCAAAAAATCGTTTCCGCCTTCAAGTAACACCACCGCCTGAACCTGGTGCGTGTCGAGTGCACGTTTAAAGCGCTCAAGGCCCTGCGCTGTTTGCTCGCCAGAGACACCACTGGCTATCACTTCCAGCCCCGTTAGCTGAGCGAGTTGCTGGGGATAGGTGCTGTTCTTTGCACCCACTGACACGGTTAAACTATCACCGAACGCTAAAATAGAATCGCCAGCATGCAAGGTCACTTTGTCTGATTGCGAGCAACCGGTTATAAAAACAAGCAGCACAAGGCCAATAAAGCGCATCATTTTTTTAGCCTCAATGTTCCTTTCACCCGCTTGTTTGCCTTACTTTTTGGCTTGTGAACAGGCGCTGTGCGAGCTCGAGGTACGGCTTTGCGCTTTGGTGGTGCAGTCTTCGGTGTATTGGAATGTTGCTCAGAGGGCACACTGTGCTCAGTTTTAGAATGCTCTTCGGTTTTACCAGAGTCCGCTATTAGATCATTAATAGTGGCCATTTCTGCATCACTTAAATGGCGCCATTGGCCACTTTTTAGCCCGGCTAATGTCACATTCATGATGCGCGTGCGCTTGAGCGTAACTACTTCATAGCCAAGATACTCGCACATGCGACGAATTTGCCTATTCAGGCCTTGAGTCAGTATGATGCGAAAGCTATCCGGCCCGGTTTGCTCAACCTTACACTTCTTGGTAACAGTGCCAAGAATGGGAATACCCGCGCTCATACGCTCAACAAAGCGCCGATTTAAGGGCTTATCAACCCGCACTTCGTACTCTTTCTCGTGGTTATTCCCTGAGCGCAATATTTTGTTGACGATATCGCCCTCGTTGGTGAGGAAGATAAGCCCTTCTGAGGGCCTATCTAAACGGCCAATAGGGAAAATACGCTCGGGATAATTAATCGCTCGCACAATATTACTTTTTATTTTCTTTTCAGTGGTGCAAGTAATACCCGTTGGCTTGTTGTAGGCGATATAGACACGTTTAGGCTTAGTTTTAAGCGCTTTACCATCAATGTGAATGGTGTCGGCATCGGTCACTTTATCGCCCATTTGTGGCGCATGACCATTTACGCTGACTCGCCCCGCACTGATCAGCGCATCCGCCTCACGGCGCGAGCAAAATCCGGTTTCACTTATGTATTTATTAAGGCGCGTAGGTTGACTCATAGTTCTACTTGTTGCTTCTTTTTCACCTGCGCATTGTAAAGCAGTTACCAACAAAAATCAGAATTAAAAGTGTTGATTGAGGATACTTTGCACATCGAAGGGGTACTCATCAAGTGTGCTGTTATGGGTTCTTGTGTAGCTTTTAAAATCAATTTGCTGCCAATTATTGGGGTCCACCAAAGGGAGGATACGCTTGACGTTTCCCTGATGCGCGATTGCCAATTTAAAGCGCACTTCTTGAGTGCTGCTTTTTGACACTGAAAAGCGGTGATCATAGGCCTTGACCAAAGCCCAAGCCCCCATCAAAAAGTGTCCACCCACCGACGCCGTCTGCCTACCATCGGCTATAGCGCTCAAGGAGTCGGCCAGCCAATCAAAACCGCCGATAAACATATCTTTATTGACCACTTTGCCATGTTGCTGGGCTTGTTGTACAGCCGCCAGCGCCATGGCGTCCGAGGCGCACCAGATGATACTTAACTCAGGATAGCGCCGTAATAGTTTGGCTGTTTGTTGACGGGCAACTTCTTGCTGCCAACGACCATGCACGACTTGCACTAGTTGTCCTTGGTGGTCTGCTAAAAAGTCGCGCAATCCATTCACACGCAGGTTTGTTTCTCCTCCGTAGTGCCCCCCTATCGCCGCCACCAGCGGTGACTCTATGCCTTGCTCAACGGCTTTGTTGTGCAAAAAAGAAGCGAGTTGCTGCCCAGCGTGTTGGTTGTCATGGGACAGCTCCGCCAACCAATAATGGAAGCGCTCACCTGGCTTTTGCACAAGCTCCCGCTCTTGTTGGGACAGTGTCTCTTCCAACGTGACAAAATAAACCTCGCGCTGCTCCAGTAACTGCATAGACTGACCACTGCCGCCGGGGTAATTGATAAGCACCGCATAATCCGGCGCAGGATGAGTGGCTAAATACCGGGCGATGGCTCGATGCTGAAACTCTCGATGACCGTCGCCATAAACAATGTCTAAATTGATGTCTAAGTCCCCGGCAGCTTGCACCGCAAAAGTCTCTACTTTATGCCAAAAAGGGTCGCCCGCTGTAGATGGGTTAACAAACAGCACCCGCATTGCGCCATGTGCGCTAAAGCAAGATGACACATAAAGGATGGCAAATAAGATAACATGGTTTTTCACAGGGACTCCTTGGCTAGCGCTTAGTATAGTTTATGTTGATGGTATTAGCGCCATCGCTCTACCGCTTTGCGCCAAGCCCATTCTACGGGGCCTTGAGTAAAGATGCGCAGATACGCGTTCGCACCGAGCAATTGCACAATGATAATGGCAAAGGCCAATAGCGCGTAATGCGCTAGCGCAAAGTTTTGTGCGATATACAATCCAAAGTAATGGGTAATGACCAGCATCAATGCGCTTTGTGCCAGATAACAACTGAGCGATAAGCGCCCAACATTTGCAAGCAGCCTAATCCCTACACCCATACGTAGGCGTCTACGACTGAGCCAATGCAAGGCAATCAACGCCGTGATTGTGCCACTAATGGAGTTCGCAATAAGGCTTAGCGTCGCCGTAAAGCTATTACCATAGCTAAGATGAATGCCGCTGAGCAGTAAGCAGAGCAACAATCCAGCTCCTACTGACAGCTTCACTTGATGTGACCAAGGCGATGATAAAAAACCACTGCGCCATGTCGCTGCAATCAACATCATCGCCCCTAACTCCAGCCACAACACAGAAAACAGGGATACCAAGGTCATCAGCAGCATATTGATAGCGTTGCTTGAGCGCGTAGTTAAAAAGTGAAAGTTGTCTTGATTGAGATACCCTTGGTATTGCTCGTCGTCATAGGTGAGTGCAGGTTCAATGTATAACCCACTTAAGGTCAATAGCACTGCACTTCCAACAACAATAAACAGTATGCCTTGACGCAGCTGCTGTTTCGCGGGTGAATCTAACATCGTCACTAACAACAGCCCGGCAAGGGCATACCCGAGTAAGATATCCCCCGCCCACAATAGCATCCCATGCACCAGACCAATGACCGCTAAGCAATAGAGTCTGACGCGCAAATAGTGCATAGGCTCGTCGCGCGAGTCCGTGGCACGGCGCTGCCACTGGACAATTAACCCCACCACAAAGAGCGCCACAAACAGTCCCCGAAAGCGCCCATCAAGTAGTAGAACCTGTATGCCATAGAGCAGCGAGTCGACTAAATGGGTACCGGGCGGTGCGATGTAACCATAATCGAAATAAATGAAAAAAGGGGCATTCAAGAACAACAAACCAAGGATGGCTAGCCCACGCAACGCATCAATTTCAGTGCGGCGCGCATCGGTGATTAATTGCCGATAATACCCTTGTTCGGCGAACAAACTGGCCTTAGACACTCCCCCTCCACGATACAAATAGCGCTGACATTGTCGATAAAAAACATTACCATAGCACGGTTGTATTTATACGCGGTATCAGTTTCATGCATTCCTTCATCTGTTGTTCCCCCTCTAATAAGCACCGCTTGCAAAAGGGTTTTACCTTGATTGAACTCATCATCGTGATAGTTATTCTGGCGGTGTTGAGTATCACCGTGTTACCGCGATTTTTAAATTTACAAAATGATGCGCGCATAGCCGTACTAACCAATGCGCAAACCAGTATCGAACAGGCGAATACACTGATGCAGATGAAGGCGCAGATGCCTAGTTACCGAGCCACTGCGGTGACCGGGCGCAATGACTTGATTGATGTTGACTTAAACCGAGACGGTGTCATTGACCTCAGCGACGACAGCCCAGATGTGAGGTTGAAATGGTTTTTCTTAGATAACACCGATGTCGTCAAGCGGGTGGAATTTAGCGAAGCCTTGGTATTTGAAGAACAAGGCATCGATTTTACCTATATTGGCTATGACTTTGATGACGACGGCGCGGTGCAAGATGACCAGTGCTATGTGCTTTACACACAAGCGCAATCTGCCGACCAGCCACCTACTTATGCACGCCAAACAACCGGGTGCTAAGCGCTATCGACGCGCTTTACAAATCATCGAACATTTGCGACCAGGTAATGGCCGATTGGTGTAAATTGGGCAACCCTTCATCACTGATGTTAAGCGGTACACAGGCTCTTTGCATCGCCCACCAACTGCCAGACTCGTACGCTTTTACCAGCTCGAGCAGATAAAACAAGGTGTTGTTTTCCCCATTTAGCGCATTGGCAATATCATCGGGGAAAGGCAATTGCTCTACAATGCTTTGCATGGGTCTATCGAGCATGGCATCAATGAGTGAAAAGAGCCCTACAAGGAACGCGCTGCTACTGAGATGAGGGAAATAACGCTTTGCTAATAGCTCACAGAAGCGGGCGCGAATTGACGACATCTTGGTCAGCTCAAGCGGTTTTTCGTGGGCGATATGGGCGGTCACTATCAGTGACACAAAACGCCGCACCCGCAGCTCGCCAAGATACACCAAAGCTTGCTTAATGGAGTCCATACGCTCTTTAAGCGGAAACAGCCCAGAATTGATAAAGCGCAATAATTTGTAGGCTAAGGCGGTGTCTTGAGAAAACACCTCGCTGAGTTTATTGAGATTAATATTGGGCTTGAGGGTCATGCTGTAAATCATCATGATCAATGCCGAACGAGCAACACAATCGCGCTGTTTAACCATTTGCGGGCGAGCAAAATAATAGCCCTGAAAAAAATCAAAACCGCGTGCTTTGGCTTGCTCGTATTGCTCTTGCGTTTCTACTTTTTCCGCTAGGTACTTTATATTTGGATACTTTTTTAACACTGCAAGGGTTTGGTCTATTTCCTCAAAGCTGCTGTGCATAAGGTCAAACTTAATAAGCCGCACTAGCTTTAGAAACTTTTCCCATTGTGGGTGGTATTGAAAATCATCGAGCGCCAAACGAAAGCCACGGTGAAACAACTCTCGACACAACTGATAGTGCTCTTCACTGGGCTCAACAGTCTCGAGTATCTCAATCACCACTTTATCGGTAGGAAGAAACTCCCCTAAACGGGCATGTAGCGATTGCTCACCAAAATTGATCAGTGCTTTTCGCCCACCGGTGAGAAATGATAAACCTTGATTGAGTTGATTGTCATAGATCAGTTTGGCTGTCGCGGTTTTATCCTCGACATTCGGGAAGCGGTTGTCTTCACCATCGCGAAACAACAACTCATAAGCAACCACCTTCTGTTGCTTGTTAAATACTGCTTGGCGCGCTACAAAAACGTCCAACCCTGCTCTCCTCGGCTACCAAATTCGCACTCAATCTTCACTACGACGCAAGTATACCCACCGCAAAAAACTTCACAATCGAACAAAAGCATAGGGTTGGAGAAGAATTTAACGCTTTACCTGGGTGTTAAGCATGGCTGAAGATGAAAAAAACACCAACAAATCGACGAAAAAGCGCAGAATTAAGGCCAAGTTACTTGTTGTCAGCACACTTTGCCAGTAATGTTACAGCCTATCAAAATGAAAGAGCCCCACCCTTCTTTTCATGATTACACAGTGCAAGTCACTGCATTCTCCCGGGGACGTGGCTTGCTCATGCGATAACTGACAACAATAACTTCCTGATAATGGAGTAAGCAATGCGTTTATCTATGATTGCCGCAGCGATTGCTGCGACTACCCTAGTTACAGGCTGTAGCGAGCAACCTGCTAACAACGAACAAAACCAAGCTCAAACCGAACAAGTAGCCAAGACCACCACTGACGCTGTACAAGAAAATCTCTTTTTAAGCCCTAGCCCATTGCAATATATGGCGCCCGAATTTGATAAGATTGATACCAGTTTATATGAGCCGGCATTTGATGCGGGGATTGAAGAGCAACGTGTTGAGATTGAAGCTATCGCTAACAATTCTGAAGCACCTACTTTTGAAAACACCTTGGTTGCAATGGAACAATCCGGCGCCATTTTGGACCGTGTACGCGCCGCTTTCAACAATCTCTCTGGTCTTATCTCAAATGATGAATATCAGCGTATCGATGCCAAAATGGCGCCGGTATTGGCCGAGCACCGTGACAATATTTATCTAAACAAGGCCCTTTTTGACCGTGTTGCTGCTGTTTATGGCAACAAAGACACGTTGAATAAAGAAGACCAACGCCTGGTTGAATATTACTATAAGCGCCTTGTGCGTGCGGGTGCGAAGCTCGACGAAAGCCAAAAGCAACGTATGCGCGAGATTAACTCTGAGCTTTCTAAACTCAGCACTGAGTTTTCGCAAAATATCTTAAAGTCATTCAAACAAGACACCATCTTAGTCACAGACAAAGCGCAATTAGCGGGTTTAGCTGAAGATGAAATTGCCAGCTTAAAGGCAGCCGCGGAAAAAGCAGGCAAAGACGGCTACATGATCACCTTGGTCAACACCACCCGTCAGCCCATTCTTTCAAGCCTCGAAAATCGTGAGCTACGTGAAAAAGTGTGGCGCACGTCATCACAGCGCGCGCAACAAACCAATGGCCCAATCGCTATTAAAGAAGCGCAGCTGCGAGCAGAAAAAGCCGCTTTGCTTGGTTTTGAATCATGGGCACATTACCAGCTAGACGATCGCATGGCGAAAACGCCGGATGCAGTTTTTACTATGCTTGATGATCTTGCGCCGAAAGCGGTCGCTAAAGCTAAATCTGAAGCTGAACTCATTCAAGCAGCAATCAAAAAAGACGGTAAAGACTTTGAGCTTAAGCCTTGGGATTGGGCTTATTACGGAGCGAAGGTGCGCGCCGAGCTATATGACATTGATGCAAGCTTAGTAAAGCCTTATTTCGAAATGAATACCGTTATTAACGACGGCCTGTTCTTCGCCATGAACAAGCTTTATGGCATCACCATGAAAGAGCGCAATGACTTGCCAACCTACCACGAAGACGTGTTTGTGTGGGAAGTGTTCAATGAAGATGGCAGCTCAATTGGCCTATTCTACCTTGACCCTTATGCTCGCGAAGGTAAGCGTGGCGGCGCGTGGATGAGTGCCTATGTATCGCAAAACCACCTTAAAGGAACCAAGCCTGTTATTTATAACGCGCAGAACATTCCCAAGCCAGCTGAAGGTCAGCCAACACTGATGACCTTCTCTGAAGTAACAACTATGTTCCACGAGTTTGGTCATGCCATTCACGGTTTGTTCTCCGATGTAAAATACCCATCGCTTGCCGGTACGGCCACTGCCCGTGACTTCGTTGAATTCCCGTCTCAGGCTAACGAGGACTGGAACATTGAGCCGAGCGTACTCGCTAACTATGCTAAGCACTACAAAACTGGCGAGCCTATCCCTCAAGAGCTGCTAGATAAGTTATTGAAGTCGCATACCTTTAACCAAGGTTTTGATACCACTGAATACCTAGCCGCAGCGTTGCTGGATATGGAATGGCATTCTATTGCACCGGGTACCAAGGTTGAAGACTTTGCCCAGTTTGAGCAAAACGCGCTTGAGAAACACGGCATTGATTACTACCCAGTGCCGCCGCGTTATAAAACCTGCTACTTTAGCCACATCTTTGCTGGCGGTTACAGCGCGGGCTACTACGCCTACCTTTGGACAGAAGTGTTTGCAGCGGACTCGTTCGCACATATGCAAAGCGAAGGTGGCTTGACTCGTGAAAACGGTGATCACTATCGCAAAGAAGTACTCTCGCGTGGTAACAGCCGTGATTTAATGCAAAGCTACATTGAATTCCGTGGTCAAAAGCCAACCACCGATGCATTACTTAAACGCCGTGGTCTCGTGGAAGACAGCAAAGAGTAAATAAACGCTTTATAAGCGCATCATAACGCGGCCCTAGTGCCGCGTTTTTTATTGAAAAAATTCATACTCAGGTACAGGCATCCCTACTGTGGCCCTGCTATAATGCCCAGCGTTTTTCCACACCATCCAGATTATGATAAAAAAAACGCTTATTACCCTTATTTCCCTCAGTGCAATCGTCCTTGGCGGCGGCGCTGTCTGGTTGAGTTATCAGTTATATCAGAACAAGTTTGTCACTCTAGATCCACAACTTAAAGAGGTGTCGGGAATTGAGTTTGATAAACGTGGCCGCTTGTGGGCCATTAACGACAGTGGCGATGGCCCATTTCTCTATCAGGTCGATGACAAAGGCAAAGTGCAACGGCGCGTGCAAGTGGTCAATGCCAAGAACATTGATTGGGAAGATATGACCCAAAACGAATTTGGTCATTTCTTTTTAGGCGACTTTGGTAACAACGATAATCTGCGCCGCTGGCTGACAATTTATAAAATAGAAAACCCCATTGATATTAAATCTGATGAAACCAACGCAGAGATCATTAAATTCACCTACAAAGAATTGTGGGAGCAGCCGCTTACGCCTGAACGTAAGAACTTTGATTTAGAAGCCTTTGTTGAGTATCGACACCAACTGTACTTATTTACCAAAAATAGAACTCAACCATTTGATGGTAAAACGAACTTGTACCGTATTGGCAATCACGCGGGTAATTATGAAGCGCAATTTATCGCCTCGTTTCAAACCTGTACCACCGCCGAAAAGTTATGTTGGGTGACATCCGCAGCCATGAGCCCAGATAGGAAAAAGCTGGTATTGCTAGACTCCACCCATTTATGGCTGTTCGAGAACTGGCAAGGCGATAATTTTTTCTCCGGTACCATAGATAAGATCAATCTCGGTTTGGTAACACAAAAAGAAGCCGTCACGTTTTACGACAATGACACCCTGGTTATCACCGATGAGGAATTTAATGGGATTGGCCGCAATGTCTATGTTATAAAATTAACACAACAACAAAGAGAGCGTGTCAGCGATGGCTCCAAAGCCTTGTAGTATAGCGCCTCACTGACCACCTATTTAAGGAGTAATAGGGTGCTAGATAGTCCTATGCTAAAACAAATTACTGAATCCTTGGATACCGTTATATTCAGCTACGGTGGCTCCGCGTTTACCCTAGCGACCTTGATTCAGATCCCACTTATCATCGCCGGCGTGTGGCTCGTTGTGCGCTATATCGGTCGGCTTATCCATCGCCGTATTATACAAAAGCGAATGGGGCCAGATGCGGCGCTTTTATTCAAACGTATCTATTTGGTGCTGTGCATCATTATTATCATCTTTACCACCCTTGAGGTGCTTAATATTCCGCTCACCGCATTCGCATTTGTCTCAGGGGCCGTGGCGATTGGCGTTGGTTTTGGCGCACAGAATATTATAAACAACTTTATCAGTGGTTGGATCCTCATCGGTGAGCGCCCCATCCGTATCGGCGACTTTTTAGAGGTCGGTGATGCCAAGGGCGTTGTGGAAACCATTAACACCCGCTCGACCCGCATTCGCCGTAACGATGGCGTACACCTACTGGTTCCCAACAGCCAGCTGCTAGAGAATACGGTAACCAATTGGACACTGATCGATACCATGGCGCGCACCTATGTTCGAGTTGGCGTGGCCTATGGCAGTGATGTGAATTTAGTGGCTCAGCTTATCACCGAAGTGCTAGAAGAGGTGCCCACCGTACTCAATAACCCACCCCATAGCGTTATCTTTGAAGATTTTGGCGACAGTGCGCTTATCTTCGATGCAGTCTTTTGGGTTAATGCGGAGGCCGAGTCCAACGTACGGAAAATAAAAAGCGATATCCGTTTTGGAATTTGCGCAAAGTTTGCCGAACATGATGTGGTTATCTCATTCCCACAACGAGACGTGCATATTGATGGTGAGTTGCATATTCGCCAACAAAAAAGCCCCAACTAGTGGGGCTTTTTACTTCGCTTAAATGTGCTTAGAAAGCATCAACGACCTTGTGTAACACTTCTACTTTGCTGGCTTTAACCAAATCAGAGGCTTGTAGCTGGTCATTAAGTTGCTGCAATTCTGTGGCCGTCGCTGGCTTAACCAAAACGGTGCCATTAGCAAACTGTTGAACCATTTGTAAGTCGAAGGTGTTAAGCACTGCGTCAATATCGCCCGCAGGGATGAGCACTAAGTTGCCGCTTACTGTAGCAAATTCACCACGCAGGGAGTGACGCATTACATCGCCTTGCCACAGCCCCTCACGGTCACTGGCTACAGCCCCATCATTGGCTTGCACATAGGCATTCGTGCCCTGCACGCTCACAGTTTTAGCCGGATCGGCTAAGTAAGCAGGTACGATACGGACATTGTCCACCTTTTCATACAGACCTACGCTGGCTTTTCGCTCTAACTTAGCGGCACTAATCGCAGGCACATCTTGAGTGCTTAGCTTATTATCTTGGTCCATAGTCGATTTTAGCGTTGTAGCATGAACTGGCGCCATAATCGCAGCGCTTAGCGCTATTGCAAGAGTTGTTAACTTATTCATTATTATGCTCCTTATTGACGACCAGTTACACGTAAACCCCATCCCTCGAGGACAGATTCTGCCTCGTTCGGGAAGACCACGCTGGTTTGACCGTTCATACTAAACGCAACTTGATTAGGCTGCGCCGTATCAACGACTTTCACAGTCCAGGTTCCTTTCGCACTCTCGCCATAGAAAGCGTTTGAGCGGAAATGCACCGTTGGCAAGTGAACATAACCTTGAGCAAAGTTGAAGTTGGCATCCAATGCTGGGTAAAGCTGCGCATGATGAGACGCAAGAACCACACTCTTAGTGCCACTTGGCGAAGTCACTTCGATAGCCAAGTCTGAACCCGCAGAGCTTTGAATCAGGCCCGGAATTTCTGGGTGACGGTAATCGGAGCGCATTTCTTCGTTAGCCACTGTGAAGCTAAACTGCATTGCTTCGATAGTATAGTCATCCGCCACTTCGATGCTGTGCGTTGCACCAGCCGCGTTATTATCTGGAACCACTAGGGCTAATGATGCATCATCATTTTGAACACCCGCTGAAAGCCAGTCTGATTGCAGACGCTCGCCTAAATCAACATCATAGTTCAGCGCCATTTTAACCGCTTCACCCGCATTCACACGGCCAAAGCCATAGAAGTTATTGAAGTGGTAACCTGCGGCGTTTTCTACCCAACCTTGGTGAGCGACAAACTCGCCGTTAGCCGTATTGAGCGTAACAGCGGCGTTATCAGCGTCAGTCATGCTCGCCGTTGTCGCCAAAATATGTTGAATGTCGCGAGCGCTTAAATCTGGGTTAGCTTCCATCAGTAGCGCAACCACACCCGCCGTGTTTGGCGCCGCAGATGAGGTACCGCTCATGGAGTTACTGTAGTGACAGCTTGGGTTCATCGGGTGGCCCGGGAAGTCAAAGTTCTTATATCCTTCTAGGAACGACAGTGGCACACCCCATGCTCTCTCTAGGGCATCCATCATCGGCAGTCCCGACGCACCTTGCAAGCAAGTCATTTCGTCCGTAGTGACCATTGCTGGCTCCCAGCTGCCGTCTTCACCGGCAGGGGCCGCAATAAACATAGCACTACCGGCAATAGAATAGCTTGAACGTTCGCCATTGGCTTTCAGTGCCGCCACAGAAACACTGTGTAAGCTACGGTTAGCCTGCGAAACGTTGAGATCAATACAGCTTAGGCCGATGTCATTAACACCTGAAGAACTACAGTAATTGCCGTTGTGGCGGCCTTCTTCGAAGTCGTTACCCGCTGCGTTAATGCTTAAAGCACCTTTGCCATCGCGCAACACATCGCTGGCGTAGGCCATGTTTGCCTCTTCGAACGGGTCCTCTGGTAAGAACGCCGGTGGGTTATAGCCATAGCTACGGTTAAACACTACCTGCTCATGGTTTTGGATACCACTGGCAGGTAAGCCACTGATCAAGGCGCCCATGTGCGCGGCATTTTGGTTGGGAATATCCAGGTAGTTCATGGAGATAATTCCTGCATCAGGGGCCACACCACGACCACCCACACCATTGTGTGCTTTAGCCGCAATGAGACCCGCCACCGCAGTACCATGACGCGATGTTTTATCGCCGGTGATGGTCGGGTTAGTTGGATCGAGGGCGTCATCACGCAGGTTTAAAGAGCGGTGAGCAAGCACGTTATCAGCCAAATCTTCATGGCCAATTTCCACGCCTTGGTCGACCACGACGGCAATACTGCCTTTACCCGTGATCCCCAGTTTATACGCTTCCAATACATTCATGTCCGCACCGGCAGCGCGGCTAGAAACAAACGAATCCTCGAGTTGGGCGAAGTACGCTTCTTGGTCTTGCTCGGCGATGCCATTAAGCACAGCAAGCTGTTCTTTGAAGATATCACTTTGAGCAAAAGCGCGCTGCTCATTGTTGTGTAAGTGCCACTGCTGCGCTGCTAATGGGTCGCCAGTAACATCGCTGATAGTGATGCTGCCAGTCGACGTTTTACCATTGGCGGATACATCGTAATTGATAACAGCAGGCTGTCCTGATAAAGAGGTGTAGATAAACTCTTTGTCTTCGCCAAGTGCTAAAGTGCCGTGTGAGAACGTATAGATACCGTCTTCGGCCGCAACCACCTGGTCTTCGTCATAGAATGTCAGCGTGATAGCATCGCCATCTTGATCGTGAGCAATTAAGGTGCCGGTCACCGGCTGCCATTGTTTCACTCCCTCAAGACTGACTTCCCCAGCTTTCGGTGCAGTATCAACTACAGGTTGATCGTCGCTGTCGCTGCCACCACAACCACTTAATGCGATAAGCATTGCGCTGGTCAAGGCGCTTAATTTTATTTTATTGTTGTTCATTGACCTTCCTTCATTGTGAATGAAGGAACCGAATTTACGCAAATAGGCACATACACTCAATAGAGTATTTACATCTCTTTACAACTAAAGCATGAATTTGTCATATTTTAGTGTAAGAGTTCAAAAAGCCAGCACTTTAAGGTTATTTATTGAACCTCAAGGCAACATTTTCCTACATTAGCGCTTGAATTTTGTTTCTAAAATGACTGATGAATTGGTGCGCTCTACGCCATCCAGGTTGCCAATATCATCAAGCAGGTGACTAAGCTTTTCGAGATTTTGCGCTTGCACTACCGCGATCAGGTCAAACTCGCCACTGATGGCATATAAGTCGGTAATCGCATCTATGTGCTTGAGCTCAATGTTGGTTTTCGTGGTGAGCTTTTGTTTCACCTTAATCGACACATGCGCCGACACCATAGATGATAAATAGGCGTCGCCATACTCCACACTGTAGCCTTTAATAACGCCACTTTCTTCAAGTTTTTGCATCCGGCTTTGCACCGTCGAACGAGATAAATCCAGTGCTCTGGCCAAGTCAGAAATACTGGCGCGAGCATTGGTGCGCAGCAAGGACAACAACTTTTCATCTTGTGGGTTAATCATTTTGCATGCCTTTTTCGTTATTTTGATGGCTATTATAATCAATTTTAACAATATGGCACTGCAAATTGAACTTGATTAACGGCACCATAGGGGCAAGTTTTAATGAATCTAAGCTTGGTGCAACTATGACGAGACCAAGCTCAGTAAAAATAAAGGTGTGTCATGCAAGTAAATCGTGAACTATTTAATGAAGTAATGGTGCCAAACTACAACCCGTCAGCGGTTATTCCGGTAAAAGGGGAAGGCTCTCGCGTTTGGGACCAACAAGGTAATGAATTTATCGATTTCGCCGGCGGCATCGCGGTAAACTGCCTAGGTCATTGTCATCCGGCACTGGTCACTGCATTGAAAGAACAAGGCAGTAAAATCTGGCACCTTGCCAACGTTATGACCAATGAACCGGCTCTGCGCTTAGCGAAAAAACTCACCGACGCAACCTTTGCCGATCAAGTGTATTTTGCCAACTCCGGCGCTGAAGCCAATGAGGCGGCGTTAAAACTGGCTCGTCGTTGGGCGTTGGATAATTTCGGCGAAAAGAAAGCAAAAATCATCGCGTTTAACAAAGGTTTCCATGGCCGTACCTTCTTCACCGTTACCGTGGGTGGCCAAGCCGCTTACTCTGATGGCTTTGGGCCAAAACCGGGTGAGGTAGTTCACTGCGATTATAACGACCTCGAGACTTTTAAATCGTTGATTGACGACGACACGTGTGCGGTGATGATGGAGCCATTGCAAGGTGAAGGTGGGATCATTGCCCCTGATATGGACTTTGTTAAAGGCGTGCGTGAACTGTGCGATAAGCATAATGCGTTACTTATTTTTGATGAAGTTCAAACCGGTGTTGGTCGCACTGGCGAGCTATACGCCTACCAAGGCCTAGGCGTAACACCAGACATCCTTAGCTCAGCGAAAGCACTGGGCGGCGGCTTCCCTATTGGTGCCATGCTTACCACTAAAGAGATTGCCAAACACTTAAAACCGGGCACGCATGGTTCAACCTATGGCGGTAACCCACTGGCCTGTGCGGTCGCTGAAGCAGCATTTGACACGGTAAACACACAGCAAGTGCTAGAAGGGGTGAAAGTTCGTGAACAGCTATTCCGTGACGGTCTCAATGCTATCAATGAAAAGTACAACGTGTTCAGTGAAGTACGTGGTAAAGGCTTGTTATTAGGCGCGGTACTTAACGCCGACTACCAAGGCCGCGCCCGTGATTTCCTTAATGCGAGCGTTGAAAACGGCCTAATGAGCTTAGTCGCAGGCGCCGATGTAGTTCGCTTTACGCCATCGTTGGTGATCCCTGAAGCGGATATCAAAGAAGGGCTAGCGCGCTTCGAAAAAGCCGTTGCTTCGCTGGTTAACGCCTAGTAACCACACGGCTAAGAGCCTACTTATGTTAGTACTTAGACCTATTCGCGGCGATGACTTCGCCGCGCTAAAACAAATCGCCATCGAATCGGGCCATGGTTTTACCTCGCTGCCCGTCGATGACGAGTTGTTACAAGCAAAAATCGAGCGCTCAGAGCGCAGCGTTGACAAGCATGTCAATGGCCCCGGCGATGAGGGCTACTTGTTCGTACTGCAAGACACCGAAAGCGGCGATATTGTCGGCACCACCGGCATTGAGGCGGCAGTCGGTATGAGCGTGCCGCTGTATCATTATCGGCGCTCCACGTCGGTGCATCACAGTCCAAGCTTAGATGTTTACAACCGCGTAGATACTCTGTCGATGTGTAACGATTACACCGGCTGTTCGGAGATCTGCACCTTATTCTTACGTGAGCCGTATCGGCGAGGACTCACTGGTCGCTTCTTATCGCGCATCCGGTTTTTGTTTATGGCCGAACACAGCGACCGTTTTAGCGACACCATCATCGCAGAAATGCGTGGAGTCAGCGACGAGCACGGCCATTCACCTTTTTGGCAATGGTTGCAACAACACTTTTTTAGCATCGAGTTCCCCCAGGCCGACCACTTGGTGGGCTTAGGTGACAAGACCTTTATTAGTGAGTTGATGCCGAAGTACCCCATTTACGTCAACCTTCTCAGTGAAGCGGCCCAAGCGGTCATTGGCCAGGTCCATGACAACACCAAGCCGGCGTTACGACTGCTGCAACGCGAGGGTTTTGAGCACCGTGGCTATGTTGATCTCTTCGACGCCGGGCCAACGGTGGAAGCCAAGCTAGGCAATATCAGCACCGTTCGCCAATCAAAAGTATGCCCTATTCTCATTAAAGAGCAGCTTGAACCGCAGGCTACCACCTGGGCGCTATGTAACGATAAGGTCGCCGATTTTCGCGCTATCTTTAGTGATGCCGTTGAATATTGCGACATCAAGCACCAACTTTATATCAGTGCCGAGGCTGCTGACACTTTAGGCGTCAGCCAAGGTGATTCAGTGCGCTTTTTCGCACTCTCTAGTCGTTAAGGAATGGCTATGAATGTTCAATTTATAAATAACCAATGGCTGGCCGGTGAAGGCCCGCGTTTTGAATCGATCAACCCCGCTACAGACAGCGTTGTTTGGCAAGGCCAAGGCGCCAGCCCAGAGCAGGTCGATGCCGCGATTGCCAGCGCCCGTGCTGCACAATTTGCTTGGTCGCAGAGTGCACTTGATGAGCGTATTGCCGTACTCGAGCGCTTTGTCGAGCAGTTAAAGGCCAATGCCGAAGAGCTCGCCACCACCATCGCCGAAGAAACGGGCAAACCCATTTGGGAAACGCGCACCGAAGTCGGCGCCATGACCGGCAAAGTGGCTATCTCGATTCGCGCTTACAAGGAGCGCACCGGCACGGTAGAAAACCCGATGCCTGGAGCCAAAGCCTTTATTCGTCACAAGCCCCATGGCGTGGTGGCGGTCTTTGGTCCTTATAACTTCCCAGGCCATTTACCCAACGGTCATATTGTACCTGCCTTGTTGGCTGGCAATACCGTGGTATTTAAACCATCAGAGTTAACGCCTAAGGTGGCCGAGCACACTCTCAAACTTTGGCAGCAAGCCGGTTTGCCAGCTGGGGTTATCAACCTAGTACAAGGTGAGATTGAAACCGGTAAGGCTCTGGCCTCACATCAAGACATTGATGGCTTATTCTTTACCGGCAGCTCACAGACTGGGCACTTATTGCACCAACAATTCGGTGGTCATCCGGGCAAAATCTTGGCGCTGGAAATGGGTGGCAATAACCCATTGATTGTCAAAGGTGTCAGCGACATCGACGCCACGGTCCATGACATCGTGCAATCAGCCTTTATTACCTCAGGCCAACGTTGCACTTGCGCTCGCCGCCTATTTATAGAGCAAGGTGAACAGGGTGATGCCATTATCAAGCGTTTACTTGAAGTAACCAGCAACATTAAAATTGCCGACAGCTTCGCCGAAGAGCAGCCATTTATGGGCGCGATGATCAGCAAAAAAGCGGCAGCGGGCATGCGTGCAGCGTACGAGCAACTGCTTGCACAAGGCGCTACTTCCCTACTGGAAATGCAACACCTTGATACAAACACCGGTTTTGTTAGCCCCGGCATTGTTGATGTCACTAACATCGATTTAGCCGATGAAGAGCACTTTGGGCCGCTGTTAAAAGTGTACCGCTACAGTGATTTCGACAGCGCCATCAATGAAGCAAACAATACCTCATATGGTCTATCAGCCGGTCTTTTAGGCGACAGCCAAGCTGATTACGACTACTTTTTAGGACGCATTCGCGCTGGTATCGTTAACTGGAATCGCCCCATCACCGGTGCCTCAAGTGCCGCACCTTTTGGTGGTATTGGCGCCAGTGGTAACCACCGAGCCAGTGCCTATTATGCCGCCGATTACTGTGCCTACCCGGTAGCGTCGGTGGAAGCACCCACGTCTACCTTGCCGGAAAAACTTGCGCCGGGCTTAATACTCTAAAAGAATCAAACGCATCTATGTGTTAAGGAATTATTATGCATAACAATGTAAACACACTATTTGAACACTTGTGGGACAACTACCTTGAAGTGACTCCATCAGCCGTTAAAGTACACGAGCTACTAGGCTCGACTCAACGCGATGACGTTATTAACGACCATATTGCGCTGCGCACCTTTAACTTGCCTAAGGTTGGCTTAGAAAAGCTCGCTGCGCACTTTAAAGCCGTGGGTTACAAAGAGTGTGGCGAGTATCACTTCGAAGCCAAAAAACTCTACGCCAAGCATTTTGAGCACGAAGACCCGACTCAACCTAAAGTGTTTATCTCTGAACTGCTTGTTGAACAGTTCTCAGATGAGCTACAAAAAACCGTTCATGAGATGGTCGATAGCATTGATGAAGACGCCGTCACTGCAGACAACTTCTTATACTCTGGCACCCATTGGGATGTCAGCTATGAGACCTATCAAAAGCTATTGGCAGAAAGTGAATACGCTGCCTGGATGTCGGCTTGGGGTTATCGCGCCAACCACTTTACCGTGAGCATTAACCACTTGGCGCAATTTGATACCATTGAGCAGGTGAACCAAAAGCTTAAGGATGCTGGTTTTAAACTGAATACCTCAGGCGGTGAGATCAAAGGCTCTCCAGAGGTGCTACTAGAGCAGTCATCAACGCTAGCTGACGATGCCAAGGTGGCTTTTTCAGACGGTGAAAAAGCGGTGCCAAGTTGCTTTTATGAGTTTGCTCTGCGCTACTTGAAGCCTGATGGCGAAATCTACACCGGCTTCGTCGCCGCTTCTGCGGATAAGATCTTCGAAAGCACCAACGCCCGTTAAGGGTTAACGGTGCTTGTACTGAGTCTTGCAGTATCCGCGTTCAATACGCGGATCACGCAAGGCTTGGTGTTTACTTTTGCGACCACTAACCCGCGCTCGCCAAAGACGAAAACTCCCCGCCTTTAGTTCACGACGCATCAGTTTTATCACCGCTTGCTCATTGAGACCGTAGAGACGTTCAATGGCCTCAAACGGGGTTCTATCTTCCCACGCCATTTCAATAATACGCGAATGATCGCCAGCACCGCTGCTCATCGTATCTCCTACTCATTGATTACTAATCACCACGCCTATTAGCCATAACGGCAACAAGGCTTATGGTGCAGTTAAACCTTGGCAAAGGCTGGAACGATCACTGTGGCGCACAAAAAAGTTAATCTTCCTTATAAGTATTGCCCGGTGTGTGGCTTGCGCTTTACGTGGCGTAAAAAATGGCGCAACAACTGGCCTTCTGTACGCTATTGTTCGAAGCGCTGCGCAGCTAAAGGCGTAGGCTAAGCACTTTATTATCAAGGTGTTTTCTAGCATACTTGGCGCATATATGCCGCTATTGGATTTTACACTAAGGAAGGGTTGCGCATGGGTGCAAAGCAAGATGTTACTGCCGAGCTACTACCGGATTGGGACCACTATATTGCTAGCGAGCCCAGTCGGGCCCTAGCGGATATTTATCAGCGCGCAGGCGCTCGCAGCCAAGACATTCGCAACTGGTATTGGCGTAGTATTCAATCCAAACGCCGCGCCTCATTAACGGTGCGCATTTTGACTTTCTCTTTGGTTATTCTTGGGGCTTTACTGCCTATTTTTGCCGGTCTATTTGAGCATTATCAACAGCGTCTATACCTAACCCAAGCAGGTGTCGGTGCGCTTGCTCTGGCGGGACTGTTACAAGCGGCAGATCGTATTTTTGGTTGGTCCAGCGGTTGGATCCGCTATATTTCCACGGTGACAGAAATGGAAAGCCTCAGCCGACGCTTTGAGGCCGACTGGTCACAGTATATTTTACACCGCCACCAGCCATTGCAACAGGACGATGTCCGCGCCCTGTTTGATTTGTCGCGCCACTACTTAGCGCGCACCGCGCAATTACAAAAAAGCGAAACTCGGCAATGGGTGTCAGAGTTTGCCACCGGCAATGAATTGCTCGGCGAGCTTATTCAACAATACCAAGCACCGTCGCAGCCAAGCGAATCAATATCTGCGCCGTCAACCACGCAACCGGGTGCCCAACTTGGGGCGGTGAATGTTAAGGTGGAATTTAGCCACAGTCCCTACTGCTACGCCATTGCCATCGACGATGCCACCCCGATACGTTGTTGTGCCCAAACATGGACGCAGCGCCATCTCGCACTGGGCGCACACATCATCAAAATCTATGACGAGCAAGGTAACGAAGTGCTGGCGCAACAAACTTTTTATGTGAGCGCGGCACAGATTGCCGAGCTCACTATTGCCTTGCCGGTACGCTCAACATAGCCTTATTGGGCTGCGTGGGTATTGCTGTGTAGCAAGTGTGGCAACGCTTTGACCTGATAGGCTTTAAAAAGTTGGCCGCCGTTATCTATGATAATATCAATGCTGGGGTGAAACTGCTGTGAAAACACCTGCACATCTGCCGGCGTGGTCCACAAGTTTGACACTACCACCACCACTTTTTTGCCTTGCTCGGCGAGCTTATTCACTCGCTCACGACTCGCTTGACACTGGCGCGCCGTATCCGCCTTGCGCTCTTGCCAGTAACTCTCGCACCATGTGGCGCTAAATAGCACTGCATCTGCCAAAGGGAGCTTTGTTGGTGATGGGTTATTTTCTCGAAGCATCTTGGTTGGCAGTGGCTCAGCGTTGGCTAATGCCGTAAGTGCCTGGGCCAACTGTTCATCGCTTTGATGGCTGCGATAGACTAATTGCCCTTGGCGATTAAACAGCAAATGCAAGGGCGTCCCCTGCAAACCGACCTGGGTTGCTAATTGCTTATGCTCATCCTGAGCAATCGTCATACCCAGTTGAAAACGCTCAACCACCTTGTTAATGGCCTGCGCATCATCGTTCAGGTCGATGTTAACGGCAACGAAGGCTAATTTATCGCCAAAATCTTGATAATGCTGCTGCAATTTTGGCATCTGTTGCATGCACGGGCTGCACCAGCTTGCCCACATTTTTACATACAGAGGCTTCGCGCCCTGCAACTGCGCGAGTGGCACTGAGGTACCGCCTTGCAGCTCTTTTAGCTGAATGTTGTGCAATGGCGTGGCGTGGATGAACCAAGAAACGAATGTAAAGATCAAAAGTATGAAGTATTTCATTGTTGCTACCTAGTTATTGCGATGGCCCTAAATTAGCAATATGCTGGTGGCAAAGCTTGAACAAAACCGACAATGTCATGACCTCGCCCACACGCATATTGAGCAGCCAGTATTATCGTCCTTTAAGCGACTTTGCCCTGCATATAAAGGCCCTGTCTGTAGGTGGTGTGGCCCAGGTATGGCAGGCGCGAACCGGCGCTGAACAGCCCTACTCGCAGCAATTGTTACACGCTGATGCGCGCATGGGCTTGCTCGCAGTTACGCAGGGTCAGGCTTATTTAGGCGAGCAGTTATTAACGCCGGGGCTGTACATCACCGGTTGTCAGCAGCATAGCAAGGTGTTGAGCTGTGCAGCGGGCACTCATTTGCTCGGAGCCCGTTTTCATTTGGCGGCACAGGGCAGTTTCATCAGACAACCCGCCGCAGAGATGGTGAATCAATGTATTCGCACTGATGATATCGACACCGCCCCGCAACTGCACCGCGCCGCGCGATTCAGTGAAGCGCAACCATTTTTTGATCTCATTAAAACCCTGAGCAGCCATTTACCCCGCCAGCAACAAGTGCTCAGTGGCGCCGCGATTGAGGTGTGCACCAACTCCGCCGATTTAGCCGAGCAACTGGGTAAAACCCCGCGCACTATCGAGCGCTACTGCAAACACCACATTGGCATTTCCCTGCGCAGCATTCATAAACTGCAACGAGTGGCCCGCGCCCGCGAGCGCATTAAACATCAGCGCCAAACGTCTTTAACCGAGTTGAGTTATGCTCTAAATTTCGCCGATCAGGCTCACTTTAGCCGTCAGTTTAAACAAGTGGTTGGGCTCAGCCCGCGTGATTATCAACAACTCAAATGGGCTAATCGTTCGGCCTAAAGGGCTGAGCAAACCGCGCGTGTATCAGCGCACTGTGGCCCTGCTTGTCGAGGCCAACACATAAACCATCTTCCGCCAAATACAGTGCTCCGCTATACCTGTCTGTGGCAATGTCAGCGATGTGCGCCATCACAGCATCTCCCCCGTACCGGGCACTGAAATGGGTGAGTATCAGGCTCGGCACCTGGCGCTGTTGGGCATAATCACAAATGCGCTCAACGTCGCTATGGCCAGTGTGAAACCCAACCTTGTGCAAATCTTTGGCGGTGAAAGTCGCCTCATGAACCAATAACTGAACCCCTTCGATAAGCGGGTCTAAGCATTGCGGCTTTTCATTATCGCCACACACCATGACGCTACGCGCTGGCCACGACGGGTAGGTATATTGGGTGGCCGTTAAGGTGCGGCCCTCAAAGGTTACGTTTTCACCACGTTGCAGTTGGTTATAATGGCGGCCTGAGTCGATATGGTGGCGCTTAAGCTGTGCAATATCCAGCTTTAATGGGATGGCATACTCGTCAAAGCGATACGCCTTGCTGGGCACCCGGTGTTGTAGCGCGCAGCTGCGCACTGAGGCCCAAGAGCCGGAGTACTCATCAAGCGCATCATAATCATAGAGCTGCAAGGAAAAGTTCAATTGCCAATCACTGAGCTTAAGAGTGGCACTGACAAAATCCAGCACCTGCTGTGGGGCGATGATGGTAAGCGGCGCTTGGCGGCCACTGAGCCCGGCCGAGGCAAGTAGCCCCGGCAAGCCATAGCAATGGTCGCCGTGTTTATGGGTAATAAAAATTGCTTCAAGGTGATAAAGACTGAGCGTGGTTTTTAATATTTGATGCTGCGTTGCTTCACCACAATCGACCAAATACCAAGGCTTTTTATCCTCTCGAAACACCGCGTAGCCTGAGACATTGCGCGTTGATGTCGGTGTGCCCGAACTACTACCGAGAACCTGGACCTGCATTGTGGCCTCCTTAAACAAATGAAGGTGTTGGTTGATTTTACGCACCTTACCCCCAAAATATAAGTAACGACAGCAACATTGTGAGAACCTCGATGAAAAACGAAATAGACAGTAAGACCCTGCTGCGGGTCTATGAACATATTCAAAAGCATGGTGAGCAAACCGACGAGGGCAAGTTCTATGAGGGGCTCACGGCATTTTCTGATGTTGATGGCTATACCGTCTATCTACAAGGAAGTGGTGTGCTAATGCGCTTTGGTTTTCACAACACATATCACCTCGATTACCAAAGTGATAAGAACAAAGAGGATTTCATCAAAAAAATTGAGGCGATAGCTAAACAAGCTTGATCGCTGCGTCACTGTGCCTGCGTATATCCTTTCATAGCAGTTTAAGGAGATGAATGTGCGCAGGCCTCGAGGTCCAAGAAAGACCCCCAAGACATTACAACACCACAGTGAGCAAGTAGTTGCCGCACTAAAAGCGGACCCGAGTAAGCTCGAACTGATCAAAAATAACTTGGAATATTACCGCCAGCAGCGTCATCTTAAGCGCGGCTTTTTACTAGCCATCGAGCGTTTTGATTGGGTTTTTAGCGCGCACAGCGATGTCGATGAAATCTGCGACGCACTGCTGCGCGACGATTATATTGGCAAACGCTTACGCCGTTATCCCCTGCTCTACAAAGGGGTATTGGATGATTAGCTTGGTGTGGTTAAAGCGCGATTTGCGCATTAATGACCATGCCCCTATTCATTTTGCCGCGCAAAGCATGCGCCCGGTGCTGTGTCTGTACGTTATTGAGCCCGAATATTGGTGCCTTGATGACACCAGCGAGCGCCAGTTTCGTTTTATTGCTCAAGCATTGCACTCCCTGGCAACTCAACTTGAGCGTATCGGCGGTCGGTTATTAGTGCGGCGCGGAGAGGTGTGCGACATTTTAGCGCGCATCCATCAACATGCGCCTATCCATACCCTGTATAGCCACCAGGAAACCGGCAACTCGTGGACGTATAGCCGAGATAATCAGGTGTTTTCATGGTGTCGCGAGCGCAGCATTGCCATTGCCACCTATCGCCAACAGGCGGTATTTCGTGGCGCGATAGAACGCGATCATTGGCAAACAAAGGCGCAGCACTGGCTCAAGCAACCACAATTAGAAAGCCCCACACACTTAACGAGTTTGCTTGGCCATCATGACGGTTTAGCATTACTTGATCACTATCCGGGCAACGATAACCTTATTGCCAGCGGTGCCCAGCATGGCGCCCACGCCTGTGCCTTGGCCACCCAGCAAAGCTTTTTAGCAACGCGCATGCACTACTATCGCGGCGGTATTTCTTCTGTCCTCAGTGCCCCCACCCGGTGCTCTCGTTTAAGCCCTTACCTCGCCTATGGCGTGATCAGCCTACGCGAAAGTATCCAGAGCCTGGGGGCTATCAAAGGCGCCGCAGGCCATAAACGGGCAGTATTGGCCCGTATGCATTGGCACAGTCATTTTGTGCAAAAGCTGGAGTCAGAGCCGAGCTATTGTGAACACGCAGTGCACCGCGACCTTATTCATTTACGCGCCGAGCAGTTTGACGAGCAGCAGTTTTTAGCCTGGTGCCAAGGGCAAACGGGTGTGCCTTTTATCGACGCCTGTATGCGTTTTTTGCATCACTATGGTTGGATTAACTTTCGTATGCGCGCCATGCTTATTGCCTATGCCAGTTACCAACTCTGGTTAGATTGGCTCCAACCAGCGGCGTTTTTGGCAGCGCAGTTTGTTGACTACGAACCTGGTATTCATTATCCCCAAGTGCAAATGCAATCGGGCTGCACCGGTATCAATCCGTGGCGAATGTATAACCCGGTGACACAAGGACAAAAATACGACCCACACGGTCATTTTATTCGTCGCTGGCTGCCCGAGCTGAACAAGGTGCCTAGCGCCTATGTGCACACCCCGTGGTTATACAATGGCCTCAGTCATGACACCTACCCGCGTCCGAGTGTGCTACCGGACATTGCCCTGCGACAAGCCAAAGCGCGCATTTCCGATTACTACCAGCGCCATGTCAATAGCCGCGAGACAGCGCGCGTGGGCCACCAACATGGCTCCCGTAAACGCCAGCCAAAGGCAACAAGTAAAACAAAATCAAGCAAACAGCTGGGGCTATTTTGATCTCTTAGCACTGTTGGTGCGTAACAATTATTGCTTTTCCCTAAAGCATTATGCCCCTGAGCGGGCAAGCAGAGGTGCCCACCTCTGCTTTTTTTTGGCTATCCATCGCGCGCTGCTCGGCTTTGACCGATAAACGATGACCGCCGCGCGCAATAATGGTATCTTTTGCGCCATTTGTGACTCCAAGGACAATAACAGGTATGAGTAAAGCAGTCTCATCTGACATGCCAGAACAACAAAAGGGGTGGTTTAATCGCTTTCTAGCAACGGTCGAGTTTCTCGGCAACCTGCTGCCTCACCCTATCACTCTATTCGCACTTTTTTGTGTCGCCATTGTGGTTATCAGCGGCATAGCCGACTGGGCCGGCCTAAGCGCCATAGACCCACGCCCTGAGGGCGCTAAAGGACGCGATCCAGATGGTGTTATCGAAGTCGTGAGCCTATTTAGTGCCGAAGGCTTGCGCCGCATTTTTGAAGGGTTAGTGACTAACTTTACCGGGTTTGCGCCGCTAGGCACAGTATTAGTGGCCTTACTAGGGGTGAGCGTTGCTGAGCATTCTGGACTACTGTCAGCAGCCATGCGTGGCATGGTCATGGGCGCCTCTAAACGGTTAGTGACGTTTATGGTGGTGTTTGCTGCGATATTGTCAAATACCGCATCTGAGCTCGGTTATGTGGTACTTATTCCGCTGGCAGCAATGATTTTCCACAGCCTTGGACGCCATCCTTTAGCCGGTTTAGCGGCAGCGTTTGCTGGGGTTTCCGGTGGCTACAGCGCCAACCTTTTATTGGGCACCATTGACCCATTGTTAGCAGGGATCACCACCCCAGCGGCACAAATGATTGACCCTGACTACCAAGTGGGCGCTGAGGCCAACTATTACTTTATGTTTGTATCGGTGTTCATGATTGCCATTTTGGGCACTTGGGTCACGGAAAAAATTGTCGAGCCACGCTTGGGTAAGTATGACCCCAGTGAAGCCAGCATTGATTTGGGCGAAAATAAAATCGACCACCTGAGCAAAAAAGAAAAAACAGGCCTCAAATGGGCAGGTCTTTCGTTTGTACTTATTGGTGTAATTTTAGCGTTCACCATTATCCCCGATGACGGTATCTTGCGTCATCAAGAGACCGGCGAAGTAAAAGGTTCACCGTTCTTAGAGGGCATTGTGGTGATCATTTTTATCACCTTTGCTATTCCTGGGTTTGTTTACGGCCGAGTGGTCGGCTCAATGAAAAATGACCGCGATATTATTGATGCCATGAGCAAAAGTATGGGCTCGATGGGCATGTATATCGTTCTGGTGTTTTTCGCTGCGCAGTTTGTCGCCTTCTTCAAATGGACCAACCTCGGGACTATCTTAGCGGTGAATGGCGCTGCCTTGTTGCAAGCGCTTAATCTAACCGGGCCAGAGGTGTTTGTGTTCTTTATTCTTATGTGTGCCATGGTGAACTTGAGTCTCGGTTCATCATCAGCGCAATGGGCAGTAACCGCGCCTATCTTCGTTCCTATGCTGATGCTTATTGGTTATGCCCCGGAAACAATCCAAGCCGCTTACCGTATTGGCGACTCGGTGACTAACCTTATCACCCCGATGATGAGTTACTTCGGTCTCATACTTGCGGTTGCCACCAAGTATAAAAAGAATATGGGGATTGGCACCTTAGTCGCGACCATGCTGCCTTACAGTATGTTGTTCTTTATTGGCTGGGTATGTTTGTTCTACTTATGGGTGTTTGTGCTTGGTATGCCAGTAGGCCCAGGCTCGCCCACCTACTATCAACCTTAAATAAGAAAAGCCGGCCTTCATGCCGGCTTTTTTGTATTTGCCCACATAAATTCAAGGCACATTACCTTTGGCGTACGCAGCTGAGGATGTTGAACAACGTTGCATACAAAAATCTCGTATGAGGTCACGTTATGATTCGAAGTGAATAGCACAGTTAGAGGAAAGTCAGAAACAAAATAACGCGAGCATTTTACTGAGCAAAAATCGCTCTCATTTTTATATATCAAAGTTGGAAATAAATACTCTGTTAAGATATCCAACATCAGATTACTTCAATCGCATAAGTGCTAACCTCCACCTCTCCATTCCTTTGAAAATATACAAAACTGTATATTAAAACAGTTGTAGCGCAGTCGCTCACATAGTCAAGAAAACGAGCAATAGCTATTTTTAATAATACTGGCAATGAGTTAACTAGTCTGTTAAAAATATATCATTCAGAAAAGTGAACTGTAGCGTAGTAGAAAAACGCGCAATTCGCTCGCTATAAACATGTTATACCCAGTTGAACGAAAAGAGGGAGCCTCCGTTTGCTCTACAAGTACCTCCCACCTGAAAGAGCTGATGTGCTCCAGGCTATGAGAATTCGGTTTACTTCAGTGGTTTCACTGAATGACCCTTTCGAGTGCCTGCTCAAAGTTGGTGAGAATGACTATCAGCTATCCCCAAAGGATGCAGTAAACAGCGTAAACTTTGTCTCCTTGTCGAGAAATCACAAAAACCTTTTGATGTGGGCTCACTATGCTGATTGCCACAAAGGATTTGTAGTCGCCTTTCATCGGAACCACAGTTTCTTTCGGAACTCCAATTCGGTTCGTTACAGAAGACTCCGCTCGGATCTCAACGGTGCCTCGCCCAACAGCCTCACTCTAGAAAATGTTACGAAATCCATAACACTCGAAAAGGCGGTGGACTGGGCATACGAGGAGGAAGAAAGGCTGTTTCTTGAAGATGTCCCAGAAGACTTAGTGTCTGTGGGCATAGACCACTGGCAACAGCCCATCCTTCTCAACTCACTACCTAAAGATAGCTTAGCCGCAGTCTATCTCGGCCTCAGGGCGAGTGATGAATTGATTGATCGCATCAAGCGGGCATTATCCGAAAACGGAATCAGAATTCCGGTTTATCGCGCGAAAACAAACCTTGGAGAATTCTCGTTAACATTCGATGAAGTAAAAGAGTTTGCTGACCAAACTCCTGAGGAAAGCCGATGACAAAAAGGCACCTCCTGTTGAGCAAAAATGAATGGTATAACCAGGCAATGCACCGGATGCCAAACCCTTCGCTTCGCTGCGGTTTTGCCACCGTTGATGGCGAGCGTTACTAAACTTAATTTGGCAACGGAGATAAGGAGATATTTATGCCAAAAATCTACGAGTACCTTGGATTGATATTGTTTTTCTATAGCAATGAGCACGAACCCATTCATATCCATGCAAAGTATCAAGGCAAAGAATCAAAAGCCGAGATTCATATGCTCAGCGGTCGAATACAAAAGATCGTCATCAAAGATAAAGGGACTGGCCTAGACTCGAAAAAGCGCAAGGAATTCGAAGAGTTTGTAAATGCCTATGCTGAGGATATTGTGAACAAATGGGTAGATTACTTCGTGAAGAAAAAGCATATCAGCCCGCAGATTATTAACCAAAAGGTGAAAAATGTCCGAATTATCAGTGGTTGATACAAGACACCTTACTGGCCATATCCTGGAAATAACATTCAACGATGGCCATAGGTCTGTAGTCGATTTTGCTCCTTTCATTTTTAGTGTCGGGCATCCCGACTATGAACCGTACAAGAACGTCGATAAATTTCTTACTTTCGAAATTGAGGACGGCAATCTCAACTGGGACGACTATACGATGATCTTCCCTGTTGAAGACCTGTATTCAAATCGAATTGTTAGGGGTCGTTAAGGCGTTTTATAACAAGGTGTTATAGCAATTTAGTCGTTACGCTCCTTTGGGGCTGCCGCACACGGCGCGGTAACCCCTAGATACAGCGTTACCGAATAATAACCTAACTTGTTTCTGTCCAAAAACGAGTTTAGCTGACCGTCAGCTCTCTTATGAACTAACTCACTTAGATGCAAAAATCAGCGGCGTAATGCAGCTGTTTTTTTATTGCTCTAATGAAATATGGACATGACTATTAGTTGGTTAGGCATCACATGCCTAAATGGCTACTTTCTACCTTTGTTTAGACGTTTCCAACTTTATTAAGCATCCACAGCAGCGAAAGCAAAGACAATCTAGGCTCAAATGGTGCACTGTGCTAGGGTTAGTTTTTAATATTCGCCATGGAGGCTTGTTCAGTGCGTACACCTCGCAAACTTGCTGCCCACTATCGGGCCATCGTTAGCAGCATTGGCTTCTACCCTGCTATTATCATCACCTTGCTGTTGTGTCTGGCGATGCTTTTGGCGAGCATCGAATATCATGAGCTGGTGATGGCCTTAAAATCGCAGTGGCCGATGTTGTTTGTTGCTGATTTAGACACCGCTAAAACGGTGCTTAACATTCTCGCCGGTGGTCTCATCTCGTTGACGGTGTTTAGTTTTTCTATGGTGATGGTGGTACTTAATAACGCCTCATCCACCCTCTCGCCTCGGGTATTACCCGGACTCATTACCATGAAGTCGCACCAGTATGTGCTGGGGGTGTACTTAGGCAGTATTGTCTTTACTTTGGTCACCTTGATGAATATCCACGCCGAAAATGGCGATACCCAGCCGCCATCCCTGGGCACCTTTATAGCCTTGATGCTCGGGCTGTACGCCTTAGCGCTATTTGTATTTTTCATTCATTCCATTTCCCGCTCCATACAAGTAGACAATGTGCTTAACACACTGTTTTCGCAAACTCAGCAACAACTGCAAGCTATCGCTCAAGCACAACAGCCCGACATCGCGAAAAGACGCCCTGACTATACCCAGTGGTATCATATAAAAAGCCCTCAAGCTGGCTACTTTAAAGGTGTACATACACAACAATTAAGTAAAATCTTGGCACAACATGACCTTGAACTGGTGGTTGAGATTGAGCCTGGCTTTTTTTGTGTCGAAGGCTTTCCCTACTTAGCGGTGAATAAAGATATCAGCGATGACAGTGAACTTTGTGAGCAAATTTGTAAGTGCAGTGTTTTTTATATTGAAGAGTATATTGGCGACCATTACAGTTACGGCATTCGCCAAATTGCTGAAATCGCCATTAAAGCGTTAAGCCCAGGGATAAACGACCCCGGCACCGCTGTTAAAGCGGTAGACATGTTGAGTATTTTAATTATCACTCGCCTGCGCATTGCCGATCACAATTACACCTTGGCGCACAGCGAGGAAGAAGCGGCCCCTAGATTGTGGTTCTATGAGCCCAGTATCGCTACTTTGTTAGAAGGTAACTTTGACCCGATTCGCCACTACGGGCGCGAAGACACCACCATTTTGGTGAACCTTCTTGAGGCACTAAAGAACATTCTGTTTGTGTGCGATGGTAATAAGGCTTACGTCGATGCTTTGTATCGCTATGTGCAAGCCACCGTATTCGATGCTGAGCACAACATCACTAACCCCTATGAACGAAAGCGTATTGATGAGATGCTTGAACGTGTCAATGAAGTCGCGAAGCGGCGCGGTGATGATGTCCATTTAGCATTATCACCGCAACAACAAAGCTAAAGCTGCCAAGCGTAGCTGATTTTAGTAAAAAATGTACGCTCAGTGCGTTGCAGCTCATCCAGTGAGTCATCTTGATAACCGCTGTCGGAATAGCCGAGATAGAATACCGACTGCGGATTCATTTTGTAGGAATACACCACCTGCGAGCCAAAATCGCGATTGCGCTTATGCACTTGCGAGTAAAGGTAGGCTTGCTGGTTGCGGTCTATATCTTCAAACTGCCAGATGACCTTAAGCATGCTGCGAATATTGAATTTATAGTAAAGTCGCAAGTCCCACTGCTGGGCACGATAAACGGATTGCTCATCAACATCGAGCTCACTGTAATTGTAATTCACTTTGAGCTGCAAATGTTGGTTCACATCCCAGCTCAGGGAGTTTTCAATATCGGCTCCCTCACCAAGGCGAGCATTGCTGTAGTCGATACGTGAACCGTAATCGGCATAAAGCACATAGGTTAAATCTTGATGCGGGCGAATAGAGAACTGCACATAGCCATTATTTTGGATAAAGTATTCGCCGTAATAAAGCTCTTCGCTATGCCACATACCAAGCTCGTAAGTAGAGACCAAGGGGCCTTCAGCATATAGATAGCCTTCAAATTCTTGCTCAAGTAAATCGCCATCTAAATCAAAGCTTTTATCCCACTCTAAATCATATTGCCACTTAGTGATGCGGGCGCCATCGTCACCGTACCAGGTTTGCCCGCCACCGAGCACGTACTCGCGAAAATCAGCTTTAGGCTGATAGCCCATATCGGCGCGATAGTCTTCATCAATCTGTTGATACTCGCCACGCAAGTTGTAATCACGCTTCGTGCGCTCAAGCGCCAAACTAATTGCCTTGCCGGACTGGTTAGCGGCAACGTCCCAATTTTCGACAAACAGCGCGCTATTATCGGTGTCAGCATAAGACAGTCCGTAGTTAAAGGAGTCGCTGGCATTAAGGGCATAGGTGCCATCGAGGGCTGCGACGGTATTATGATAATCTCCCCCTTGGCGCTGCGTAAGCGTCACCCCTACGCCACTGCGCTGTCCCCAGTCATAACGGTAACGTGCCACCGCATTGGTGACATCATCTTGCAGTTGCGCCAGTGATGAGCCTTGATTACCCGGCAATAAAACAGAGGGGTTGGCATCATCGGCGACTAACGTGGCATAGGTATGCGCGCCCTGCTTGCCGGTGACTTTCACACCATAATCCGGCTCGGCGATGGTGCGGCTGTAAAATAACTCTTGCTGGTTGGTGCGAAAATACGAGGAACCATCCAAGAAAAACGGTCTTTTTTCGGCGTAATACAACGAAAAGTTGGTGTTTACATCGAGCTGCACAGCGTCAGCTTCGACCTGCGAAAAGTCTGGGTTAACCGTGGCATTAAGCAAGGTTTCATCATTGATACGCCAACGTAAATCGGCGCCCACTTCAACATCAACATCGCCACTTAGCCAATCACCGGGAACCTGCTCTTTACTGTCGTGGCGGCTAGCACTGATATGCGGCGTAAACAACACATCACGATGCTCAGTGCGATTGGCAAGCCCGGTGAGTTTATCAAACTGGCAAAAACTGCATTTTATATCAAGATCAAAGCCGACATTAGACAAGCGATAGAACACGTCCCGTGGGTAATTACGTGCAATGGAAATGCCCCACGTGATAGGTTCATTTGTTTTTGGCAGGTTTAATACCGTCAGGGGTATTTTCATTTCGACCACATACCCATCGCTATGAATTTGCGCGGCGCTGTACCAAATGGCATCCCAACTGGGGTCTTCAACCCAGGTATCAAAGTCGGTTGCGAGAATATCGCCTTGAGCACCATAGGCATTAACGAAAAACTCAAAGGCATTGCGCTCATCATTCAGGCTATCGATGATGATACCGACGTTGTCGTCCTGCCATAACTCATCTCGGTCTCGCAAGGCTCCGCGAATGGCCTCTGGGTTAGGGTCCTTGGCATCGATGCCTAAATATAGGAATTGACCATCATCGAATAAGTAGGCGGTTGTATTGACTGGAGAGGCAGCGCGTTCAAGGGGCTCATTCTGAGTGTTAACAGCGATTTGCGTGGCATTTTCCCACACATGCTCGTCAAGATTACCATCGAGTTTTACTTGCTCTTGCAGGTGTGCCAGTGCAAATTGTTTTGCTGGAGGGTATGCAACAACCGTTGCGCTGAAAAGGCTGCAACACGCAGCCAATAATAACACGAAGCGCGCCATAAACGTCCTTATTGGTACTACACCACTGTCTGCGTGGTAATTTTACTTTATGTTAACAAACAAAAAACAAATTACCACCCCTGTGCGGTGAACTTTGTACCTTTTTTCATTTATAGCGCGTGGGCTGTCGTGTACGGTTTTATAGCTTAACTAACGTGCCCTTAAGAGCCACACCGGCCATTAAAAAGCCAGCCCCACACTCAAATTGTTCACTGCTTTTAAATTCACGTTTTTTATAGTATGACTCAATGCCCACGACGGCATTCATGCCTTCGCGCTGAGCGCGCTCTTGCAGTGCTTTAAGCGCACTGAGCATCACCCACTCACACGCTTCTTTGTCTGATTTATTAAAGGCATTGGTTTTCTTATTGGTCATCACCTCACCGAAGGTCTCTTTCGCCGCGCTGTGTGGTTGATCGGCAAAGTAAAGGGGCACATCCAATAGCGCATCCTTGGCTTTCGTGGTCGCTAACAAGTCGGCAATAGAGTACTTGCCGATATCATCTCGAGCCGCCACACTGTGCGATGTTGCGGCCACAAGCGCTGCCATTAATAAATATTTTTTCATTTGTTATCCTCTGTTGTTATAGAACTTCCATGCCAACCCAAAGCCAAAGGCAACACTGTGGTTGCGCTCCACCAGTGGGCTATCACGCCACTTTGCATCCTTGATGCGATAATACTTTACAAACCCGCCAAACCACCAGCGCCTTGAGTCATAACTTAGCCCCATAGACACTTCTTCACCGCCATATCCGTTACCACTGGTGTATTCGCTGCGCAGTGAATTAGCGGCCGCCGCTGGCACTGCATAAAAGTAGTCGGCGTATTGTGAACTGGCATAATTAATTGCCAAACGGCTGGTTAACGTGATGCTTTGCGCTCCTTGTTGCCACAATCGCTGCCGCCACTGGGCATAAGGTCCCGCCTTAAAGCCAATATCATCAATACGGGTGAAATCCGTTGCCAGTGCCTTACGGGTAAACACGCCAAGCTTAAAATAACTAGGTTGGTTATAGTGGCCGACAACATAATAATCCAATGCAGGGCCCAACTCGAACACCCAGTCCAAATCGTCCATGCCATCGCGCGCTTTACTCTCACCGCTGTCTACTGCAATTCCAGCGGTGGCAGAGATGTCCAAATGCCAGTTATTATGCTGCCATAAGTAACCGGTGGCGCTGCGCCTATCAAGGTTTAAGCGTTCAGAGCGATAGCGCACATAAGGCACTGGCAACGTGTAGCTTTTTGACTCACGGGCACCGATATAAAGCGGAATATTAGCATGAAATACCCCCGCTCCAAGCTCAAGCTCTGCACTGAAACTCGAAGCGCTGTACAGCGCTAAAACAAACGCAAAGCAACGCGTTATCACGCTCATGGCATGCGCTTAAAAATCAGGGATGTGTTAATGCCACCAAACGCAAAGTTATTACTCATGACATAGTCACACTGTAATTTGGTTGGCTGGCGCAGATAATCCAGCTGTGCACACTGTGGGTCAACACTCTCAAGGTTAACGGTAGGCGCAAACCACCCCTCACGCATCATTTCGATACTGGCCCACGCCTCGATGGCACCACACGCGCCTAACGTGTGACCTAGGTAGCTTTTGAGCGAGCTAATGGGTTTACGGCCAAGGGCATTAAAGGTGGCATGAGATTCGGCAATGTCACCGCGATCGGTGGATGTGCCGTGAGCGTTAACATAGCCTATTTGTTCGCCATTAAGCTGGGCATCATCAAGGGCCATAGTGATCGCCATTTGCATGGTATCGCTGGTCGGCTGGGTCACATGCTCACCATCGGAATTACAACCAAAACCGACGATTTCCGCATAAATAGTCGCACCCCGTGCTTTGGCGTGCTCGTACTCTTCTAAAATCAGTGTTCCCGCACCCTCACCTATCACTAGCCCATCGCGGTCTTTATCAAACGGCCGAGGCGTATGCTTAGGTGCGTCATTACGACAACTGGTGGCGTATAAGGTATCGAATACGGCGGCCTCGGTCACACAGAGCTCTTCGGCGCCACCGGCAACCATGGCTTTTTGTCGACCGAACTTAATGGCCTCATAGGCATAGCCAATGCCCTGTGAGCCCGAGGTACAGGCGGAGCTGGTGGTGATCACCCGGCCTTTGATACCAAAAAACACGCCAATATTAACCGGCGCAGTATGGGCCATCATCTGAATATAGCTGGTTGCCGTCACCCCACTCATCTGCCCCGATTTCATCATATCAGCGAAGGCAATAAGCGGCGGCGTTGAGCCGGTTGACGAACCATAGGCAATGCCGGTATCGCCATTGGTAAGTGCCGGGTGCTCAAGCAAGCCTGATTGCGCCAATGCCCGCTCGGTGGCCACCGTGGCCATCAATGCGACGCGGCCCATAGAGCGCACCATCTTACGTTTATAGTGGCTAGGGCGCTGAAAGTGCGTCACCGGCGCCGCTAATTTGGTATTCAAATCAGCTACATCTTGCCATTGCTCCATCACTTTAACGGCGTTGTCGCCCTTCTCTAGCGCACTGCGCAGGCTCGGCCAGTCATCCCCTAGTGCCGTAATACAAGACATCCCTGTAACCACAACCCGTTTCATTACACTAACCCACCATTGACTGAAATAACTTGGCGGGTAATGTACGCCGCCGGATCAGAGGCTAAAAATGACACCGTTGCCGCGACCTCTTCAACATTGCCCATACGCCGCATCGGCACATGTTTTAATAGCTCCTTGGTATCGAGCTGCTCGGTCATTTCCGTGGCAATCAACCCGGGAGCGACACAGTTGACGGTGATTTTACGTTTTGCCAATTCCAGCGCTAATGCTTTTGTAGCACCGATGATCCCTGCTTTGGCGGCGCTGTAATTCACTTGGCCACGATTGCCAGCGATGCCCGATACCGAAGCCAACGTAATAATACGCCCACCCTGACGGGCACTGACCATTGGCATAACCGCCGGGCGGACAACATTATAAAAACCATCTAAGCCAGTGCTAATAACCGTGTCCCATTCGTCGTCGGTCATCGCCGGAAAGGCGGTGTCACGCGTGACTCCGGCATTACACACCACACCATAATAAGCACCATGTTCGGCAATATCTTGCTCTATGCTTTGGCGTGCTGAGTCTCTATCAGTGACATCAAAGCACAGGACTCGTGCACTGCGGCCCATAGCTTGGATTTGCTCACTGACTTTTTGAGCTTGCTCACGCTGGGTGCGACAATGCAAGATAATGTCAAACCCTTGCTCGGCAAGGGCCAGCGCGATGGCCTTGCCTATACCTCGGCTTGAACCGGTGACTAAAATCGCTCTACTCATTGGTTTTCCTTAATAAACTTCATCGGGTCGGCAGGCTGAAATACATTAATTTTGGCTTCGAGATAACGCTCGTTATCGCATTCAATGGTGCAATCGAAAACACTGAGCCCGGACTCGTCCTGCACCACTTGCGTGACATAAATATCCAGTGTGCAGCCAAGCTTAAAGACCGGCTTTAAACAGCGGATTTTTCGACTGCCTAATAAGAAGCCAATTTTAACACCACGCTGGTGCTGACAATCGTGAGCACCGGCATAGGCGGCGATACTCTGCGCCATATATTCGCTGCCGATATAACTTTGCACCCCATTGATATCACGCTGGTAAAAAGCACTGTCTGGGGTAATGGTCACTTGGCAATGGGCGCTGTCACTATCAAACGAAATCAGCTCATCAATCAACACCATGGGAGGGCGATGCGCCAGCAATTCGCTTATAGGTCGATGGTTGTTGGTCACGCTATTTCTCCAATAATGATACTGGCGTTATTGCCACCAAAAGCAAAAGAGTTACTCATACATGTTTTCGGCCGTTCCCGAGTGGGTTGTTGTACAAGATTAATCGTCGCCAAGGAGGCATCAAGGGCGTAGCCGCTATGATATGGCAGCGTTAGGGTCTTCCCTAAACGTTGCTGTTCTATCAGCAGCCAACATAATCCAGCCTCTATTGCGCCGGCGGCACCCAAGGTATGGCCGGTAAGATGCTTCGAGGAACTTACCAGCGTTTGCGCGCCGATGACATCGGCAATGGCCCGTGCTTCCATGGCATCATTTTTTACCGTTGCAGTACCGTGGGCGTTGATGTAATCAATATCTGTGGCTGTCAAAGCCGCCTCGGCCAGCGCCTGGTGCATTGCCGCTATGGCACCTTGACCTTGCGGCTCGGGTGCAGACATATGGTACGCATCGGAGCTACTGCCACAGCCTAATAACGCACAGCGCGCTGAGCCAAAATCCGCTGAACGAGTCATAACGAATAAACCCACACCTTCGCCAATATTAATGCCATCACGCTGCTGAGCAAAAGGCTGGCAAATCCCGGCGCTGGTCGATGCCAGTGCTTTAAAGCCATTGACGGTCAATTGACACAAGCTGTCAGCTCCGCCACAGATGACCGCATCAGCCAGCCCTGCTTGTAACATTGCTTTGGCGCTGCTCAGTGCTTTACTGCTAGAGCTACAGGCGGTGGAAATACTGTAGCATGGCCCCTGTAAGGCAAGCTTATCGCGAATATACTGCGCAGGGGCATCCAATGATTGCTGGTGGTAGTGATAGTGATCCGGCCAGCTACCATGGCGGGCTTGCTGTGCTCGAGCACGCTCACCATCATAAATATCAGCGGTGCTGGTGCCGATGATTACGGCAATACGATGCGCTGCTACGCGGCTGCGCAGCTTATCTAAGGTATTAGTTAATTGCGCCAAAGCAAGGTCTATCATGGCGTTATTGCGCCCGGTGCTATCAAGGGGCAAATTGGCGACCTGACCTAAGTAGGGGGTCATGCCCTCATTATCTAGCCCAGCGACTTGAGCCAAACCACTGCGCTGTTCGCCGCTCAGGGCATCGAGATGGGCACTGGTATCCGCTCCTAATGCGCTGACAAGCGCGAGGTCGTTTAACCAGGCGTTCATAACCCCACCTCGGTAAATATAATTTGGTATTGGTGCATATAATTAGTTAACGTTGTTGTGACGCCTTGGTACTCTATGCGCAGTAATAGCGTGTGAGCACGTTTAATTTCCCTCACTCGGGTCGCGCCGCGCTGGAATTCCTGTATTTGCGCCCCTTTTAACTGCGCCTTGAGTTGCTGCATGGGCCAATGCACCAATTGTACATCGGCCAAAATGTACTCCGGATCAATCGGCAGCGTGGCTAACTGAGTGCTTACGCTGATTTTCTCATCATCACTAAAGGCCATGGACAACAGCGGGATACCTGCCCCCGAGGTCAACACCAAGCGCAGCTCACCGCTTTGATTAACGGCCAGTTGGCTCAGTAGTGTAGCACTGCGCTCAGCCCGAGAAAAAGTCAGCTTTTTTTGCCACTGTTGCTGATGTAATGACGGCGGTGCAACACCCATATCGAAGCTCACCCCAGCGGCTAAGTCAACGCTTTTGACGTTGCGCTCTGGCACCGCAGTACAGGCCGATAACACGGTGACAATAATTATCCATACAGCCCGCATTATTGAGTTTCCATGTTACAAAGAGTCGCAAGCACATCAAGACGGCGCTCACTTTGTGCCACATAGGGATTAGTTTCATCCCAGGCATAGCCTGCCAAAATGGCGCTGATCATGCGCCGCACATCACTGCGCTGCTGTGGATAAAAAATAACATCCTGAAAACGGCCATCGTACCAAGCGAGGACAAAGGTTTTAAAGCACTCTACCCCTTGTTTAAGTGGTTGGGCAAAGTTTTTGTCAAAATCCACTTTTTCGCCACGCAAAAAGCCATCGACAACCGGCGCTGCCAATGACGCCGATTTCAACGCAATCGTCACCCCAGATGAAAACACCGGATCAAGAAACTCCCCAGCATTCCCCAATAACGCATAGCGCTTGCCATACAAGCGACTGACATCCGCAGAATAGCCGCCTAAGCGCTGGGTATCAGTGATTGCCTGCGCCGAGTCAAGCAACGCTGCTAGATTTGGCTCCTGGCCTACCAGGCGCCATAAGTTTTGTTGTTCACTGAGGGCCTCGTCAAAGTACTCGGGCTCACCCACCACTCCTAAGCTGGCGCTACCATCGGCAAAAGGGATAAGCCAATACCAGATGTCGCGATGCTGCGGGTGCACGGAAATTAAAATTTTGTTTCTATCAAAATTTGCGGCGCTGATATGGTCGTTGATATGACAGAAATAGGCCGTTCTTGTGGGCAAACTAGAGCGGCGCTCTAGATCAAGTAAGCGCGGCAACACCCGGCCAAAACCACTGGCGTCGAGCACAAATCGTGCTTGCAGCCGATAGCTTTGCTGTTCGCTGGCCACGGACAGTTCGATATGCTCATCATGTTCTTGCAGCGCTTCAACTCGATGGCCGTAGCGAATCTCCACCCCCTGGGCCTGGGCGGTATCGGCGAGCAACTTGTCAAACGCTGCACGTTTGACTTGATAAGTAGTGCCACGCCCTGCAGAGAACTTGTCGGTAAAGTCGATAGCGGTATCCGTTCCTTGATAATGAAACGCGGCGCCATTTTTAAACTGAAAACCCAGCTCTTCGGCATGCTTGTCCACGACCTCGTCCATGCCGGCTTCGCTAAGGTAGGCCATGCATTGCGGCAGTAGGCTCTCGCCAATGGAAAAGCGCGGAAAATGCTGACCTTCAAGCACCACCACGTGCCAACCACGCTGGCGCAATAAGGCACTGACTAACGCCCCAGAGGGACCAGCACCGATGACCACAACGTCCGTCTGTTCAGTCTGATTTATCATTTTTATTCTCAATACTTAGTGGCGCTACCCAGTAAACAACAATAAGCCCGATCAGCACGGCAGCACCAAATTGGCTGATAGCGGGGGTATTCGAAAACACTAACATCGCGAATACCGCCAAGGACGACAACGCTGACAGGCTAATGGCAACAAAGGTGGTCGGCTGACGCCCTGATTGCTGATAAAAAATAAAATAATCAACAGCTAACGCTAACACTAGGATAAGCCCCAAGGTATGAAATACCGACAGGGGCATAACGACCGCAATAAGGGTTACCACCAGCAACGCGCTTAGCGCCAACCAAGCAACCATGGCAGCCCCTCTGCGCAGGCCAAAAAACGCTATAAATACAATGGCTATGGCCAGGACTGCGAGCGCTAAAGCCCAATGAATACTGTGATGAAAGTGCGCTAACATGGCGCTCAGCTGGCCGGGCACATCCACCAACTGCATATCTTCAAACTCTGCCAGATAACCGCTCAGCGAGGCATGTTCAAGCGCGCTGACGGTGCTCAATGAATAAAAATATGGGCCTTGTTTGATAGGCGCAAGAAATACATCGGCCAGTGGCCCTTGAGCAAACTGCTCATAGCTCAACAGGGTATTTGCATCCGCTGGCAGCGCGGCGCCGCGTAATTGCGCCAAAAAGCTAAACCGTCCCTGCTGCTGCGCCTGGCGATAAAGAGTTAAAGCCTGTTGTTGGCTTTGCTGGCTAGGCAGGGCCACGCTGAGACCCTGAAATCGCCCTTGATGCAGTTGCACAAAACTGCGCACGCGCTCTTCGTTTATTAATAACTGCTCGATGCTTTCGCCTCGCACTAGCACCTGAAACGTTGGCCCATCACCATTTAAGTACAAGTGATGGCGCTTTTGCGCTTGCATAAGCTGCGCTGAGCTTGCATTAAAGCTGGCGATAGAATCGTTGACTTGTGGCCATTGCACACTCAGCAACAGGCCACTCACGCCCGCAAGAGTCAAAGCGATGGCACCTTTGCGCCGGCGCAGTCGAGCAAACAAGGTTAATGCGCAATCAGCAGTACTCAGTGCCAAGGGGCGTAATTGCGTAGGTCGCTGGGCGCGGATCACCACAAAGCGCACGAAAAACCAAGCGCCGCACAATCCAGCAACAATAAAAATAGCGACATCTTGCAATAAGCTCATCGGCGCGGTGAAAAAGCAGGCGTAGCCGAGTGCTGTCGAGCCAAGAGCCAGCAATAACCCGCGTTTCAGTGCTACGCTGTAGCTATTGCTTTTTTTGGCTCTGTCGCTCAGCGCATGCAACGCGTAATCGATGGCGACACCAATTAACGTCGTGGCGAACACTAAACTCAACACATGCAGTTGTTGGCGCAGCAATAAAAGCGCTAGCGCGCCTGCGAGCACTGCACTGCTTACGGTTAATAAACTCACCCACAGTGGCCAAACGCCGCGTATGGCGAGCAATACAAAAACAGTGAGTAACACCAGGCTCGCCAAGCCAAAGCGATTCATCTCCCATTGCGCTTGCTCCGCGTTTTCACTGTTATGAAATAGCACTCCAGAGTATTCAATCTCGGTTTCTGGGTGGGCTTGGCGAAGCGCACGAACCGCGTTTACAAGCTCCGCTGCCAGGGCATTGTTTTGCCATATTGTTGCTGTCGTCGTCACCTCACTGACCAGCAGCCAAACGGGAGGCTTACCTCCTTGGCGCCATTGTAACTTACCATCGACGAGCCCTAATTGCTGACCTGTTGCAAAGGTGTCTAAAAAGCTAAAGGTTGCTAAGGATGGGTCATCACTGATACTGCTTGATAACCAAGGTGAGGCGGTCTGTGATAATTGCCGCTGAGCATAGTGACTAAAGGCCGTGGGTGAGCGCAGCGCTTGTTGATAGCCCTCGCTCATGAGCGCGCCACGATAAGGCTGGTAGAACTCGGTGATACGCTTAAGTGTCGGTTGTACTTTAACCTTAAGCGACGGGTGTTGTTGCAGTTGCTGCGCCAGCTCATGGTAAGCATTGACCGCCGTTTTGCCACTGAAGGAAAACACCAACTGGTTTTGCGCCGTACTTGATAGCTGCTGTTGCGCGCTATAAAACTGCGCATCGACGGCTTGAGTGGGCTGGCGCTCCAATAAGGCCATCATATCAGCACTGATACGCACTTCTTTCAGTGTCCACACCGCTACTGTGCAAAGCAGCAGGAAGGTGGGCCACAGTACGATGCCTACAGACCTTGCCCAGCTGCTCACTGCGTCGCTCCATTAGGGGTAAGGATGATTTCAGTGCGAGTGCCTTTTCGCTCATACAAGCCAATAAAACGCACCTGCTGTTGGCTGTCTTGGCAGCTGACAAGGTGCGTGAACAAGCTTTTTAACTCTTGGCTTTGCGCCAACAGTTTAAGGCACGACCAAGGCTTGGCGGCAATCCGCTCGGGCCGGGTCGCAGGTTCGCTAATAAAAAACTGCGCCAGTTGCTGCGGGTCCTGCTGTAATAGTGCCTGTAATAAGGAGCTATAAGCACCACTTTGCGCCTGTTTAACAAACTGATCCTCACCTTGGCGCTCGAACACGCCCTCACTATCAATACGCAGTACATTTTCTATCGGCGTTTGGGTGTGCCACCAAAGTTGCTGCGCCGTGAGGCGATAACTGCCGGTGCTGACAAAGGCGTTATCAAAGCCAGCGAAGTGCTTATGTTGCTCAAACTGCCCTTGCTGCGCCGCAGCCATAAAAGAGCACAGCATCATCAACCCCGATAGCCACTTAGTCACGATAGCACCTGCGCTAGCTTGTCACCGATAATGCGTGGCGACACAAATTGCATTTCTTGGGTGGCTCTATCGACCGCCACTTGCACGGTATAGGCCTTCGTGAGGCGCTTATTCGAGGCACTGTCGAAGATCACATAGTCAATTTTTAGCCGCGTTTCATATTCTTTTAGGTAAGCCTCTACGCGAATGCGCTGCGTAAAAGAGGCCGAGCCTACGTACTTGATACGCATATCGACAATAGGCCAATCATAACCAGAATCGCGCATTTGCAAATAGTCGTAATCGAACTTGCGCAACAACTCACAACGCGCAACCTCAAGGTAGCGGGCATAATTGCCATGCCAAACAATTTGCATTGGGTCACAGTCGTGAAATGGGATCTCAATATCAACGGCTGCGCTCAATAGCGTATTTTTATTATTCATAAAGGGTCCAACGCTGGTTTTGAATGTACTCGACGGTTTGCCGCAGGGTGCTCTCTAGTGGTCTGTCTTCTTCGAGATTAGCAAAATAACCACTGATGTCTTGATACATGCTAACAATGTCAGCGCTGAGCGCGCTTTGTTGCAACTCGCCGCGCTGAATACGTAGTCGCAGACCTTGCACTGCTGCCAACAGCGTGCATGCTAATACTTGCTCGGTCAACTCCAACACCCGCAGACAATCTCTAGCGGCGATGGTGCCCATACTCACCTTATCCTGATTGTGACATTCGGTGGAGCGGGAAAAAACACTCGCCGGCATGGTTAACTTTAACGCCTCGGCGGTAAACGCTGATGCGCCGATCTGCACCGCTTTAAAGCCATGGTTAATATAGCGGCGCTGCTGTTGGGCATCACTCAGGTTACTGGGCAAGCCGTTGTTATAACGGGTGTCCACCAAGGACGCTATTTGCCGGTCGGCAAGATCGGCTAAATTAGCCACCGCATTTTTCATGCTGTCCATGGCCATGGCGATATGGCCGCCATAGAAATGCCCTCCGTGCAACACATGCTCCCCTTCACCATCGATAATGGGGTTATCGTTCGCGGAGTTCAGCTCATTTTCAATAAACTGCCGGAACCACGGCAAACTATCGGCCAACACGCCAATAATATGTGGCGCGCAGCGAATAGAGTATCTATCTTGCAAGCGGTCGGCATTGCGGGGGTGGCTATAGTGGTTAAGATCGTCTCGGATCCACTTTGCCACTTGCTGTTGGCCGCTGTGCGGTTTCACCGAGAATAGAATCTCATCAAAGTGATGGCTATTGCCTTTGAGAGCGATAGAGCTCAGGGCGGTGATACGAGTGGCTAACTTGACGGCATAACTGGCACGCTCAAAGGCAAGACAGGCTACTGCGGTCATCACCGCTGTGCCATTCATCATCGCTAGGCCTTCTTTAGGACGTAGCGTAATCGCCGTTAAGCCGCTTTGTGCAAATGCTTCTTGGGCGCTCATTACTTGCTCGTTAAAGCGTACCTCACGCTCGCCGACTAAAGCACCGGCCACGTAAGACAAAGGCGTTAAATCGCCACTGGCCCCCACCGACCCCTCTTGCGGGATAAGCGGTAAAATGTCGTGGTTAATCATATCACGCAGTAAGTGCAACAGCTCCCAGCTAACACCTGAGTAGCCTTGCGTCAGTGATGCTAAACGGGTCGCAAGAATCGCCCGTGTTTGCGCAGCATTGAAGTGTGCGCCTAAGCCGCAGCCATGAAAGCGGGTTAAATGCAGCGGCAGCTCTTTCACCAAATCAAGAGGAATATCTACGGTCACCGAATCGCCATAACCGGTGGTCACCCCGTAAATCACCCCTTCTTTTTCCAGGAGTTGATCTAAAAACGCAACCCCTGCATCAATCTTGCGCTGCAGATGCGCTGAGGTGCTGATCTCTGCATTCACTGAAGCATGGGCAAAGGCGACAATATCTTCAATGCGAAGCGGCTTTTCGCCGAAATGAATCGTTTGACGGCTAGACACGAATTAGCTCTCCTTGTGGCGCGCGCTGTGCTCATCACGCTGCCAAAAATCAAAAAAATTAAACCATTGGTAAGGGTACTGCTGCACAACAGTCTCTAGCTCCTGCACGTAATCTTGGATTATTTTCTCCAGCGCTTGCTGCCTGCTCTTGCGTGGTAACGACAAGCCGTCACTGTATTTGTTAAAGTGCACATCAAAGCCGCGTCCGTTGCGCATGCAAAATAGCCAATAAATGGGGCACTCCAGTAGCGCAGCTAAAATAAAAGGCCCTTGCGCGAACGGCGCGGGGAGGCCTAAAAAAGGACAATATTGCACGCGCCCGATTGCCGTGGTGCTGGTTCTATCACCGACGATAACCACAAACTCCCCCTGCTCAACCTTGGTTTTCAGTAAAATTGCCAAGTCCGGGCCGAGTTCACTTACCTGGATAAGGTTAACTGAGACATTAGGGTTAATGCGTTGCAAGGTGCGGTTAAACTCCACCGCATGATGGGTAAACACCAACACATTGATTACGCAGTGGCTGTGGCGCATACCTAACGCCCGGCACACCTCCATATTTCCCAAGTGGGAGCCGATAAAAATAGCCCCTTGCTTATGCGCCACTAAATCATCAAACAAATGCTGATTACGGTAATTGATTTGCGCTGGGCTAATGCGACCTAACCAAGCGTCTATTTTATCAAAGGCGCTATCGGCAAAGGTACAAAAATGTTTCAGCCCGGTGCTAAAACGCCACGGTGGCTGAGTGCTGTTGTACCTATGTAAATTCTGCCAGTACTGCTTTGAGGCTGCGCGCGCCTTGCCTCCGGTGAGGTAAAAGTAAAACACCACAGGAAAAAGAAACACCCACAGCACCATGCGACCAAAGAGCTTATAGACCGCCAATAAAAACTGCATGCCCCAGTAACTGCCGCGTTCCTGCATTTTCGACCAATGTGTTTGGCTCATGAGTCTACCCTGGGCTTGCGCAGCAATAACTTAGGTAACCGAGGCAGCATGGCGAAAAATAATCGCGTATGCAGCCAGCTAATTTTGAGATTATCGTGCAGCGGCTGAAAGTGTGATACGCCCTGCTCTGGATAGATCACCTGGGTATCGATAAACAGCGAAGGAACACCTCGCCAATACAGACGCACCATGACCTCAATATCAAAATCCATACGCGTCCCCAAGGCACGGCTATCAAACAAGGCGATACACGGGGCCAGTGGATAAACACGAAAGCCACACATGGAGTCTTTAATCGACAGGCTCAGGGTTTCTACCCACACCCAAAAGTGGGTGATATAGCGGCTTAAATAGCGATGCTTGGGCACCGACTCATCATACACCGGACGACCGCTGATAAGGCAATGGGGGTGAGCCTTGGCTTTAGCGATAAGCTTTTGCATATCGGCCAAACAATGTTGACCATCGGCGTCTACTTGCAAGGCATGAGTGTACCCTTGAGCATAGGCCCAGCGCAGTCCGGTTTGCACCGCCGCGCCTTTGCCACCATTAACCTGGTGCCTAAGTAAATGTAAACAATCAAAACGCTCGCTTAACTGCTGCAAATAATGCTGTGCTGAAGCTGCACTGCCATCATCCACCATCACAATATCTAGGCCCATAGGCTCAAGTTCAGCAATGACATCAGCAATCACCTGCGTATGGTTATAGTTGGGGATCACAATGCACAGTTTCATGCGTCACTCGCAAACACAATACGACCGCTGGCATGCTGGCCTTTGTGCGAATAATACCGAAAAGTGAACTTATGCTCGCTTTTTTTCTCAAGCGCTAGGGTCACTTCCAGCCCTGGGGTCATGACCACCTGAAACTTGAGGACTTCGACATTTTCAACCGCATTATGGTAGCCAAAATATTTGCGTCCATAGTGGATGGCCCAATCCAGTTGCACCACCCCGGCCAAAATCGGCGCATCGGGAAAGTGGCCCTTAAAGTAATCAAGCTGGGGCGCAAGCGATAAGGTTAGCAATACCTCATCCGCTTGCTCATCAACGCCAACAATATCGGGGTGAGTGACTTTAAAATCAGTCAAAATACGACTCCAGTTCACTGGGCACTAATTTGCCTTGTGAGTTGTAGGGTAAGCTTTGAAGATAGCGCCATTTACGCGGCAAACAGACCGCTTCGAATTCTAGACCAAGGTGCACTTTTAGGGTTTGGCTAATATGTTTACGCGGACATTGTTCGAACTGTTCTAGGCCCTCGCGAGTGAGCACCACAAGCGCGCCGAGGCGACCCGTACTTAACTGCATAATGGCCGCATGGTTGACCCAGGGGTGAGCTATTAGCCGGGCCTCCATACCCACTAGGTTCACCCGCTTTTCCGCCACTTTAACAGTGCGGTCGGCGCGCCCTAAAAGCATAAACTCGCCGTTGCTTAACAGCTGAACTTTGTCATCTAAGCGCATTGGCTCGTCTAATAATGGCGATTTTAGTGTTAGTTGTCCGTTGTGACGCACCAAGGTAACACCTGGGAACGGCTGCCAAGGGACAGCGCCGCTGGTGCTGACTTGGCGATAAGCAATGCCACCGGTTTCTGTGCTGCCATACACTTGGATAATGGCGCGCTCGAACTGCTGATACAATTGTGTTGCATCGCTGTCCTCTAGCGGTCCACCGGAAGAAAATAGCAGTGCGAGATTGCTGCGCTTGCCACCGAGGACATTATCTTGCACTAACCGCGAATACTGCGCCGGGGAGGCAATCAGCACCCAATTGTTAGGCGCTTGGGAATCAATATACTGCGCTAGGTGCTCAGGATAGTGGAACATTGGTCCGTGCCAGCAATGGCCGAAACGGGCAGGCCATAATACTTTAAAAAGTAAACCGTAAATATGCTGATGGGACACCATAGCCACAAACCGTGGTGAGTCAGTAGCAAGGCGAGCCATAAAGGTTTGCTCGAGTGTGTTGAGCTCGCGATTTATCGCTGTCCAAGTTTTGTATATGGCTTTCGCGGGGCCACTGCTTCCTGAGGTAAAGAAGATCAACCGACCGCTTATTTTATCATTCGGCCAATAGATATTGTCATTGCGCTGTTCGGCCAATGATGAGCTGGACGTATCGTCGAGCGCCTCATCAATATAGCTAAACCCGCCTTCAGAGGCTGCACTGTGTTCGCCGCAAAAAAATGCGCTTAACTGACGCATTTTCGCCAGGGTCTGCGGTTGCGCATTAGGCGGTAAGATAATGTCTATGGGGTTTTGTGCTAACGCCATGAGGCGGATAAAGAATTCAACGCTGTCGCTGTGATACAGCACCACCGCTGTGCTCATATCCAGCTTTTTATAATGTGCGCTAAACGCATTGATACGCTTAATCAGTGTATCAGCAGTGATGAAGGCGTTCTCGTCACTGGCACAATTTGGCGCCAATAGGTCGATTAATTTATTTAAGCTGTCCATTGCTCTTTAACCACATTCTATAAGCAAACTCACCGCCACCCAAAATGCCCATCGCTATATAGGCGACTAAGCCATTGTACACAGTCCAAAGCACCATATCTTCTAGTAGCACGGTGTAGGCAGCAAGAGCCGCATTGAGCACAAAGAAAACGGACCATATTTGCGTCACTCGATAGGTGTAACGCACGCCTTGGTCGCTTAATTGTGGCTCGCGCAGTCTTGCAAAGCGCTCTATCATGCTGGGTTTATGCACCAGTGTATAAGCGAACGCTGCCGCCATAACAAGATTAACAATCACCGGATACCATTGCAGTCGCTGAGGCTGTGCGCTGACTAAGGCACTGGCCACTAAAATAACGCCTGCCACGGAAGTGGGTAATAGCCAGCCACCCAGCACTTGAATACGCAAGCTCAAAGCGGCACGAATAATAAGCAAAGCCAATAACAGCCACATGATTTGTTGACTATATCCTTGGGATAAACCGAGATACACCAATACAGGGTAAGCCAGCAAACAAATAGACAGCAGCGTGTTAATAATTGCTTTGAGCATGAGGTGCCTTAAGCGACTAGTTTATGTACTTCGTCAACCACATCCGATACCGTGCGTACCTGCTTAAAGGCTTCAGGTTCGATCTTTTTACCGGTGATTTCACGCAGCTTCACGACTAAGTCGACGGCATCAATGCTATCGAGATCGAGATCTTCATACAAGCTAGCTTGCATGGAGATATCATCGGCTTCAATTTCAAAGTCGTTTTCTAAAATGCCACGTAATACGTCGTAAATTTCAGCAGCGGTTTTCATGTCTTCTTCACTCTTAGGCGTTGTTGCGGGATTGTTCGATAAACTCGGCGAGCGCATTAATTGAGGCAAAATGCGCTTTGGTTTGCTCTGAATTGGCATCAATTTTCACATTAAACTCTTTTTTAATCGCCAAGCCGAGTTCTAAAGCATCGATGCTATCTAGACCAAGGCCGTCAACAAACAAAGGTTCGCTGTCATCAATGTCATCAACGCTGACATCTTCCAGGTCTAAACTGTTTATAATTAGTTGTTTTAGTTGTAATTTTAACTCATTCATAATTTTTCTACTTGGTTATGAAAATAGGTTTGCAAATACCGAGTCAGCGCGCGCGATTGCACACTTACCGGTTGTTCATCTTGCAGCCATGGCTGCGGCTGCTCTTGGGCAACTTGCAGATGCATGTGCGCTTTCACGGGCGCCACTCGATACCAAGGCACCCCTTTAGTTAAAGTGCTCGGCTGCATTGTAATTAACACCGCCCTTATGGGACATTGTGCTCGTAAAGCAATATTTGCCGCTCCACGCTTAAAACTGTTCAGTCTGCCACCGTGAGAGCGCGTACCTTCCGGAAATATAATGAGGTTATTACCTTGTGCTAAAGAACGCTCACAGTCTTCGAGCAGACCTTGTGGGTCGGCATTACTTATATAGCCAGTGCTTTTTATCACGCCACGCATAAACGGGTTTTTAAATAAGTGGGCTTTAACGACACAATCAGCATTGGGAATGGCAGATATCAGCACCACTACGTCAATGAGGCTGGGGTGATTAGCCAACACCAACTCCCCTTTTAGCGTTTTCAGCACCTGTTTGTCATACACGTGAAAACCAATAACGCCCAAGGTATCCATCAATGCCACGAAGAAGCGAAAGCTATAATGCACCACTTTTCGAGCCCGAGCTTGACGCACATGTGGGTCTTGATAACACACACGCTGCAACGGGAAGACCAATACACTGAGCACGACACCGCCAAGACCAAAGACACTGAAACAAAAACCAGTGCATAGCACACGCCAACAATAGTTCAATTTACCGAGCATAATGCCAACGCCACTTTCCTATATCTATCGACTGATTGTGGATTGCGGCGTGCGCAAACCGTAACGCCGATAAAGACGGTTCTGGTTGAGCATCAAGCAACTCTTGAAGGTCATAGCCATGCCCATTGATATTTTTTTTCAGTACTAAGGCAACACAATGATCCACCTGTTCTTCGTCAGCGTATTGCGCGTATATGTCAGGGAGTGCCCTATCCACATGAAGAAGTAAAACACGCTCAGTATCACCACTGTGTAACTGCAAGTAAGCTTCGATGAGCGCACTTGAGAAAGTGCTCCGACCACCTGCAATCGCACTTACTGCAGCGGTATTGTTTGTTAGTATTGATAACAAACCGGAAACTGCATTATGTACGGAAAGACCAAATTGAGTTGGCGATAATGGCTGCTGCTCAACTAATTGCTCGAGTAAGTCAGACGTTTTGTGTAAATCGCCGTGACGCGAGGAGAACACAACAGGCATTGCGTGTGCATCTGTATTTACCATGTTGGCACAGCTAAGCGCCATTTTCGCAAATAAGCTCAGACGCCGGCGCTGCATCGGCTTCACCCAGCTGACATCAATGTCGCTGTTAATTGTTGCCAAAGAAGCAATAACGTCTGTCATTGCTGGGTCTTTGACCTGCGCCGTCGGCGGCACATACATCGCTAACTTTTCAACAGCACACTTCATCGCTAAAGTCCGTTTTCCACAAGGGCGCAAATAGTACTGGATTGTTATTTAAATAGCAAAAAATGTAGCACTAATTAACTGCAGGTTAAGGGAGTGGAGTGTCCAAGCAGTGCCCCAGCTATTGCAGGTTATCGACAAAGAAGTGAATGGCGAGTGCGCAACGCGCACTCTAGCTTTTAGCTTGGTTGCTTTAGATATAGACGACGGCTTGTTTATCTATCATTTCCGGCTGCGCATCGCCAACTAGCTCACCGCGTTGCAATTGCGCCATGAGCGCCTTACCTTGGGCTTGCTGCTGCTCGCTCAGTGGCACATATGGAAGTCTAAACACCGGTTTAACCGCTGCGGTCATGGCCAACGCGGTATTGATGGCAACCGGATTGGGTTCACAAAACAGCCACTGCATGAGCGGTTTAAGCTCCTCATTGCGCTGCGGTTGTGGTGTGCGCATCAAATCACAAAATAACTCAGGTATCAGGTTGGTTGTTACTGAAATCACACCGTGAGCGTCAAACTCATGGATTGCATCGTGCGCTTCGTCGTCGTTGCCTGACCAGCAAGCAATACCCTGGCGCTCGTAGGCGGCAATACGTTCATTGCCACCGCACTCCTTGACGCCGACAAAGTTTTTATGCTCTGCAAGCGGAGTCATAATATCAGGAGTCAAATCCTGACCCGTACGCCCAGGGACGTTGTAAATAAAGGCAGGGCCAATATCAAGAAGGCGGTTAAAGTGCTCCTTCAACCCCGCCTCAGAGGTACGCCCATAATAAGGATTAATCTGCAACGATGCATGCATCCCTGTTGCGAACCCATAGGTGGTTGCTTTAATCGCTTCGCGGGTGTTGTTACTGCCAGTATTTCCGACTATCAATAACTTATCAGCAAACTGCGAAACACTGTGGGCAATAAGCATCAAGTGCTCTTCCCAATTCATCAGTTGACCTTCACCCGTCGTACCGCCGACCACAATACCATCAACGCCAGCGGCGATTTGTCTTTCAACTAGTTTATCAAAGGTGGATAAGCATACCTCACCCGTTTGTGTATAAGGCGTCTTTATCGCCGTGATCACACGAGCTTGGCGTATTTTTTCCATTGAGCGCATAGAAATAATCTCATTTATTCTTTTATAGCAACATTTAATCATATCCATCGCCGCAATGGCAGATGTCTATGACTGATAGACGTGTTTATGCTAACAAATTATACGCCTTGCATCTGAATTGCATTTGAACCACAATAACTGTACATATATACAGTTAACTAGTTTTACCAATGCATCTACTCGACTACCTTGAACAGTTCTACTATCGCGAAGAGTCTTTGTGTCAGCTGCTCGGTATCGAGCAAGAACAATTACAACACTGGCAACACTTACGCATATTTCCTCAGGCCAGCTATAGCCTTGAGAACAGTATTCAGTGCCACTCTTACCAAGGGATCTTTCCCTGCCAAGTATTTTGGCAGTATTATCCCGTAGCCATGCAAGATTGGGGCAGACAGCTGCAAAAGTCCAATATTGAAAGTGCTAGCACGGCATTTATTCTGTTTGCTCAACGTGCGCAGGGGGCGTTACAAAACTTGCAACAAGACGGCGTATTCATTGATGAGAGTTATACCGAAGACTTTGACGAGCGCCTCACACACCTTTGGCAGCAATTTCTCACTGGTCAATTCGGCACACAAACTCGCAATGGGCAAATAGAAGAAATCATGCAAATGGATGCATTGCGTTATAGCATTGATACGATTACTGAGGGACTCACTGCTCAGGCTCTAGACAAAACCCAACGTCAACAGTTACACCCTGTTATGAAGCAGTTTTCCAAAGTGTTGATTCAGCCGCCAAGTCATGAATATGACCAGTCTTTGCGTGCTCGCTATCTGGATAAATTGACCATGAAGTACGATTTATCAGTAAAAATGTAGAGTGGCTGTGCTACATCACGTGCTTACAAGTATTAGCATCAGGTCAGTACGCCTTTATATAACTTGGCGCGCTCAGCCCTGTTTATTTGCTAATGAGGGTGCAACATAACGCACCCGCCTCTACTAAAACAGCTCTTCAATGCTAAACATCACTGTGCATGGCTTCTGGCCTGCGCGTTGTAATAAACACGTCAAACAAATGAGAATTAGTTGCAACAACCTTAATCAAGTGATATGTTATCACATAATTAAGGAGGTATTGCTATGAAACCTAATATTCACCCTCGCTACCAAAAAGTGGCCTTTCATGATACATCAGCTGATCAATACTTTGTGATTGGTTCAACCATTCACACTGACAGAACCGTAACCCTTGATGGCGTTTCCTACCCTTACGTCGCTATTGATATCTCTAGTGCGTCTCACCCCTTCTACACCGGCAAACAAAAAGCCGTAGGTAAAGATGGTCGTATTGCCCAGTTTAACCGTCGTTTTAAAGGCTTAGGAGCAAGAAAATGAAAGTATTGAGCTCGTTAAAAAGCGCCAAGAGTCGCCCCGGTGCGCAAGTGGTAAAACGTCGCGGTCGCGTATTCGTTATTTGCAAATCCAACCCTCGCTTTAAAGCAGTGCAAGGAAAAGGCGGCAAGAAGCGCAAATAATGTAAAAGTGGTGCGTAAATAGCCAATTGACTGTTTACGTACCAGTCTAAACTTTACTGTTTGTGGCCCTATGCATACACTTAAATCTCTTCCGCTATTGCATGGTCACAATGAAGTATCTTCTGTTTACACTGCTCTGTTATATCGCCCTCGCCTTTATCAGCCCCCAAGTCGAGGCGCAAACTGCATCACCAGCGCTAAAAGTCTACTTTGTGAATCCCGGTCATCAATTTAATAATGCCACGGGTTTGTTTTGGCGTGATGTGAGCTCTGCCATGAACAGCGTCGCAGAAGATTTAAATATCGAATTGACGGTGAGTTACGCCAACCGAAACCACATCTTAATGAAGTCGCAGCTACGCCAAGCAATGAGCAGTGATGCCGACTACCTTGTTGTGGTTGACGAAAAGAAGGCGGTAACACAGTGGCTCAATGGCTCTCCCGAAATCACCAAGCCTATTTTGTTTATATTTAACGCCCCAGATGACGAGGTATTAGAAACTAAACCACAATGGTTCATTGGTTACCTTGCCCCCAATAACTTCGACGCAGGCTATCAGTTGGCAAATGCTTTATACCACATTGCGAAGTCGCGCTTTGCTCATGGCACAACCCTCAACTTATTAGCTCTGCATGGAGATTACAGCACTGACTCGGCAATCAGCCGCAAGCATGGCTTAGAACTTTTCTTACGCCAGCACCACGATATTAAGTTAGTACACAGCGATGTCGCTAATTGGTCTCAAGAGGAAGGGTTTCGAAAAAGTATCCGAGCCTTAGCCCGGTTCAAAGAAATTAATATGGTGTGGGCGGCCAATGACCCCATCGCCAACGGTGTTGTCCGTGCTGCCCGTAATGCTCGGGGAGAGACGCAGCCTGTTATCGGCGGTATCAATTGGGACAAGGTCCCAAGCAATGTCAGTGCAGATGTATCTGTCGGCGGGCATGTACTGCTCGGAGCCGCTGCGCTTATTGCTCTTTACGACGCCCATATACTTGAGCGGCCCTTCGACTCTGATGCCAATTACCCAATATTCGCCGCCAATGATCCGCAATTTACGCCCCTTATTAATGCGTTGCACAATAAGGGACTAGGGGATATCGACTTTACTCGGTTTAGCAAAACTGCAGCGCAACCGTTAGATTTCACTTTATCCAACCTCGCGCAATGCTTAGCATCGCGCTGCCCTTAAAAACGAGTATTAATCGTTAGCCGAACAATAGCTCCCAGAAGCCTGGCGGTTCATGCAGCTCATGATACTTTTTACGCAGCGTATCGATGTCTTTAAGAGTTTCACGGGCAGCCTCAAGTTGCCCTTGAGCAAGTTGTTGCTCAGCCGAGGCTATACGCTCAAGCACCTTATCCAACCCCTGTTGAGATTGCTCTACTGCTTTTGAGAAGCGTGCTCGTTTGGCCTCTTGTACAAGCTCTTTCAGGTCCTTCAGAGCATTACTCATGATTGTCGGTTGCTGCGCCTTCATTGCTTGTTTGTAGCTATGGCCCATGTTTTTCATCACCGCTTCAAGGTCGATCTGCTGAGATTGAGCCTGGGACAAACATGGCAAAGTAAATAAAATAAGGGCGCCGAAGCGCTTTAGTAATGGCAACATAGTTACATCTCTTGTCTTTTGAGTCGCTATTGTACCGATGCATCGACAGGACACAAGCGCCCTGTCAATCCCCTTTACACTTCGCCTCAAGCACTGTCGGTTCACTGTCTGGCTGGGCGTAATGTAAGCGCCCCAGAGCGTGACCCACATGATAGCCATCTAATCCCGCCACCGCGACCGTTTGCAAGCTGTTGAGGTCGATATGGCCATCTTCAAACAAGGCCGGCTGCTTAAGTACCACCTGTTCGATTTCACCGATCAACATGATGGTACCGTTGTACTCTATTGGCTGCTCGCTTAGCAGCTTAACGCTATAACAAAGCTGACTCTCGGCCACACTGGGCGCGGGGCAATCACCAATAAATTCGGCAGTGAGGCCTGTGGCTGAGAACTCACTCTCACCTGCCGGGTACTTGGCCGATGTTTGATGCGCCTGTTGCCAAAAGGACTGGTGAACTTGGTTCAAGGTATACCAACCGGTTTCCCGAATATTGGCCAGAGTGTGGCGCTCGACCACATCCGGGCGCATGATCATCCCCACCAGCGGGGGCTGCGCTCCTAGGTGTACCACTGAGCTGACAATGGCAAGATTATACCGCCCTTGATGATCTGCAGTGCCCACTAAATTGGCACTTTTATAACCAGACAAAGAGTTAATAAAATGAGCGCGATACCGCGATGGCATCTGCTCAATATCGTGTTTACTAAAATGCATAAAAACGCTCTTTATAATTAAAATTGAATAGCAGATTTGTCCCAATCAAAGTAGCCACACTCAGGTAAGTCCTGCGTTTCCAAAGTGAGCTCACGCAGCCGCTGAGCCACAAAAGTAGGCGTAAACAGTTTGTGCTCGGGAACATTTTTTTGAAAAGGTTTAGACAGTGGTGTATCCGTGGTGCCAGGATGAAACAGCACGAACTTTGCTTGTTTGTGGGTGCGGCGCACCTCCACAGAAGCGGTCTTCACTAACATATTCAGCGCCGCCTTGGAGGCTCGATAACTGTACCACCCTCCCAATCGGTTATCGCTAATGCTGCCAACTCGGGCGCTAAAAATGGTTACCACAGACGGTTCATTACGAGGGACTAATACCGGTGTATGCTTAAGCCACAACATGGGAACAAGGGTGTTGGCTCTTATCACCTCACTGAATTGCTGTTCATTAAAGGCAGATAGGGATTTTTCTGGAGCCACGCCTTGGCCATGCAAAACGCCATTACAGATGTAGATATAGTCAAATCGCTGCCCGTTGAGCTCCTTCACCCATTCATTAATAGCCTCATCATCATAATCAACGAGGTAATGCGGGCTGCGCTCAAGTTGACTACGCGAAACCGATGTAACCTCCACCTGTTGCTGTTCAAGCTCCTCAATAAGGGCTTTCGCAATTGCGCTGGAAGCGCCGATGATCAACGCCTGTTTCATGACTTGGGATTGCGACATTGGTTATTCGCACACTGACTAGGCATTAATAGCCGAGAAACAGGGAGGCGATAACGAGCGAAGAGTCGGTAAGCGATATCCGCAAACCATTTAATGACCGGCCAGCGTAAAACAGCCAGCCATCGCATCTTGCCGACTTGTCGCCACACTCGCACTGTGGCATCTAAACCGAGGTACAATTGCCCCTGCTCGTCCACAGCATGCAAAATACGATTAGCGGCGCTGAATTGCACCTGCGGATAAGCGGCCATGGTTTGACTATCGTGAATATCAACGAGTTGAACTTCATCTCGCAGATCCGCTTTTTTTAATTTTCTCATTTCCGCCACACACAGCGGACATTGCGCATCATAGAATAAGGTGATCATACTTACCTCCGCAATCAAATACGCACCATAGATGGGAGAAGATCAAAAAAGCCCTTGGCCGGAGCTCAAGGGCTTGTGTGATGCGTTGGCATCTATCAGTTAACTAGCATTACGCAACGTCGTGGTTTCGCCATCGGCGCGCTCACCATTAGGGGTTAATAAGTTCATATCGTAATCAAACTCATCAACACGAATAGCCAGCTCACGCTTATTGTTATAGTCAATCAGTGACGCGTACTGCTGCGCGTCAATAACACTTGCCGCTAACGCATTGTCGAGAGTTTCGCTAAAGCGCACGCCCGAGCGGATCTGCTTCGACTTAATAGCCTTGCGCACTTTCGCTAGGCTGTCTAGGTTAGCCAGTTTTGCTTTGTAAGCTTGCTCATTAATGTCATGGCCATCACCTGGCGTTGGCTTAACGAGATGCGTCAGTTGCGCTTTAATATTGGTATCAAGCTGTGCTTGCTTCGCCAGCTCACGTACCAACTCGTCGCCGATAGCAGGCATTTTGTAGCCATACTGCCATGTCAAAAAGCGCATGAACTTACGCGTGCCAGACGCAGGGAAGTTATCCAAGAATGCATGCAATGCCTTTTCCGCCTGCTGCAACGCCCAACGAGTTGCATAGTGGAAGTAAGGAGCCGCTTGCTCTCTATCCTCAGCACTGACTTTTTGCTCATAGTATTTAATGGATGCCATAGCTGCATACATGTAGCTCATCACATCACCTAAACGCGCTGACAACATTTCTGCTTGCTTAAGCTTGCCACCCAACACCAATAGCGAGAAATCGGCGTATACTGCTAAACGAGAGGATAGCTTATGCACCGCTTTTTCATATTCACGCACCTCTGCCAAGTTTGACTGACTTGACGCAGTGAACGGGAGCATGCCGTGCTTAAATGCACGAAGTGCGTTTGCTGTGCTGTAACCCACAGTTTTGCGCAAGATGCGATTGAACGTCGCGTCGGCATCTTTTTCCTGTGAGTGAATCGCCTCAACCATGTTTTGCAGGTACGGGTGACAACGCATTACACCTTGACCAAAGATCATCAGGTTGCGCGTCAAAATGTTTGCGCCTTCAACGGTGATAGCGATAGGCTGCGCCACAAAGCCGCTAGCTAGGGTGTTTTGCGGGCCGCGTTGAATCGCTTTACCGGCCTGAATATCCATTGCTGAATTAAGCACATCGCGACCAATTTCAGTCATGTGGTATTTGGCAATCGCGGTTACCACTGATGGCTTCAAGCCCATGCCAAGTCCTTCGGTGGTCAGCACTCGCATGGCTTCTTGCAAGTAAGTTTTACCAGCAATATCCGCGAGTTTTTCCTGGATACCCTCAAATTGGCCAATAGCCAAGCCGAATTGCTCACGCACAGCGGCGTATTCAGCTGCGCCTTTAAAGGATACTTGCGATACCGATACGCCCAGTGCAGGTAGTGAAATACCGCGCCCTGCGCCTAAACAGCTCACCAGCATTTGCCAACCACGACCAATATTCTGTTGTCCGCCGATGATGAACTCCATCGGGATAAAGACTTTCTCGCCGCGTGTCGTGCCATTATAAAAACGCACGCCCATCGGGTCGTGACGGTTACCTAATTGCACGCCAGGATGGTCATGAGGAATAAGCGCACAAGTGATACCTAGGTTTTCTTTGCCACCGAGTAGGCCATCAGGGTCTACCACTTTGAACGCCAAACCCAGTACAGTCGCGATAGGGGCTAAGGTGATATAACGTTTGTCCCAAGTGACCTCAAGACCCAGTACTTTCTTACCTTCAAACTCACCTTCTTTAACCACACCAATGTCTGGGATACCACCGGCGTCAGAGCCGGCCTCAGGGCTAGTTAACGCGAAGCAAGGAATGTCGCGGCCATCAGCTAGGCGTGGCAAATAGTGATTTTGTTGCTCGTCAGTGCCGTAGTGAAGCAGTAACTCACCTGGGCCTAGAGAGTTAGGCACCATGACTGTCACTGCCACCGCCGAGGATTTCGTTGAGATTGTCGCAACGATGGTAGAGTTTGCATATGGGCTGAACTCTAAACCGCCAAACTTTTTCGGGATGATTAACGAGAAAAAGCGCTCTTTTTTAAGAAATTCAAGAATATGCTCAGGGAGATGATTACCGGATTGGATTTCGGTCTCATCAATCATCTCAAGCAATTGCGCCACTGGGCCGTCGAGGAATGCCTGCTCTTCGGCACTCAAGGTTGCCGCTGGCACATCGCGCAGGGCAGCAAAGTCAGGTTTACCCCGGTAAATCGAGCCCTCTAACCAAACATCACCAGCGTCTAGCGCCTCTTGCTCGGTAACAGAAATACTCGGAAGGATTTTTTTCAATTTAGTACGTAAGCTCATAACCAACTCATCAGACCAGTTAATTTACCCACTATTACGGCATAAAAATACAAACAGATCAATTGGTCCAACCAGTTTTTTAACAGAAATTTTAATTCCCGTTTAAGTTGATGCAATTAACGTATTGAAATTAAATGGCTTTAAGCGCACAGTTGTACGCTGAATTTTTTTGTTATTTATCTTGGTATCGGCTGAGACGAAAAAGCAGGCGGGCTGTAAATCAAAACAATACCCAAACGCTCGGATAGTTAAGATAAGGAAAAGGCACAGAGCCTGTGCTAGAAGGCACCGAATTTTACCGGGAGCAACTGTGCTAACACATCAGGTGCAATTGCCAGCTCAACGCCCCGCTTGCCTGCGCTGACATAAATACGTGGTTGTTGTAGTGCACTTTGATAAACAAAGGTCGGCAAGCGCTTTTTTTGCGCAAATGGGCTGACTCCCCCAAGCACATAGCCGGTAATACGCTCAACTTCACTCGCACTGGCCATCGCCACCTTTTTACACCCCACTAATTTTGCCAGCGCTTTGGTATCGACCGTGCGATTGACTGTCGTAATGGCGACAACATAGTCATTATTCGCGGTTTTAAGAACCAAGGTTTTGAACACGCTTTCACAATCTAGAGAGAGCTTGGCAACGACTTCCTGACCGTAATTGTCAGCCTGAGGGTCATGGCTAAAACTGAGCAACTCGTATGCGTGTTTGTGCTTTTCTAATAGAGTCACAGCGGGGGTCATAGTGTGTCCATATCTTTATCATCTGTAACTTAAAGCATACTGCGGGGTTAGTTCTTTGTCTATGTTTCAGAACCTAGCTAACTATATGATAACAAGGCTCTTATGTTAATTCTCTGTAACTTTAACCTAAGTTTCATAAAAGCTTCGTTAGGATGTCATGAAATCACTCATAAGGGGTTGTCTGCATATTGATTAAGTGCGTCTCGAGGGATATGATAATAGCTATCATTTACACTTATACTTTTCGGTAATCTAATTATGAAAACATGGTCACACTCTATAAAACTCGCGGGCCTTGGCCTTGTTCTAGCCTCTGCCGTAGCCACTCAACCAGCCTTTGCAAACGGTCCAATTGGTGAGCACGTAAATCACCTACAGGAAAACTTAAAAGACTATTCAGAAGAAGTTGAATGGATGGTTGGCAAGGTTGATACCTTAGTCGGAAAATATGAACAGCAAGGCAAGAAGTCAGTAAACAGTGATGAGCTCATTGAATACTGGGAATCGGTTAAGTTCCACAGTGCCATTGAAACTAATTATGTGCCGGTTTATGCCTCGATTTGGCAAGGTTTGTATGGTGTAAAAATGGCCATTGATAATGGCGAACCTAGCAGCAACGTGCGTACCCAGCAACAAGCCATGAATGCAGCCTTGTGGCAGGGTCTTGGGGCTGTTAAACTTGCCGCGCAGTACCAACAAAAAGGCTTGCTTGAGAGCGTTGAAACCACAGCAACGGAGTCCATGACCCAAAGTGCCACCATTGTTGAAATCAAGCACAAATTGGACCGCGTCGTTGCCAAATACGCAGAGCGCCTTAACGAAGAAGCGACCAGCATTGTCCACGATACCTACTTGCACCTTTTTGAAGGCGTAGAGGGTACGCTGATTGAGCAAGACGCTAACCTCGTTGAAGTACTAGAAAAAGATTTTAACGTTACGCTGCCTAAAGCCATCGCCGATGATCAAGGCGTTGATGCGGTGCGCAACGTTGTCATTGATATGCAAACAAAATTAGACCGCGCTAAGGCGTTGATTGAGAAAGCCGAAAAAGCACGTAAGGATGTATTTTAAGTGAAGCGTAGGACCTTTATTCAAGGCCTAGCTGCGTTAGGGGTGGCTGGTGCCTTGCCGCTGCCTCTGTCACGTGCATTTGCCGCGACCACAGCCAGTCCTGTTTCTGTTGATCAGTTACCGCGTTTAGAGGGGAAGCTGACGCTTTACCTTGGTCGCGGTGAAGGTGGCCTGTATGAAAACGTGTTACAAGCCATCCAAGACAAAAACCCCAAACTAGAGCTTGGGATCCGTCGTGGTCCGACTGCCGCTTTGGCAAATACTATTGTAGCCGAGGCCAAAATGGGCGTGCAGCGCGCCGATTTGTTCTGGGCCGTCGACTCTGGCGCTATAGGTCTGGTCACCGATGCAGGCTTAGCTCACCCCCTACCTGATGATCTGTCTGCCCAGCTTCAGCCCCAATTCCGTTACCCTGGTTGGGCTCCGGTGACTGGCAGGGTTCGCACTTTACCCTACAACACTGAGCGCCTAAGTGCTGAGCAGATCCCAACAGATATTATGGATATTGCCGAGAGCGACTTGAGCATCGGTTGGGCGCCCGCTTACGCTTCGTTCCAATCATTTGTCACGGCCATGCGCCTCATAGAAGGTGATGACAAAACCGCAAAATGGTTAAAGAAGGTGCAAAAACGCGCCAAATCCTACGCTGGCGAACTGGGCGTAGTGATGGCTGTTGAACGCGGTGAGGTAGATATTGGTTTTGCTAACCATTATTACACCTTAAGGTTGAAATCCGGTAAGCCCGATGCCAATTTAGCGTTAGCCTTTACCAATAATGATGCTGGCTGTTTAGTCAATGCCTCTGGTATTTTGGCTCTGAGCGAAGACCCATTAGCAGTGAACTTTATGCGCTACTTACTAAGCGCCGAAGTGCAAAGTTATCTCGCCCAGGAAGCCTATGAAATTCCACTTATAAGCGGTGTTCCGCAGCCACAAGGGTTGCCGCCACTGGCTAGTATTTCACCACCCAAAGTAGACTTAACGCAACTAGCAGATTTGCGACCGACTCTCGATTTAATGCGCGCCAGCGGTGTGTTGTAATGCGCCTACCTGCGTCTTACCCTCTAGCGCTGCTCGCGGCGCTAGTTGCCCTAACCCCTGTGTATGTGCTGCTGAGCTTAGCAAGTGACGCTAACACCCTATTTGACAGTCATAATCTCGAGATTCTCGGCAACACCTTAGCGCTAATGGCATTGACCGTGTTGGGCTCCATCCTTATCGGCGTGCCTTTGGCGTTTATAAGCGCTTATGTGCACTTACCACTGAAAAAATTCTGGTTAGTGCTGTTTGCCGCTCCCCTCGCTATCCCGAGTTATATCGGTGCATTTACCTTGTATGCCGCATTCGGTCCTGGTGGCGAAATAGAAGGGTTGTTTGGCCTGACCACCGCACCTATGTATGGTCTCAGCGGCGCAGCGATAGTGATGACCCTTTATACCTTTCCTTTTGTGATGATGACCACCCGCTCGTCGCTATTAAGCTTAGATGCCAGTATGGTCAACGCTGCGCGCACTTTAGGAATGTCCATGACCGGCAGTATTTTTAAGGTGATTTTACCGCGCGTGGTCAATGGTATCGCCGCCGGCTCGCTACTGGTGGCATTGTATACCTTATCCGATTTTGGCACCCCAGCGATGATGCGCCTGGATACCTTCACCCGCGTTATCTACGTTGAATACAATGCCTTTGGCCTAAACCGAGCAGCAATGCTGTCATTACAGTTAATGTGTATTGTTGGCTTTTTATTGTTTTTAGAGTCACAAATAAAAACCGCCACCGAGCGCCATGGTCGTGCGCTTATACTGTTCCCCAGTCGCTTGCAGTTAATGGGGTTATTTACCATTTTCACACCTATTCTGATGCTTGCTATTGGTTTGCCTTTAGCTATTTTTATGCTTTGGCTCGCCCGTGATGGCGTTGCCGATTTTGACATAAATATCGCTTGGAACTCGGCGTATGCGTCGATTATAGCCGCACTCACTGCCGTGATTGTCGCCATCCCCGTTGCCCATGCGGCACTGACCGGCAAAGCCGGGCGTATTATGGAGCGCGTCACCTACTTTGGTTTTGGTATTCCCGGAATTGTTATGGGCACAGCATTGGTTTATGGTGGCCTGCAATTACCCCTGCTCTATCAAACCCTCGCTTTATTAGTGATTGCCTATGTACTGCGCTTTCTCCCTTTAGCCGTAGGTAGCATTCGTACCAGCACTGAACATTTGGATGGCAGTTTAGTCAAATCCGCGCGTGTATTAGGTGCTTCTCCGAGGGAGGCCTTTATGCGCGTGACTTTGCCCCTGACTGCACGCGGCATTGTCGCTGGTGCTGCACTGGTATTTTTAGAGTCTATGCGCGAGCTCGAAGCAACTTTATTGCTTGGTCCAACGGGCTTTGAGACCCTGTCTACCTACCTATGGCGAGTGTATGAGGCCGGATATTTTGGTCGCGCAGCAATTCCAGGGCTACTTCTAGTAGTGATCTCCGCCGGCGGCCTCGCTATTATGCTTTCAGGCGAGAAACGCAGCAGTTAAACGTGAAGAGGAAACCTAAACATGCTATCTGTAAGTAAGCTGTCTATCGATTACGGTAGCAATCGCGTTGTCAGTGAACTCGACCTGGCCCTTGATAAAAGCGAAATTTTGATGCTCGTAGGCCCTACAGGCTGTGGAAAAAGCACGATTTTACAGGCCCTCGCCGGGCTTATTCCCATCAGTGAGGGGCAAATCGATGTTGGCAAATGGCGCGCTACCCCCACACAAACGGTGCCTCCTGAAAAGCGCAGCGTAGGTATGGTATTCCAAGATTTTGCGCTATTCCCACACTTAAGTGTGCAGCAAAATATTTGCTTTCGTTTAAAAGACCACACCCTAGCCGATCATTGGATTGACTTACTTGGCCTGCAGGCATTTCGCGATAAAAAGCCAGCCACCCTCTCCGGCGGCCAAAAACAGCGTGTTGCCCTGGCCCGCACTTTGGCGCATCAACCGGATTTTGTGCTACTGGATGAACCCTTATCAAATCTAGATGCAGCGCTCAAAGACACGCTGCGCTGGGATATTCGCAACGCTTTGAAAGAAGCCGGCGTGCCCGCTATTTGGGTGACCCACGACCAAGAAGAAGCACTCTCTGTGGGTGACCGCGTCGGGGTGCTCCGCGATGGTAAAATTCAACAGATTGATAGCCCAGAAAAATGCTTCAGCATGCCTAGCAATCGCTTTGTCGCACGATTTTTGGGCGAAGCAAGCTTTATTCGCGGACAACATCAACACCACCAAGCCAGTACCGCAATAGGAATAGCGCCAGTAGTAGGCATTGACGACAGCGCAGCGGAAGTAGACGTGTTGCTGCGCCCAGACGATGTGTTATTAGCGCAAGATGCAAACAACAACAATGGTGTTGTTACTTGGGTCAGGTTTGAAGGCGGCAGCAGACTGTGCGCGATTGAACTTCCCTGCAAAACCACGGTGACCAGCCGCGTGAGCCATGAAATGCTAGTGCGCCCTGGCGATAAAGTACATGTTTCATTAAGCACCTCACACCCATTAGCCGCATTTACAATCCAGAGTAGCACTTAGTTACGGGATAAAGTTCGCTCTCACCGCTGGTTGTGTACTAAGGTTAGTTAAGGTATACGAGCGAGTGGGTGAGAGACAATGCTGAGTCGAAATATCCGCCTTGCCAGCTTAGCGGTCGTGGCGGTGCTCCTTACGTGGCTGATTTCAGGTGAGTACGATTACTGGCAGCATCAACGTCAATGTGCAGCACGCTGCGAGCAACTAACGCGTAGCGCGCCATCCGTACACGAGGTGAGATACCACGAAGATGTGCAGTTGTGTCGTTGTTCAGACGTTACAGAACAAGCATTGCTGCTCAATTAGATACAAAAAAAGCGCCTCAAGGCGCTTTTTTACTTTAACGAGCTCACCCTTACTTGGTTAAGTCATCAAAGAACTTTTTCACCCCGTCGAAGAAACCTTTCTCCTTCGGGCGGTATTTTGAGCTGTCTTTGCCCAAGCTGCTTTCTAACTGCTCAAGTAACTCGCGTTGCTCACTGTTGAGGTTCACTGGCGTTTCAATCACCACCTTACAGATTAAATCACCAACTGAACCGGAGCGCACTGACTTGACCCCTTTACCACGCATACGGAACATCTTTCCAGTTTGCGACTCTGCTGGGATTTTCAGCTTAGCACGACCATCTAGCGTTGGTACTTCAATCTCACCGCCTAACGCTGCTGTGGTAAAGCCGATAGGTACTTCACAGTACAGATTGTTGCCGTCGCGAACAAAGATAGGGTGTTCACGTACACTCACTTGTACATAGAGATCGCCTGCAGGCGCACCATGAGCACCGGCCTCACCTTCGCCAGCAAGACGAATACGATCGCCAGTATCCACACCTGGGGGAATTTTCACCGACAATGTTTTGGTGCGTTCTACGCGACCTTGACCATGACAACTATCACAAGGGTCGGAAATAATTTGCCCTGTCCCCTGACAAGTTGGACACGTCTGTTGCACTGCGAAGAAACCTTGGCGCATTTGTACCTGCCCTGCACCATGACAAGTATGACAGGTTTTCGGTTTTGAGCCTGGTTTGGCACCTGAGCCATCACAAGGCTCACAGGCCACCCAAGTAGGCACTTTGATTTCGACGTCTTTACCACGCACTGCCTCTTCTAGGCTTAAGTCCATGTTGTAACGTAAATCGGCGCCACGTTGTTGGCGTGACTGACGACGACCGCCGCCAAAGATGTCTCCAAAGACATCCCCGAAGATGTCACCAAAATCGCCTGCGCCACCGCCAAAGCCGCCGTGGCCGCCACCGCCGCCTTGCTCAAATGCTGCATGGCCGAACTGATCATAGGTTTGGCGTTTTTGCTCATCACCGAGGACTTCATAGGCTTCTTTGACTTCTTTGAACTTATTTTCAAGCTCTTTATCGCCGGCAGTACGATCCGGGTGATATTTCATCGCCAGGCGCTTATAAGCCTTTTTAATATCTCGGTCACTGGCGTCCTTTGCTACGCCAAGGACTTCGTAATAATCGCGTTTTGACATATCTACCACTACTGTTAATAAATGCAGCAAGGCTGCAAAGTGAAAAAGGGTTTACCGTTGAGCCTTAGCCATGGCAACCCTCATTCCTAAAATCTACATACACTAAGGGCGCGTCAAGCGATTTCGCCAGCGCGCCCTTACAAAGTTCAAGACTTATTTATTCTCGTCTTTCACTTCTTCAAACTCAGCGTCAACAACATCGTCGTCTTGCTTTGCTTGTGATTGCTGCTGTGCACCGGCATCAGCGCCACCTTGCTGTTGGGCTTTCGCTTGCGCGATTTCCATTAGCTTTTGTGACTTCTCAGCAAGCGCTTGGGTTTTCGCATCGATTTCTTCTTTGCTTTCACCCTTAATCGCAGTTTCAAGTTCCGTTAGCGCACTTTCGATAGCTGTTTTATCTTCTGCCGGTAAATCATCACCCGCTTCTTCGATTTGCTTACGCGTACCGTGTACTAAAGCATCTGCTTGGTTACGTGCAGTTACTAACTCTTCGAACTTTTTATCTTCCTCAGCGTTTGCCTCGGCATCACGTACCATTTTTTCTACTTCATCATCGCTTAGACCTGAAGAAGCTTGGATAGTGATTTTTTGCTCTTTACCTGTGTCTTTATCTTTTGCTGACACATGTAAGATACCATCGGCATCAACATCGAAAGTGACTTCGATTTGAGGCTCGCCGCGACGCGCTGGACGAATACCCTCAAGGTTGAACTGACCAAGCGACTTGTTGTCGGCAGAGCGCTTACGCTCACCTTGCAGTACATGAATGGTTACTGCATTTTGGTTATCTTCCGCTGTTGAGAAAGTTTGCGACTTCTTCGTTGGAATGGTCGTGTTTTTCTCGATCAATGCGGTCATCACTTGGCCCATGGTTTCGATACCAAGAGACAGTGGAATAACATCAAGCAGAAGTACGTCTTTCACGTCACCAGCAAGAACACCACCTTGCACTGCCGCACCCATAGCTACCGCTTCATCCGGGTTTACGTCTTTGCGAGGTTCTTTGCCGAAGAACTCAGTAACCGTTTTCTGCACTAATGGCATACGTGTCTGACCACCCACTAGGATGATGTCATTCACATCACCTACCGATAAATCGGCATCCGCCAGTGCTTTTTTCAATGGCTCGATAGACTTAGTAACAAGGTCTTCAACTAATGACTCAAGCTTAGCGCGAGTCAGCTTCACGTTCATGTGCTTAGGACCGCTAGCATCAGCCGTAACATAAGGTAGGTTAACCTCAGTTTGCTGTGCACTTGAAAGCTCAATTTTAGCTTTCTCTGCGGCTTCTTTAACACGCTGCATCGCTAGCGGATCGTTATTAAGCTCAATACCTTGCTCTTTTTTGAACTCTTCTACCAAATAGTTGATAACGCGGTTATCAAAGTCCTCACCACCTAGGTGCGTGTCACCGTTGGTTGCCAGTACTTCGAAGGTGTGCTCGCCTTCTACTTCGTCGATTTCAATGATAGAGATATCAAAAGTACCACCACCGAGGTCATACACGGCAACCACGTTGTCGCCTTTTTTCTTATCCATACCATAAGCAAGCGCAGCGGCCGTTGGCTCGTTAATAATGCGCTTAACTTCTAGACCCGCGATACGACCTGCGTCTTTTGTTGCTTGACGCTGTGAATCGTTGAAATATGCAGGCACTGTGATTACAGCCCCTGTGACTTCTTCACCTAGGTAATCCTCGGCGGTCTTCTTCATTTTCTTCAAGACTTCGGCAGAAATCTGAGGAGCAGCACGCTTTTCGCCTTTTGCTTCGACCCAGGCGTCGCCATTGTCTGCTTTAACAATCTTAAACGGCATGATGCCGATATCGCGTTGTACTTCTTCGTCTTCAAAACGACGACCAATTAAACGCTTGATTGCAAAAAGTGTGTTAGTCGGGTTGGTTACCGCTTGGCGTTTCGCCGGCTGACCTACTAGCGTTTCACCGTCTTCAGTGAATGCGATAATAGAAGGAGTCGTGCGATCGCCCTCGGCGTTCTCAATTACGCGTGGCTTATCACCGTCAAGTACTGCTACACACGAGTTAGTAGTACCTAAGTCGATTCCAATAATCTTACCCATGAATCTTCTCCAACTTCAAAATTCTGTTAACGTGTTCGATGACTACTAGATAGGGGCCGCTTTTGTTAATTCAAGCGTCATAATTAAAAAAATTTCGTTTTTTTGTCATTTTTTTCAATTTTCCCCCTCGCCAAGGGAAAATTTACCGTTAAACTGGTCTGACAAGTTCAATTAAGGTGAGACAGATGACCTTTGATACCCTATTGGCCAGCGTGACTGGCGAGAACCAACAAACGCTCGAATTTCCTGCTTCATGGACACAAGGGCGCACAGCCTTTGGCGGCTTGTCTTGCGCATTAGCCTTACAATCCATGCTGAAACATTGCGATAGCGATCGTATTTTACGATCGTTTAGTGCGCAATTTATTGGCCCCATTGCTCCGGACACACCCTTTACCCTGACCTTCCACCATTTACGCGAAGGCAAAAGCTCTAACCAATACAGCGCAACCATTGAGCAGCATGGACAAGTGTGTTTATCTGTCCAGGGATTATTCGCCAAAGACCGCGTCTCAGAGGTTGAAGTGCCAGTGGCCGCTGTCACCGTCCCTAAAGCCGCCGATGCAGAAAACTGCTTACCCTATGTAGAGAATGTTATGCCGGCCTTTTTTCAACATGTGGACTTAAACCTAACCGAGGGCAATATGCCTTACAGCGGCGCCGAACGCACTGACTTAACAGGCTGGATGCGCTTTAAAGGACAACAGCAGCAATACGACTGGACCCATGTCATTGCCCTGATTGACAGCTGGCCACCATCGCAATTACAAGCATTTAAGCAACCGGCACCAGCAAGTAGCATGAGTTGGCATGTAGAATGTTTAACGCTACCTCAATTAGCAGCGTCACAATGGCTAGGCTTGCATGTGCACACCACCGCCGCACATAACGGCTACGCTTATGAAGACGCCACTGTTTACTCTGAGTCAGGGCAGGTGCTTGCTCGCTCTAAACAAACTGTGGCCTTATTTGCTTGATTGGCGCTGAGCATACGATGGCGCGCTGGCAAGCAATGCCTTGTAGCGCGGTGTTTTTTTTAGCTCTGCAAGACCTTGGTTGAAGCGCTCACGCAGCTGTGAATCAGTAAATACCACGTGTCGGGGAGAAGGAGGCCAAAGCGCATGGATGGTAACTGGCTTTGTCTGTTGCCCCTGGTTCATTGCAAAGGTGTGTAAGTAATACTGAAAAATGCGCTTCTCCAGCACAATCACATCTACCCACCCCTTCATGAGATGGTCTATTTGCGCATACTGATTGACTACCTCATCATAACTCAAGGCCTTAGTAATGGCCTTGGTATAGTCAGGTCCAAGGTAGTTTTTGGCATTTTGAAACGCAAGAATGCTTTTACCATGTAAGTCACTGAACTGCTCAATGCTGAAGTTATGCTCAGCTAAGCTAATAGCTACATTCTCAAAATACAATAAGGGCTCGCTGTAATAGCCCTCGAGCCCTGACTCTTTCGGAATATTAATCGCGCCGCTAATTTTACCTTGGCGTAACTGCGCCTCGGCACGGCGATTACTTAAAAAGTGTAAAGTTAATGGCCCAAGCTGCGCTTTTTCCAAAGCATGTTTGATAATATCTATCTCAATCCCGTGGTGTCCGTCTTTAAATACATAAGGTGGGATGTAAGCACTGGCGGAGAGCTCCACAGCGTTATCGTCGAGGTTATTGGCAGCATTTGCTGTGCACATAAACATCGTACACAGCATTACCTTACTGATAGCTAGCCAATTCTTCGTTACCAGACCCCTTGCCATAACCCGTCCTTAGTCACTAGGAATTACATAAAATAAGCGCTATGCTCTAACATTAGCAGTTAACTGGATAAAGTTTGAGAAAACATGCAACTGGCCTGCCCGCAATGTGATCTAGTGGTCGATGTGCCGCGACTACAAGCCAAACAAGTTGCCCAGTGCCCTCACTGTCACTCGAGCTTAAATGCAAGCAACGTCAATAACGACCCTAAAGTTGTAGCCCTCACCCTGAGTGCCATTATTTTATTATTGAGCTCAGTGTTTTACCCTTTTATTTCGTTCTCCAGTCGAGGCATCACGCAAACTATGACCTTGCCTGATGCCGGACGCATGCTTTTTAACTACGACAGCACCCTGTTAGGGATATTTATTGATATCAGTATCATTATCTTACCCTTAGTGATGCTGTTGTTACTGCTGCCTTTACACTTAGGTTTTTTGCGCACCTTGCCAAAGCATTGGGGACGTAAGCTGCTGAAATTGACCCTGGCATTGGATACCTGGGTGATGTCGGAGATTTTCCTCGTCGGCGTATTGGTCAGTATGGTTAAAATAATGTCTATGGCTGACATTACCTTTGGTATTAGCTTTTGGGCCTATGGCGGGTTTGTGCTGACATATATAGGTGCCCTATCTTACGTCAACCGTCCTCGACTGTGGCGACAGATTGCCCCTCATAAAGAGGTCGCTGTTCCAAAAGGAGTGAGGGCTATTGATGTCAATCTACGCGCCTGCCATGTTTGCCAGCAACTTACCTACGACAAATTATGCCCACGCTGTCATAGCACTACGCATTATCGCAATATGCAAAGTGTACAAAAGGCCGCTGCCTGGCTGGTGACGTCGGTACTGTTGTACATTCCTGCCAATGTACTGCCTATCATGTATACCACCAGCTTGGGAGACAGAGAGCCATCAACGCTAATTGGCGGCGTAATACTGTTGTGGCAAAGTGGTTCATACCCCATCGCTTCGATTATCTTCCTTGCCAGTGTGGTGGTGCCATTTGCTAAAGCATTGGTGCTTGCGACCTTGTGCGTGATGGTTTACCGCCAAGCCAGTCGCCGCTCTATGGTGTACACTCGGCTATATCAGGTTACTGAATTTATTGGCAAATGGTCGATGATTGATGTATTTGTTGTTGCTATCTTGGTAGCCTTAGTACAGCTAGGCAACCTGATGCTGGTCGAACCCGGGTTGGGCGCGTTATGTTTCGCAGCGATGGTTATTTGCCAAATGATGGCGGCCCATGCTTTTGATCCACGTTTGATTTGGGATCCCCCTGAAAAAGTGAAGAGAGTCGTGAATGAGTAATACTGCGCGCATTAAAACGGCGCCTAAACTGTCCCCTATTTGGCTGATCCCTATCATCGCCTTGTTTGTTGGTGCTTGGATGTTACTGCAACACCAACTCTCGCAAGGGCAAACTATTTACATCAAAATGCCCCATGCTGAGGGTATCGTCGCCGGTAAAACAGAAATCAAAGTTCGCAGTGTAAAAATAGGCACTGTCGATGCAATTCGATTGGCGTCAAGCCGCGACCATGTTATCGCCCGAGCTCAAGTCGATAACCACTACGATAACTTACTCACTGAAGATGCAAAAATATGGGTGGTCAAACCGCGCGTGGATGAAAGTGGAGTCACCGGCTTTAGTACTTTATTTTCGGGTGTTTATTTAGAATTCGCCCCTGGCGAGAGTAAACAGCTCACCGAGCGCTTTGAATTGCAAGAGGAGCCCGCACTGATTGCCAATGATGTCAAAGGCGGGCGTTACAAGTTAATCAGCCGAGATGCTGAAGTGCTTGAGGTGGGCACAGGGGTTTACTTCAAAGGGTATAAAATCGGCCAAATCGAAACTGCCAATTTTGATTGGCAACAACAAGTGATGCGTTACGGTTTATTTATTAATGCGCCGTACGAAAACCTGGTGACGTTAAACACGGTCTTTTGGGTTAATTCAGGACTCGAATTTGACCTATCCGCTGATGGTATCAACGTCAAAACAGGGTCGATCGCGAAAATGCTAAAGGGAGGTATTTCGCTGGCTACCCCAGAGGGCGATCCTCCAGGAGCAGTCGCCAAGCAAGACCACACCTTTAGCCTAAGTGACAGCTATAAAGCTGCGCTAGAACAGCGATTTTATGATTACCAGCACTACCTCATTGAGTTTGAGCAGTCCATTCGCGGCCTACGAGAGGGTGCGCCGGTCGAATACAGGGGTATGCGCATAGGCACTGTCGAGCAAGTCCCGGCTGAGGTTATGATTGATGGTCGCCCTGCTCACTTTAGCAATACCAGCAATGCCGTTCCGGTACTTATACGTATCGAGTATGGGCGCTTGTACCGCGACTCAACACAAGCGAGGGAGTTTTGGCAATCTCATGTTGATGAGCTCCTGCAACAAGGACTTAAAGCTTCTTTGAAGCCTGGCAACCTGCTTACTGGCGCCGTTTACGTTGATTTTGATATCTATCCTGATAGTGAATTGGTCGGCTTAACACAACGCGGCGACTACACTGTTTTCCCCAGTACCTCCAGCGGCATCACGGTGCTGGCCAACCAAGTTAATGATGTACTCAATAAGGTTAAAGGCCTTCGTATAGAAGAAAGTTTGGCTCAGTTTGAAAGCACCATGGCCCGTTATGAAACGCTTGCTGTGGATATGCGCCAGTTCATGAGCGACCCGAGTATGAAAGCGCTGCCCAAAGAGTTTACCCAAGATATGGCTGATATTAGCCAAAGTATGCGCCAATTTGAGCAAAGCATGGAGCAATTTGAGGTGACCATGGCGAGCTTCCAAAATGGTTCGAAAATGTATCAACAAATGCAGTCTTCACTTGAGCAAATGCAGCGCCTAATGGATGAACTGCAGCCCCTATCGAAAGGATTAAAGGAGCAACCTAATATGCTGATCTTTGATAAAGAGCTGCCTGCTGATCCGCTGCCAAGGAGTGATAACTAATGGTTCGACTTATTTTATTACTGACGCTGGCATTGCTGATACAAGGCTGCGCCACAGACTCGCGAAGTATCAGTATCCGCTACTACCAATTAGATAGCGCGCTGTTTAATAACAACCTGCTACGCACCGATGAGCAGACCCAACACCTATTGCGTTTAAGCCCTATCAGTTTACGCGGTAACCTTAATAACCGTGCCATGGTGGTACGACGCTCACCGCAAGAAATATACAGCGCTAATTACCATTTTTGGGCCGATAGCCCAGCACTCATGCTCGAAAGTAGCGCCCAGTTGCAGCTAATGGCTACATTAGAGCAAGTGCTGGTCGTCAAAGGGGCTGATGTCTACGCCGAGCAGCTGCAGTCATCATTTTATCAGCTCGATATCGACATCGACCATTTTAACGGCGGCCTCAATAACAATGCAGAAATAGCAGGCTTGTGGCGTTTATCTCGAGTTGATGAGAAAGGTAAATTACACGTACTCAGTATGGCGCGCTTTAGCCAAAGCGAGCCGCTGGCACAAGATGGCTACGCTGCTTTGGCGTCCGCCCTGAGTAAAGCATGGCAAACCAGCTTGACGGAGATTGCTAACGCCCTTCCTCAGCACTTTAATCAAGGCTAAATCAAACACATAAAAAAGGCTCCCAAGGGAGCCTTTTCTGCACTTTATTATCCAGTCAACTACTGCTGCCAGCTGATTTGCTTTTGGAAGTCAGCCACCGATTCCACCTTGGTTTGCTCAGGTAAATCAGCGAAGTCCTTGTCGGCAAATTTACTGCCACGAAGCTGCACGTTGAGCCTTGCGGCTTCTGGGTTCATCATCGTTTGCTGGTAAAATGCTTGAATGTCTGCAAGCGTCAGTTGCTCGACCGCCGCAATCAGTTGGCTACGGCTGTTGAAATCAAACTGTTCGCGATACCAATCGGTAATAAGGCGTCCAAGTTCATCTTTTAGATTTTTTGGCTGCTCTTTGAGCGCCACGAGAGTGGCATTTTTAAGTTGCGCAAACGTCGCCTCATCCATCTCATTAAGCTCTTGTTGATATTGTTGCTTGAAGCTATCAAAACGGGCCTGCATTGCCTTCGGGCCTTTGACCGGGGTTTGAATAAACAACCCTATGGCGGCATAGTCCTCAAGTGGACGGGCGATAGCACCAACGGCGTAAGCCAGCTGCTCTTCAGTGCGCAGTTTATCAAAGGCCACCGTACGGAAGTGCCCTTGTAATACCGCAGCCGCTGCTTTTTGCGCATAACCTGGGGTCGGGTGATAAACCATGTCAATAATAGCGACATCGGCCACCTCTATGTCTTTATGAACAACATAGGTTTCGCCCTGCTTAGGTTGCCAAGACTGAGAACGCGTATACTGGCTATCTTCTTTTTGCGTCGGCAGCGCCTGAGTAATATTTTTGGCAATAACGTCAATACTGCTTTGATCATAATTACCAAAAGCAAATACCCGCACTGTGTTATGCGTCAACACTTGGCTCATCAATTGCTCTAAGTCCGCTACCGTAAGTGATTGCGCTTTGGCAATCAGTGCCTCGGTGTCGTAACTGCCAGAGCGAACTAGATTGGAGTACTCATCAAACGCTTGGTAAAAAGGAAATTGCTGCTGCGCATTGTTTAGTGCTCGTACATAGCGGTCAACGGCTTGATTAAATGCTTGTTCATCGACTTCAACCTGCAAGTTGCTTAGCGCTTCACGTAACAATTCTGGCTGTTTATCGGTGAACCCGCCGACAGTGAGAGTAAACCCGTTACCAGGGTCCATGCCTACCGACATGCCAGCAATAGAGGCCTCGGTTGCCAACGCGGTTTGCGACAAATTGTATAAATCGGCCCACAAATTCATTAACACCTTAGCAGTCATATCGTTTTGTGGCGCTGGTGAATTAACATACACCTCGACCAACCCCTTAGGCTGCTCAGCAAAATGTTGGCTCGGCTGCTGCCAAATCTTTATACCGTTTTTATCGTAGCTCACAACCGGTTTAGTTTGCGCTGCGTAGCCTCGGGTTTTGATATCAAAATGCTGTGGCAGCAGACGATTAACGCTGGGTAAAGACAAAGCAAACTCGCTTGCTTGCTGCCAACTTGCTTGCTCTTCGCTGCTGATATCTTCAATGCGGTATTCGCCGTCGTAGAAGTGCAGCTGGCTATCGGTTTGCTCTTGCTGAGAAATATACCAAACTCGCAAGGTCTCGCCATTCAGCTGTGCCAGCACATCTTGCACTGCCTGCGGATTAAACTCACCATAATAGTAAGGCGCGTTAATTGCGTTGGTGAGCGGATAATCCTGCATGCTTTGCGTTAACGAAGAAACATAACTAAATTCGTCGCTTTTCTCTAAGAACTGAAACTGGTTATTCAGCGACGTCCGAATTTCGTCGAAGTACTTCTCATCAACACCATTTTCCTTGATAAGCTCAATGTATCGCATAACCGTGGCGACGATTTGTTCACGGTTTTGCATCCCCGCATCCGTCAGTTCAATATCCACTGACAACGCGCCATAATTGCCGTACATATTCGCTGATGCATTGGCACTCAATTGTGAGACCCAGCCCTTATCACGCAGTATTTGCGCTGGAGAGCCTGGCATTTCATTGCTAAGTAAGTAGGCCACAAAGCGGTTCGGCTTAAGGGCAAACTTATCCATGTTATTTTTAATCGTGAAATCAAGCTTCAGCTGTTTCACATCTTCATTGGGCTTGTAGTAAATACGTTTGCCACCTGCCTCATCAAAATCCAGTTCAGCATTCACTTGTGGCTCTTCAATGTTTTTATTTTCGATATTGGCGAAATATTGCTTCGCTAGCTGGCGCATTTCATTGAGTGGGCGATTGGAGATCATCGCCACTTTCATTATATTCGCGGAGTAATACTGGTTATAGAAGTCAACCGTTTCTTGGTGTAGTGAACTCCCTTCCTTATCGCCCAACGTCTCTAAATTACCAATCAGGAAGCGGTTTGCTGGGTGCTCACCCATCATTTTACGCGCGAGTTTAAACTGACCGAAAAAGTCCATTTCGCGGCGCATCGACCACTCGGCATTGACCGCATTTTTCTCTTTATCAGTGTACTCAGGGTACAGCTTTGGCGATTTGAAAAAGTCACTAAAACGGTCAAGCCCCTCAGCGTAGGCATCGTTATTCACTTTGAACATATAGTTGGTGATATCGAGCCAGGTATAAGCGTTATGAGCACCGCCATTTTTGGTCATAAAGTCACTGTAGCCCTTAGTATCGGGGTAGCGTTCAGTGCCTAAAAACAGCATATGTTCGAGATAATGCGCCATGCCTTGTTGCGACATGGGGTCGTGCAAAAGCCCAACGCCCACGCTTAATGCCGCCGCAGATTTCTCAGCACTGGGGTCAGAAACCAGCACCACATCAATGCCATTGTCCAACGTCAGTGTCTCGTAGGCCCGCTTGTCGTTAGGGCTCACAACTAAGTTTTCCGGGATCAGTTGCTGAGTCAGTTCGCTTTGTAAAGGCGCCGATGTACTTTTACAACCAGCCAGTACGGCAAGGCTCAGGGCACTCAGTGCTAATGTCTTTTTCATGAATTTGTCTCTTATAAGTGGACGTTTTCTTTTATGATCAAAAATCACTGATGAAAATGCAATGAAAAAGCTATCAAGTTTGTAACAATGTATGAAAACACTGACTACCTTTTCTGGCACTCGAATAATAAGAGTAATTCAGGTATGGTCTGGGATGTTTATAAATAATAACGAGTAATGGGAGATTAACGTGCACCAATGGCTTATTTTGGCAATGTTCGCGCAAGTACTGTTAACCCTTGTGGTGATGGTAATAATGGGGCGACGTCGTTTCGCTGCCGCACGCAACAAACAAATTAAAATGCAACAATTTGCCACTATGGATCTCGACAACGCCCCGGAATCAGTGCAAGTGGCCGGGCGTAACTTTATTAACCAATTCGAAATCCCAGTTTTATTTTATGTTGCTGTGCTCACTGCATTAATTACACAAACCACCGGCTACGCTTTCACCGCCTTGGCTTGGGGTTTTGTACTACTGCGCCTTGCGCATACTGTGGTCCATATAAGTAGTAACCACCTAAAAACACGTTACTACCTCTTTTTGTTTGGTTGCATCACCGTGCTGGCGATGTGGATCATGTTGGTGTTGCGCATGCTCTAATACCCGCCCAAGAAACGGCGCGCTATCGATACCCTAGCACGCCGATTAGGCTTGTCTTACGCGCGGCGCCAGCGAATCAACAAGCTAAGAGGTAACAACCACCAAAATGCACCTGAGCTTGAATCATCACCTGGCTCGACAGGTTCATCAATTAAGGTATTTTCAACCGGAGTCAGGTTTGCCGCCGAATTGGGGTCATCATCAATGACAATAACATCATTAACAATAACTAGGTTGTTTGCCGTTAGTTCAGCGCCTTGCTGGCATTCGTTCGTACTGTAATCAACGACCGGCGTGCTAGAACAAGTAGGCAGCGCATTAATGGCTTTAACAACCTCCATCCCCTCACCTATGACCTGACCAAACACCGTAAATCCACCGTTTTGCAGATCTAAGTTACTACTGTTATCGGCGACATTGAAAAACCACTGACTTGACGCGCTGTTAGCGTTGCCACTGCGTTTAGCCATGGCGATGGTGCCAGCGACATTGGATAGCACAGGCTCATTATCTACCGTCCCTTGGGATTCAATGGCCACGGCCCCGCCATCGTAAATAAACCCGCCCCCCTGAACAATAAAGTCCTGCTCGGAGCGATGCAGGTAACTAAACTGATAATCGCCACGCTCAACATAACCTAGAAAATTAGCCACTGTTTTTGGTGTATGCTGATCAAAGAGGTTAATTTGAATGCTGCCTTGGGAGGTTTGCATTTCAACGATAGTCGCGTGAACAGGTTGCGCAAGAGTAAGCCCCGCTGCGACCAGACCAAAGCCAATAAATTTATTCATGGGATTTCCTATGTTGTTGTTTTGAGCCACTTTACATTGACTCAAGCCATGCTTCCATGAGGCACAGTGAATAACAACAAATTGATACCTGGGGGTAAAACCCAGTTACAAATTGGTTAACAACATATAACTATAAAGTATCTTTTTGCGCTTTTTTAAAACAGATTCGACTTATCAAACTATCAAGAGTTCTCTAGTATGTGCATATCATTTGAGCAGCTAAAAACAACAACTATGGATAACAGCAACAATCTCATTTGCGACTTTGGTGTTCACAAAGGCGAGTCGTACCGTCAAGTGCCTGCATCGTTTTTAAACTGGATGGTCGGCGTCAATCATCATCAGGCACCCGTAGCACGTGCTGAGTTACGCCGTCGTGAACAAGCTGCACTGGCCAGCGTCTCGTCTTGTGCAAGCCAGCACAGTGAGCTAACTGGCTGATCTGTTGCGGCTGAGCCCGGTTGCTTCAGCAAATATCTTAACTCGGGGTATATAAAGACGGATTTGCACAGTCCGTCTCAGACTAGTGAAATTGTCATAAAATTTAATTAAAATCAGGCGCAACGACAATCGCCGATAGGAATCTCCTGTGCGCCTAATTACTCTTTCAGTGCTTACACTGCTCAGTGCATGCTCTGCCTCCACGCTGACACCCGAGTCACACTCTGACTCCGCACAAGCGCACTATATTAGTGTGTTTCATACTAACGATCACCATGGCCGCTTTTGGCATAACGATAAAGGTGAATACGGTATGGCCGCGCGCGCAACATTACTAAAACAGTTGCGCGCACAAGCTAAACAACGAGGCGATACCGTGCTGTTGCTCTCAGGGGGAGATATCAATACTGGTATTCCTGAGTCTGACTTACAACACGCGGAACCTGATTTTAAAGCCATGACTCTGTTAGGCTACGATGCCATGGCCATTGGCAATCATGAGTTTGATAACCCATTAGCGGTATTAGACAAGCAGCAACGTTGGGCCGACTTTCCGTTGCTGAGCGCTAATATTATCGATAAACGCAATGGCGAGCCTGCTTACACTCCTTATACGCTATTACAAAGAGATAATCTAAATATCGCTATTTTAGGCCTGACCACCACCGACACCGCAAAGATTGCGAACCCTGATTTTATCGGTAATTTTGATTTTATTGAGCCCGCAACCGCGACCAAAAACATGCTTCCTGAAATTGAGCGCCGCGACCCTGATATCGTTATTGCCGTCACGCACATGGGTCACTACAGCAATGCTCAACACGGCATTAACGCCCCCGGCGATGTAACCTTAGCCCGCAATTTACCCAAAGGCGCCGTAGATATGATCATCGGTGGCCACTCCCAAGAACCAGTGTGCATGGCGGCAAAGAACAGCAACAATGATGGTTACCGCCCAGGCATGCCCTGCCAGCCAGATAATCAAAACGGTATTTGGATCATGCAAGCCCATGAATGGGGCAAGTATGTGGGTCATGCTCGATTTAAACTGCTAGGTGAAGAGTTGACTCTTGAAAGCTATGAGCTGATCCCAGTAAACCTTAAAGACGCGACCGGTGAATGGGTCGGTGATTACATCAACAAAGACCAAGAAATGCTCGACTTTTTAACTCCTTACCAGCAAAAAGGCCAAGAAAAGTTAAGCGTGACTTTAGGGCATACCGAAGTTCACCTTCAAGGCGACAGAAACAAAGTCCGCTTTGGACAGACGAATTTAGGACAGCTGATCACCCAAGCACAAATGAATCATGTCGATGCTGATTTTGCAGTCATTAGTGGCGGCGGTATTCGTGACTCAATCAGCCAAGGAGATATCGATTACAAAGATATTCTTCGTGTACACCCATTTAAAAACCGCATTGGCTACATTGAGTTTAGTGGTCGTGAGGCTTTTGCATACATCAGTAAAGTTGCATCATACCCTGTCGATTCTGGCGCCTATGCCCACTTCAACCAAGTAGCACCGGTGTGCGAGGGGGATGAATTGGTATCAGTACGCATTGACGGTCAAGCGTTAGAGCTAGATAAGACCTATCGTATGAGTATCAATAGCTACAATGCGGCAGGTGGCGATGGCTATCCGCGTTTAAACACCGACACCCGCTTCGTTGATACTGGCGACTCGGATGCCAGTATTTTGAGCGAGTATGTAAGCAAGCACAGCCCAATTAAGGCAATTAACGTGCCTCATCCGGTTACTTGCCAATAACCTCAAAATCATCGCCATCGACGGCCCTAAGCCCATAGTGATGGACACGCGAGCGTGACCCTTCACCATGGGCTTTAGGCGGAAAATAAGGCTCTTTATCTTGCGAGTCTGCTGCAAACACTTCATCCAATGCAGCACGAATTTCACTTAGCGTTTTCTCTAAACTATTGCCAAAGTTGGGGCGCTTTCTAATCGTGTGTCCTAAATCGATTAAGCGGCCAAAATACTTGTGGGCCAAATCCAGTAGCTCCTGTGGCACCTCTTTATTTTGATTTAACGTCACCTCAGGGTATTCAATGCCAAACTCCAACAGCGCCAGATAAAAACAAAGAGGTTTGTTCGCCAATTGCACCTGCCTGCCCTGCTCACCATAGCGTAGGCTTTTATCCGCTAAATCAATAAGTAGGCGTTTGCGCTCGAGTATCGGCATACCCGCTTCTCGCGCTTTATCTAATTTGCTTTGGAGGGTTTTAAACCATGCTCGCATGGCGACAGACAGCAACAGCACGATGAGGAAAGGCCAAGGACTCAATAGCTGGGCTAGAGGCATCACCGCTGGTGACAGCGTCACGGTGAACGTCTCCCCACCTGTGCGAACGAGGTTGAAGCTCTCAAGATTGCTTGTCTCATTACCGAGCGTTGTACCCGCTATTGCATGCACTTGAATTGCGTAACCTTGTGATGTGAGGTGAGTGTTGAGCTGCTTAAGATAATGCACCACGCGTTTGCGATCGCCCGGTACCTCCAACAACCTATTGGGTAGTCCAATGTATTGAGCATCCAGGGCTATCCGTGTTTTGACATGGGCTATCACTTGTTGCTGTTGATGATGCCAGCTATTCAATGCCCCCACTGCGTAACTGCAGTAAGCGATAATCATAGCCAAGCATGCAAATAAAACCGTGGCGATATTGGCATTAAAGCGCCGAACCCAGCTGTGCATGTGCTTTAGCAATGCAACTTTAATCGCTCTCACAGCGGCTCTCCTTTAAATGTTGCAGGTGCTGAATCACTGCACTGCCAATAAGGTTTGGCTTGTTTAAAGTACTGTGCCGATTGCTCTTCTGCTTGGCTTAAAATAGCGCCCTGAATAGCACAGGCTAAGTCAGGATTGTCACTGGCTTGGCGTAAAAACCAATGGCTACCACTGATATTGTCACTGATTGCGGTTATATAATTTGCAGAAAAACGCTCGTTATCTGCTTGTTGCCAATAAGAGCTAATGATATCCACTTCACCTAGCGCTAACTTATCTCGCAACGCACTGTGCGAGTTCACAAAAGTGATATTCAGGCTATTCATATTAATATCAAGCTCCTTAAACACCTGCTTGGGCATAATGTGACCGGAGCGACTGGTGGGATATTCAATTAAGCCAATGCGCTTATCAAGAAAGTAGCTTTTCTCTAAGCGCGGCTTTTCTTTACTAGCAATAAAGTAGGCCGTGTATGAAGGATAACCGACTAGCGGTGAGTAGCCATAGGTTTCGTGAGCGGTAAAGGCACTGAAGAGGTTTTCCTTGGCAAGGATTAAATCCGCTAAACCTTTTCCCAGCACATTCACCTCAAACTCAGAAGAGCCTCCCCAAAAAGCTTGGACAGCGCCGTATTGCTTAGACACAGTGGTGTCCTTACATAGCGATTGAGCCAATCGTTTGACGACATTTTCGCTTGGGGCAAACAACGTAAGCTGCGTTTTATTTTCTGGCTGGGTGGTATTACAACTGTAGTGAGTCGCTATAACATTACCCAGTTGCGTGGTTGCCAAGGTAAAACGCATTGTTCCGATAAGGTAACTAGTTAACGCCAGTACCATTAATGTAACCAGGATAAGCGCAGTGTCACGTCTGTTAAATATGCTTGTCACGGGCTTTTGTGCTGCTTTTGTTGAATTCAATTACCATTTCAACAATTATAATTACTTATTGCAATAGGTAATTTTATTTATAACCCATAAGCAATTGTTTTATATACTTTATTAACAAGTAATTATGAATCCCATCAAGTCCTGTTTTTTCGCTTAAAAATCCGGACAATTTGCCTTCACTTAAGCAAGCCAGTAACGTGACAACAACAATGAGTTTACAGTTCAATTATACGCATCTGAGCAAATTGCCGCTTATTTGCACCCTCGCTTTTGTTAGTTTTTTCGCAACGAAAGTGAGCGCTTGGGGCGCCAACGGTCATCGTATTGTAGGAGCCATTGCTGAGCACCATTTGGATGCTGATGCAAAGCAACAGGTGTCTACCATTTTAGCGGGCCACAGTATGGCCAGAGTCAGTACTTGGGCTGATGAAATGCGCTCTTCCTCCGATACTTTCTGGCAAAAGCAGGCCAGCCCTTGGCATTACATTAATATCGACTCCGTTGAGGAATTTACACACCAGCACTTCTCAGCAAAAGAACACAAGCATGATGTAAAAGACGCTTATACAGCCATCCTAACGGCTATGAAGGCACTGCGCTCGCCAAAAACAAGCCAACAACAGCAGCAATTCTATTTGCGTTTTTTAATTCATATTATTGGCGATATTCACCAACCTATGCATGTCGGTAATGCCGAGGACCGAGGCGGTAACCGCATCGATGTCACCTTCTTTCGTGAGCAAACCAATTTACATCGTTTATGGGATACCGACCTTGTTGAGAGCCAAAAGCTGTCATATTCCGAATACGCAGACTTCCTATGCTGCGTTGATACCAAGGCAATCAATAAAGACCTGGATATTAAAAAGTGGCTCATTGAGTCTCACCACTTAGCGCAAGACATTTACGCCAATACCGGTGAGCAAGTCAGCTACGACTACTTATTTACCTATCGTCCAGTGATGGAGCAGCAACTGCAGCGTGCGGGTGTACGCCTAGCAGCCGTGCTTAACGCGCTATACGGACAACAATAGACCGAATTAATAACAATAAAAATATTCACTCGATTACACACTGTTTAACCAATGAAACAAAACACGGGAAACAACATAATGAAAAACGTTCGCTTAACGAAAGTGGCCGGCGCGCTCGTACTCGCTTTGGGCGTGTCAGCAAACGCTTTCGCAGCCGATACTTCATCATCAATGCGCGGTAAGATCACCACGCCTAAAGGCGATGCTGCACCTAACGTGCAAATCTCAGTGATCCACGAGCCTACCGGCACGGTGAGCACCTTTACGACTAACGATTCTGGCGCGTTCATCGCCAAGGGTTTGCGTGTAGGTGGTCCATACCGCATCCTCATAGACTCAGATAAATACAGTGATGCAGAGCTGGAGAACATCTATCTTGAACTAGGTGAAACTCGCCGCGTCACTTCTCAGCTTGAGCCTATCAACGTAGAGCGTATCGAAGTATCAGGCTACCGTATTTTGCAAAAAGCAGGCGGTTCAAGCAGCGTATTTGGCCAAGACACAATTGCTAACACTCCGAGCTTTAATAACGATATCAAAGACATTGCTCGTTTGAATCCGTTAGCAAGCATTAATGGTAGTGGCGAGCTAACCATTGCCGGTAGCAACCCAAGAAGTAACAGCTTAACCGTTGACGGCATCGGCCAAAATGACGATTTCGGCTTAAACTATGGCGGTTACCCCACTGAGCAGCCACCTGTTGCACTTGACGCTATTGAACAAGTGTCAGTAGATACCTCACCGTTTTCAGCAAAAAAAGGTAACTTTGGCGGTGGTGTTATCAATGCGGTGACTAAATCGGGAAGCAATGAGTTTGAATTCACCGGTTTCTATGAATTCACTAACCCAAGCCTTGCTGGAGAAGTAGAGAGTATTTCTCAGGTATACGCAGATGGAAGACCGGTACTCGACGAGGATGGTCGCCGCACCTTCGAAACAACGAAGACAGACCCTATTCAATCTGAAAAGCGTTTCGGGATCAGCACCGGTGGCGCTATCATCGAAGACGAATTATTCTTCTTTGTTAACTACAACAGCTGGGCCAGTGAACTGGAAATGGACTATGGTTTTGAAGGCTCAGGTGCAACGCACGAGTACGATACCTCAGAGCAAAACTTTAATGAGTTCCTTTCTGTACTAGACAGCACCTACGGTCTGAGCGATGAGCTTGGTGGTGACCCGGAAGATACCAACGACAGCTTACTGGTAAAACTAAGCTGGAACGTGGCTGAAGATCACCGCGCTGATTTCACCTACCAATGGCAAGATGACGCCGACGAGCGAAACTACGGTACCGGTGGCGACACAGTAATGTTGGCATCAAGCCGATATACCTACGAAACCAAGTTTAACAACTTTGCTGCTAAGCTATACTCAGATTGGTCAGGTAATCTCTCGACCGAAATTGGTATAGCCTATAAAGATGTCAGTAGCGACAGCCTCACCAACTCAAGCATTGGTAGCGTTAAGGTAGAAGAATACTATCGCGGTCCTGCCTATCAGTTTGGCACCGATGAATATCGTCATAAAAACCAATCGGAAACGGAAAACCTCACCCTGACCTTCGATGGTACTTACTTCTGGGGTGACCACGAAATCAATTTTGGTGCTCAGTACGAGTCACTGCGCCTGTACAACCTATTTGCAGCAGGTTCATTAGGTGTGTGGGAATTTGATAGCCTAGAAGGTTTCCAAAACCGCGAAGTGGGTAACTACAACGGTAACTACGACTTCGATTATAGCAATGCCTACACTAATAACGCCGATGACACGGCTTATGACGCACGTCGTAATCAGTTTGCTGTGTATGTTGAAGACAAATTCTACCCTACTGATGAGTTGGAACTTACCGTCGGTCTTCGTTATGAGCGCTTATCATCAGACGATAAACCCACGCTAAACGAAAACTTCCTAGCCACTTATGGGTACTCAAACCAAGAGAACCTTGATGGTTTAGACATCATTCTGCCGCGCGTTGGCTTTAAATACTACGCGTCTGAGAACCTCACCATCAATGGTGGCGTAGGTCGCTTCCAAGGCGGTATTCCAAACGTTTGGTATAACAATCCATACCAAAATGATGGTCTAACTTATGTAGCAGCCACGTCGCAAGCGATTGCGGATTACTATTCACAAGACGGTGTTGAAGCGGATATCACCCGAGTACCTGACGCAATCCAAGCTTCTATGACTCAAGGCGCAGGAAGCACTAACTACACCGACCCTAACTTTGAATTACCGTCTTCAATTCGTGCTCAACTTGGCTTTGAATATGAGTTTGATTCAGAGCTACTAGGTGATGGCTTTAGCTGGACCGGTGAAGCGGTTTATCACAAAAAAGAAAACGAAGCAGTATGGCACAATACCGCTTTGGTTCCAGTGGGTGAATCAGCTGACGGTCGGGTGATTTACGAGAGCCGTTATGATGGTGAGCGTGAAGAAAATTACGATATCATGATGACCAATGCTGACGAAAACGGTCGCTCAGTGATCCTAGCCACGGCACTTGCCAAAGAGTGGGACAACGGTCTGTATGCGTCTGTGAGCTATGCGCACCAAGATATTACTGAAGTAGCGCCTGGTTCATCATCACGCGCGATCAGTAACTATAAGCATGCGCTAGTCGAGAGCCGCAATATTGATACTGTGGGCCGTGGTCACTATGAAGTAGAGCACAGCTTTAAAATTAACCTTCGCTACAAGACCGAGTTCTTTGAAGGTTATGAATCACAGTTCAACATGTTCTTCGAGCGTCGTTCGGGTCGTCCTTACAGCCATTCAATGGGCTTCTACAATGATTACGACTTCGGCGATATCGGCAGTGAGTTCCAAAGCCACTCAGCCTACCTAGCCTATATTCCATCTGGCGCTGATGACGCAGCGGTCAACTGGGATGAGTCACAGGTGACGTGGAATGAGCTAGAAACCTTGCTAAACCAAGCTGGCATTTCTGAGCGTGGTGAGATCATCGGCCGTAACACCGGCACACAACCTTGGGTAACCACCATGGATGTAAGCTTCAAGCAAGAGATCCCTGGGTTTGCCGAAGGCCACAAAGGCCAGCTTTACGTGATGGTTGAGAACTTCGCGAACTTACTTAATGATGATTGGGGCGTAGAAAAGCGCCTAAGCTATTCAGACCAAGCAGTCTATGACTTTGGTGGCTTAGATGACGAAGGTCGCATCATCATTGACCGTCGCCACAATGGCTTCGACACTCGTAACTACAACTCTATTTCAAAGAGTTCGTCGGGTTGGCAAGCTAAGATTGGTGTACGCTACACTTTCTAATTAGTTAGAAAATCGCAACCTCAAGCCCACCTTCTCGGTGGGCTTTTTTATACCTAGACTTCCCTCTTCCCTAGGGTTATTGGTGATCATTATACCCCTGACACTCTGGTGTGCTTTTATGCAACCGCATCACCCGACGATATATACATCCAGCTGCTGGTTAATACTCCAACTTACAGTTTATAAACAAAGTTCAATCTAAAGCGGACAAATGGCCTTTAATTTGCTGAAAAAGAGTGACTAAGCTGGCTATGATGGGTACAATTCACCCACTTTCAACAGCCACTAAGCCAAGCGCATCAGAGTGTGTCGATATACTGGCATCTATGAGTCGATGAACTAGGCTTAGCTGTTAATATATTTAAAGCAAGTAACAATAAGAGTCACGCCGTTGAGCAAGTTAAGGGCTTATTTTTGCAATAAAATGTGCAATTTTAGCTTTTCGCAATACCACGGTAACAATAATAGTTTTTAATATCTTACGATAATTAATGACCGTCTAACTAATGACACTTAAACACGGGAAAACAACATGAAAATGCAACTTAGGAAATCGGCACTGTCGATGGCCATTGCCGCTACTGTGGGCATGTCTTCAGGTGCTTTTGCTAACGAAACCGCATCCTCAGTCAAAGGTCAAATCACTGGACCAAACGGCAACCCGGCTGCAGGCACTGAAGTGACCATTATTCACTTGCCGACAGGCTCTGCAAAGACCGCTGTAGTCAATGATGCTGGCTACTTTAGCGCCAAAGGCTTGCGCGTTGGCGGCCCATACAATGTACTGATCGACTCAGATAAATTTGAAGACCAAGTCGTTGAAAATGTTTATCTATCACTGGGTAAAGAGTACCCAGTAACAGTGCAACTTCAAGCGAAAGGCGATATCGAGCAAATCGTAGTCACCGGCCGTCCTATTAGTTCATTTTCAGGTGGCACCGGCCCGGCCGCGACCTTTACTCAAGCAGATTTAGAATCAGCACCAGCCATTAACCGTGATATTAAAGATATTGTCCGTGCCGACCCACGTATTTATGTGGACGATAGCCGCGATGCGATTCACTGTGGTGGCGCTAACCCACGCTTTAACAGCCTAACCCTTGATGGCGTTCGTATGAACGACAACTTTGGTTTGAATTCAAATGGTTACCCAACGGTGCGCCAGCCGTTCTCGTTTGACGCGCTAGAGCAAGTCGCCGTTGAAATGGCCCCGTTTGACGTTCAGTACGGCAGCTTTACCTCTTGTAACATCAACGCCGTTACTAAATCTGGTACCAATGAGTTGCACGGTGGCGTATTCTTTGATTACACCAATGACTCGATGAAAGGCGACAGCATCGACGAAATCGATGGCGACATTGATAACGGCAACTACACCGAAAAACGCTACGGCTTTAATGTGGGCATGCCACTGATTGAAGATAAGCTATTCTTGTTCACCTCTTACGAGAAGTTGGAAGGGGTAAAACAGTTCGATTACGGCCCTATCGACAATGGTAATATCAGCCAATCAGATATCGACCGCATTCGCCAAATCACCAGCGATGTTTATAACTACGATATCGGCGGAACGCCAGGCAGCATGCCTATCGAAGATGAAAAGCTGTTGGTAAAACTAGACTGGAACATTAACGAAGATCACCGCGCCAGTGTAGTGTATAACTACAACGATGGTTTTGATCTTTCACAGTCTGATGCTGACAACGACGAATTGGCATTCTCTAGTCACTTCTACGAGCGTGGCGCAGAGTTCTACTCTATCGTCGGTTCACTTTACTCAGACTGGTCGGCCAACTTCTCAACTGAAGTACGTATCGGCAAGTCAGACCTAGATGCTCGCCAAGAGTCACTTGATGCGGCTAGCGGTTTCGGTGAATTCCAAATCAGCTACGGCCCCAATGACGACACTGTATACATCGGCCCGGATGATTCACGTCAGTCAAACGACCTTAACTGGGATAACCTGACTGCGAAAATCTCAGGTACTTATTACCTTGACCAACATACTATTACTGCCGGTTATGAGTATGAAGATTTGAACGTGTTCAACCTTTTCGTACAACACACCGAAGGTGAGTTCCGCTTCGACTCAATCGAAGATTACGAGCAAGGTATCGCTGATCGCGTTTATTATTATAACGCAGCGGGCAGCAACAACCCGAACGACTTAGCGGCGGAATTCTCATACCAAGTGCATACTCTATACGTTCAAGACGAGTATAGTTTCACTGATATCGATGCGACCTTGTTGTTTGGTTTACGCTATGACAAATACCAAAGCGACGACTATCCAAACTTCAATGCGCAATTTGAAAATCGCTATGGCTTCTCTAACCAGCAAAACCTAGATGGCGTTGATTTGTTGCAACCGCGTGTTGGCTTTAACTGGTTCGTAGACGATGCCCTTGAGATTCGCGCTGGTTTCGGTCTTTACTCAGGTGGTAATCCGAACGTATGGGCGTCAAGCGCTTACCAAAACGACGGTGTAACACAAATTCAATTGCGTGCGGATGACGTCGATCTGTTCAATACAGCAATGACCAATGGTGATACTCCGGGTTACGGCGTACCACAGTCACTGTTTGATGAAATCGCAGCAACCACACCAGGCGCAGGTGACTCAGCAACTCACTCTATCGACCCAGACTTTGAAATCCCGTCAGAGTGGAAGTACTCAGTCGGTGCTACGTACACCTTCGAAAATGACTATGTTGTTAACTTAGATGTATTGCACACGCAAAAACAAGATTCAGCGTACCTACAAGACATCGCTTTACGTGATAGCGGCGAGACAACCTTTGACGGTCGTCCAATCTTCGAAAGCATCGAAGGTCGCGATCAAGAGTACATGCTCACCAATGTAGACGGCGATGATGGCGAATCAACCATTATCTCGGCAGCGCTAAGCAAGTCATACGATAACGGCATCGACTTCACTGTGGCCTATGCATTTACTGATTCAGAAGATGTAAACCCAATGAATAGCTCAGTGGCGGCATCGAACTACAGTAACTTCGCAACCACCAATCCAGGTATGCCAGGACCGGCCACTTCGGATTACGAAGTACCGCACCGCTTTACGTTGCGCCTTGGCTACACCCAAGAGTTCTTCGATGGTTACGAAACTCGCTTCAACCTACTTGGTCAAGCAAGCGAAGGCTTACCTTACAGCTACGTGTTTGATACCGCAGACAGCCAGTTCGGCGATTTCAACAACTACGGCTATGGTTCACGCCAATTACTGTACGTACCGTTGGAAAACGATCCAAACGTTGTTTATGACATGAGTGCCGAAGACCTCGCTGCGTTCAATGCATTCATCGAAGAAGAAGGCTTGAAGCGTGGCTCAGTGACCGATCGTAACTCTGAAAATGCCGAGTGGTATGTGAAGTTTGATTTGAAAGTAACGCAACAGCTGCCTGGCTTCGCAGAAGGCCACAAAGGTGAAGTGTTCTTTGTCATCGACAACCTAACTAACCTGTTGAACGACGACTGGGGCACTTACAAAAAAGGCTCATTCGTAGGCAACCGTATGGTTGATATGAATATCGACAGCAACGGCCGTTATGTTTATACCGGCTTTAACGATGGCAACCAAGACACGTCTGTACAACGCGACGCGTCACTGTGGGAAATGCGCATCGGTGTTCGCTATACGTTCTAATGATTAGTAAACACGATAATAGAAGGCTCACCTAAGGTGGGCCTTTTTTATGCCTGACGACTGGCGCTCGCCTCTGCAGCGCGGTTTAATTTCTGCAAACAACCTTTCAGCAAGGCCTGTTCCTGTGCGCTTAGCTCGGTTATTAAGCTCTGTTGCCACTGCAAAGCCCTCGCCTCTAACTCATCCATCAATGACTCGCCCAAAGGCGTTAAACGCACTTGTTTGGCGCGCCTATCCTCCGCACAAGGCTGCACCTCAACCCACAATTGTGCGTGCAAACCATTAATTGCCCGCGATGCCGTTGATTTGTCTAATAGCGCATAGTCGCATAGTTGGCGTGACGTTAGGCCTGATTTTTGTTGTCTTAAATGACACATAATGCGCCATTGGGGAGTTGATAATGAATCTTGATAAACAGAGGCAAAAGCGGCGCTGACTTTGGCCCCAGACAAGGTGAGTAGATAGGGGATGAAGTTATTTAAATCAAATGACATCGACTTTACACGTAAAATTTATGTTACACCCGCCCTGTGCGTGATGTTTGAATTTACTCTCACATGAGAGTATGTTGATTAACAATACAACAGGAGCCTACTAATGAGCAAACATACACTGCAATACATGACCGGCTTTGGCAATGAATTTGACACCGAAGCCCTTGCCGATGCCTTGCCAATTGGTCAATTCAGCCCACAGAAGGTCAACTATGGCCTTTACGCTGAACAATTCTCGACAACCGCGTTTACCGCGCCGCGCGCCGACAATCGTCGCTCTTGGCTATATCGTATTCGTCCTTCGGTGGTTCAAGGAGATTACCAACCCCTGGACAATGGCCTACTGCGCAGTGCCCCCATCACCGAAGTGCCCAGTCCTCCGACTATGCTGCGTTGGGATCCAATCGATATTCCCGTTGAGCATACCGACTTTATCGATGGTTTGGTGACCATGGCAGCTAATGGTAGCGTCAATGGTCAAGCCGGGATTGGTATTCACGTTTATGTGGCCAATACCTCGATGCATGAACGTTACTTTTATAACGCCGATGGCGAGATGTTGTTTGTGCCGCAACAAGGCGGCCTGCGGCTGCGTACAGAATGCGGCATCATCGAAATTGTGCCTGGAGAAATCGCGGTGATCCCTCGTGGCATGAAGTTCCTTGTCGAATTAATCGATGGCCCCGTGCGCGGCTATATCTGCGAAAACTACGGCCACCCCTATATTCTTCCTGAGCGCGGACCAGTGGGTGCCAATGGCTATGCCAATGACCGCGACTTCCAATACCCTGTCGCCGCATTTGAAGACAAAGAAGGTGACTTTGAATTGGTGGCCAAATTTAGCGGCCAACTGTATCGAGCAGATATCACGCACTCACCGCTGGATGTGGTGGCTTGGACCGGCAACAGCGCGCCATACAAATATGACTTATCACGTTTTAATGTCATGAACACGGTCAGTTTCGACCACCCAGATCCATCCATTTTCACGGTCTTGACCTCTCCTTCGGGGACCCCTGGAGTGGCCAATGTTGACTTCGTGATTTTCCCAGAGCGATGGATGGTCGCCGAGCACACCTTTAGACCGCCCTATTACCACCGCAATGTCATGAGTGAATTTATGGGTCTGATTAAAGGCACCTATGACGCGAAAGAAGCGGGTTTTGTGCCAGGTGGATCGAGCCTACACAATTGCATGTCACCGCACGGCCCAGAAGCCGAGGTGTTCGACAAGGCAAGCCAGGGCGAGCTTGAGCCGGTACGCTACGAAAACACCTTGGCCTTTATGTTTGAGTCGCGCTACATCATTGCCCCCACAGAGTACGCATTAACTGGCAAAGAGCGCCAAAGCAACTATCTTGATTGCTGGAAAGGGATAAAAAAACACTTTAACGGAGAGAAATAATGAAGCTATACAGTTATTTTCGCTCATCGGCGGCTTATCGCGTCCGCATTGCACTAAATTTAAAGGAGCTGGAGCATGACATTGTACCGGTCAATTTGCTCAAATCCGAGCAGCGTGGTGAGCCCTATCTCAGCAAAAACCCACAAGGCTTGCTACCTGCCATTGAAACCGAGCAAGGCGTACTTAGTCAATCACTGGCTATTTTAGAGTGGTTGGACGAAATAGCCCCGCAGGCGCCGCTGGTTAGTGGTGATGCCTGGGAAAAAGCACAAATTCGCGCGCTGGCGTATGCCATTGCCGTCGATATTCACCCCATCAACAATCTGCGTGTGCTAAAGTATTTAACAGCAGAGCTCAATGTCAGTGATGAGCAGAAAACCAAATGGTATCAAGACTGGATAGTGACCGGCTTTGACAGCCTTGAAAATCAGATCGGCGAGGGTCCATTTTGTTTTGGCAGCGCGCCAACGCTTGCCGACATCTGCCTGGTACCTCAAGTGTTTAACGCGCTGCGGTTTAAGGTCGATATGGACCGTTACCCCAAAATCATGGCTGTCTATGAGCACTGTAATACGCTCAAAGCCTTTGCTGATGCGGCGCCGCAGCAACAGGTGGATGCCACCTAAACACGCAAAGCAACAGGTATCATAATTGTGCCTGTTGCTTTGACATAACGATTACACCTCGGAGAAACCGATATGCGCACAGCGCTTGTGGTATTGATAACACTGATGTTCGCCCCGCAAGGGGTTGCTGATACCAAGAAAACCAAAACGCGTGTTTGGGTCGATGCGCAGCACACATCGGTGTGTTGGTATGAAGAGCGTCGTTACAGTGAAGGAGCGGTAATTGACATGTTTGGGGCGCCGAAAATCTGTGCCCGTAAACACCCAAACCAAGATAACGGCGCGCTTATCTGGCGAGCTGTAGACAAACAGGGCCACCCAGTTTATCCCGAGCAACAAGGCAAAATCCGCGTGCACTAACTAACGCTATAAGGTGATTGAGCCCAATGACCTGGGCCCAATCACTTTGTACTTTTAAGATGACTCTTCGTTGCGCTGCGGAGCCATTACACGCAATGATGAGGGCTGAATCTCAATGACCAACTCATCTGCCTGACGAGTTTCACCATCTATTACGTAATCAATCGGTTCATTGGCTGTAACACGCACCTTGCGGGCATTGGTATGGTGCGCATTCACATCGAGTTGAGTTTGAGTCACACTGTTAAACGCAAGCTCAGCAATGCTAAGTACGTTAACACTGGAGTCTTTGGCCGGTTCGAGCCAATTGACATCCAATAAACCATCGTCATGCTCAGGTTGTCCTCGCCCTTGCGCTAGCAAAGTAAAAATAGGCGCTGCATTGGCAATAATCATACTGTTTGTATGCACAGACTGAGGTGCCATATCATCCAATGTTAACTCGTAATCTTTCGCCTTATGCTCGCCAAGTGCTTGCCAGAAGCCTTGCAAATAGGCGAATTGGCCGCTGTTATTTTTGGCGTCGCGATGAGCGCTCTCAATCATTTTTTGCTCAAACCCTAGGCCGATGAGTAACAACGTTAACTCATCATTACAGCGCGCTGTGTCTATGGCCTGAACATCTCCACTGATCAACACATCAAGGGCCTTATCAACCCCAAAGGCTTTAGACTCAATCCCCATAATCACATGCGCTAAGGCGTTGGCCGTGCCCATGGGAATAATACCCAAGACGATATCGCTATTACAGATCACTGAGGCGACTTCGGTGACCGTGCCATCGCCGCCGCAAGCGATTATCATATCAGGATGATCGGCCAACGCTTGCTCGGCTAGCATCGCCGCATTCACCTCCTCTGTGGTGGTTTTCACCGACATATCAAAATAGCCATTGAGGCGTGACATGATCTCGTGCTTTTTTTCACCCCATAACTTACGTCCGGAAACTGGATTAGCAATTAAGCACACTTTATTGCGTACTTCGAGTTCACCACTGCTATGCATTTTCTTCAGGGCCTTGCGCTGGAAACGATTGAGGTTGGCCGTCTCACGGGTCTCCTGAATTCGCGACAACACTTCGTCTAAGTCCGCCTCAGGCTCTTTAGCTAGTAAGTAAGCAGCCATCACTAATACCGAACGCCCGCGTCCAAGGGCACAGTGTACAACCACATTGCGGTTGCGTTTGCGGTGGTGGTGAATCCAGTTGATGGCTTGGCGCAATTGCGCGCGGTTTGGCGCCGCATGATCCAACACAGGGATATTCAAATAACTGATGTTTTCACCGATGAGCGACCAGTCCAAACCATCAAACTCGCAGGTAGCGTCTAGTATGGCAGTGACATTTTCATGCTTAAGGGTTTCCACGTCGGAAGGAAACAGTCGGCAGGCGAGAAACAAGCCTGGTTCAACTTCTTGAATAGGCGGCACTTTATCTGTGCGCCGTTGCCAAGAGTTATATAGTTGCGCACCCAATAAGAAAGGAATAAATGCCCAACGAATATACCAAGGAATACTGCCATCTTGACGCTTTCTAAAAATGCGCCCTAAATTGGCGATATAGGCCAAGGAAACCAGTAGTAACGACAGTGCGCTCCAGTAGAAAAAGATTGCGAAATAGGGAATTTTAATAACTACGGCAATGGCACAAAGCGCCACGGCCATCAATAAGTAAGCAACAGCAGCGTACATCAACCACTCCTTGTATAGTGTTATAGTAAAACCATATCACGATCACCAGTAAGCGCAAGCGCTAAAAGCCCCTCTTTAAATATCGATGTGTACCGCTTTAATACAACGAAGTTATTGATGTCGTTGCTAATTATCAACCTAATTAATTGTTAAAATAGTGTTATATGCTAGTCTGGCAAGAGTCTATGCATCCAATTAGACTTATTAATCGTTAAGGGGATAACGTCGTGCAAAAAGAACACCATTTAGCTTGGTTGACAGCGGTGGCGCAAGGTGATCAACGCGCTTTTGAACACCTCTACAAAGACACCAGCGGTCTCATCAACGCTATTTGTCGTAAAATGTTGAATAGCCCAGCCTTAGCTGATGAAGCGCTGCAAGAGGCCTATGTGCGTATCTGGCACAATGCCAGCGATTATCAAACAGATAAGGGAGAAGTGCTCAGTTGGATGGTGAGCATCGCGCGATACCGCTGCTTAGACATGCTGCGTTATCAAAAGGTCCGCCAAGAGGAAGAATATGAAGAAACTCATGGCAGTGAGCAACCCATCGTGGCTGAAGAAAACTCACAGTTGGCGCACTGTATCGAGGCGCTTGCTCCAGAGCAACGTCATGCGATTCATTTAGCTTATTTTCGCGGCTTTAGCCATGGCGAAGTCGTTTCCCATTTGGGCGACCCACTTGGCACAGTTAAAAGCTGGATCCGTCGAGGGTTATCGCAATTAAAGAGGTGCTTAGGAATATGAACTATGACAACCACAACCTCATTGATCATTTAGCTGCCGAGTACGTGCTCGGAACGCTCAAGGGTCCCGCACGTAAACGCTTTGCGCGTTTATTGATGACCTCAGATTATGCGCGCCATGCAACAAATCAGTGGGAGCAGCACCTCAATGCACTCGGTACGCAGTTGCCCCACGATGCGCCCAACCCACAGGTATGGCAAAAGATTCAAGCTCGTATCAACAACACACAGAATGTCACCGCAATCGGCCACGGCAAATCAGTGACTAAAACATCAACGCCTTGGTTCTGGCCAACAATCAGCGCCGCCAGCCTTGCGGCCTGTGTATTGCTCACAATACTGTTGATGTTGCCTTCAGAGCCGGTGGACCAGCGCTTTGTCAGTGATCAGTTTGCGCTTGTAAAAGATCAGCAGCAACAGCCACTTTGGCTTATTGATGCTACCGACAACGCACTGCTGGTTAAAGCAAATGAGCAGCTAAAAGCGAGACAAGATAAAGACTACGAGCTGTGGATGATAGTAAAAACACAAGAAGCGCCAATTTCCTTAGGTTTGTTACCCAAATCAGGGCAGGCATCGCTCCCTATCCCCAAAGACTTCGCCGATGGCAATATCAACCTGCTCGCTGTCAGCTTAGAGCCACTTGGAGGCTCTCCCACTGGCACGCCCACCGAAGTGCTATATACGGCTGAGTTAGTCGATATTTAATGCAAACCATGTTTTTAGGGCCCGCACGGGCCCTTTTTTATGCGCCTAATCAATTGAAAATATAAAGTTTTTAAAAAAGTTTTAGCTTTTTTAATTTTTTTGCATCCAAAGTCCTTTTTGCCCCGTTACGGCTATGAACTCAGCAAAAAGGAGAATCCCATGCGGACTCATGCTAAACACTTATCACTTTCTATCGTCGCCGGTGCTCTCGGTATTCTTAGTGCCCTTCCCGCTCATGCCTCAAGTCATCGAGAAGCGCCTAATATCGCGCGAATGCCTACGGTCGATTCCACCGACTTTTATGCCTTCAATAGTTACGAGGCGCAACGGGGTGGCTATGTAACCGTTATTGCTAACTACATTCCGCTACAAGACCCCTATGGTGGTCCCAATTACTTCGCTATGCACCCAGATGCCAAATACGCCATTCACATCGACAATGATGGCGACGCCATCGAGGATTTAACCTATGTCTTCGATTTTAGTTCAGCACTCGCCGGTGGCGATGGCATTGCACTCAATGTGGGTCCTGAGGGCAATACGAAAAGTATCGCCGTCCCGCTAAAAAATGTGGGGCCAATCAGCGCCAGCGATCAAAGCGCAGCTAACTTCTCTGAAAGCTATACCCTAAGTGTCGTGCAAGGCCCAATGGCCTCAGGTACAAGCACCCCCGTGACTAACCCAATGACCAGCACAGAAAATTTTGCCAAGCCATTGGATTATATCGGTAATAAAACGTTTACCAGCCCTGCTGCCTATCAGCAATACAGTGACCAATTTGTCTATGAAGTGGCTCTACCTAATTGTGGCTCACCGGCAAAAGTGTTTGTTGGTCAACGCAAAGACCCCTTTGTCGTCAACCTTGGCAAAACCTTTGATTTGGTCAACTATGTGCCCGTAGAAGGCGATAGTGCACCAGGTGCCAATGACGGTGAAGGATTCCCAGGTGGTATTACTCAGGACACCGCTAATGACGACTTAGCAACCAAAAACGTGACCGCTTTAGCGCTCGAATTACCTAAAGAGTGTGTTACCGGTGAAGGCAACGGCACCATTGGTACATGGACTACAGCGTGGATGCCACAAGCACGTATTCTTAATCCGCGAGCAAATTTTGCTAAGCCTGCAGTCAATGGCGGAGCATTAGTGCAGGTTTCACGTCTTGGTAACCCTCTGGTTAATGAGCTGGTCATTGGCCTGAAAGATAAGGACACCTTCTCCAGTGCTCATCCAAAAGATGATGGTCAATTTGCTGACTATGTGACCCACCCTAGCTTACCAGAGCTACTCAATATTCTTTTCAAAGATGCAGTCAACCAAACACTGGGCACTAATATTGAAACCTTGGCGCCAACTAACTTTCCGCGTATCGATTTGGTTACTGCCTTCCTAACCGGGTTTGAGGGCGTCAACCAGTTAGCAATCGTGACACCTTCTGAGATGTTACGCCTAAATACTGCGATTACAGCCACACCACAAGAGCAGCAGTCTACCTTTGGTGTTGTTGGCGATGATTTAGCGGGTTTCCCCAATGGCCGTCGCCCTGGTGATGATGTTGTCGATATCGCCTTACGCGTAGTGATGGGCCGTTTATGTTACCCAATCCCCGTTGCCGGTAACGACACTGATTTAGGACTTTGCAGCTCTGACGATGCAAGCGTTGGTAATGTCCCGTTCACCGATGGCGCGCCCATTAGTGCACAGGACACCAACGCACAATTTCCTTATTTAGCGACCCCGTTACCGGGTTCGCAGTAATAAGAGGTGATCATCATGCGTAACTTAATCCAATTAGCAGTTGCTACCACCCTAGCGCTGACTCTCAGTGGTTGTGGCAGCGATAACGATGGCACAGACAAAAAGCAGCCAATGCCAAGCAATAGCGCGCCCAATGTCGCGGATGCAAGCTTTACGACGCAAGCTGACACCGAGTTGAACGGACAACTGCAAGCGTCCGATGCTGATGGTGATACCTTAACTTTCACCTTAGATATGGCGCCGACCAATGGCACTGTCACCGTCAACGCTGATGGCAGTTTCAGCTATCAACCAATGCTTGAGTACACCGGCAGCGATAGCTTTAGTTTTACTGTCGACGATGGCAAGAACATGGCCGTTGCAGCGACAGCGCAAATAACTGTCGACGCTTTACAGGTCAGCTTTTCAAGCTACAGCCGAGCGGCATTTACCGCTGCCAGTGACGCCATGCCGGCCCGTGTAAATGGCCGCATATTTAGCAACGATGTCGACACCACCGAGTTCTATCAAGACTTAGTCGACGCTAGCAATTAGGCAATACGGACCTGCCTTGTTAAACCTAGGCCATGGAAGGCCTTTTTTAAGGAGCTGTTATGAAACTCGCCACCCTTAGCTTTTTATTCGCAGCGACAGTGTCGATGCCCTGCACTGCCCATTTGGAACATATACATGAACCTAAGAGTCAGGAAACACGCCTGAACGACCTTAGTTTCGATGAGTTAGTGGAGCATATCGCTGGCAATAAGTTTGTGACCCCACAGCCATTTACCCATAAAGCACTGAGTAAAGAGTTAGCTAAGCGCACAAGCGATGAGCGACCTATCAGTCATTTTTGGCGCGCCAGCATGTTGCAACGCGCCCATCATTTTCAGCCGGCTTTAAGTACACTTGAGCATTATCTAACATTACGACCTAGCGATGCGAATGCGCTACTATTAAAAGCGAATATTGAAACCGTACTTGGCTCTTTTGATAAGGCGCTTGCGACCTGTTTATCACTGGCCGCTAAGCACAGTGTTGATTTGGCCATGGTGTGCACCCTTGATGTAAAAATGCAAAGTGAACCGCTGCAGCCAATTATTACTCGCCTTGCTCACTCGCCGCTACGCGAGGGCAACTCTGAACTGGCTTATTTTACGCAAGAGCTCTTTGCCACCGCGCTGTATTTTGATGGCCAATACCTGGCAGCAAAACAAGCACTTTCCCCCATGATGGGCGCAAAACTTAGTTCCAGCACTTGGCTACTTTTTGCCGATACACTCATGGCGCTGGGTCAAGCACAGCAGTTTGTTGAGGAGTTTTCTCGCCTTAAGTTGAACATCGACGACATTCCCGATGCCTTAATTGTGCGTCTAGCACATGCGGCTCCAAAACAGTGGCTCGCTAGTGCGCAACAACGAATGGCTCACCGACTTGCGGATGATGCCAATAACTATGCCGATGCTCTGGCCTATTATTTCTACCATGTCGTCGATGATCCCATCACTGCGCTGCACTGGGCCAAACAACAAACCCATATCAGTGCATTGAAGGTCGACACAATGTTCTATGAGCAAATTCAAAGCGAGCTGCGTGCGCAAACCATTAATTAAGCTTGAAGCGCCCGCTACTGGTTTGCAACTCATAGGCTAGACGTTGAAGTTCCTCGCTGGCCGCTTTAACCTGCTCAGCAGTAGCGACATTATCGTTGGCGGCATCATTAATGCGCGTCATACTTTTAGAGATATCTTGAGCGGTGTAGCTCTGCTCATTGGCGGCCGTGGCGATCACTTCAACATGGCCTGCCACTGTTTTCAACTGCTCTAGCGTTTGCTGCAGTGCTTGTGTGCTTTTGATAGATTTATCTGCTGTATCACTGGCGTATTGACTGCTTCGAGCCATCGACTCGCGAGCGTGCTTAGCATCCTTTTGTAGCATGCCAATCATCGACTCTATGTTTTTCGTGGAGCTCTGCGTTTTCTGTGCCAGTTGCCTCACTTCATCGGCTACCACGGCAAATCCACGACCCTGATCGCCAGCCCGCGCCGCTTCAATTGCGGCATTTAATGCCAACAAATTTGTTTGCTCAGCGATAGAGTTAATCACATCGAGCACCGATCCGATTTCTTGGCTACGTTCACTCAAGCTATTAATGGTATTCTCACCACGACCAATTTCTTCACATAACTGTTGCAGGGCACCCGAGGTTTGATTAATAGAATCATTAGTTTGTTGCGATGTGCCTTCTAAACCATGCGTTAAATCAGCAACGTTACGAGCACTTTTTGCCACTTCATCAATGGTGGCCGACATCTCTTGCATGGCTGTGGAAATACTAATGATATTTTCCATTTGTGTGCGATTATTCTCCAGCTCTTGTTCGGTACTGGCCGATGTTTGCTCAACTGTAGAGCCCAATGTATCAACAGTATCGCTGAGCTGACCGACCAACTGCCGCAGATTGGAATTCATCGCTCGCATGGAGTTGTATACATTTTTGCCCTCGCCTCGTGCGCTTAGTTCGCAACTTAAATCACCATGGGAGATACGCTCACTGATGTCTTGCATTTCCTCAGGCTCGCCGCCAAGAGGGGTGATGATCATTCTTACCACCCACCACGTTGCCAGTAATATTGCCGCAATAACCAAGACCAGCAATACCGTCATACTGGATATCAGCTTATCAACACTACTGAATACCTCTTGTTGATCGATTTCTACCACCATCGCCCAACGCGTGTCGCCAATATCAAGGGGCTCATAAGAACTCAAAACTGGATTACCGTTATAATCGATGTTCACTTCGGTGTTACTGCGACCAGCCAAGGCCTCAGTGACCGCTTTGGTTTTAATCCCATTATCAGCAATGGTACCGGCAAAGCTGGCTTTAACTGAACGTCCCTGAGCATCTAAGAACGAGTCTGAACGCATACGATAATCTTGACCAACTAAATAGCTCTCACCACTGCGCCCCATTCCCTCGCGCGTGTTCATGACCTCGTTGATAGCATCAATGGATAACTGCAACGCAAGCACCGCCTGAATTTCACCACCAGCAACAACGGGCGCGCCGACAAACGCAGCGGGGGCCCCGCCGCTAGGTGCATAAGGCTGAAAATCGCTGAATGTGTATTCGCCTGTTTCCATCACTTGACGATACAGTTGGGCAAGCCCCGAGTCACTGTAAGGGCCACTGACGAGGTTGCTTTGATAATCCGCCTCTTTAGTGACCGAGTAGCTCACCACCCCTGTGTCATCAATAAGAAATAAATCGTAGTAGCCTCGGCGCTCAATGTAATCAGCGAAGCGGCTCTGGTTTTGGTGCGCACTTCTAACCCAGTCCGACTCACTCATGCGTGCTGACCAATCGTTGGCTGCACTGAGGGTATCCACTTCAATGCGCTCGAAGTACTGTTTAATTTGCAATTTTTTGATAGTTTCGATGGAGCGTAATTGGTTGTAGGCCTGTTCACGCAGAGCCTCACTGCTGATGTAGCCACTGATCAAAGTGATAACCAGAGCTGGGATCAGTCCCACCAATAAAAAAGCGATTAGTAATCTAAATTTCAAAGGCATAACCGTTCTCCCTCACGCTGCAACTCCCTCAGTATAGTTAAAATAGGGACTGTGGCTAATTACAACTAGGAAAAAACGCTTACACAGCATTACCGCGATATGATTTATAGTCATACCCGCTATTGTTGTGACCAAAAGTATCAAAGATAAGCTGGTGACAAGGTATATACGAGTAATGGCACCCCGAGCTCGGTGCCATTATAGCTTATGGTGCGAGATTACTGGGCTTTAGAGAAGGTTATAAGCAAGTTCTCAACGGCGCAGGCATTATTACTTATAGCGGTGTTAACCATGCGAGTCTGCTCGTCTGCAGTTAGAGCAAAGTGCCAATACTGACCATCGGCAAATTGCTGCGCTAGGGCTTTTTTAGTGTTGGTCATACACATTGCCTGAGTCAGGCTGCGAAGCTTAGCATCGTACATAATATCGTTGAACCGAATATCCGGTAACGCTTGGTTGGCAAGCTGAGGGCTACTGACTTGCTCGGTATTCTCAGCCAGCTGCCAGTGCCCATCGTTTAGTTTTAAGCGCACACCCGCAGGGTAAAAGCTGTAGCGAAAGGCATTTTCTGCCGTGGGAGTTATCTTTACCACACCTGCAGCACCGAGTACTGCAGCGCCGCTGCCTGATGCCGAAGACAGCGTGACCAGTGCTGTGGTCTCATCCACACCATAGCCATGATGTTGACCAATGTGTTGCACTAATGTGTGCAAACGTACACTACGATTACGCTCACTAAAATGGGTATCCAATACCCCGTAGGTAAAGCTTCCTAATCCCCCTTCTTGCTCATACGTCACGCCACCACGTTGCTGCACTCGCGCTGAAGGAGCTGAATGGGGTTTAGCACCCGCATTGAGAGCGCCTATCGAATCACCGCTGGTGATCATAGCCACCGCGCCCTGCTCATTACTGCCGCCACTTTGTACCGCCGTCCCAGCACTGGTGCCAACAATAACAGGGCGCGCCTTTAGCGCGGCTGTCCAAGGATAGGGGGCGCCATCGTCTGCAAAGAGTATCTTGCGCGTTAAGCTCTGATCGCCACCATTGAACATCACCGCTGTCGCACTTTGGATTTTTTCCACTAAGCTGGCAACCCCGGCTTCGCACAATGCATGCTCTTGGGCGATGCGCTCTGGGTAGATTCGTGAGCGCGCAAAACTGAGCGCTTTCGCGCGCAGAGCAGGTAAGGACTCGCAGCGATTCTCGGTAATGGCCTGCGCCAACGCTGGCGTCAATGCCAACCACTGCGTTTCGACCCCATCAAATTGCAGTAGTTGCTCATAAAAGTCAGCGGACTCATAAGGGTCTCTGCTTGATGCGGTGATCGCCAATATCTTTGCAGGTTGCTTCTGTTGTTGCGCTGCCACCAGCGTGGCTTTTTCAATGAAGGCGACAATATCTTTGGCCGCCTGCGAACGAGTGCGAGTTTTATCTACACGCTCGACCAAACGCTGGCGTTTATCTCTTTGATAGACTTCGAGGTTATCGAGGATGAAGTAATAGAGCTCATCGGTGATTAACGCCACTTGCTCATCCACCGCATGCCATTTGTCGAGTAGCGCTTGCCGACTCATTTTTTGCTCACTGGTGATGGCTTTTAGCGCCTCGATGATGCGCGCCTTTTGCGGTTGGTATTGCTCTGGCCAGTGCTTTTCTAGCCTGTCGATAGCTTGTGTATCGAGCTGATAAAGGTTACTACGCTTGCCCTGCAAATTCGTTTTATCAAGGCAATGCTTAGCACCTAGCGATGAACAAGTGTGCAAAGCACCGCCAATCAATATGTGCGTCTGGGCATGTGCAAGCGGTAACACGAATAGAGAAATGAAAAACAAGACAGGGTAAAAGAGACGATTATGAGTCGAAAATGCGCGAATAGCGCCTAAATCCTTAATCATGGTCATAAGTTTCCAAGGCTGATTTAAATGTAAAACAATTGTTGCTTTAGCAATAATTGGGTGTTATAACGAAAAGGACTCAAAAATCGAGTACAAGCTAACCCGTTTAGTTTGCGTTGTCAAAAACCTATGAGGAATGCGAGAAAATGTTGAAAAAAGCCCCGGTGCTTGCTGCATATTTCTACTCGCCCCATTACCTGTCGGAGTGGTTTGACGAGTAGCCCACCCGTTGTCTTTACAACGTGGTGGTTAAGCACGTTTTAGCCATCTCATCCTAACTCTATCTACGAATAATAAAATTCTGTGCATAAAAACGCGCACTCATTGTGCGTGTGCATGACGCGCACAGCAACATCGACAGGTGAAATATGTTTCGCAAGTTATCTTTAGCTGCGGCCGTGACTGCGGCTGTATGCCCTTCTCTATCGGCGGCTGAAAAGCCCCTGGCCCCTGCTGAGCAAAATATTGAGCGCATCGACGTCACCGGTTCCCGCTTAAAAGGCGTGGATTTGGAAGGCGCACAACCGCTTACTGTATTGGACCAAGATGATATCGCTCGCTCCGGCGCCGATAGCATCCACGATCTACTGAAAGACATTTCCCAGCTACGTGGGGGGACTGGCACGTTTTCCACATCTCAAAGTGGCGGTACCTCTAACTCCACTCCTGCCGGGCAATCAGCAGCGAGCCTACGCGGAATGGGCCCGTCCTCAACACTGACACTGGTTAATGGCCGACGCATTGCGCCGAGCTCATTTGCAGCGGGCACGGAAAACTTTGTTGACGTTAACGCAATTCCGCTCGCGGCCATTGAACGTATTGAAATTCTTGCCACCGGTGCCTCAGCCATTTACGGCGCAGACGCTGTTGCCGGCGTTATCAACTACATCCTTAAAGATGATTTTGAAGGGTTTGAAGTCAATGCCTCATACGGCGACAGTTTGGCACAAAGTGATGAAAGTAAAACGCAAATTAATCTGCTTTGGGGCACACAACTTGGCAAAGGCAACCTCAGTGTATTCGCCGATTATTATCACCGTAATGCCTTTAAAGCGACGGATCGGGAGTACACTAAAGACCCTCACCTAGTCAGTGGCTATTCTTATTTACCCAAGCTCGAGAATACGCCAAACATTTATTATTACTCGCAGCGAGATGGCTTAGAACTCCCTGCCCCAGGGTGTAAAACCGAGTTGGTCGAGACCGAATATGGCGAGCAAATATGTGCCTACTACGGCAATGAGGACGACTACCTCGATAGCCCATTTGAAAGCCTCGCCACCGGATTTACCTTTACGCAAGCCGTTGGCGATCTTAATTGGAAAACTGATTTTTTCTACAGCCATACGCAATCAACAGCCTACTCTTCGCCAGCGCCTATCAATCAAATTGATGACAGCGAAGGCCCTTATGCCCTTGAGCAAAGCCTGTTTATTTTTGACCAAGCAGATGGCTCAAACCCGCTTTTAGAGCAGCTCTATATCGACCCCTTTGACACCGTAAATAATCGCCAAGTTTATGGTTTTGCCTTTGATGCCCGTTTTAGCGACCCGCGTACCATTGAAGTAGAGTCGGATAACATGCGCTTGGTGAGTGAACTTGAAGGCAGCCTCGGTGAGTGGTTTTGGCAAAGTGGCATCACCCTGTCGCGCTCAAAGTCAGAGCAAGTTGCCATTGCTGGCGTCTATAACCGCTTCAAGTTTCACGCTGCATTAACCGGTGAGCTGTGCAGTGACGGACAAATTGCAAGCTACGATGGCACTACTTTAAACTGCGCAGGCGACGCGACATTACGCCAGTTTTATAACCCGTTTTTGCTCGGCGATAGCACCAATGATGCGACTTTGGCGTTAACACAACAAAAACCCTCTCGCTCAGGTAAAAGCTCGGTTTATGCTTGGGATGCCAATATTAACGGTGAATTACTGCTGCTTGATGCGGGCGCAGTGAATGCAGCTTTTGGTGTTGAAGTTCGCCGCGAGGAGCTTGAAGACATCCCCTCTTTAGACTCACAAGCTCAGGCGCAAAATGACTATTTAGTGGATGTATTTGGTTTTGGCTCTAGCCTGGCCGAGGCCGACCGCACTCAGTGGGGAGCCTATGCAGAGTTCAATATCCCACTAAGCACCGAGCTTGAGCTGCAAGCCGCCGGGCGTTACGATCATTTCGATGATTTCGGCAGTACCTTTAACCCCAAGCTTGGTTTCACCTACCGCCCCACCGACACTATGGTGCTACGGGGCTCATGGTCGACCTCCTTCCGCGCTCCGTCATTGACTCAGGCCGGCGTAAAGCTGCGCACGACCACATCAACCTTTGATTGTGGCGCAAACCAAGCGGTAGCCGATTTATATTGTATGGGCGATGGCACCGAAGTAACGGTCAATTCGCTTGAACTTGGCAATGCGGCATTAAAAGCGGAAGAGTCGCAGGCATTAAGCTTAGGTTTTGCATGGAGCCCAAGTGCCCAAACTAACCTAACTATTGATTACTGGCAGTTCAATCACGAAAAAGTCATCGATACCAATATGACGGCGGTACTCGACAGAGCACTAAGCGATGCAGCCTTACGTCATTGCAACCTGGTACCACAAGGACAACAAGGCATTGCCTATGATCAACAGCTGTGTGAGGTGACTGACGAACAAGGGCTCAACATTGAGCAACAGGGCGCTGATCTCTCTGAGATTCTTGACAATTATATTGCCGCTTTTGACCCCCGTGACAGTGAGTTATACCTGCCTTTATCTCGCGATCACGTGATCCCCTTAGAAAATACCGGCAGCCAAGATTTACAAGGCGTGGATATCAAATTCGATCATCGCTTTGCACTGGCCCAAGGAGATTTGACGCTGCGTTTTGACGCCACTCATTATCTCGAATACGAACGTAACCGCCCAGGCTCCGATGCCATTGAATCTTTAGTGGGTAGTTATCGTTACCCCGAGAATGTGGGCCGCGTCAGCTTAGCTTGGGATAGCGACAATTACTATATCGTTATAGGGGCCAACTATACTGACAGCTACAGCGACGATATCGATGGCCTGAGGGGTCGTGAAATTGACGAGTTGGAGGCGCTTGGCGCGCTCGATGCACAAGGTGAGCGAGAGGTCGACTCATGGTTAGTGTGGGATCTCTCTGCTGGCTATGAGCTGAGCAACGCACTCACCCTGCGCGTTAATATCGACAACCTCACAGATGAAGAGCCGCCTACAGTGTATGGCTCTGCCCGAGGTTTTGATGCAATAAATCATAACGCCCTTGGCGCTACCTATCGTGTGGGCATGACCTACCGCTTTTAATGGTCAGCGCCCAAAAATCAATAAGGGGCCGTGCGCCCCTTTGTCCTTTTATAAGTGAAGACTCATGACTAATCACACGCGTTTTTCTTTGCCCAGTGCCAGCGTTATTTTGATGTCGGTGGCCTTACTTGCCTATGCCAGTACCTGGTTTGTGCAACCTGGCTGGTTTGCTATGGACGCTCAGCAAACTACGGTCAGCTTGGCGCAATTTCAACAACAACAAACGCAGCTGCAATTGCCGTTATTTGCAAGTAACGGCGAAGTCGGCTTTGTGAATGTACTATTCGAAGGGCTCGTTGCTGGCGATAAATTTGGCGCTACCATTGGCGTCATGGCATTTATTCTTATTACCGGCGGGGCGTTTTCGGTTCTGATGCACACCGGCGCTATAAACCGCGCTGTTTTAGCACTGATCGGCCGCACTCAAAAGCTACAATGGCTATTTATTCCTGTGCTGTTTACATTGTTTTCTCTTGGCGGCGCCATATTTGGCATGGGTGAAGAGGCAATCGCCTTTTGCGTCGTGCTGCTGCCAATTATGAAGCAGCTGGGCTACAACGCTCAAACTACAGTGTTAGTGACTTATGTGGCAACACAAATCGGGTTTGCGAGCTCATGGATGAACCCATTTAGTATCGCCATTGCTCAGTCTATTGCTGAACTCGGCGTGTTCTCCGGTGCCCCCTTGCGGATGTTCGCTTGGGGTTGTTTTACATTGCTGGGCATGACCTACACCTATCGCTATGCAAAACACAGTCGCGCATTACCCGCTGAACCTGCGCCGAGTACAAGTTATGCGCCTCTTTGTCGAGCTGATAAAACGCTATTATTGCTGTTTGCCGGTGTCATTGCCTGGGTGATTTGGGGAGTGACCTTGCACCAGTATTACATTCCGCAACTTGCTGGCCAATTTTTTACTTTGGCGGTGTTAAGCGCCATTGTTGCCAAGGTCATGTATCGCACCTCGTTTTCGCGCAGTGCAGAGGTGTTTACCCAAGGAGCACAAGAGCTGCTGCCGGCCGCGTTATTGGTCGCCTTAGCCAAAGGCATCGTGCTTTTACTCGGTGGCAATGAGCTCAGTGAGCCTTCGGTGTTAAACACGCTTTTGTATTACAGCGCCACCCTCTTACACGGCATGCCCGAAGCGCTGGCAGCATGGAGTATGTTGGTGTTTCAAAGCTTATTTAACTTCTTTGTCTCCTCAGGTTCGGGGCAAGCTGCGATCACCATGCCGATTATGGCCCCTTTGGGCGACTTGCTTAATGTTGGTCGGCAAACCGTGATACTCGCCTTCCAGCTCGGTGACGGCCTGACCAATATCATTATTCCCACCTCAGCAAGCCTGATTGGTTGTTTGGGCGTGGTGAAGTTAGAGTGGGGCCAATGGTTTCTATTTATTTGGCGCCTGCAGCTTGCGCTATTTGCCCTCGCCAGCGCTTTTGTTATTGGCGCTCAATTTATGCAATACAGTTAAGTCATTATGATCACACTTATTAACAACGTTACTACTTACAACCCCGACCCTATGGGGCAACAAACTATCGCCTTGGGCGGCGAGCATATTCTCGGTATAGACCCTGATCTCACGTTCACCAGCTCCCTGCAGCAAACAGTCATAGATGGCAGCACGCTGATTGCCGTGCCCGGCTTTGTTGATTCATTAGTGCATATTTGTGGCGGTGGCGGTGAAGACGGTTTCGCCAGTCGCACGCCGGAAATGATGCTCAGTGATGCGATAACCGCCGGGATCACCACGGTTGTTGGCGCCCTTGGCACTGATTCAATCGGCCGCACACACAGTAATTTACTGGCTAAGGCTAAAGGACTCAAAGAAGAAGGGCTCAATGCCTTTTGCTATACCGGTGCGTATCATCTGCCAGCGCCCTCGCTCACTGGCAGTATAGAAAAGGACATTATGTTCATTGATGAAGTCATCGGTGTCGGTGAAGTCGCTATTAGCGATCATCGCGGCTCTCAGCTCGATGCGAAGCAGCTTAGTGAGCTGGCAGCACATGCTCGGGTTGCAGGTATGCTAAGTAATAAGCGCGGCACGATTAGTATTCATGTCGGCCCTAGTGACAGTCATTTAGCGCTCCTGCATGAGGTGGCTGCCCACTATGATGTACCATTAAACCGCTTCTACCCCACCCATATGAATCGCAACCAGCAGCTGCTTGACGCCGGTATCGCCTTTGCCAATGCCGGTGGCTGGATAGATTTCACCACCAGCACCACCGACTATGACTTAGCACATGGCGAAGTCAGTGCGGCGCGCGCTTTGGCACAATGCTTAGCCAAAGGTGTTGAAAAAACTCGTTTAACGATGAGTTCTGATGGCCACGCTAGCTTGCCAGTGTTTGATGAGAACAACCATTTGGTGGGTCTTGAGGTCGGGCATGAGCGCTCGTTATTACTGGCATTTATTGAAGCAGTCAAAGAGCATAAGGTGGCGTTTGCCGATGCATTACGAGCGATAACCAGCAACCCTGCGAACGTACTGGGAATACAAAAAGGTACGCTGGCAGCGGGGGCGTGCGCTGATTTAGTGTTGCTTGATAGCACTTCACTGTTGCCACGGTGGGTGTTCGTGCGCGGTCAATGCATGATGGCCGATGGTGAGCTGATACGCAAAGGCCGTTTTGAATAGCCAAAGAAGCGCTTATCAACAATGAAAAAAGCGCCGCAAGGCGCTTTTTTTGGTCACTGGTAGAAGTGGAGCCTTACTTGTTCATTGCTTGAAGCAAGAACGCTGAGATTTTAGCCCCTTCGCGCAAGGTCGTCTCTGAGCTGCTTTTGCCTTCCAGTGAACTGTCGGTGAAAGGAGCGATTTCCATCATGTCGGCACCCGTTATTGGAAACTCATCAGCCAGTGCGCCAAGAATAGTGAGTGCTTGTTGTGGGTTTAAGCCGTCGTCTTCGGGTGTGCCGGTGGCCGAGGCAAACTCAGCGTCCAAAGCGTCAATATCAAAGCTTACATACAGCTCGTCAACACCATCATTGCGCAGTTGCTGAAGTACTTCGGCAATAACGGCTTCACAACCACGTTCATTGATTTCGTGGGCCCAGTGTTGCTTAACACCAAAGGTAGACTCCCAATGCTCTTTCGGCTTGCCGCTTGAGCGAATACCAAACTGGATTAAATGCGCAGGGCTCGGCAAGAATTCTAGAATATGCGTACACCAAGAGCCAAAGCATAGGTCAATGCCCAAACGCTCTACGAGCAAATCGGTGTGCGCATCAAAATGGATGATAGCCACTTTTTTGCCCTGCTCGCGCTTGGCTTTGAGATACGCTTTCGTCAGTGGGTAACTGATTGAATGGTCACCACCGATACCAAAAATGCCTTTTTCGGGGAAGTTTGCATAAAAATCAGTGCATACATCTTCGGTGATGGATAGCGGGCTAACATGGTAGTCGCTCTGCTCGTTTGCGTACAAGGCTTTTTGACAGTTGCTGATAGTGCCTTCGTTGAGGTACTTATCATGTAATAAGTGTGGGATCACACGAACATCACCGATATCGAACGCTTTCGCTTGCGGTTGCTGTTCAATTAATGTACTGCGAAGAAATAACGGGCCCCAGTTCGCACCACGTAAAATACCGCCACCACAGTCAGAGCTGATCCCCAGCATAACTGCTTTGTGCTCGCTAGTGGGTAAATCTTGAAGGGATGATTTCCACAGTGGCTCAATGTTTTCAGTTTGACCGTAGAGCTTGTGATGCAGGGCCGCTTTGCGCTCTTTGGCCGTGTTAACAGTAAATACACCGTTACCTGGCGGGCACAAGCAGTGCTCAACTTTTTCTTGAAAATCTTGCCACTTAGCAGTCATGCTCTCTCCTCAATAGTTATGCAATTATATGGTGCTTGCAGAAAAATCGTGTTGCTGTACGTTGTTATCTTATTCTGTGTAATCTGTACCTCGACACCAAGTTACCGGTAAAACATAACACCATGTTTTTAAAAGGCTTATTTAGTATCCATATACACCTTAGCACCCAAGGTAAACGATTAATATACAAGCTGAGTGAAGAAGTCAAACTAACGTGGAGGGGCCGCAAACAAAGGCGTGACTGGCTATGCATAAAAGCTGCATAAGCCAGCCAGAAAGTTACTCGTAGCTACGCGGACGCTTGGTTTTAATAATAGCGATATAGCCGTGCCAACTGGCGTAACTGAGCAGTGGCATAATGACTATAAAACCCGCAGTGCCGGTGATAAAGCCAAGCAAAACCAAAGAGACAATACAGGCGCACCACACCACCATTGCACCCACATTGTTTCGCACTGCATTCATTGAGCTCACCACCGCAGTCATAATATCAACGCGGCGTTCCATCATAATTTGCGGAGTAAAGGCAGAGATGGCGAATACACTTACCAGCAGCACGCCGCCAATAATAGAGCCTAAGGTTAGAAACGCGCTCAGCTCTTCCAATGTAGGGTTAACGGTGTTGGGATAAAGCGCATGCACTAAAGCGGCCAAGCGCATCCACACTATCATGACCACCATCAAGAGTACGGCAAAACCCCACTCCCCTGCGGGGTTACGAAACATAGATTTGAGGCTATGGCGAAATGTTGGGGTGTGCCCTTTTTCTAGCTCCCACGCCACATCGTAGAGGCCAGCCGCAAAGGCTGGTCCAACGAGGGCAAAGGCGACAGCAGCAGGCAAAATGACCAAATGCGACTGACTAGAATAAACAAAAAACAACAGCGCAGCGGGAATAGCGGTGAACACTAAACCATAGACAAGGCTCAACAGCGGTGCCCGAGCCATATCTTTAAACGCTAACGCTAACCAATGTAAAGGAGCAAAGACGCTCACTTTGTTACACTCGAAGCAACGAGCAAATTCACTGCGGCTCGAAGCACTAGAAGAAAGCCCCATAATTTATCTCCTATGATACATTCAATTAACATCTAGTTGAGATCTACTCAGTTCGCAAGCTAGGGGATCACTTGTATCGGACATTTGTCCTTATTGGCATGGACCGCAACACCGCAGCATGGCACCTTTAAAGGCACTATTATGCGTAAGATAAATCAGAGGCTTACATGAAAAAAATGTTTCACCTTGGCATCACTAAAGAAGACATTGCAGGGGCAACCTTGGCTATTATCCCCGGCGCTCCTGAGCGTGCAGGCGTTATAGCAGAGCAGCTTGAGCAATCGCGCTGTCTTGCCAAGCATCGCGAATTTCACGTTTATTTAGGTCAGTTAGCGGGTCAATCTGTGGTGGTGTGTTCAACCGGTATTGGTGGACCTTCTACGTCCATCGCCGTTGAGGAACTCGCGCAGCTCGGCGTAGATACCTTTTTACGAGTGGGGACCACAGGAGCCATTCAGCCGCACATTGCCGTGGGAGATTTATTGATCACCCAAGCCTCGGTGCGTTTAGATGGAGCGTCGCACCACTTTGCGCCAGCCAACTACCCCGCAGTGGCCAACTTTGAAGCCACCGCCGCCCTAGTGAAAGCATGTCAGGATAGCGATATCACTCATCACGTTGGCATTACCGCATCCAGTGATACCTTTTACCCTGGGCAAGAGCGTTATGACACCCACAGTGGTTATGTTCCCACCCACCTTCAAGGGTCCATGCAGCAGTGGCAAGCGCTTAACGTGATGAATTATGAAATGGAGTCTGCCACCTTACTGACCATGTGTAGCGCATTGGGGCTGCGCTCAGCGTGCATCGCCGGAGTATTAGTCAATCGCTGTGAAAACGAGATACCCGACGTGGATATCTCGGCTGTTGAACAAAATGCGATAGATCAGGTTATTGCGGGAGCACAGCTGCTGCTTAGTAATTCGTAATTAAATTGCGCGTGCGGAGCAAGTTGAGCTAACACTGTTTTGCTTGCTCCAAGGTGTGATTTGCCCGCCTGCTGCTCCAATAAAGTCACCGCTGTAATAGCACTAAAATCGATTTCTTGATTGGCCAACACAATTTGGCTTAGCGCCGCTTGCATGGGTGAAAAACTAGGATTAAACGCGGCATTCTCCATATAGCGGCCAAAATAGGTTGCGCCGGCATATTCAATGGCTACCGCCGCCTTACCACCACTGTAAGGGGCATAGCTTTGCGCAAAATGGTGGTGTAATGAGCGGCTATCATCATGATGGCTAGCAGCATTACCCAGCAAGGGCTGCTCTACCCCCAAATCAACTGGACCAAAGGCTTGAGGCAACAATTCGTTTAAGGTCGTTGACTTATCACCTATGGTTATAGCGATGTTCTTCGCACCTTTGAACTCATTAATAAATTGACGGCAATGCCCGCATGGTGCGGCGCTGATATAGATGTGCTCAATCTCTGTCGCGCCGTGTAGCCAGGCATTATGCAATGCACACTGCTCTGCATGGGTAGATACCTCTAACCCCAAGCCTGCTAGCTCAACATTTACACCGACTGCATAAAACACGTCACCTTGACTATTTTTTGCTTTAACAAGAGCGGCAACATGAAATGACGAAATGGGCGCTACCGCCCATGTTTGGGTTTGCGCTAGCAGCCAATCGATGGTGTCTTTAAAAGAAGACCCCAGCTCCTGCTGAAGTTCTTTGAATTGCTGCTCAGAGGCGATACCGCCTTGGCGTTTTATTTCTGCGAGTAACCCTATAACCTGCATGTTCAGGCCTGTTGTTATTTTTTGGGCTTGGGATACTAACCTAGCACGAAAGTGGGCGCAACCAATTACGTGCCTGCTCCTGGCAATCAAAGTTTTTCACCCTGACCCCAAGCTCTCGTACTTTTTGCGTCACCAGTTCATGCATAAAACCCTGATAACTAACCACCCGAGCAATACTCAACTGGCCGAGCAATGGCGCTAGCTTGTAGCACACATCAATGAACTCATCCTTAGCATAAGCATGTTCAAATTCGCGTACATCAATTAACACCGCTTTCGCATTGTAACTATTGGCGAATTCAATAATGGCGTTGGCGTTATTTAACACATCAATTGATTGCGCTTTACCGCGCATGGTTGCGCAGACAATATTTTCTTCAGCGCAATAACTTAAACTCGCAACAACAGAGTTGGCCATGTCGTTCTCTCTAATAAATACAGATACAACAAAGGCACAAGTTCGTTTGCACTAGGAGGGCAAAAGTGGAAGCGGCTCAGCCATCATAGCCAATGTATTGACCTTAGACCTGGAGCTTTGCGTGGAAACTCTTTCGAGCACCGTGCCTTTATTCTGAGCAGGCCATAATACGTAAATTAGAGCTTTTATTCAACTAAACTGAATAATCACCACTCTACGCTGTGATCCATGTAAGGAGGTAATAAAAACTGATTGCTGTGTAGATAGCATTTTCTGATAGGAGGCCGCCTTACTCAGCCGATGTGGCAACGCTCGGCTAGATTTGACTGTGAAAGTTTAGGTGCTTTTCCATTGAAAAATTAATTAAGGACACACTATTTCTATGTACCATATTTTTCTTGATCACACGGAACCCACCATCTTAACCAATAAACCTAACGCATAGTAAAAATGCCACGAGTTGTGAATCACTCTTAAACAGTTTGTTAGCCAAAATGTTTTTTACGGTGACAATTTGGACATAGAGCTTCTGCATTTTCCACAGAGTCTTCACCACCTTTGGAAAGAAATACTTTGTGGTGAACCTCTAAGTAAGGCGTTCCATCTTTAGAGCGTATAAAAGGAGCTCGCTCACCACAACACTCACACTTACCTTTTGCTCGTTCAAGAATCTCAGCTACAACATCAGGGTTTCTAATAAACTCTGCTTGATACGTCAGTCTCATGGTAGGCTTTTTCTCTGCCAAATTTAGCCTTTCTTGACGTTCAGCAGTGTCAGATAAAGAAAGTTGCACCTGATCATAAAACGAGTTTTTGGCTTCTTTCTGTTCTTTGATACTTATAAACTCTACCGGAAGCTTTTTGAGAACAGCTTTCATCTGGTTTGTTGTGTATGTTGCCGGTGGGCAATTAGCTGCCAAAGCAAATGTATATTTTAATGGGTATAGCTCCCCTAAGATCAGTAAGAACCAATCTACTCGATTTAGAGTTTGTGCCCAGGGGCGAATATTGGCTTTATACTTTTCGGTACCACCTAAAAGCTGTTCCATTGTTATTGTTGGAGCTGCCATTTTGCCTCCTTTCTTTGGGTAAATACTTTGGCTAACGCCTCGCATCAGCGGCCAATTTGGTCCGTCTGCATACGCTTGATACTTATTGAACCTCCTCCCCGAAGTTTAGCGAAATACTAAACTTCAAGGCGACCAAACCAAAAGGAGAAAGCTCAATGAAATTTTATACCAAATTACATGATTTTTACTGTGGTATCGACTTACATGCTCGAATTCTTTAT
>NZ_JAKRFR010000012.1:0-41220 GCF_022347865.1 Pseudoalteromonas sp. CNAT2-18.1 | reverse complement strand
CTTGCATCATCCTAGTCAGGGTAAATCCTGACCTACAACACACCGAAACCCCTGTCACCACACCTGTAGGCCAGGCTTTAGCCTTGCGTCATCCTAATCAGGATAAATCCTGACCCACAACACAGCAACCTAGCCAGGATAAACCTTTACTGATTAGAATAATCCATACGCGGGCGTTTCTTCTGGACTGTGAGAAAGGTGTTCAGGCCTAAAAATAGCACTGGGCTCTATGATCACTGAGTGACTATCGCCGAGCTTTATTAATCCGGCCATCATATGTTTGGTTTCATTATCTATATTGAACCCAACCGACGTTAATTCACTTAGTGACTTAATATCATCTTGCTCGACACTGATGCTGTCTTCCACTCTGTCTATAAGCAAACCAATATAGGGGTTTAGACCATCTTTAGTGGTAAAAACGATGATAGGCTTATAGTTGTATAAGATCTGATCTTTGGCGGTTTCTAATAAGCGATTGAGGTGAGCAAAGCTGTGATGCTTTTCATAGCTCAATATTTCACGCCCTTGTTCTTGTGTGGCAGTGCGCACCAATTTAGCTTGCTCTAATAGACGCTGATGGCTGTCACTTAAGCGCTGTAGAATATCTTTTAGGTCACTGTCGTGGGCGTGCATATTTTGGTACCAGCGCACAAACTGACGAATATCATCGTCGTACTCGTTGGTCATGGCTTGGGTATTTTCTACGGCGTTCTCCAGCGCCGTAAACCACGTTTTATTTAATGTAATAAACTGGTCCAACTTATGCGCCAAGTTTGCATTACTCTGCTTTGTGGAGACGCCATTGAGCATAATACCTAAATCGAATACCGGTGTTGGTATATCCATATAGTCTTTAACCCCGAGAAACGCTTTATGCTCATTAGGAAGACTGGTGAGGTTATCGTCGTAACGCTCAGTGAGTAAGATATCAAGGATCTTTAAAGAGATGGTTTTAGCGCCAATACGAAAATTAACAAAGTCCATAAAAGTCTAAGAGTTGCCCGCAATCGTTATTCTAAAGCTTAGTCTAGATAGACTTTTTAACCAGCAAATACAGTTAATTAAGTGGAACGATGTAACTATTCTCACCAACGGGCTTTGAAAGCTTGAAGAGTGTTGCAAGCTGCGGATCTTGAGAGCTGATGAGTGCGCCATTTTGAGCAATGCAGGATGGCATAGGGGCTTGCCTTTGCAGGCAGAATTCAGCAATGAGTGTCATCGCATAAGCATTTAAGTAACCTTCAAAATGTAAGCGATTGGCCTTACTCATGCCTGCGGCGGAGAAATCCCGCCGAAAGGCTTCACATAGGGGTTGCTGACACGTGTTAGGGTCTGCCACTACCTCTGTGACTATAGCTCGAGAGCTTTGCTTAAGGTGAGGCCGTAATGCACTTTCGGAAGTAAATGACATTGCCGCGAACCAAGGTTCCTGCCCTTGTTCTGCTGCGGTATTTATAAACTCAGCAACCGGAACGTAGGTTCCTATCAACACGATGGCATCAAGACGCAGAGGCAAAAGCTTCTTTAGCGCGATGGCTAAATCTTGTGTATTGCGCCGAAATCGTGCCGTTTGTTTAACAGCTAACCCTTTGCTGGCTAGTGCTTTTAGGGTGCTAGACCCTGCTTCGAGACCAAACTCATCAGCCTGAATAACTATCCCCACACTTTTTACACCTCGATCTTTAAAGTACTGGGCATGAGCCATAGCTTCATCGTCGTAGCTAGTACGCAGATTAATAACGTTGGATGTTTCTAGATTGCGCAGAAAAGCTGCTCCAGAGTAGGGAAATAATAGCGGAACTTGGTGTTTGGAAATTAAATCGACGATGGCTGCAGTAGTCGGTGTTCCCATATAGCCAAACAGGGCATCGACCTTTCTTTGTGTGATGAACTCATGGGTATTGGCCACAGTATTAATTGGCTCATAACCATCATCCAAGACCGTCAGATTGATGATGGTATCACTGTGTCTATTATGATTATCAAAGTAGAGTTGGGCGCCAATCTTAAGTGCCTTACCAACTTCTTGTGCGGGGCCGGTGAGTGCACATGACATGCCCAAACTCAGAGATTGCTTTTGCTTCGTCGCCACGGGCATTGCAACGTCAAGGGTGAGCGAAAGCAGTAGAGCACTGAGCATGCTGATCCTTAGGTTAGTATTAGTGAAGCTAAAGCTATTAATACCTTATTAGTCTGCTTTTTGCTTTGCTGCAAATCAACCACCCGCTTATTTATACCTAAGGTATACAAGATAAGCGCTTGGGCTTCATCGTCCACGTTGAACAGCAATGACCAATTACCTGCGATTGCGCGGTACAGGGCTCCGTAGCATAGGTTCAATGGTATCTCATTATTCACAAAGCGAGTTAGACAAAGCCTGTCCGCTTCGGTGAGTGGCCTTGTTGGCGCTTCTTTTAACAGCTGTAATGTTAACTTTGGTGCTATGTCATTAAAGCAGTGGCTTAGCAGCAGTGGCATATCTTGGCACCAGCTCTGACTCAGAGTCGCAACACTCGAAGCACCGAGGGGGTTGAGACTTTTAACCATCAAGGCACTGTGTTCGCCACTGACATGGTCGCGTTTACTACCTAGTTTGATAGTGCGATAGTTGGCCGATTGCCAAAACGCGAGCAGCGCTGCATGCGCGCCAAAGCTAGTACCAATAACCGCTACTTGCGACTGCCGTAAGTCCCCCTCAATAAAGGACAACAATAAATGACCCAACCCTTGATGGTGCAGCTCGGGCACAATGGCGATGCGCACTATGCGTGCATAACTTAATTGTCCGAGCTGTGCGTCGCCGGACATATTAATCATACTTTGCGCTAATAGATGACCCTGAGGACGGCGCTGGCCGATGGCAATTGAGCTTGATATATCCTCGTCTAATTCCCCCTCCATGCTGACAAGGGCCACGCCAATAATCTTGGCGCCATCCCGGCAGATATAAAGGTGTTGTGACGGTGCATCAAGCAGTTGCCGCAAATCGTTGGCGGACGTCTGGTAGTGAGCGAGTACCAATAAGGAAAAGCATTGCTCAAGTAAGGCGGCATCAGTCAGCAAGCTATGGGCTGGCACTTTAAGCAGCTCCACCTCGCTGTGGTCCACCCTTTGTGTGGGCATGGGTGTGCGCATATCCAGTAACAGCAGTCGGTTGATGCTTTGCTCTAGTGGATCGCCGTTAGCAAAACGTATGGGGGTAACCATATTGAAGGTGCGGTGATTCTTATAGGCTTTTTTCAAGAAGTCTAAAAATCGCAATGTATAGCCGCGACCGCTGCCTTCATAGCCGGCCATGGTGCTGGCAAAAACAACCCGAGGATAAAGAGTTAAGAGTTGCTTTAGTATCGGAATGGGTATGGTGGCCGCTTCATCAACAAACAACACGTCACATTGCGGCTGCTCACTGATTAATTTATCCGGCGGCATAAATCGTACGTTAGCCAGTTGATTGCCGTTGTCTGCATCGAGTTGTGTCTGCTCTGCTAAGTGCTTAAAAGCGCTGTCGAGGGAGCGGCGCTGAATGGCACAGAGGATGATATCTTTGTCAGGCAGTTTCGCGGCACTTATGCCAAGTGCAGCTGATTTCCCACGACCCCGATCGGCGCTGAGCACCAAAGGCCGATTGGCACGCCCTGTGGCTGTTTTGATGATCATCGCTATAGCTTGCTCTTGCTCGCTGTAGTCCTGAGAACTTGCGGTCGTGTAAGTTAGCGATTGATAAGTAAGTGCTTGGTGAGTATGCGCTGATTGACAGAGGCTAAGTGGCTTACAGTCGACTAATTGTTGCTCAAACCAGTGCCAAAACAAGCAGCTCTCGGGTTGAGGGTGGCCATAAGGCAGAATTTTATTGATACCAGGGTCGACAAAGTCGTGGGTATTTTCTGGCAGCATAACGACCATCAGGCCCCCGGCTTTAACAGTGCCAGCGGCTGCGGCTACCTTATCGGCATAAAAGCCGCTGTAGCAATCGTAGGCAACAAAGCTATGCTCTTGTCCAAGAATTTGATGCAGATGCTCCGGCCATTGGTTATCAACACAGTGGTTAGATTTACTTAAAGTGAGCCAGTCGCTGTCGGTATCCTGTTGCAAATATTGCAGTTGCTGTGTGCACCATGACGGCTCACCCCGCAGCAGCAACAGTTGCCGCCAACGCCGCTGGGTTAAGCCACTCAGTAACGAGGCTAGCTCAGATTGCTTGTAAGCGCGCATAAGCGGTGACCAACCATTTGCTACCAACATCGTCGAAGTTTACTTGTACCCGTGATTGCGGGCCAGCCCCTTCGTAGTTAAGCACGGTACCCTCACCAAACTTAGCATGGAGAACTCGCTGGCCGAGGCTAAAGCCACTGTCGGCAAACGCTGCTTGAGTCAATGAAGGGCTAAAGCGGTTAGCTTGTTGCGGCGCTGAGATTTTTGTTTTAACACGGATCTCTTCTACACAGTCTTCCGGCATTTCTCGTAGGAACCGTGACGGGCTGTGATACTTTTCTTGGCCATATAAGCGCCGGCTTTCAGCGTGGGTAATATAGAGTTTATCCATGGCTCGGGTCATGCCCACATAACATAGACGGCGCTCTTCTTCTAAGCGACCACTTTCCTCTTGGCTTTGTTGTGATGGGAACATGCCTTCCTCTACACCGACCATAAATACCAGTGGAAACTCTAAGCCTTTGGCAGAGTGCAGAGTCATCATTTGCACTGCGTCTTCGTGCTCTTCGGCTTGACCCTCTCCGGCCTCTAAAGAGGTATAGGCTAAAAAGCCTTGCAGTGGTGAGGAAAACTCTTCATCAACGGGTAATTCATATTGCTCGCAAGCGTTAATAAGCTCTTCTAAGTTTTCCACGCGAGCACGGCCTTTCTCGCCTTTTTCGGCCTGATACATGGCCATCAAACCGGTATTCTCTATGGTGTATTTTGCCTGCTCTGCGAGGGTCAACTCAGCAATACGCTGCTCCACCCCCTCAACCAACTCAATAAAGCGATTAACTGCCGTGGCGGCGCGACCAGACAAATGTTTCTGCTCTAAGATAGCCTTGGCGGCATACCATAACGGCAGCGACTCGGCTCGGGCACAGTCACGAATATGACTGAGCGTCTTATCGCCAATGCCTCGAGTTGGGGTGTTGATCACACGCTCAAAGGCGGCATCATCTTGACGGTTACTGACCAGGCGCAAATAACATAATGCATCTTTGATTTCTTGGCGCTCGAAGAAGCGCATGCCGCCATAAATACGGTACTTTAACCCCTCTTGTAACAAGGCTTCCTCTAAGACTCGAGATTGCGCATTGTTACGGTAAAGAATTGCGGTATCGGTTAGCGCATTGCCCGCATCCATCCAGGTTTTTATTTTGCCAACAATAAAGCGCGCTTCATCTAGCTCGTTAAAAGCAGCATAGATGGAAATAGGCTCGCCTTGATTGCCGTCGGTCCACAAATTTTTACCCATGCGTTCTGCGTTATTCTCAATCAGAGAGTTCGCCGCTTTCAAGATGGTGGCAGTCGAGCGGTAATTTTGTTCAAGACGAATGGTTTCGGCGTCGAAGTCGTCTAAAAAGCGTTTGATATTCTCGATACGGGCACCACGCCAGCCATAGATACTTTGATCATCATCGCCGACAATCATCATGCTGTTGGTATCGCCTGCGATCAGTGCAAGCCAGCGGTATTGAATGGTATTGGTATCTTGAAACTCATCCACCAGAATATGGGCAAAGCGTTGTTGATAATGGCGCAGCAGAGTGGGGTTTTGCTGCAGTACCTCGTAGCAGCGCAACAGTATTTCTGCAAAATCGACCAGTCCGGCGCGATCGCAAGCCTCTTGGTAAGCTGAATAGACGCGCAGCAATAGCTGCTCGTTGACATCATAGGCTTGGATGTCACCCGGGCGCAGGCCCTCATCTTTTTTGGCGCTGATATACCACGCAAGGTGTTTGGCTGGCCACTTCTTCTCATCAATATTCATGGCCTTGAGTAAGCGACGGATCATTCGCTGTTGATCATCGCTATCAAGAATTTGAAAAGACTCAGGTAGCTTGGCTTCGCGGTGATGGGCGCGCAAAATACGGTGTGCCAAGCCGTGGAATGTGCCTACCCACATGCCGCCAACGGAGCCTTGAATGGTCTGCTCGACACGAGCACGCATCTCTTTTGCGGCTTTATTGGTAAAGGTTACGGCGAAGATGCTAAAAGGCGAGGCTCCTTCAACTTGAGTAAGCCAAGCGATGCGGTGCACCAAGACTCGGGTTTTGCCCGAGCCAGCTCCTGCTAATACCAGCATATTTTGCAACGGTGCTGCTACCGCCTCGCGTTGCTTGTCGTTTAAGCCATCAAGTAATTCAGATACATCCATCGCCGCGTTCCACCTGTCATAATTGCCACCAGTATAACAAGAGTTCCAGCTTGGCTAAATAGAATACTGTTTTTATAACCAGTGCGCTGTCTCTTTGTCATTAACTATGGTGTTGCAGGCCCGAACTGGCACCTGATGGCTTTATAGCAGCTTGCTAAATACGATCTTAGTGTCGGCATCAATTTGGCTATTGGCAGTGAGTTGTAGGTACTGATATTTCGCCAACATGGCACGCATAGCGCTAAAGCACATCATGCTCTTAACTTGAATTTCTTGATGGCCCAGCGCTCTTGATATTGCAGCAGCGCCCTGGCTACCCCTTGAGAGCGATAACTGGGCACCACACCGCCAAGCCAGCTATAAAAACATTGTGGTGACAACGCAAAGCCCAGTTTAAAACCGATAATATGATGTTGCTGATAAGCTACGAGAGCAAGGAAAGGAGCCGCTGCGATTCTTCGCTCATAACGAACCAGGCTGGCACCAGTGGCAAGCTCTGGAATACGACGCTGAGCTGTTAAACACTCGGACAAACTAACCGGTTTAAGTGAGAATCTCGAGCTCATGGATATCGCTAATCTCCATATCCGCTAGCCCCTTGTACTGGTAGCTAATCGCTTGGTTATTCAGCCATACACTCTTGCAACCAGCATTATTAGCGCCTTGTACATCGGTGTCTAAGCTATCGCCGATATGGATTATTTGCTGCGGTGTGACTGCCATTGCCTGCGCTGCTTTGTGGTAAAGGTCGCTATAGGGTTTAGCACGACCGTCTGGGCCGGCCATAAACACGGCATCAAACTGGCCATGAAGGTTAAAGCGGGTGACATCGACATTGCCGTTGGTGATGGCTATCAGGCGAAAGCGTTGGCGCAAAGTGTCCAATAATGCCAGCACACTGTCGGCAACAACAATGTCACTGCGGGCCTCGGCAAACGCCCGATAGGCATGTTCAGCATGGCTGTTATCAACACCCAAGTGATTCATGGCGTGAGTAAGTGCCTGCTTACGTAGGGCGGTAACATCATGCGCTAACGCTGGCTGCTGCATTAACGCCTGCTCGCGACAGTATTGCCAAAAATCAGCTTCTTGCTCGCGCCATTGCGGCAATGTTTGTAAGTAATCATGTTGCGCCTGCAGTGCAGCCTTAATGACCGGGTGATTGTTATACAGCGTGTCATCCAAATCAAAACTGAGCACTTTGGCTTGCTCTAAAGCGCGATTGAATCGAATCATAGTTACTTCTGTTTTTTGGCTCTAGGGTGGGTATTATCATACACCTTAGCAAGGTGTTGAAAGTCCAAATGGGTATAAACCTGAGTGGCGGACAAGCTGCTGTGTCCAAGCAACTCTTGCACCGCGCGCAAATCACCACTGGACTCAAGTACATGCGAAGCAAAAGAGTGGCGTAGTTTGTGTGGATGTACCTGGGCACTAATCCCTTGTTTGACACCCCATTCCCGCATGCGCTCACGTACGTGACGAGCAGAAATGCGCAACTTGCGCTGTGATAAAAATAGCGCATCAGAGTCTTGGCCGATCAGCGCTGGGCGTATTTTTAGCCACGAGTTTAATGCGCTAATGGCTTGGCGGCCCACAGGAACAATACGCTCTTTACGGCCTTTACCTAGGACCCGAACTTCTCCGCCACGCACGTCTATATCGGTTACATTTAAGCTCACCAGTTCGCTGATCCGCAAACCACTGGAATACATCAGCTCCATCATGGCTTTATCACGAACTGCAAGGGGATCATCATCATCAATATCCAACAACTGATGCATTTGGTCTACATCTAAGTTACGAGGCAGGGGCTTATCGAACTTTGGCCCTTTTACGTACTGCGCCGGGTTGTCGTGGTGCTGGTGGTAAAGCTTCAAATAGCGAAAAAAAGCCCTCAGACAACTTAATTTCAAACTGACGGTACGTGCACTTAGGCCTCGTGCTCGCAATGACATGGCGAACCGGCGAATATCATCCGCGCTCAAGGTCAGCCAACCATCACGCTCTTCATGATAATACCGCGCCACTTCGAGAAGTTGCCGTTGATATTGTTCTAAGGTGAGTGGCGAATATTGTTTTTCAAAACGAAGATAATCGCTGTACGACTGGACAGGTGTGGCCCAAGTGTCAGCCATGGTCGAAAATGTTAGCGCCTGCGACTCGCTCATGAACTGGTAGCAAGACGCTCTTGTAATGCTTTCACAAACTCGAAGATAAAAAAGCTGTCCTGCGCGGGCTCAAAATGCAGTTCATCTTCGCTGGCAAACGCGAGCAATGCCAAGGGCGCATCCGGCTCACCAATTAAGTACAATGCCGCGCTCTTGCAGGTATGATTAAAGATCAATGCCTGCTCTTGTTCCGAGAGACGTCCTAGATAATGGCCTTGTGCGTGTAAACGGCTATTTATTAGCGGTTGCAGAGCGTCATTGTACTGAACCAACTTGCACTCGTTAAGCTGCAGTTGCTCGCAAATAAGTTGCTCTAGGCTACTGGCAAGCTCGACAAACTCACAGTCACTCATAAGTTGGCGATGGCAGGCACTGAATACTTGGTAAACCTGTTCGTTTTGCTTCGCTTGACTTACAAGTTGTTGTAATTGTTCTTGAAGAGCAAGGTTTTGCTCTCTTAATAGCTGCTGCTGGCGCAGTTGTAAGGAAGCGACGCTCTCATGCTGAGAGCCAAAGTTCATACAAGCAAACACGCCCGGATTTTCTAAAAAGAAGTCTGGGTTCTGTTGTAGGTATTCACTGACTTGCTGTGTAGTTAATTCGCTCATAAGGCTATTTGTCCGTCAAAAACATGCTCTGCGGGGCCCGTCATCTTGACTGGATGACCTTCACCTTGCCACCGTATTTGCAATGCTCCGCCTGGTAGGTCGACCTTGACGTTGCGCCCAAGCTTGCTTTGCAACTGGCCGACAACGGCGGCTGCACATGCACCGCTGCCACAGGCTAAGGTTTCACCTGCGCCACGCTCCCACACTCTGAGTTTAATATGAGACTCGTCAATAATCTGCATAAAACCGACATTGGCACGCTTTGGAAAGCGTTCATGCTGCTCAACAGCTGGACCTAGGGTGTGCACCTCGGCGGCAGTAATGTCTTCAACCTCGATCACACAGTGTGGATTACCCATCGATGCGGCGCCCATAAATAATGTATGTTCTTGGTGGCGAAGAATATAGGTTAGCTCACGCTTATTGGCTTGCAGCGGTATATCTTTGGGCTCTAATATTGGCTGCCCCATATTGACCGTCACTTGCCCGTCTTTTTCAATATACAGCGTCATATTGCCGCCTTTAGTGGAAACGGTGATTTTATGACGATTAGTGAGTCCCTTCATACGTACGAAGCGAGCAAAACAACGTGCGCCGTTACCGCATTGTTCAACCTCGTTGCCATCGGCGTTAAAAATGCGGTAATGAAAGTCTAAATCCGGTGAATAAGGTGCTTCCACCATCAGCAGCTGGTCAAAGCCAACGCCAAAATGGCGATCCGCCAAGCGCTTGATCTGGTCTCGGGAGAGAAAAATATTTTGGGTAACATTGTCCACGACCATAAAGTCATTACCCAAACCATGCATCTTTGAAAAGTTAACTAACATAACGCTTTATAATCGCTCACTCTATGCTGTTACTATGCCTACAAAGTTGCGCCAAGGCCATTGCTTTTACTGCTGTGGCGACGGCTCTGCGTTATCGTTTGCGGTTTCCTTGGCATTTAGCGGTGTTTCTGCTTGTTGGTTATCTACTTGTTCTTGTTGTGGCAAATAGAGCGCGCCGCTTTGACCACACGCACTGAGAAGCGTTAAGCTGGAGGCTGCAAGGATACGAAGCAAACGATGACTTTTGTACATAGCGATTCGATAGATAATTAATATGACTCGTTTTATAATCGCAGAGTAACAGAAAATACAAAAAATGTAGTCGTTGCTGTTGAATTATTTCCCATCGAACGTTACTGCGAGCATATAGGAGCGCAGCCACAATGAGCGAAACCACCATGACCGATACCGAATACCATCAGTTAGCCGATGCCTTGATGCTAACAATAGAAGAGCAGATAGACGATATTGATGCGGATTTAGATTATGAGTCTGCAGCTGGCATATTAGAAATTATCTTTGCTGATCGCAGCAAAATCGTCATTAATAAACAAGCGCCATTACATCAAGTTTGGGTCGCTACTAAGTTTAACGGACACCATTTTGAACTACGCGGCGATACTTGGATTGATAACCGCTCTGGTGCGGAATTTTGGCAGTTTATGTGTGATGCGGCGAGTAAACAAGCGGGTGTTGAAATCCGCTGGGAGCATGATTAAGTGAGTAGCTTTGACGGCGTGAGTGTGTTTGATGCGCCAGAGCACAAATGTACAGTTATCTGGCTTCACGGTTTAGGCGATTCAGGTGAAGGGTTTGCACCTGTTGCTGCACACTTAAACCTACCAGCGGAGCTCGGAGTCAAGTTCCTCTTCCCTCACGCCCCGGTGCAAGCGGTGACCATCAATGGTGGTATGGAGATGCGGGCTTGGTACGACATCAAATCTCTTGATCTAGATAAACGTGCAGATGCCCAAGGTGTGCAACAATCGGCGCAAAGTATCAGTGCATTAATAGACGAGCAGATAGCTGCCGGGATCCCTGCGGATAAAATTATTTTAGCTGGCTTCTCTCAAGGGGGAGTTATCGCCTTACACTTAGCGCCGCGTTACCATCATAAGCTGGCCGGTGTTATGGCGCTATCAACCTATATGTCTGAGCCTGAGCGCTTAACGGATGAGGCCCGCCATCGCGATCTTAATATTTTCATGGCTCATGGCGATTTTGACAATGTGGTGCCTTTAGAAGCAGGTAAACAAGCCTATACTTACCTGCAAAATGAAGGCATGAACGTATCTTGGCAATCTTACGCTATGGCCCACCAAGTCTGTGATGCCGAGCTGCACGCTATTCGACAATGGCTGCTTGAGCGACTAAGTTAATAATGATTCAGGAACAACGGTAATGGGACAAAAAATCGTGATCACAGCGAATATGAATAACAAGACTCAACGTATTGAGCGCAAGGAAGTGCAATATCAATGGCATTGGCGCCGCATCGTTGGTGCTGCAACGCTTGGTTTGTGTTCTGTGGCTGCGATTTGGTACCTAGCATTTACGCCTGCCAACGCCGAGCAGGGCGAGGTGAATACGGCGTCCTCCGATGGTATACAGAGTCAGGCTGAAGCGCCCAATGAAAGTGCGCAAGAGGTCACGGTTGCAAAAGCAGCACCCGTCGCGTCAGCTGCGCAGGCAACAGTGCAATCGAGCCAGCCCCACAAAGAAGATGAAGTAGAGGCTGACTCAAAGAGCGCCATGGTGGAGTCTGAGCAAATGCTGGTGGCACAAGTGAGTACCAATGAAACGAGCACTGTTGAGAGCTCCACTTCCGCGTCCTCAACTGAGGCACAGGCGAATGACACGACAGTGGATGCGCCTGCGCCCGAGAGTGAGTTTAATACTGAGGCTAAAGTAGCAAGCTTGTCTCAAGGCACCAAAATTGACACCGACAAGGTAAGCCGAGCGGTGCTCACAACCGCTGTGCAAGACCGTGAACCGATTAACTCTCTTGGCCAAGAAGTAAAAACCAGTGACTTCCAGCAACAGCTGTTTTTCTTCACCGAATTACATGGTTTACAAGGACAAAAAGTAAAGCATGTGTGGTACTTTAATGACCAAACTATGGCCAACGTTGAGCTCGGTGTTCATACCACTCGTTACCGTACCTTCTCGTCTAAGAACATCATGCCAAGCCAGCTCGGCACATGGCGAGTAGAGCTGAGAGACGAAAATAATAAACTATTGGCTACCCGAGCATTTCGCTTGGTTGGCTCACGATAAATTCGAAGTAGGAATTTCATGACCAATTCGACCGCGCGAGTACGTATTGCTACTCGCAAAAGCGCGTTAGCGCTATGGCAAGCTGAGTTTGTAAAAGCGCAACTAGAGCGTCATCACAGGGGTATTACCGTAGAGCTCGTCACCATGACCACCAAGGGTGACATTATTCTTGATACGCCACTGGCAAAAGTGGGTGGAAAAGGCTTGTTTGTTAAAGAGCTTGAGCAAGCGATGCTGGATGGTCGCGCTGATATCGCTGTGCATTCAATGAAAGATGTCCCGGTAGAGTTTCCCAAGGGTCTCGAGTTACACACCATCTGTGAGCGTGAAGACCCTCGTGACGCCTTTGTTTCGAATACGTTTGATAACATTGATAGCTTGCCTGCAGGTGCTATCGTCGGCACGTCCAGCCTACGCCGGCAGTGCCAACTTAAAGAGCAGCGCCCAGATTTAGAGGTGCGTGATTTACGAGGTAATGTGAACACCCGCTTGGCAAAACTAGATGATGGTCAATATGACGCCATTATTCTTGCTGCGGCCGGTTTAATACGGTTGCACATGCCCGAGCGTATTCGCAGTTATATCAGTGCTGAGCAATCACTCCCTGCCAATGGCCAAGGGGCTGTGGGTATCGAGTGTCGCAGTGATGATATGGCGATTAAGGCATTGCTAGCACCGCTGGAGCATCGCGAAACCCGGATTCGAGTTGATGCTGAGCGAGCGATGAATCGTCGACTTCAGGGAGGTTGCCAGGTTCCAATAGGAGCCTATGCCGAGCTCAACGAAGATCACGTTTATTTACGTGGTTTAGTGGGTTCGGTGGATGGTCAGCAAATTTTACGAGCTGAGATCTCCGGTCCCGCTTCTGAAGCTGAGCAGCTTGGTATTTCGCTAGCGGATGACCTGTTAGCGCAAGGGGCGGGAAGTATTCTTGCCGAAGTATATGGCGAACTAAAATAATACGGATTTATTACTATGGCGCATATTGTGGTCACCCGCCCTCAAGGCAAAGGAGAAGCACTCGCTGAGTTGTTGATTGCTGCAGGTCATCGCGTCAGTACCACACCTGTGCTGCAGATTGACTATCTCTCAGTCGACGCAAATCAGCTGGCTACCCTCGATGAGGCTGATATCGCTATTTTTGTGTCGCAAGATGCTGTGCAAGGATTGTATCAACAGCGCGATACCTTACCCGCCAATTTGGCTTGCTTTGCGGTTGGACCCACGACCGCTCAAGCCCTTGAACAGCAATTCTTATGTAATGCCAAGGTGCCAAAAAAACAGCATGACTCTGAAGGGTTATTGAGATTACCCGAGCTGCAGAAGGTTGAAGGCAAAACAGTCGTGTTAATCAAAGGCCGAGGTGGGCGCACTTTGATTGCCAAAACGCTGAAAGACCGAGGTGCTTTTGTTAACTCACTGGTGACTTACGAGCGCAAAGCTGTCAACGGTAGCAGCAAGGCATGGTTACAGCAGTGGCAGCAGCAGGGTGTTGAGGCGTTGGTAATCACCAGTAACAGTGGTGCAGATGCTATTTTTGCTTGCCAAGATGAAAGCCTGTTACAGTGGCTTAAATCAAGGCAATTTTACATTGTAAGTGAGCGCACTAAGGCGCACCTAGTGAAGCTTGGGGTGAAAGGCGAGCACATTAAGGTTGCAGCCGATGTCGACAACGAGGCCATTGCCGCATGTATTGGTGCCGAGCAGGAAGGAAACATGAGCGAACAACCAAAAAACACACCAAAGAGTGAGCCTGCGCCAAGCGCAACACAACCTAAAGCAGTACCATCACAGAGTAAACCAATGACACAAAAAATAAGTAAAACAGCCGTTCTAGCGTTGCTGGTGGCATTGGCTGCGGCTGGGGTAACTGGATATCAATATTGGTTACAACAGCAGGCGCAAGACCAAGGACAGAACCAACTACAACAGCATTTAGAGCAGCTACAAAGCGATAATCAAGCGCTCAACCAACGCCTCGAAGCATTGGCCAACGCTCTGCAACAACAGCAACATAGTGCTCAGCAATGGCAACGACAGTTTAGTGATAGAGTTAATGGTGAGCTAAGCGCTAATCAACGTGCCGTAGCTGGGCAAATAGAGCAAGCCATTGATGGCTTGAACAATCAAGAGCAACCGCCGTTAGACATCAACGAAGTGAAGCGCTTGGTCGCCATGGCTGATTTTCAACTTTGGTCGGAAGCGAACTACGCAGGCGCTGCAGCAACGCTGAAGCGACTCGATGCATTACTGGCAAGTTATCCTGGGAATGCCCAATTAAGACGCGCTATTCACACTGATTTACAGCAGCTGGCCAGCATCGAAGTGGCCGATGTTGAAGCGGTGGTGCTTCGACTTCACGGCCTTGGTGGTCAGGTCGATAAGTTACAATTTAATATGGTTGAATTGGCGCCTACCGAAAACAATGGTGAGCAATCACAGGCATTGTCGGACAATGTATCTGATTGGCGACGCAATTTAGCTGCAACCTGGGATAAGCTGGTGGATGATTTTATAAAAGTGCGCAAGCGCGAGGCCGCTATAGAGCCATTATTAGATAACCAGCAGCAGCGACTTATTAAACAGCGACTTCACTTTTATCTTGATCAGGCAGGCTTTGCCGCTAGCCATAAACATCCCAAGTTGTATACACAAGCTTTGCAGAGTGCCGCCGATATCGTGACGCGTTACTTTAACCTGCAACAACCGCAGACCAGCCAGTTTTTGGGTCAGCTTAAACAGCTCCAATTAAAAACCTTGGTTCCTCAGCAGCCAGTTACGCTCAGCTCTGTTCAGGTTGTGGGGGAGTCTTAATATGGCGCGTTTATTAATTGTTTTTATTGTTATTGCTGCAGTTGCAGCGATAGCGCCTTGGCTGATAGATGAGAAAGGTTATGTTCTTATTGCGTTTGGTCAGTGGACTGTAGAGGGAAGCATTGTAAGCTTCACCATTCTTACTGCCTTGGCGCTGTTTCTTGGCTACCTAATTTACAGCTTGGTGCGCTATGGCTGGGGCAGTTACCGCAATTTGCGTCATGGCTTTTTCGCGCGCGCGAAAGAGCGCAAACAGGCCGTATTGGAACAAGCGATTTGGGCGCTGATTAATGACGACATGGAGCAGCTGCAACATACATTGAGCAAAGGCAAGGTGGAAGACCATTGGCAGGATTTTGCATTGGCAATGCGTGCCAAAGCAAGTTTGCGTCAAGATAAGCCAGATCTAGCCCTTAACTTGCTTGATGAACTCTCGGATACCAACCGTGCGAAGCCGGCAGCACTGTGGTTAGAGAGCCACTCAGATGCAGAGGTATTAGCGACCTTACGGCAACAGTGTAATAGTAAAAAAGCGACTTCACAGCAGCTAAATTTGTATGCACAGGTGCTACTAAGATTACGAAAGTACAGTGAATTTGCAGAGCTAGTGCCGCGTTTGGTGAAATTACAAAGTCTTAATGAATACCAATGGGACTGGGCGCTACGACAATATTTCCAAGGAGCAGATAAAACTCAGCTCGATAAGCGCCAAAGTGAGCTGCCAAAGCATATCCGTGAGGCGGCACATACACACTATTTACGTGCTGTTGTGCGCATAGGCGACATTGCGTCGGTGACTGATGCCCTGAAGAAGTTATTGAAACGCGGTGAATATTCGCAATTATTGTCTATCCTTAGTGAGATAGAGCAAGGTGACGTTGAAGCGCTGCAAAAGGCACTGCAACAAGAATTGAAGAAGCAACCTGACGAAGCAGAAATGCTATTGTGCCTCGCTTACTTGGCACAAAGCCAAGGAGAGCATGACCTCGCATCGCGTATTTTCGATAAGGTGCTAGCACAACAACAAACCCTGCCTCATCCGCAGCGTGCGATGCGTAGTTATCGCGCAACGCAGCAAGCTGAAAAAGCATTATTGGTTCTCGATCACAGCTAAGACTTAAGACCAGAAGCAGGGAAGGTAATGAAGAATCTCTTTAACTTAACCTTTGTAGTAGCACTGGGTTACTTCATTACCGGCTTTTTAAGCAACGCGCTACTGGCTATTGATGGCTATGCGGTGGCTTCCTGGCCCCCCTCAGGAATAGCGTTAGCGGCATTATTGATTGCAGGGCGGCGAGCGTTGGTTGGCATTGTGCTTGGCGCGTTGATGACCAACTTACTTCACCTTGAAGTGGTCGCCGACATCTTACACTGGCAGGTTGCTTTGCATGCGGCCTCCGTGACCGCAGCTTCAACTGCTCAGGCCTTTCTAGGTTACTGGGTCATCACTCGAATAATAAAAGCGCCTCTGGATCTCTCAGACCTCAAACTGACCATCACCAGTATTATTTTTGGTGGACCAGTTGTTTGTGTCTTCGCCGCTGCAGTGGGGACTGAGCTGCTTATCACTAATGGCGTTATTCCTGAGGTGGCGCGATGGGACAGCTTCGTCACTTGGTGGATAGGCGATAGCATCGGAGTTATGATTTTTACACCGTTGTTGTTGGCAGGCTTCAACTTCGCGGTGATGCGTCATCGCTTACAAGTGATTGTGCCATCCATGGTGATTTATGCAGCCATTAGCCTGACCTTTTATGCTGCTGCAACCAATAAGCACAATAAAGACCAAGAATTATTCCAAGCTCAAGCTCAGGTCGTTGTTGACCAATTCGACGAAATTCTTACTCGCCTGCGGGCCAATACTCAAGTGTTAGCATCCTTCATTGGTAATCAACAGTCGGTGACTCGTGGCGAGTTTCGTGAGTTTACGGCTAAACAGATGAATTACAATCCAGAAATCAACGCGCTGGTGTGGATGCCTAAAGTAAAAAGCCAAGATATCGCTCAGTTTGAACAATCTACCACGGTGGAAATGAGCAACCCTTTCAAAGTGTTTGCCCGCTATGAGCGCGATACCAATAATGGCGCACACTTTCCGGTTTACTACGGCCACTTTTCTCAGGGAATGCGACAGGTTTTTGGTTTAGATATCAGTGCTGAGCCTTATTTTAAGCATCTTCAAGCTTATAAAGGTGAACTCTTCGTCACTGATACCTTTGCGCTAGAGAGTAGCCCTCAAGGAGACTTAGGGTTTTTGGTGTTGTCGCCTGTCAGAGCCAAAGATAAAAGTATCAGAGGGTATGTGGCTGCGGTGGTTAGCTTGCCCTTGTTGTATCGCTCGGCGATGGCCAACCTGACCTTTAATAATGTTGGGGTTGAGCTGGTGGATATGAGTGCGCAGCCTCATAAAGTTATTTTACCTTTAGCGCAGTCCGGACCCGTTATCATGCGTCATGACTTTGCCATCGCTAACCGCCAATGGCAACTTAATTTGCACCGTCAAGGAATAGCCCACGCATGGTCTGGCTACTGGTATGCACAGGTCATAGGCATGTTGTTTGTATGGTTACTAATTACTTTTTTAATCGCTATTACCGGCAGTAATATTCGGGTGCGTGACCAAGTAGCAAAACAAACCCGGGTGTTACGAGAAGAAAAAGCCAAAGCTGATAGTGCCAATGACGCTAAGTCTCAGTTTCTGGCTAACATGAGCCATGAAATTCGTACGCCAATCAATGGCATTAAAGGTTTGCACTATTTAGCGTTGCAACAACAAGATTGGCCACAAGCACAGCAATATATCACTCAAGCCGACAGTGCTCTGAGCGTATTACTTCGGGTGCTCAATGATATCCTCGACTTTTCGAAAATGGAGGCGGGCAAACTAGAGTTGTATCAAGAGCCTTTAGAACTTGAAGAGCTGTGCAAAGAACTAAAACACCTTATGAGTGTGGAAGCGGGTAACAAAAGTTTAGTGATTGACTATGAAATTAACGAGGGAGTGAACCCTGTATTCCACACCGATGCAATTCGCCTTAAGCAAGTGTTATTAAACCTATTAAATAATGCCGTTAAATTCACCCAGCAAGGGGCGATCCGCCTAAAGGTAGACGAACACGATAACGAGCTTTGCTTTAGTGTCACGGATACCGGCATGGGCATTCGCGAAGATATTCAAAAGCAATTGTTTAAGCCCTTTTCTCAAGCCGATGGCTCCACCTCACGACGCTTCGGCGGCACAGGATTAGGCTTGAGTATCTGTCAGAAACTGGTCACCTTAATGGGCGGGCGTATTTCTCTAGAAAGTGAAGAGGGGCTAGGCTCGTGTTTTCGTGTCTATTTGCCCAAACAGAGCCCTTTAGCTGTGCGTCCCGATGTGCCCAAGGCGAAAGAGCAAGCCACTTTGGAGTTAGACCTCACCGGCGTCGCTATTTTGTTAGTTGAGGATAACTTGTTAAACCAACAAGTTGCCAAAGCCATGCTCGAGGGCAAAGGAGCTCAGCCTGATATTGCTAATGACGGTGTCGAGGCTATTGAGATGGTGAGTGAAAACCACTATGACTTAGTTCTAATGGATATTCAAATGCCGAACATGGATGGTTTAACCGCAGCTAGAGCTATTCGCAATGAGCTACTGCTAGACGACTTGCCAATTATTGGGCTCTCTGCCAATGCTCAAGAGCATGATTTTAAGCTGGCTGAGCACTACGGGATGAATGATTACGTGGTCAAACCCATAGACGCGGAGCGGTTATTTAGTAGTATCGCCATGCAGTTAAAACAGCACCCAGCGAAGCAGCACGCGTAGCTTGAATTTATCCCTCAAGTGCGTATGATCCGCGAAATTTTATCGAAACCTAGGGGGTCATTATGATCAATCGCCAGTTACCATTGCTCGACTTACACCGCCACCTTGATGGCAATGTGCGTGCCAAAACAATTTTAGAGCTTGGTCAGCAGTTTAATCTTGACCTTCCAGGCAGCGATCTTGAATCGCTACGCCCTCATGTTCAGGTAATCGAGGTTGCTCCAGACTTAGTCTCATTTCTGGCTAAGCTGGATTGGGGAGTGAAAGTGTTAGGGGATTATGACGCCTGTCGTCGTATTGCTATTGAAAATGTCGAAGACGCAGCTGCACAAGGTATTGACTATACCGAGTTGCGCTTTAGCCCCTATTACATGGCGATGAGTCATGGTTTGCATCCGCAAGGTGTCGTGGAAGCGGTGGTTGATGGTATCCACAGCGCGGTGCAAGAGCATGACGTTCAAGTCAACTTAATTGGCATTTTATCGCGTACCTTTGGCCAGCAAAAGTGCCAGCAAGAACTCGATGCCATCTTAGCCTTCAAAGAGCACATGGTCGCCGTTGATTTAGCTGGTGATGAGTTGGGCTTCCCCGGGGAGTTGTTTGTTGATCACTTTAGGCAAGTTCATAAAGCCGACTTGCGAGCGACTATTCACGCTGGCGAGGCCGAAGATTCACGCAGTATCTGGCAAGCCATTGAAGGATTAGGGGCTGACCGCATCGGCCACGGCGTTAACGCCGCTAAAGACCCCAAACTGATGGATTATTTGCGCGATCACCGTATCGGTATTGAATCTTGCTTGACCAGTAATGTACTCACCAGCACAGTAGCTCAAATTGATACACATCCGCTCAAACAATTTTTAGAGCATGGCATTTTGGCTAGCATCAACACCGATGACCCAGCGGTGCAAGGTATCGAGCTTGCTAATGAATATCAGCATGCTGCCTACCAAGCCGGCCTCAGCCAAGAGCATATCACTCAGGCCCAAGAAAACGCCCTGACTATCGCTTATTTAAGTGACGGTGATAAAGCTGCATTAAAAGTGAAAGCGGCGCAGCGTTCATAAATTAGGCTGCATTGCAGCTTTGATAGCTGCGACTTAGCGCATGTAAAACCTGAGTACGGCTAACGATGCCTATCACTTTGTTTTGCTCCACTACGGGGTATTGCTTGGGTTTATGAGGTTGTTGCATTTTTAGCGCAACCTCCAGCAGTGGCGTCTGTGTGGATGTTGTGAGCACATCTTGGTGCATCACATCAGCCACTGTAATGCGGCCATCACAAAAATAGCTATTGATGGTCAGCGGTGCCAGACAATCCTGCTCCGACAAGTAACCCACCAACTGTTGTTGCTCATCAACAACAGGTGCGCCTATAACTTGGTGCTTCTTGAGCAGCGCAATGGCCGCTGTTAGTTCCAAGTCTGGGCTGAGAGAAAGAAAGCTGCGGCTCATAGCATGCTGTACTTTTAAATCGAACATAATCGTCACTCCTTTAAGTCTTAGGAGCAGTGTAGGCTTGTCTTTTTGATAGGTAAAAGGGAATAAATAAATGGAAGTGTTCGATTTAACGGATGGTTGAGTGAGAGTTAGCCCTACATCGATGAAATGTAGGGCTTTAGCTTGCTGCCGCTACTTGATAAAAGCAAATGCGTCGGCAAACATATATTCGCGCTGGGCACCATGCTCAATGAAGTCGTCGCGTACAATGCCTATCATGTCGAAGCGTCCCGCCATATAAATAGAGTAAGGCTCCAAGGAAACAATGTCTTTCATCACCGCGTGGTGCACAAGGCCGGTATGACCATGCCATTCACCTTGAGGCTGCTCAACCACCGGGATAAAAGTGAAGTTACTGCGTTTAGCTGCCCACTGCTGCATTTCCTCTTTGGCATATAAAGCATCTTCATGCTTCACACCCCAGTAAAAAAAGACGGGACGGTCACAGTCAATTTCAGCTAGGTGGTCGGCCATTGATTTTACGTATGAAAAACCGGTGCCACCGGCTAACAATACCACCGGACGGGTGCAGTCGATGCGTAACTGCGATACGCCTAAACCTACTTCAATCAGCGCTTGGGTGCCATTTTCATGGTGCTGGCGCAAATGATCGAGGGCTTGCATCGCATAGCTATCAGCGCCCGATGCGCCGATATGCAGCTCAATTTGCTGTTTTTGGCTTGGGCGGCTGGCGATAGAGAAGGCGCGCTTATCTTTCTCGGCTAAAACGAGCTGCAAGTAGTGACCCGCTTCAAACTCAGCTGGCTGCTCTGGTGCCAAGACAACCTTGGAAACAAATTCTGTCAGTGGCGTGATGCTTACCACATCCGCTTTTAGTGTTTGCATGATTAACCTTTATGATTTTAGCTGCGCCACAGCGTATCACATAAGCGGCTGTGGCGATAAGTCTGCACTTTAGTCGATACCTAGGGAATCCCAGATTTCGTCAACGCGTTGTTTGACCTTGTCATCCATAACGATAGGCTCACCCCATTCGCGATCCGTTTCTCCTGGCCACTTATTGGTTGCGTCCATGCCCATTTTCGAACCTAAACCAGAAACGGGTGAAGCAAAGTCGAGATAATCGATCGGGGTGTTTTCCACTAGGGTGGTGTCGCGAGCGGGGTCCATACGGGTGGTGATCGCCCAAATGACATCATTCCAGTCGCGTGCGTTGACATCGTCATCACAGACAATGACGAACTTAGTGTACATAAACTGGCGTAAGAACGACCAGACTCCCATCATTACTCGTTTTGCATGTCCTGGATACTGCTTTTTCATGGTCACTACGGCCATGCGGTATGAGCAGCCTTCTGGGGGCAGGTAAAAATCGACAATCTCTGGGAATTGCTTTTGCAGTATAGGTACAAATACCTCGTTCAGGGCGACGCCTAAAATAGCCGGCTCATCGGGTGGGCGGCCAGTATAGGTGCTGTGATAAATAGGATTTTCACGGTGCGTAACATGCGTCACCGTCATAACAGGGAAGTCATCGACCTCATTGTAATACCCGGTATGGTCACCATAAGGCCCTTCTGGGGCGCGCTCGTCTTGAGCAATGTAACCTTCAAGCACGAATTCGGCACTAGCGGGAACCTGTAAATCGTTGGAAACAGACTTGACCACTTCGGTCTTACCGCCACGAAGTAAACCTGCAAAGGCGTATTCACTCAGAGTATCGGGCACAGGTGTTACCGCCCCTAGTATGGTGGCAGGGTCGGCTCCGAGGGCAACCGACACCGGATAAGGTTCACCCGGATGCTCTTTACACCACTCTTGAAAGTCAAGCGCACCACCGCGATGGGATAGCCAACGCATGATGATCTTGTTTTTCCCCAATAATTGCTGACGATATATACCGAGGTTCTGGCGTTTCTTGTACGGGCCCTTGGTAACGGTTAGGCCCCAAGTGATCAACGGTGCAGCATCACCGGGCCAGCAGTGCTGAATGGGCAAGCGGGTTAAATCTACTTGCTCCCCAGCTAATACTACTTGTTGGCATGGCGCTTTCTTCACTTCCTTCGCTGGCATGTTAAGCACTTGCTTGAACACCGGCAGCTGGCCTATGGCTTCTTTAATACCTTTCGGGGGCTCAGGCTCTTTTAAAAAGGCCAACAGCTTACCTACTTCACGCAAGGCCTCTACATTATCTTGGCCCATACCTAGGGCTACGCGTTCAGGAGTGCCAAAGAGGTTAGCTAATACCGGAATGTCGTAACCTTTGGGGTTTTCAAATAATAGGGCCGGGCCTTTAGCGCGCAATGTGCGATCGGCTATTTCCGTCATTTCCAGGTAAGTATCGATGGGCTGGCTAATTCGTTTGAGCTCGCCGCGCTTTTCCAGTAACGCGATAAAGTCGCGAAGATCTTTATATTTCATTACGCCTCGTTAAGCCTGAGTGTTTGCAGCATTATACTGTAACCCAATGGAAAAGCGATCAGTGGCTACGGTGACACTGCCAGGTTTCATTCCCTATCATTAGCATTGCTTCATCGCCCTTGCCCCAGAAGGTCATTTCACCGTTAGTATATTTACTCCCGGAGGCTGAGCGTTCTCCCGATAAACTGTAAGTATCGCCGTCAAGCGTTAATGTGGCCGTGCTGTCGTTATATTCGACCTTTAATACCGATCCAGAATCACACCGATAGCTAATGCCAACGAAATTGTCGGATGGTTCTATGGATAACTCTGAACACGCAGATAACAAAGTGACAAGTAATAATATTATTAGGGAGGGCTTCATAAGTGAAAGACTCCTATTTTGTGGACAACTACAGTGTAGCGTATGCACTTAACTGGGCCTATTACCCTTTTTTAGGATTTATTGAAGCTGCGTTAGCTCACCGTCTTTTTGCTATGACTTGAGCGCCCGACCCTTTGGGTGAGCGACGATAAATGAAGTTATCAGCACAAACAAAAAATCGCGGGCGCATTCGGTGCTGGTATTGCGCTGAATCCGCATCGCACACAACGTTGGGCTAGAGACTGGCGTTTGTGCTGATGTTAGCAACCCTTTCATCTAGTCCGTAGCTGGAACCATGATTGCTATCGCGGTACACTCTTGTAACTTATTTAACAAAAATAAAAAGTACTACTTTTAGAATGCATTTCATGGAGTGAAATAATGAAATTATTTATTGCCCTGCTGTTGGGGCTTGTTAGCACGGCTGTTGGTGCCGAGGAAGCCAAAACAGAGCTTATTCCCCTAGAACATTTCTCCCGTAGCGCACAGTACCATTCTCTTAAATTATCTCCCGATGGCGCCTACTTAGGGGCGATGACCAAAAAAGAGGGCAAGGATGTTCTGTTTATTCTTGATACCGAAAACTTCAAAATGCATCACGGCGTCAGTTTTCCCGGCAACGCACAGGTTGGAGATTATCAGTGGGTCAATAATGAGCGCGTGGTGTTAAGCAAAGAATATTTACGAGGCTGGAAAGACCATCCTGAGTATTATGGTGAATTATTTGGCGTAAACGTCGATGGTAGCCGCTCTAAATATCTGATGGGCTATCAGGGGGAGCAACAGACAGGCTCGCGTTTACGCAAGGCGACCTCCGTATACGGCACCTCTTATATTCTTGACCCATTGGTTGATGATGAGCGACACATGCTGGTGGTTACCTACCCTTGGACTGGCAGCAAGGAGCCCCATACCATCGTTTATGAAGTGGATGTGTATCGCGGGTTGCGCCGTCAGATCACCCGTTCACCGTCGCGTATGGCGCAGTTTTTAACTGACGAGCAAGGACGCTTGCGGGTATCGGTCTCTACTGATAATTACACCGATCAAGAGATTCACTTACGTGACCTTGATGAGGGTCAGTGGGTTGAGCTTGAGCGCGGGGCCATGGGGTTGTCAGATATCAAGTTGCATGGCTTTAACCAAAAAGGGGATGTGGTGTACGCCAGTGCCTCTAAAAATGGCGAACCAGCCGGCCTTTATAAGTTGAACTTAGAGACTAAAACCCATGAATTGGTCTATCAAGAAGAGCATGTCTCTCCTAGCAAGGTATGGGTTGATGAGGTCGATAAATCGGTATTCGCGATTGAATATGAAGCGCAATATCCTAATTATGCTTTTGTCGATAAGAATGCGCCAATGGCAAAGCGCCTGAAAGGGCTTTTGCAAGCAGTCCCCGGGCGCCAAGTGCGTATCACCAGCAGCACCGAAGACGGTAACCTGAGTGTGGTGTGGACTGGTAGCGATCGTCACCCCAGTAGCTTTTACCTGTTTAATGCCAGTACCAACGAGTTGAAGTTTTTGTTCTCGTCGCGGCCTTGGATTGATACTACGCAAATGTCACAAACCAAGCCCATTCAGTATACTGCGCGTGATGGGCTGAATATTTACGGTTACTTTACCGTGCCCCATGGTAAGGAATTAAAAGACTTACCATTAGTTGTACTTCCCCACGGCGGCCCCCATGGTCCTCGTGACTGGTGGGGATTCGATCCCGAAGTACAGCTCTTGGCTAGCAGGGGCATAGCTGTGTTGCAGGTCAACTTCAGGGGCTCAGGCGGCTTTGGTGGCAACTTCCAGCGTGCAGGGTATCGCAAATGGGGCAGTGATATTCAGTATGACATCATTGACGGTGTTAACTACGTGACAGAGCAAGGCTGGGTTGATAAAGATAATATGTGCATCATGGGAGCCAGCTTTGGCGCCTACTCAGCATTGCAAAGCGCTATTATTGAACCCGATATGTTCCAATGTGCGGTGGGCGTAGTCGGGGTCTATGATTTACCGTTGATGTTTGATGAGGGTGACGTGGCTGCGCGCGATAGTGGCCAGCGCTACTTACGCAAGGTCTTAGGCAGCGACAAGAAGCAGCTAAAGGCGTTCTCACCGAGTTACAATGTCGACAAATTAAAGGCGCCCGTACTCATTGTTCATGGAGGAGAAGATCAGCGCGCCCCCATTGAACAGGCCGAGTCTTTGATAGCCGCCCTAGATAAGGCCGAACATCCGTATCAATATGTGTTGCTGGAGGATGAGGGGCACGGCTTTTATAACGCCGAGCACCAACTTCATTATTACCAGCAGATGATCGCGTTTGTCACTGAACACCTTAATTTATAAAAGGTTTAGCTTGTGATTGAGCGATGTAAAAAGGCCCTGTTTTGAAACAGGGCCTTTTAGTAAGAAAATGGCCTACAGCCGCAAGGGCAAGCAGGCCACGGGAACAAACCTAGTGTGCGTGGTCATGCTCATCTTCAGCGATACCTAACCACTGCAATTTACTGGCAGCAAAGTTAAGCTCTTGGGTCGCAGTGATGGCCTGCGACTCTAAGTCCACTTTGTGTAGCATGTTCTCTTGCTGATTGAGCACGTAAAGAGCTTCCTCGTCTGCGGCAACCGCTAACTGGTAGTTCTCTGATACCTCAGAAAAAAGGTTGAAGTGAGTGCTGTGATGCCAGCCTCCATCGCCTTCAAAAACGTGTAAGTCACCGTGATTATCGAGAATAAAGTAAGCACCGTGATGAGCGCTAAAGGTGCTAGCCAAAGCATCGACGTCGGCTTCATCACGCCATAACACTTCGGTCATATCATGATTTTCTGGATCGAGGCTGAACAATCGCTTTGCTGAGGTAATGGCAAGCAGATCATGCGAGTTATGGCTTGCTTTGATGGTGCCAATGCGACCCTCAAGCCCCTCTGGGTTGGCTATCTTATGAGCACTGAAGCTCGTATCTTGCTGCTCTATTAGCAGTACTCCATCGCTACAACCAAAGGCGATATGTTCTTCATTTTGCGCGCTGCCGTGGAGCATCGGGCAGGTTGGTGCAAAGCGTAGTTCATGGTGAAGATGATCATCATGGCGGTGAAACAGCTCAACTTGGCTAGGCAATACAGTGTCACTGCTGGCCTCTCGATAGGTTGCTAGCACGTAGTCGCCGCGTATCTGTGCGGCACCATGCATATAAGTAGCAAACTCATGGTGGGCAATTACCTCACCTTCGCCAATATGATGATCGTCAAGCAAGGTGACTGATGCGTTGACCGTGTTTTGTTTATCACCATCGAAAAATAAGGCCGCTTGTTGCTCTGCAGCGTCAAAGTGTGTCGGCTTAGCACCACTAAGTTGTAACGATGACAAGCTAGGGGCTTGCTCGTAAGGGTGCATATGGTCGCCATGGTCTTCGCTATAAACGCCACCATCAATAAACTCTACTAAGCCCTGGTCTCGCTGGATCAGCGCGGCGTAACGCAATGAGGGTGTAGCATACATGCCAGATACCACATAAGTTGTCGGTAGTAGCTCGACGAGGCTTAAGTCCTCAGCGTTAAATACGCTTACTTCAGCCTGTTCAGCCGCCGAAATTATCAGGCGTCCGGCGATGTGCTCATCATTATGCTCATGCTCTGAATGCTCTTCAGGTGCAGCTTCTGTGGGTTGATTTAGGTCATCGATACTGTCGCCACAACCCCACAATAATGTCGTCGCAACTAATAATGGTAAATAACGTAAGCGCAAAGCAAGCTCCTTAATAATTATTCTGGCTCCATGTTTTGTTATATAGTAACATTAACATGTTATATTGCAACATAACATTGCTTGACGCCGGCTTTTAGTAACAGCTAGGAGTTATCGCTTACTAGCTACAGTGCTTTAGCGCTATTTTAGCTTTAGGGTGGTTTTGTTCGGCGGCTTTTTTAAACCACAGACATGCTTGTCGAGTGTCTTGTTCAGTGCTTTGGCCTTTTAAATACATGTCACCTAAGTTGTATTGCGACCAGGCATCACCTTGCTCGGCACCTCGCTGAAAAGCGCTCAATGCCTCAGCCCACAAGCCTTGACGAAAATACTCAATACCTTTTTGGTTGGCTTGATTTAATTTAGGCCCTTCGTAGAGAGGTTTTGGCTTAGGTCGTGGACGAACGATGCCGCCGTCAATGTAGATATGCTCTGGGCGACGGGCTGAAATAATCGTGCCCTGCGCAAATAAAGGGGCGAGCTGCTGACGCTCAAGAGAGATGGAATTTGTTAAAAAGTAGCTATCAAGCATTAAATTATCCATGCTGATGGCTTTGTCTGTGCCGCTTTCTCGCTTATAAGTGACACTACTGACTTTGAAAGTGACGGTATCTGGATCAACAGCTTTAACCTGAAGCACTTGATACCCCGGCGCTGCGTCTTTGCCAAGTGCACGACTTAAGCCTTGCTTTTCGAAGACGTACACATCCCAAACTTTGGGCGCAGCTAAGTTGGCAGCCATTTGTTGCCCTTGTTGGTGGTTATGATTAACAAACAAAACCACTAATGCTGCAATAAGCCATAAGCCCAAGCTATGGTAAGTCGCCCAAATGAGCCAATGGCTCAGAGCTGCGCCGGGCCTGCCTAGCGGCATCAAGGGTAAGCCATAAGCACTGAGAACTGAATAGCGGCCAAAGCGTTTATTGATATGAGTCGGAGCGAGTCGCTCGGTGGGGACGGCAGAAACTGGCATACTAACATTCCTTGTTGCGCAAGTATTTTCACACTAGCGCAACTAAAAAATGTTAGCAAGATTTTATTTTGCTTGAATTTTGTCCTTAGCATCGGCGGCCATATAGGCAAAAACGGCATACGCAGCGGTATTTTGCTTTAGCTTATGTGGTTCGATTTTATCTAAGGTGTCATCAGCGGTGTGATGGTAATCAAAGTAGTCGGTGCCGTCTTGATGCAAGGCAAACATAGGGCTCGATTGTGCTCGTTCAAACGGGATTAAGTCCGGCCCTCCTCGGGCTGAGTTTGCGCCGATATAGGTTACATCAAGAGGTTTCAGTTGCTCAGCAATCGCGCGCACTATAGGTAAGGATTGGGCATGCACGTTCGATTCGAACGCATACACGACATCGGCGCCAAAATCCGATTCGGCGGCGGCAACGATGTGCTCTAACTCATCACTATGTGCTTTGACATAATCTTTAGCACCCCACAGGCCAAGCTCTTCAGCGGCAAAGAGAACAACACGAATACTTCGCTGTGGGCGTTTCACCGCTGCCACATGCTTTGCTGCTGCCATGGTGATTGCAACGCCTGCGCCGTCATCTAAGGCACCGGTGCCTAAATCCCATGAATCAAGGTGGCTAGCTAAGAGAACGTATTCATCAGGTTTACTGTGGCCAGTTATTTCACCAATCACGTTGTAGCTCTCGCCCTGTCCTAAATCTTCGGTTTGTATATTGATGTGCACGGTGACTTGTTCGCCGAGTGCGATAAGTCGCGCAATTTGATCGGCATCTGGGTTGGCAATAGCCACATTGGGGATCTTGCTTACCCCTTCTTTATAGTGACTGCCACCGGTATGAGCAAAACGGTGATGGCTGGTGCTGACTGAGCGCATCATATAGCCAATTGCGCCTTTTTGGGCTGCGACAACGGCGCCTGAACTGCGCGCTTTTACTGCAGGCCCATAACCGTTGCCATCAATATCACGGTTCATGCGATAGTTCACATAGGCAATTTTTCCTGCTAGCGAGCCGGCGGGTGCAGCTTGTAACTCTGCCAGCGTTTCAAATAACACGATAGGAGCGGTTAGGCCGTCTTTTGCGGTGCTGACGCTGTTGCCTAAAGCCGTTAGATGCAGTGGCTGTTTGCTAGGAGTGAGTATATGTCCTGATTCATGATAGCGACGCCAGTGTGGGAAGTGGGCTTTTTCGAGCCACACTTTATCGAAGCCGAGCCGTTCGAATTGAGCTTTGGCCCAAGCGACGGCCTTTTTATCATTCTCGGTACCCGGCAGGCGAGGGCCGACCTCGGTGGTAAGGGACTCTACGAGCTGCCAACTTAACTCGCTGTTTTGTGCCTGCTGACGAATTTGTGCGGTGTGTTGTAATTGCTCAGTGGTAAATTGCTCTGCGGCTGCTTGCTGTATTGGCGCTAATGCGAGTAGGGGCAGTGCCAACAAAGAGACAAACTTCATGGTTGTTCCTAGGTCTAGAGATAAAAGTGTATTTAATCACATTCATACTCATGGTGATAATTTATGCGCTAGGTCGGGAGGGAAGGAGGCCGCCAATTGGCGACCTCTTTATGGTTAGAAGCTGAACTGGGCAGCGAGGCGGAAGTTCGTGCCTTCGCCAACAGTGACATTACTGACGCCACCGCCGGCAAGGTAGTCAGTATCAAATAGGTTCTCAATATTGAGTCTTAAGTCAATGTCATTACCGGCAAGCTTAAACGCGTAGGTAGCACCGACATCGACGCGCGTATACGCATCTTTCTCAACGGTATTGGCACTGTCGGCAAAGCGTTTTCCGGTGTAAAAAACGCCAGCATTAAAGGCCAGGGCATCGTTAAGCTCATAGCGTGACCACAGTGAAGCCGACCACTTAGGTGCATCCGCAGGGCGGTTGCCCTCATAATTCTCATCACGTTCGTATTGAGCATTTAAATACATAGTGGACGCCATGACGAAAAAACGATCGGTGACCGCGCCCTGTGCGGCGAGCTCTAGGCCCTTATGACGCTGCTCGCCAACCTGTGTAGTGATTGAATCATAATCAGGGTGTTCAACGAGCTCAGTGACTAAGGTGCCGTCTTTACTGATATCAAACAGTGAGCCGCTTAGCAGTAAACGGTCATCGAACAACTGCCACTTAGCACCGAGCTCTATTTGCTCAGAAGTCACAGCGTCAAGTTTCATATTATGATTCTTGTCGGTTTCATTATTGAGCTTATCGGCGCCCTGCGGCTCGAAGCCTTCTGAGTAGCTGAGGTAAATCGTGGCGGTATCCAGTGGGTGGTAAAGTACGCCTAGTTTAGGAAGTACAGATTCATTGTCGGCACCGGTTTTATTTTGCTTATCGTAGCGCCCACCAATAGAGACTTGCCACTGTGGGTTCACAGTGATCAAATCCTGAATATAGATACCATAGTAGTCATATTCTGCGGTGTATAAGCTATCATCGCTCTGATAGCTTACATTGGGGCGGCTTGGCTGTTGCTGAGCGAGTGTGTAATCCACTGCATCTGCGCGGGTGCGAAGCTGTCCATAATAGTAATCTAGACTATTGGCACCAATCAGTAGTTGGTGTTGCATATTGGCCAGCTTAAATTCGCCAACAAAGTCGATGTAGGCGGTAGTAAATTGCCAATCATCAAAGCGATCATAGGGGCGCGAGGTGTAGCTATCACCGACTTGATAGTCGCTCGGTTTGCGCGGTGCTGACTCAAAACGTTGGCGCTCGAACGTTTGCTCGTTGTAGCCTACTTTCACTTGCCACTGGTTGTTAATGAAATGGCGTACATCAAGACCGATATTTTCCACAGTAATATCAGTGAAAGCCCAAGAAAAATCGTAAATCGTTTTATCGTCACCGATAAGCTCGCCATCGTTGTTTAGCCAAGCCCCAGTGTCTAATCCTGTTTTATCATCGGTGCGGTCGTAATGTACGCGTATTAAGGTGTCGTCCGTGAGGTCATAATCTAACACCACAGCGCCCAAAAAGCGGTCTCGTTCGCGTTCTTCGCCATTGGGGTATTCGCGCCAGAAGTTTACATCTTGCTTGACTAAAATACCGCGTCCGCGCAGGCGCTCATCTTCGGTTAGTGCAGAGCTTGCATCAAGCATAAAGCGAGTGGAGCCGTGTTGATCGATATCTGCCGCAAGGTTAATAAATTGATTGGCGGTGGGCTTTTTAGTCACCATATTGACCAATCCGCCCGGACCAGACTGACCATAGAGGATACTCGAAGGGCCTTTGATAACCTCAACACGCTCAAGAATTTCAATTGGTTGTTGGTAATGAGACCAATGCTGGTGGCCATCGCGTAAGTAGCCAGTCGATGAACTTAAGCCAAACCCACGCATGTTGAATGTTTCTCGGTTACGCTGTTTCGAGCCCGATGTAAGGCTGGCGTCATTACTCAGTACTTCGCCGAGTGTGGTGGCCAGTTGCTCATTAACGATAGTGTCAGGAATAACAGTCACAGACTGAGCCGTCTCTAGCAGTGAAGTATTTGTGCGTAAGGCGCCTGAAGCGCTATCCACTTTATAGTCGTTAAAATAAGAGCCGACGACTTCGATCTTTTCCATGTTTTCAGTTGCGAGAGTCGCGGTAGGGAAGGCAGCTGCGATTGCTAAGGTGAGCGCGTGGCGGTTCATAATAATTACCTAGATAAAAAACAACGTTGCGCATGTTAATGAAAGTAATTATCAATTGCAATTGTTATTTTTTACTCGCACGTATTGAAGTAACTGTTGGTATTCATTATGAATTTGTTGAAAGTCTGCGTTACTGTGGGTGTTTTTATCCGGGTGGTACGCAAGCGCAAGCGCGCGCCATCGCTTTTTTAGTGCCTGCATTTGAATCGGCTGTGACAATTTCCAACGTTTGTTAATACGTGCTAGGGTCGTATCGTCTAAAGTGTTAATGGGCAAGGCTTGCCAAAACTGGTCTAACAAGTCTATAACTTGCTCGCGAGATAAGGCGTAATTCTGCCAATTGAGGTAATATTCTCGCAATGAATCGTTGCTGCTAGGTCGTTGTTTTGGGTGGCCGTAAACGAGCTGAATATGTAAACTAGATATGGACAAATAGCAGTCGCTTTTGAGCAATTCATCTTGCAGCTGAAACAGTGCATTCATAATGATGAAGTTGCGTTTAGCTAAATCGGCCATGGAGTCTTCATCCAGGCGGCCAAGGTGACCGTGTGCTTTTAATTGGCTAGCCAGGGTATGGACTTTCCAACTTTGACCGTCCGTCAAGAGCGCTAAAATAGGCTCTATGAGTGGGTTGTAATGTGAGTCGTCCATAATAAAACCGTTAACGTAATTGAGATTGCCCAGCGTAGGGTGTACAGGGTTTAAAATACAGTGAAATGGAATATGTCGCAAAGGAAGCTCCCTCGGTTACTGGTGTGTATCCAGTTACTTGTATGCTCACTTTTTACTAGCCTGAGCTATGGTGATGCGCTGATTGACGATATTCGCTCCCAACCTCAGCAATTGCAACGTGATTACGCCATCAGCAAACTCGCTCAACCTCTTTCTGAACCTCAACAATTAGCAGTCAATGCCTTTATCGCCAAACAGTTTTTTGAAGACAGTAACTACGAAAAGGCGGCTCGCTACTATTTACGCGCGGAGCAACTAGCTGCAAAACACGGCACGGTAATTGAGCATTCGCGATATGCACAGATGCAAGGCGTTAGCCACTACTACCGGGGTCAAGATTTAACCGCTATCGAAGATTATCTTCGCGCCATCGAGATCATCGAGCAAATCGACAAACCCATTATTGCAGCCCATTTATATAATAATATTGGCCTGGCTTATTCTGGCGCAGACCAAATCGAAGCGGCCATCGCCTCTTATTCAAAGGCAAAAGAGCTATACGATGAATATGGCGACGAATATGACCAAGTTAATATCATGCACAACATCGCCGTTGCTTATATGGACTGGTACCGCTTTGAAGCTGCATTTGATATTTATGAGCAAATAGGTGATAGCTTTGAGCGTTTGGGGGATACCATAGGGCAAGCGCAAATGGAGACTAACTTAGGCTCTATTTACCAATCACGTATGGATTTCGAACAAGCCGAAATTTACTACCAAAAGGCTCTGGTGAAGTACCAAGAAAATGGCGACCGCCCAAACCATATTGTCAATCTTATTCGCTTAGCTGAATTAAACTTTGTGCAAGGGCGTTTTGATGCCGCTTATACGCAAATGCGTGATGCCCAAGCGCAGGCTGAGGTAATGGATAATTTGCATTACAACAGCAATATTAAAGAAATTGAAGCCAAGTTGCTGTTCGCTAAAGGTCAATATAAACAGGCACAGCAAGCGCTGCGAGAGGTATACACCATGCGCGAGCAGGTGACCGATGACAAAGCCTCTCCTGCGATTTCCTTAATTGAATTACTCGTGACTGCGGCGCAGGGTGATCATGTCAAAAGCGCATTGCTATACGAGCGCTATGAGCGCCAGCAGCAAGAGATGCTAAGCAACAAAATAGCCAGTTCCTTGAATGATTTCCAAGCTAAGTACAATGCCACTGAACTACAACAACAGGTTGACTCGCTCAAGCAACAGCAACAGTTAGATAAACTCGAAGCGCAGCAGCGTCGTCAAATGACATTTCTAGCTGCAGGTATATTGATATTGGCTTTTATCAGTATAGTGCTGTTATTCCGGCGCTCTGCCGAGCGCAAAGCCACGGCAATGCTAGAGGATAAAGTAAAGCAACGCACCAAAGAGCTGGAGGAGCTAGCCGATCAGCTCAGTGCGGCAAACGAAATAAAAAGCCAATTCTTGGCCAATATCAGCCATGAAATACGCACTCCCTTGACCTCTATTATGGGTCAAGCGCAAGCAATAATCGAAGGCGATGTGCCCGCCGAGCAAGTAGCCAAGGAGCTACGAGTTATCTACAACAATAGCCAACATCTCGGAGAGCTGATTAACGATGTACTCGATTTGAGTAAAATCGAGGCCAACAAGCTGGAGTTGGTTATTTCAACAGTGAGTATTTGTTCCTTGCTTGCGGATATAAATGCCATGTTCCAGCCAAGCGCATCACAAAAAGGCATTCTTTTTCGTATTAATAATAAGTTGCCAGCAAGCTTCGGCGCGGAGTTTGACTACATTCGAGTAAAACAGGTGCTGGTGAACTTATGCTCTAATGCGGTGAAGTTCACTGAGCAAGGTGAGGTTGAACTTGCTATTACTGCTGATGAGCAAGGCGTGTGCTTTCGTGTAAAAGACACCGGGATTGGTATTGCTGAAGATAAGCTTGATGCCATTTTTGCGAACTTTAGCCAAGGTGATAACTCCATCAGCCGGCGCTTTGGCGGCACAGGCCTCGGTCTTAGCCTATCGCAGCAACTAGCGCAGATTATGGGTGGAGATATAAGCGTCTCCAGTGTTTTGGGGCAGGGCAGTACATTTAGCTTCTATATCCCTTGTCGTTGTATGGAAATGGACGAGCGCAGCAACGACACGATTCAGGCAGCACGGGCCCTGAGCTTTTCCGGTGAGGTGGTACTGGCCGAGGATCACGAGGATAACCGTAGACTAATTGAGCGTCTACTTACCAACTTAGGTATTAAAGTGCACAGCGCTGCTAATGGTGAACAAGCTGTAGAGCTTACTTTGCAGCACTGCCCTGATTTAGTGTTGATGGATATCCAAATGCCAAAAATGGATGGTCTTGAGGCTCTTAATTTGTTGCGCCAATGTGGCTATACGCAACCGATCATCGCTTTAACGGCGAACGCCATGACCCATGATATTGAGAGGTACAAAGCTGCTGGGTTCACTAATCACTTGGCGAAACCTATCGAAAAAGAAGAGTTTTGCCGCACCCTAGAGCACTTTTTGAATGTTGAAATAGACGCTCGTGCGGCTCAGAGTGTGGATATGAGCGACTTGCACGAAAGCTTTATGCACACCTTGCCAAGAGAGATCGAAAGCTTAGTAAATGCACACGCTCGTAATGACCTCGATGAAATTAAGGCCGTCGCCCACCGCTTAGCAGGGGCTGCGCAGATGTTTGCCAGCCAAACCATTGCGGAGTTGGTATGCGATATTGAACTTGCGGCAAAGTATCAGGATAAAGAGCAAGTCGGCGTATTAATCGAAGACTTGGCAAATCTGGAACTAGAATAAATCAATATCACCCGTAAGGTCCTCACTATGGCTTGTCTTTTGCGGCAGCGCATCTATGTGTTTTCGGCTGGGATCATTACGTTTGCGGGTATCATAATGTTCTTCACTGGTAATAAATAAGCTTATCTTCTGCTCTATACACTGTGCGAGATTGAGCAAGTCTTGTGATGATACTGATTGTATCCGCGAGCTAGACAGCGCGTCTGAGTTGAGCTCTTGCATGGCATCGACGCAGCTTTGCGCTCTATCCGACAACGTATGCTGTTGCTGCAGTTGACTGCGGATTTGTTCTGAATGGGCGCTAATGTCGAGCATGGAATGCTCTATTTGGTCGACCTCGTTAGTTGCTTGCGCGGATAATTCAACGGTTTCCTGTGTCAGCGAGATGCTTTGTTGCATCAACTCGGTGACCCGCTGCGTCCCTTGCTGAATATGGTGCACCATTTCCCGCACTTCACTGGTGGATTTGGTTGTGCGTGCGGCGAGGTGGCGAACTTCGTCAGCGACCACAGCAAAGCCACGGCCCATTTCACCCGCGCGTGCCGCTTCAATCGCGGCGTTTAATGCCAGTAGATTGGTTTGTTCAGCAATGGCATTGATAACATCAATCACCGAACTAATTTTTTCGCTGTCTTGTTGCAACTGCGCTAATTCATCGTTGGTTTGTGCTATCTGTGATGACAGCGTTTGCATGCTGCGCTGGCTTTTATCAGCATCGATTTTGGTTTGCTTTACTGAGTTTGTTGCCAGCTCCAACGAGCCACAAATATTGTCAATGCCATCGCCGAGTTGGGTCGTAATGTGCAGCATGTCATTAAATGAGTTTACCATGTCGTTACCATGAGTACTTTGCATCATCGCTTTTTGAGTTACAGAGGAATAGGTATCGGTAAGTTCATCAGCCATCGGAAGAAGGCGTGCAGAGCTGGCATGAATCTCCATGATTAAGTGCTCAATAGTGGCTAAGCAGCTATTGAATACCAGGTAAGATTGGGGAGCGTGTTTGCTGTCATCAAAGCGAAAACTGACGTTCACTTTTTCTCCATCTACCAAGTGCTGTGCTAGGGCAGCGGTCAGCTCATGGTCTTGTACAGAGCCTTGCTTCAAAACGTAGATAAATAAGGCGAGGATAACCACAGTGGGCAATAAAATAAGTGCGGTGTGCCACCACGATGATGTGAACTGGTAGGCCACTATCACTTGCGTGAATGTTAATACCGCCACAAAGAGAAGGTAAAAATTTCTAAGATTCATTAGCTTACTGATTATATTTTGCCCTATCTAAGATATAGACTAATCTCGTCTAGGCGCAAAATAAAAAGGCCGCGACTGCAAAACAGTCACGGCCTAGGAGTAAGCTAAAGCAGTTATTACTTGCGCTTCATCGAATCAAAGAATTCATCGTTGGTTTTACACATGGCAAGCTTATCGATGAGGAATTCCATGGCATCGATTTCCGACATGTCATGGACAATCTTACGTAAAATCCACATCTTCTGAAGCTCATCTGCCTTGGTGAGTAATTCTTCGCGGCGTGTACCTGAGCGATTGAAGTCAATTGCTGGGAATACGCGTTTCTCTGCAATCTTACGGTTAAGGTGCAGTTCCATGTTACCTGTACCCTTAAACTCTTCGTAGATGACCTCATCCATTTTTGAGCCGGTATCAATTAGAGCTGTAGCGATGATGGTCAAGCTACCCCCTTCTTCAACATTACGCGCTGCACCGAAGAAGCGTTTTGGTTTATGTAGCGCATTCGCATCAACACCACCGGTCAGTACTTTACCTGATGATGGGATTACGGTGTTGTAGGCGCGGGCTAAACGGGTAATGGAGTCTAAAAGAATAACCACGTCTTTTTTGTGCTCAACCAGACGTTTGGCTTTCTCAATTACCATTTCGGCTACTTGTACGTGACGGCTGGCAGGTTCATCAAATGTTGACGCTACTACTTCACCTTTCACCAAGCGCTGCATTTCTGTTACTTCTTCTGGGCGCTCGTCAATCAGTAAAACCATCAACTCACAATCAGGCTGATTGTAGCTGATAGACTGGGCAATGTTTTGCAGCAACATGGTTTTACCCGCTTTTGGCGGAGCAACAATCAGGGCTCGCTGACCCTTACCAATTGGTGAGGCTAAATCCAGCACCCGTGCGGTGATGTCTTCGGTACTACCATTACCACGTTCCATGCGTAAACGTTCGTTTGCGTGCAGTGGAGTAAGGTTTTCGAAGAGGATTTTAGTACGGGAGTTTTCAGGTTTATCGAAGTTAACTTCGTTCACTTTTAATAGTGCGAAGTAGCGTTCACCATCCTTAGGTGGACGAATCAGTCCCGCAATCGTATCGCCAGTACGCAAACTGAAACGACGAATTTGGCTTGGCGAGACGTAAATATCATCAGGGCCGGCTAGGTACGAGGCTTCAGAGCTACGTAAAAAGCCAAAGCCGTCTTGCAAAATCTCCAAGACACCGCCGCCATAAATGTTTTCACCGCTTTTGGCGTGCGCTTTTAAGATTGAGAAGATAATATCTTGTTTTCTAAGGCGGGCTACGTTTTCTAAGCCCATAGACTCGGCTAGTTTTACAAGTTCTTTGATAGACTTGTCTTTCAGTTCGCGTAAATGCATATTGGTGGGTTCTTTAACTATTTATCGTCTCGAAATGGAAGTATCCCGAGTGAGGTTTTTGGATAAACTTAGGATTGTTGGGGTTATAAACTAGCAGCTCGAAAGCGCATCGTCCAGTGTTTAAACACAATTGTAGAGTAAAAAAGGGCCAAAGCCCTTTTTTAACGGCGTGATTACAGGTTGTTCTCTAAGAACTCAACTAGCTGAGCTTTAGATAATGCACCTACTTTCGTTGCTGCAACTTGGCCATCTTTAAATAGCAATAAAGTTGGAATACCACGAATACCAAACTTAGGCGGAGTGCCTGCGTTTTGGTCGATGTTGAGTTTGCCAATGCTTACACGGCCGTCAAATTCGCCAGCTACTTCGTCAAGGATTGGCGCAATCATTTTACAAGGTCCGCACCATTCAGCCCAAAAGTCGACTAGTACAGGCTTGTCTGATTGCAATACGTCAGCGTCAAAGCTGTCGTCAGTTAATTGGATAATTTTATCGCTCATCACGTTCTCCGTTAATTTTGGCGAATTTATTTAGTGCGTATTTAAACACTCTTGTTTCTTATTGCAAGTTTAAGCGTTATGCTTTATCGCTATGAATAAGACACATTTAACCGATAAAAAATTTGCAGACTTTGCTTTAGCACCGGAAGTGGTTGCCGGATTGCAAGCAAGTGGCTTTGAATACTGCACGCCAATTCAGGCAAAGTGTATGCCATACATTATGGCTGGCCAAGATATTGCTGGTCAGGCACAAACGGGCACCGGCAAAACTTTGGCGTTTCTTACGGCCACTTGCCATTACTTATTGCGTAGTCAAAAGCCATCGGGTCAGCAACCAAGAGCCCTGATCATGGCTCCCACTCGGGAGCTCGCGATTCAGATCCACAAAGACGCAGAAATCTTGGCGCCACACTGCAACCTTAAACTAGGTTTATTATATGGTGGCGAGGATTATGAAAAACAACGGGCACAGCTGGAAAAAGGTGTTGATATCTTAATTGGCACCACGGGACGATTGATCGACCTTTATAAGCAAGGTTGTTACACCCTCAATGATATTGAGGTGGTCGTCCTTGATGAAGCCGACCGTATGTTTGACCTTGGTTTTATTAAAGACATCCGTTATATGTTTAGGCGGATGCCAGAAGCAAGTGAGCGACTGAACTTATTGTTCTCCGCGACACTGTCTTATCGTGTCCAAGAGCTCGCGTTTGAGCACATGACAAATCCAGAGCATGTGCAAATTGAGCCGGATCTGAAAACGGGTAAGCGTATTCAAGAAGAGCTGTTCCATCCTTCACAAGAAGACAAGATGAAGCTGCTGCTAACCTTAATTGAAGAAGAATGGCCAGATAAAGCGATTGTGTTTGCTAATACTAAACACAGTTGCGAAACGGTATATGCATGGCTTAAAGCTGACGACCACAGAGTTGGCCTATTAACAGGCGATGTCAATCAGAAAAAACGTCAGTCTATCCTGGCGCAATTCACTAAAGGTGATTTAGACTTTCTGGTAGCTACGGATGTAGCCGCTCGCGGATTGCATATCCCGGAAGTAAGTCATGTATTTAACTATGACCTACCGGATGACTGCGAAGACTATGTGCATCGCATCGGTCGAACTGGGCGCGCTGGTGCTTCAGGACACGCTATTAGCTTTGCCTGTGAGCAGTATGCATATAACCTTCAAGAGATAGAAGAGTATATAGAACACAGCATCCCATTATCCCATTATGACAAGAGTGCATTGTTGGATGACATCAAAGCACCAAAAATGATTAAACGCCGAGGGCCGCAAGGACGCTCTCGTAATGGCGGTCGAGGCCAAGGCCAAGGGCAGAATCGGCGTCGTCAGCCGCGTTAGAAGTAAATGATCCCCAAGCTTGGCCTATGCCAAGCTTTTTTTGAGGTAATAACAAGTGGTGAAACCTTCCCTCCAAGATGATTTATATGCGGTAATCGATCTTGGCTCAAACAGTTTTCACATGCTGATAGCTAAGACCGTTGCTGGCTCTTTGCAAACAATTGGTCGGGTTAAACGTAAAGTACGTCTTGCAGCAGGGTTAGACGCGCAAATGTGCCTGAGCCAAGAGGCGATGGAGCGCGGTTGGGAGTGCTTGGCCTTATTTGCTGAACGCTTGCAGGATATTCCTGCCCATCAGGTGTGCATTGTTGCCACGGCAACGCTGCGCTTAGCCACTAACGCCGAAGAGTTTAAGAACCGTGCGCAAGAGATTCTCGGTCACCCGGTGAATGTTATTAGTGGTGAAGAGGAAGCTAAAACCATTTATCAAGGCGTTGCACACACTTCTTCATGCAGTGGCAAGCAACTGGTTATTGATATTGGTGGCGCGAGCACCGAGGTGGTGATCGGTGAAGGGTCCCACCCTATACATTATCAAAGCCTCAATATGGGATGTGTTACCTACCTAGAAGCTTATTTCAAAGACGGCGCTTTAAGCCAAGAAAACTATAATGCTGCTATTGCTGCGGCGAAAAATATTGTCGAGCCGATCGCCGCTAAGTATAAACACACCGGATGGGACTATGCCGCTGGTGCATCGGGCACCGTACAAGCAATTCAAGAAATTATGGTCGCACAGCGTCAGGACGAAACACTGACCCTGGATAAGCTCCATGATATTCGACAGCTAACGGTACAATATAGCAATATTGATAGCCTTCAACTTCCTGGCTTAAGCGAAGAACGTCGTTTGGTCTTTGTCTCTGGATTAGCAATCCTGATTGCTATCTTTGAAGTGTTAGAAATTGAAGCGATGGGCTTGGCCGGTGGTGCGCTTCGCGAAGGGGTGCTCTATAGCATGATCCCCGAACTACAGCGTAAAGATATTAGACAACGTACTATCGACAGCTTTGTTACCCGTTACCATGTAGATCATAGCCAGGGTGAGCGCGTAGCCTGTATCGCCAAATTGCTCGCCACACAACTGGCCAGTGATTGGCATTTGAATGAGACTGATCACGCTTTACTGCATAGCGCCGCAAAACTCCATGAAGTGGGTTTATTAATTGAATATAAGCAATATCCAAAACACGGCGCTTATATTCTTAAAAATACCGATATGCCAGGGTTCACTCGTCAACAGCACTTATTAGTGACGATGTTAGTGCAAAGCCACAAGGGGGACTTGAGTGCAAACCAGTTTGAGTCCCTTGGTGCGCACCAACAACTAGCGATATGTTTGGTTAGAGTTTTGCGTTTAGCTGTTATTCTCTCTATGCGCCGTAAAGATGATGTACTGCCGCAACTAGCCATTAATGCTCAAGGTGAGACACTCATCTTATCTATAGACTCGCAATGGTTAAAGCAACACCCGCTTATGCTAAGCGAACTTAACCAAGAGACACTCTACCAACGTAATGCTGGTTGGAAGTTAACCATCCAACAATAAAAGTCCCACAATAAAGCCGCCGAACAGCGGCTTTTTGTATTAATTTAAGCCGTAATGCCTAAATTAAAAGCAAACGATCCATTTTTTGCAGTTTTCTTTAAAAAAGGGGTTGCGTGGAAATCGAATCTCCCTATAATGCGCATCCACCGACACGGCGGACTGCTTACAAACAAGCACTTCAACGAGTTGGGTGAGTCAAGTAAAACTG
>NZ_JAKRFR010000011.1:0-44379 GCF_022347865.1 Pseudoalteromonas sp. CNAT2-18.1 | reverse complement strand
ACCCCATGCCGAACTCAGAAGTGAAACGGAACTGCGCCGATGATAGTGTGGGTTCGCCCATGTGAAAGTAGGTCATCACCAGGCTCCTAATTAGAGAGACCCGTTGCACCAGTGCAGCGGGTTTTTTTATGCGTGTAGAAAAGAAACCTCCCGTAGGCCAGGCTTCAGCCTTGTATCACCTAGTCAGGGTAAACCCTGACCCACAACATAACTAAACATCAGAAAAACCCCACACCCGTCACCATATCTATATCTGTAGGCAAGGCTTCAGCCTTGCATCATCCTAGTCAGGGTAAATCCTGACCCACAACATAACTAAACATCAGAAAAACCCCACACCCGTCACCATATCTATATCTGTAGGCAAGGCTTCAGCCTTGCATCATCCTAGTCAGGGTAAATCCTGACCTACAACACACCGAAACCCCTGTCACCACACCTGTAGGCAAGGCTTTAGCCTTGCAGCATCTAGTCAGGATAAATCCTGACCTACAACAGAGCGAAACACCGGTTATCGCACCTGTAGGCAAGGCTTTAGCCTTGCACCACCTAGTCAGGATAAATCCTGACCCATAACAGAACCAAACAACAGTAGATCCCCACGCCTATAGGCAAGGCTTCAGTCTTGCAAAAGCTACCATTAATGCCATTGTTGAGATCTCCAGCTAACAAAATCCTACAAACTAATGATTGCTTTTATGGCTAAAAAAACGATACATATAGTCTATCTGTTGTCTTTATAAAGCAGTTGAACTCTGCCGAGGAGGTATATGCGTACTTGCTTTGTACTATTAATACTATTGAGCAGTTTATCAGTGAGTGCTGAGCAACCTCCTTATCGCGCCTATGATTGCACGGCGGTAGAGATTGAAGAGGTCGATCCGGCAACATTAACCAAAGAAGAGCGTATTAGCCTAATGGAAAATGCGTTACTTGATTCAGTTAACCGATACAGTACTTGCATGGACCAAGTGCAACAAAGCATGGCGGCACAGCAGGCGGGTGAAGGTACAAGAAATAACAATGCCCAAGCGACACGGCAAACACAAGACCAAGCTCAGGGGCAGAACGAAATGCTACAACAGCAAGCACAAAATAACACTGAGGTGGATGATAAAGAGCGTAAGGCTGGCCCTGGTCGAGAGCAGCAAGTGGTCGCGCCAAAAGACAACGACTCGATAATTTGCACTATGCTATACGAAGAGATTCAGAAGGAAACCAATGAGGCAACACGCAGTGCTTTACTGCAGCAGTATGAAGACTATCGTTGTACTCAGTAAGGATGGGCAGTGACATGAAATATTTAGTTCAAATACACCTAATGAGTGCATTATTGATATCACTCTTATTGGTGAGTGGTTGCAAGTCTACTACTACACGGACTGGACCTATAGCTGTGGGGCCGGGCGTCACGCAATCACAAAGCCCGTCTCCCGAGGCGAAGCGCTATACGTATAACAGCGATATTTATTTAGATGTGGCTATTCCTGTTTTTAATCCCGGCTTCCCTATCGACGATGATACCGGCCACGTTGATTATCAAGAGCTTGATGAGTTAGATATATGGCCACAACTACGCCGTGCTGAGGCCAAGCGTTTTGCCGTAGAAACCAAGCAGGCTTTAGCCAAGACCAAAGCATTCGGTTCCGTATCCGTGGTGCCCAATGCTAACACCAGTGCCGATTTATACGTGCTAGGTACAGTTTTACATTCAGACTCAGAATTTATTCGTTTAGAAGTCACCGTGGTCGATAGTAGCGGTGAACCCATTGACACTGAGGACTTTGAGCACCAAGTATCGGAAAGCTTCTTTCGCGATGCAATGAACCAAGATAAAGACCCTTATGAGCCGGTGTTTGTTGAGGTAGCCGATTATGTCTATGAGCTGTTAACGGATATGTCAGAACACCAAAAGCAACAACTTAAAAACACCACTCTAGTGCGTTATGCCCATTACTACGCCCCCGATGCTTTTGCTGGGTATTTATCGCAACAATTAGAAAGTAAAAGAGGGACGCAGTTCTACAAGTACGAGCTGAACGCCATGCCAGCAGAAAACGACCCTATGCTGCAGCGCATTGAGGTATTGCGTAATCAAGACATGCTTTTCGTCGATCGTTTACAGGATCAGTTTGCTGTATTTCAGCAAACAACGAATGGCCCTTATCGTAAGTGGCAAAGAGAGACCTTACCGGAAGCCGTACGGGCGCGCGAAGCGCGGTCCGAGCGCAATACTAAAGCGGTTATTGGGGCATTAGGCTTTATTGCCGCGCTCGCCTTGGGTAATAACTCCACTTCCACATCCACAGCGGTAGCAAAAACCGCCGGTGCATTGGGTAGCGCATGGCTATTGAAAGATGCATATCAGGCCAATGAAAATTTGCGAGTAGCGTCGGCGGTTATTGACGAAATGGGTCAAGGCTTGGACCTAACCCTGAGCCCTCAGGTGATGGAGTTCAATGAACAAGAAGTTGAGCTGACAGGCACTGCGGCGGAACAATATGAGCAATGGAAAGCACACTTGCGCAAAATGTACCAGTTGGAAAGTAGTGCAAACTAATGCAGTAACCTAAGGCCATTGTTGTGCAACCAGAACAAAGCTCACTAGATGAGCAGTTAAAAAAGCAGACTCAGGTTCGCCAATCGCAAGTGGGTACTTATGTGGCGATTGCCCTAGCTAGCGTATTGTTGGTAGCTACTGGCATTGCGGTTTATTACTTCACCACCTTGGAGGTACAGCAGCAAGTCAGCACGCCGACAGAGGCGGCAGGCAGCGCTGTTGAGGCAAATGAACAACACCGTGAGCAAGCGCAGCAGGCGATACTTGCTTATGAGCAGCAATATCAACCACTATTAGCCCGAAGTCAGATTCAATCCTTTGCCCCAGCTAAGCACCAACAAGCAACGCAGGCCTATGAACTGGCCTTGCAAGCCTTTGCCCAACGCCAATTCCGCGAGGTTGAAACGCACCTTAAGCATTCGATAGCCATGGCTGAAAAGTTACAGAAGCACTGGCTTGAGGCAGCTGATAGCTGGTATCAACAAGCTGAACAGGCATTGACTCAGCAGCGCCCGCAGGAAGCGCAGTTATATGTGCAAAAGTTAACGGCGGTTAATGACCAAGATACGCGCATCAAGGAGTTGCAACAGCGCATTGATGGTTTTGCGCAGCAACAGCACTGGTGGCGCGTTTATCAAGGAGCGTTAGCGGAGCGAGATGTACCTAAGCAAGTCACTGCATTGCAACAGCTCGTTCAAGTGCAACCCAACCGAGATGAGCTAAAACAAAAATTAGCAGCGGCTCAAGAATCATTGCGACAAACCCAATTGAGTGCAGCCGTAGAGCTGGCTCAGCAGGCGTTACAACAACAGCAGTTGCAACAGGCTCAGCAAGCGATATCGCGTATTGCACAATTGCAAGGTGATAAGAATACTCTGGCGCTGCTAAAGGCTCAGTTAGCTAAACAGCAAAGGCAATTGAGCACCGAGCAAACGCGTGCTTTGCTGCTACAAGCCAGCGAGCAGCAACAGTGGCAACAGGTTATTCGGTTAGCCGAGCAATACCTACAGCAGGCGCCAGGAGATAGCACTATTACTGCGCTAGCCGCACGAGGACGCGAGGTGTTAGCCGCCAAGCAAAACCTTAATGTGTATTTAACGCGGCCACAGCGTTTAAGTGATAGCAGCATACGTGCTCAAGCCGAACAAGCGCTCACGAGCGCTCAACCACTCAAACCCTACTCCCGGGATTTAGCTCGTAGTATTGATACCTTACGTGCGCACCTAAAAGAGATGAGCACGCCGGTGCAGATCACTTTGCTATCAGATGGCGAGACCCAGGTACGAATTTTTGGTGTTGAGCGCCTTGGTGAGTTTACTGAAAAAACGCTTCCGTTGTTGCCCGGCAGCTATACCATCGAGGGGCGACGCTCTGGCTATGTCACGGTAAAAGAGAAACTCATCGTGAACAGTGACAGCCACAGCGTATCGCTCACCATAGCCTGTACTAAAAGGATTTAAGATCTATGTCTGATTTAGACGCACAACTCAAGCAGCGACAAAAAAGCACTTTGTTGCCAATGCTTATTGGTGCTTTGCTAGCGCTGTTGTTAGCACTTACGGTTGTTGTCTATCTATTTGTAGTTAAAGGCCACACCATTAAGGTCTCACCTGAGCCTGCTGCGCAACAGGCGCAGTTTAAGGTTACCTCAGGCATGGGGTGGTTGTCTGACAATGTACTATATCGCTTAGCCAGTGATGTGAGCGTGCAAGTTTCATCACCAACATACTATGACCATGCACAGCAAATCACAGCCAACACAGCCAGTGTGGTAGAGGTGGAGCTGAAGCCAAAGCCGGGCACGCTGGCAGCAAAAGTATCCGTGCCCTTCGCCGAGCATACCTTGTGGGTCGTGGATGGGCAATTACTGGGCAAAGGCGCGGCCATCAGTGAGCCCCTTGAGCAAGGGCAATACCAGTTAAGCATAGAGAACCCTTACTACCAGCGCTGGCAAAAGCGCATTGAACTAGAGCGTGCACAAACATTAACCCTTGAGCCTTTACTTAAGCCTATTAAGGGCGCGTTGAACGTTGCTTCCGTCCCCAGCGGGGCGGATGTCTATGTCAATGACCAGCTTCAAGGGCAAACGCCATTCTCCCTCTCCGTTAGTGGGGGTGTTTATCAACTCACCGTGCAAAAGCAGGGCTACAGAGACAGTACCGAAGAGATCGAGGTAACCGAGCAGTTTCCAAGTGTGGAGCGTAACTATCAACTCAAGGCGCAACAAGCAACCCTCGCTTTTACCTTGCAGCCAAGTGGCGGCAGCTTATTTGTTAACGGTCAGTTGGTCAGTGAGACAGAGCTCTCGGTTGATGCCAATACCATGCACAGCGTGCGTTATGTCAAACCGGGGTTTTACAGCTTTAATAGCAAGGTGATTTTACCGCCGCAGGCCCATAAGGCGTATCCTATTACTCTTAAGCCTGAGCAAGGCAAGGTGACTATTACCAGTAATGTCCAAGCTCAGGTGTATATTGATGAGCAACCTGTGGCTGCTACCCCATTGACCACCATGTTGCCAGCGTTGGCCCATGATGTGAAGGTGGCAAAACCGGGCTATCGCGCGGTACACAAAAAGCTTACACCGAGCGCTGAGCACCCAACCACTATGCATGTTGAGCTATTAACCGAGTTTGACGCTCGGCGTAGGGAAGGGCGGCCTTTGTTTGTATCAACCTTAGGTATAGACATGAAGCGTTTCTCTATGGATGCCTTTACCATGGGTTCGCCGCAAAATGAAATAGGTCGTAAACGCAATGAGTTTCCGGTAAAGGTCGATTTTTCACGAACAGTGTGGGTGTCGGCGCATGAGATCAGCGAAGCGCAATTCAGTGCCTTCGCCAACGATGTCGCTCCATCCCCTTTACCCGTGAGCAATATCTCTTGGCTACGCGCGCTGCAATACTGTAATTGGTTGAGTGAGCAAGAGGCGCTGACACCTTACTATCGCATCGCCAATAACCAATTGCTTGGTATTAACCCACAAGCACGAGGTTACCGGTTATTAACGGAGGCGGAGTGGGAATGGTTGGCGAAAAAAGCAAAACGCGCTCGCGCCACTAAATATGTATGGGGCGATAGTGAGCGTATTCCTCGTGATGCAGGTAACTTTGCTGATAGCAGTTTAAAGGGTCAGCAGCCTTTCTACTTTGCCAACTATCAAGATGGCTTCGCTAACAAAGCCCCAGTCGGTAGCTTTCGCGCTGATAAAGCGGGGCTGTATGATTTGGCAGGCAATGTCAGTGAGTGGGTGTTTGATAGCAGCTCTTATGTTACTCCAGATCTGAGCAAAGTGCATATCGACTACACCGGGCCGCGCTCTACTGGGAACCCCATTGCTAAAGGGGGCAATTATTTATCTGGGCGCATGCAATCGCTGCGCGGCGCAGGAAAGATCATCAGCGACGGGCCAAGTGCCACTATTGGCTTTCGCATAGCGCGTTATGAGAGGTAAAAATGAAACGTAAACTTATTGTCGGCTTAGTCAGTGTCATACTGGCATGCACGGTAGGGGGAGTGGCGGTGGCTGCAAAAATTAGCCTCGACTCGCCGGCCACTTTCCCCGTTGATATTTAAGGATGCACTATGAGTAGTGATAATACGCGCATGAATTTACCACTTTGGGTGTCGGTGAGTGTGTTTGTGCTTACCGTCGTTGTTGTGCACCTCTTGTATCAGGGCCTTATTCGTCCCGCTGCTGAGGCCGCTATTGCCGCTCATGGGGCCGGAGCCACAGCGAATGTATGGGTAATACTCAAAGATGCCGAGCAACAGGCTTGTATCACTTTGGCTATATTCTGCTTGATTCTGATGGCCTACAAATATTACCGCATTGTCAGTAAAGAGGAGCCGGTGTTTACCTTCGATTATTTGCAAACCTTTGCCAAGGATAAACCTTTAGTTGTGGATGAGGCTCTGGCTTATCTGGAACAAGGCGAAAGTGCGAAAAACAGCTCAGTTGCTACGTGGATCAACTGCTTACGTCGTTATAAAAACACGCAAAACGTGCAGCACGCTGCCGATGCGATTCGTGATAGCGTCGAGTCTCTTGCCGCGCAGTTAGAGGCAGGTAACGCCATGATCCGCTTTTTCATTTGGGCCATTCCCAGTATCGGATTTGTCGGCACAGTGCGTGGTATCGGCTCGGCGCTGGCCAAGGCCGAAGAAGCCGTCGCTGGGGATATTGCCGGCATGGTCGATAAGCTTGGCGTGGCCTTTAATTCAACCTTAGTGTCACTGCTGCTGTCCATTGTCTTGATGTATGTGTTGTTCCACTTAAATAACCGCCAAGATGAAATGGTGTTGAAGACCAAAAACAACTGTGAAACCCATCTGTTGACGCATTTGCATAAGTAACTGCTGATGTTTAAACGCCGCGCTGAGCAGGGGGTTAACCTATCTTTTTTAGACGTCATGGCATGTGGCCTTGGCGCGGTATTGCTGATCTTAATTGTCATTAAGTTTCAAGCTTATACAGCAGTGCCCAGCACCGAAATAGAGCGCTTACAGCAGCAGTTGGCGGCTGCAGAGCAGCGTGTTCAGACAGCACAAGCACAGCTGGACGATATGAGCGCGCAAGTTCAGCAAGCGCAGGCGGATGGGCAGATCAGTAAAGCGCGGGTGGAGGCATTGCAAGTGATTCAACAAGCGGCGCAGCAGGCCTTAGCGCAGCAACAAGCACTCGTTGCTCAGTTGCAGCAGTCAATTGCCGCAGCGGGGCCGGCCAAGGCCGATGATCCTGTCGCCTTGAGTGGGAGTGGTGAAGAGCAATACTTGTTGGGCCTTAAGGTCGAGGGCCAGCGCATTGGTATCTTGATTGATACCAGTGCGTCAATGACCGATGAGCAGTTAATTCAGGTGATCCGGCGAAAAATTGGCTCGGTGCAGCAAAAACAGCAAGGACCTAAATGGCTGCGCACTAAGCGCGTAGCAAAATGGCTGTTAGCGCGCCTTCCTAACAATGCTCAAGTCAGCGTCATAAGCTTTAACTCCAGCACCCAAGTACTGGGTCTGCGCGCTATCAATTCGGCCAAAGTTGAGTCCAGCATGCAAGCCATCGTTGCCGATATTGATGCCTTGGTGCCAGAGCATGGTACAGACTTATATACCGCTTTAAAGACGATGCGCAGTACCTTGGAAAACCTTGATGCCCTGTATATCATTACCGATGGCTTACCCACCATGATGGCCGGTGCCCCCGGGTTTCGGGAAACTAAAAACTGCAAACCCCTGAGCGGCAATATGAAAACAATTGATGGTGACTGCCGTGCGCGTATTCATCAGTTTAGTGTTGCCGAGGCGGCCCCAAAGGTGCCCACCCATATTGTGTTGTTACCGCTTGAGGGCGACCCTTTAGCTCCGGCTCTTTATTGGAACTGGGCGAATGCCACCGGTGGCTTAATGATAAGCCCGGCAGGGAGTTGGCCATGAAAAGACGCGAGCCCATAGAGATATTCAGCCTGTCGTTTTTGGATATTATCTCCTGTGCCTTTGGGGCGGTTGTTATGCTTATTTTATTAGCAAAAAATGCCGATCAGGGCGAGTATAACGACGCCGGTCAAGTTGCCAATCTAGTGATTGCCCTCGATGGCGCCGAGCAGCAACTACAGCAATTACAGCAAGCGCTTAAGCAAAGTGAGCAAGCATTGGCGCAGGCGCAAGCACAAGGTGCCAGTAATGCCACCCAGCAACGCGCACTGGAAGCGCAAGTGGCCCGTGCCAAAAATAACGTGCAGCAACTGAGCGATGCCGCCTCTGGCCTCGAACAAAGCTTAATTGAACGCCAACGAGCAGCCATTAGCGCGGCTCAGGCCCCAGCTCGTGATGATGAAGTAGGCGGCATTCCGGTAGATAGTAATTATGTGGTGTTTATTATCGACACCTCAGGGTCAATGAAGACAATTTGGCCGCGTGTGTTAACAACGCTGGATGAGGTACTTAACAACCACCCTCAAGTTACCGGCTTTCAGGTATTATCCGATAACGGTGATGTGTTAGGTGGCAGTCAACTCGGTTCATGGCGTAGCGACAGTAAAGCGCAACGAGCCGGGGTATTACGGGGATTGCAGCATTGGAGTGGCAGCTCAAACAGTTCACCGGTTGAGGGGATTGCCGCCAGCTTAAAGGCTTATGCCCGTTACCAAGGTGATTTAGCCCTGTATGTGTTTGGTGATGATTATACCGGCACTAGCTATGATGCAGCATTGGCACAAATTAATCGCCTCAATCGAAACCATGGCAATAAACCCATTGCTCGGATTCATGGTATCGCCTTTAAACGCCATAGCGGGGCCTCGCGGGATATGATCAAGTTCTCCACGTTAATGCGCGAAGTGGCGCGACAAAACAACGGCACTTTTATGGGCTTATAGAGCCTTCTCCTGATGCTGCTCGCATGTTTAAATAGCGGCTATAGAGTCTATTGGTAAGTACGTTATGGAAACCTATCGCGCTATATACGAGCGTGCGCTTGAGCGAAAAGGCTCGTCAGCGCAGCTAGAAGCCTTATTGAGTCAACCCCTGAGCACCGCACAACTGCAGCGCCTTAGTGATGATGCCTGGTTAGAAGAATTTACTCGTAAGATATTTCAAAGTGGCTTTTATTGGTCGGTTATTAATGCCAAATGGTCAGGGTTTCGTGAGGTTTTTTGGGACTTCAATATCGATAAGCTGCTGATGATGTCGCCAGAAATACTCGAGCAAAAGGCCGCTGATGAGCGCATTGTGCGCAATTTTAAAAAGGTACAAACGGTGCCCGAAAATTGCTATATGATCTATGAAACAGCGCAGCAGCACGGCAGTTTTAGCAACTTCGTAGCGCAGTGGCCAAGCACCGACATTATTGGCCTGTGGCAGTATTTGAAAAAACAGGGTGCGCGCCTAGGTGGTAACACTGGGGCTTACGCGCTGCGCAGTATGGGCAAAGACACCTTTGTGTTATCGCGGGATGTGGAAGCCTATTGCCGCGCCCACGAGGTGATCGACGGTGGTTTGCATAGCAAACGCTCACTCACCGCTATTCAAGCTATGTTTAATGACTTGCAACAACAAAGTGGCCGCTCTTTACAAGAGCTCAGCTTACTTATCGCCTACAGTGTTGGTGACAACCGTGTTGGCATCGCCAGCTAAGGACAATTATGAAGCTTCACAACCCATATCAACATATTCCAGCCTTGAGTCATCAGGCCGAAGTTAAGCACTTCGAGCAAGCCCAAGTGTTGTTATGGAACGCCCCACTGGCTGAGCAATTTGGCCTAGGCGACGATGAGCAAAAGCGCTTGCTGCTGGGTCAAGGAGTGAAGAAAACCACGGCCTTAGCGTATGCTGGACATCAGTTTGGCAATTATGTGCCGTTATTGGGAGATGGGCGGGCACATTTGCTTGGCGCGTTAGTGGATGAGCAAGGTTTAAGCTGGGATATTCAACTGAAAGGCTCGGGAGCTACGCAATTTTCTCGTGGCGGCGATGGCCTCTGTGCCATAGGGCCCGCAATTCGTGAGTTTATTATGAGTGAGGCGCTGGCAGGGTTGGGTGTGCCTACCAGCCGTTGTTTAGGCGTGGCCTTAACCGGCGAGACCCTTATGCGCCAGCAGCCAAGTGCCGGTGCCATCGTCAGCCGTCTTGCTAGTAGCCACATCCGCGTCGGCAGCTTTCAGTTTTTGGCGGCGCAGCAAGAAACGCAAGCCTTACAACAGCTGGTGGAGCTAACTATTGCTCGTCACTACCCGGAGTTGGCAGGTGAAACGGGGGACGCGCGTTTACTGGCTTTGTTTAATGCGGTGATGGCGAAGCAAATTGAGCTGGTGGTACAGTGGATGCGGGTTGGCTTTATTCATGGCGTTATGAATACCGACAATACCCTGGTGAGTGGTGAAACCATAGACTACGGTCCGTGTGCGATGATCAATCAATTTGATTTTAATCGTGCCTTTAGCTCGATAGATCGCCAAGGCCGCTATGCATATGGTAATCAGCCACAGATGGCCAACTGGAACTTAGCGCGCTTTGCTGAGACCTTAATTGACCTGTTTGCGGCGTCGCGAGAACAGGCGGTGGAAGCGCTGACGAATGCGCTAAACCAATTTGGTGACAAATTTAATTTGGCATTAAAACAGATGTGGATGAGTAAGCTGGGATTACTGGCAACGGACGGTGAGCAAGAGCCATTAATTAATGAGCTGTTGATGAGCATGCAGCAACAGCAATTGGATTTTACCAATACCTTTGCGCAACTCACTGACTATTGCCAAGGTAAACAAACGGGCTTGACTCAACTTGAAGCGGATTTAGGCCCGTGGTTAGAGCAATGGCAGAGCGTGGTGAACCAACACTTGCGCCAAAGTGCGACCTTGATGAGTAAGGCAAACCCCCAGGTGATCCCCCGTAATCATCAAGTCGAAGCGGTGATTGCGGACTTTGAACAGCAAGGCCACAGTGACAAGCTTGCGCCCTTGCTGGCGGCTTTAAAAGACCCTTATCAAGTGCAAGCACAACATCACTATCTACAGCACCCGCCCACTACGAGTGATGAGCAGTATCAAACTTTCTGCGGCACTTAAAAAGCCTGCGTTCGGTAAAAAAAGCCCGGCATGGACCGGGCTTTATAAGTTAATGGGCTTTGGCGTAGCTTTCGGCTTGGCGCCATACTCGCAGCAGATTCTCGCCTAAAATCTTTTTAATGTCGGCGTCGCTATAGCCACGATCTAATAGCCCTTGTACTAGGTTAGGGTAAGTCGACACGTCTTTTAAACCCACCGGCAATGAATCGCCAACACCGTCGTAATCAGAGCCAATACCGACGTGTTCGATGCCAATAAGCTCCACTACGTGATCAATGTGATCCAGCACTTGCTCTAAACTGGCATAAGGGAAAGGGTTCTTTTTACGGAATGCGGCTTTAAAGTCGGTGGTGTCCTTACCAGACTGCTTGGCTTGCTGCTGCGCTTCATCACGGCGGTCGTACCAAGTGTTGGCTTGGTTAGTCACAAAGCTAGAGCCAAAGTTTATTTGGATCACTCCGCCATTTTTCTTCAGCGCGAGTAGCATGTCATCGTCCATGTTGCGCTCAAAGCCAGGCGTGTACTTACGCAGCGATGAGTGCGAGGCAATAACCGGTACGTTGGAAATATCCATGACCTGATAAAATGCATCGTCGGAAATATGCGAAACATCAATAAGCATGCCGACGTTATTCATTTCCTGTACTAACTCTTTACCAAATGGGCTCAACCCCTTCCATTTGCGGCGAATATCGTAACTTGAGTCAGAAATGTGGTTACTTTGCGAGTGCGCAAGAGTGATATAGCGCACACCACGCTCATAGAAGTGGTGCAGATTTTTTAGCTCGCCCTCAATGGGTGAGCCATTTTCCATCCCCATTGCCAGCGACATAACGCCATTTTTAAACTGCTGCTCAACATCGGCCACTGAATCAGCAATGGCAAATTTGTCTGGGGCACGGTATGCGAGCGCCTCCATCATATCAATAAGTTGGTTTGCTAACTCGTAGCTTTTCCCCTTACCTTCGAACTCTAAGTGGGCGGGGATGTAAATAGACATAAACGGCGCGTTAAGGCCGCCTTCGATAGCACGCGGGTAATCAAAGTCACCGCGTTCGGTCGCTTTACTGACATCATCCCATTTATTGTGAATGCGATAGGGTACATCGATATGGGTATCGATAAGAATATTGTCTTTTGCCAGTTGAATTGCTTTTTCTGATGCCTGGTAGTCATCCTGTGCTGCAACACTTGTGCTGCCTAGTGCGATTGCTAGCGCTGCGCCTAGGGTGGAAAGTTTCATATCTGCCGCTCTTTATTGTTATCGTAGTGAGTGAACCATTGTCGCTAGAATTAGCCGGTAACTCAAGTGCAGCGCGGTGGTTGCCAACCGAACAGCCGTGCATATAATGTAGACAGCAAGGAAGTTCGTTTTAGCAAGGAGTACGCAATGCCACCTGAAAATGCCATCTTATATAACAGTTCAACCGGTACCGCGAAGCAAACTTATCCTGTTGAGAACATATAATGAAAAAGGCGATAATTGCGTTTATCTCGCTTCTTCCCCTGAGTTCTTTGGCGCAAAAAGAGCTAGCATCGGATCATTTCCTCGATATGTTTGAACAACAGTTTCCGGAGATGTTTTGTCAGCCCGAGCAATTTGCCCGTGTTTGTTTCACTTATAATTTCAATCAATGTGTGCAGCATACTCAAAACCACCTTTCCGAGTGCATGGCGTCTATTGCTCCGCAGGTGCCAAATGCAATTACATCGCGTGCACAAGCGACTGAATGGGGTGGCAAAATAGGGCGGTGTACAGGTAGTCGGTTTGGTCGCAGGCAGTTGATGGATGCCAGTATCACTACACAATGTTTAAACGTCGCTAGCGAGGCTTTTATCCAAGAGTTTATGAATAACTGAGCGCTTTTTATTTAGCCGATGCGGATCAGCGAGCCTTTGGAAAGTGCTTAAGCGACATGTATGAGAGGTGTTTTGCAAAGCGTTGCTGGATTCGCAGGCGTTAGTACCTTATTGAGTTTGTATCCTCCGGGGCGATGAGTTAAAACTCATCGCGATCGATTTGGTAATCCCCTTCTTCGGCCTGCATTTGCTTAAACTGCTGTGCACTCATAATGTTCACTTCTTCATGAAGCTCAGAGTACACAATCAGTGCTTCGCCGTTTTTCAGTTGTGTCAGAACCTGCTCAATTTTAGTTTGGTTGCCCACTTCGGTTTCACCATAGTCGGTTCCTTCACGCAGGATGAACTGCTCTATAAGGTTGGTAAGTGCTTCTTTACTTAGTTCTTTATAGGGAATAATCATGATTGTCCTAGGTGTTTGGCAAAAAACTCTGGGACGGCTTTCTCGAGCCAAAACTCCACCCCAAATAGGCCTTTATTGCTAATAAATCCAACATGGCCTCCGCGCTTGGATACGCGTAAGTCGACGGCATGTGACACATCCTCAGGGCGTGGCACGGCTTCGGGTGCCAGCATCGGGTCATCCTCGGCATGAATTATTAATGTGGGGGTGGCTATGCGTTTTAAATAGGGCTTGGCACTGCTCTTTAGGTAATAGTCCTCAGCATCGGTAAAGCCATGCAGTGGCGCCGTCACTTGATTATCAAAATCCCATAGGTCATTAATATTGCGTAACTGTTGTTCATTGAGTGCCAGCGTGTCTTGCAGCTGGGGAAGTTTACGCGCCATGGACTTTTTCATTCTACCGAGTAGGTAGTGCTGATAAATCTTTCCTAGACTCTTACGAATCACCTGACATGAACTGGATAAGTCATGGGGAGCGCTGACCACTGCCGCAGCGCTGAGACCACTTTTTTCACCTTGCTCACCCAGGTATTTGGCCAGTACATTTCCCCCTAACGAAAAGCCCACGGCCGCTAAGGGGCGTTGGCCAAAGCGCTGCTGCAAAGTGCGAATTAAAAATCCCAGATCCTCGGTTTCACCACTATGATAAGCGCGAGGTTGGCGGTTCACTTCGCCAGAGCAATTACGAAAATGCATTAATACGGCATCAAGTCCTGATTGCTGCAATGCCTTCATCATGCCTTTAGCATAAAAACTATCTATATTGCCTTCCAAGCCATGCAAAATAATCACCAACGGCTTATCGGGTTGTGCGGGCTGTGCCCAAGCAAGATCGAGGAAGTCATCGTCTTCGGTGGTGATCACTTCGCGGTGATAAGCCACTTTAAAGCCGGGACGAAAATAGCGCGGTAAGATAGTTTGTAAGTGACGGCCTGGCATCCACCAAGCAGGAGTAAAATGTGTGCTCACAACATGTTAACCAAGAATATCCAGAGCCTAATAGTATCAAACTTTCACTGCTGGCTATAGACACAAAAATAAAGCCCCCGCTAATACCGAGATTAGAGGAGGCTTTGTGCGTCGTGCTTAATTTGGTTGGTTATCACCTCGCACAGCGAGGAGGTGATTGGTTGTTACTGTCCTTCAGGAACCTCAGCGTCCATTACTTTCTTGATAAAAAAGCCCACATAAAACAAGCAAAGTAGGATCACTACAGTGAGGAAGCCGAACGACAAAAACAATACTGGGTCTGAGAAAAAGTCGCGAAAAAATACTTGCATGGTGGCGTCTCCTGTTCCTTTGATGTGTTAAGTGTAGGGGACGCCAGGGGGATGAGATATGACCTAGATCAATATCGCGTTGGCCTTAAGCAGGGCTTTGGTGTAGAGCTTGATCCAGATCAGCTTTTAATGGCAATAACGCATTAGGTAAATACAATGCGAGGTTAAAAGCCTGGGGATTATGGCGCAGAGTTAAGGTGTTGCAGGCGCTCACAAGTTGATGCTGCTGCAGCTTTTCCATGGCCAGCTCTAAGTCCAGTATCTGTGTGCGAATATTATTGTAGTTCACAACACTGCTTTGGTTGCGTTTGAGGTAACCGCGAATATCACGCAGTGGTTGCAGTGCATGCTCATTAAAATCGCCAATGCTGGCTATCAAGGAGTCTAACTGCTCTGCTTGAAGTGCCACATGTTGATAATCTAAGTAAGCCAAAAATAAACACAGATTGACGTTCAGACCATAATCATTTTGCCAATTAAGCAAGGTTTTTTGTACTTGCTCATTGTCATACACACTTAGGCTGAATTGCCAAAAATCGGCGGCATCAATTGCTTTCATAAAAGGCCTGCTCCTGTTGCTCAAGTTCATCCATATGCTCGAGCAGTTGTTCTTCGGCAGCCTCCTGCTGCTGAGCATAATCGCTCTGCTGAGCCAATAATTGTTTTAGTCTCTCTTTATGCTGCTCCTCGTAAACACTATTGTCGCTGAGCTGACTTTCAATATCGGCCAGCTTGGGCGCGAGTGTATCGAGCTGTTTTTCCAGCTTGTCGATGGCTTTTTTTAGCGGTTGCACATGTTTGCGAAACTCTGCTTCTTTGCGCTTTTGCTCTTTTCTGTTGGCGCTGGAGTTGGCTTTATCGGGCTCAACCTGAGTCTGCTTTTGCTCTTGGTTAGCCTTCGTTAGCCACTGGTAGTAAGCATCTAAGTCATAGCCAAACTGGCGAACTTCGCCGCTATCAACCAAGTAAAACTCATCGGCGGTATTTTTCAATAGGTGGCGATCGTGGGACACGGTGACCATGGCGCCATCAAAACTTTGTAGTGCCATCACGAGGGCATGACGCATCTCTAAGTCAAGGTGGTTAGTGGGCTCATCCAGCAGCAGTAAATTGGGCTTTTGATACACTAACATGGCCAATACCAAACGTGCTTTTTCACCGCCTGAAAACGGTGCTACAGGGTCCAAAGCTTTATCGCCGATAAAGGCAAAGCCACCCAAAAAGTCGCGTAGCGATTGCTCGCTGGCCTGCGGGTTTAGGCGCTGTAAATGGGTTACCGGACTTGCTTGTAAATCAAGCGCTTCAAGCTGGTGCTGGGCAAAGTAACCCACTTTGAGGCCTTGGTGGAAAAATACATCACCCGCTTGCGGGGCCAACTCTTGGGCTAGTAGCTTAATTAATGTCGATTTACCTGCGCCATTGCGCCCGAGTAAGGCAATGCGGCTGCCCGGGACTAGATTTAACTTAATACTGTGTAAAATGGTGGTATCACCATAGCCGGCCTGGGCGCCATCGAGGGCAATCAAGGGGTTGGGCAGGGCATCCGGCTCTGCAAAGCTAAAATCAAACGGCGAGTCGACATGCGCAGGCGCCAGTTTTTCCATGCGCTCCAGCGCTTTCACGCGGCTTTGCGCCTGTTTGGCCTTGCTGGCTTTCGCTTTAAAGCGGGTTATAAACTTTTCCAGGTGAGCAATTTGCTCTTGTTGCTTGTCGAATTGCGCTTGTTGTTGCGCTAAACGCTCGGCTTTTTGTCGCTCAAATTGAGAGTAGTTACCTTTATAAACATTAATTTGCTGCTGATCGATATGCCAAATCTCACCGACTACTGCATCTAAGAACTCCCGGTCGTGAGAAATCAGAACCAAGGTCCCGGCATAGCTGCGTAAAAATCGTTCGAGCCAATATACAGCGTCTAAGTCTAGGTGGTTAGTAGGTTCATCCAGCAACAATAAATCGGCATCACGGATCAACGCTTGCGCCAAATTCAAGCGCATACGCCAACCACCAGAGAAGTCACTGACCGCATAGTCTATTTGGGTATTGGAAAAACCGAGACCATGCAGCAATTCGCCAGCTTTGGCCTCAATACTATAGCCCTTCATCAGCTCAAGCTGTTGGTGCACTTGAGCTTGTGTCTCGCCATCGCCTTGTTGCTCTGCTTGTTTAAGCTGACAACGCAACGCGTAGTAATCCGGATTACCTTGTAGCACGTATTCCAAGGCAGTAATCGCCAATGCAGGCGTTTCCTGCTTTACCGAGGCTATAGACCACTCTTTTGGCACCTTAGCGTTGCCTGCATCGAGTTGTAGCTCACCTTTGAGTAGGGCAAACAGGCTTGATTTACCGCACCCGTTGCTGCCCACTAGGCCCACTTTATGCTGCGGGAACAAAGTGGCATTGGCATTTTTTAACAAGCATTTAGGGCCGCGTAAAAGCTCGATATCGGTAATCTGAATCATAGTTACTGCACGCTAATTAGTAATGTGCGAATGATAACACGGCCAGCACACTCAAGCGGGAAAGTTTTTGTGATACACTAGCGGCAGTTGCTGCACCGAGCCACACGCGGCGATGGCCAAAGAGGTAATGATAATGAAACAGAAAAAGCGCTTTATCGCAGGGGCTAGCTGCCCTGAATGTCAGCAAATGGACACCATGATGCTATATAAAGAGCACGATGTAGAAAAAGTGCAGTGCGTGCAATGTGGCCATATTATGACCCAGCCCGAAAACGCCGTGCAGGCGTCCACGCGTCAGTTTGAACAAGTGATTGGCGTTTTCAAGCCGGAATAATTAATAATGCGGCGGTGGTGGCTCAAGTTCTTGCGTGCCACCGGAGTTACTTTGCACTTCTCTTAGCTTCTCACCCAGTAATTCCATTTGTCGGCGCATTTTAGCGAGTTGCTGCTGGTGGGCCTTGATTTCATCATTGAGCACATCAATCGTTTCGTCTTGAAACGCTACCTTGGCTTCAAGGTTCTCTATACGTGTTTCTAATTGGTTCATGGTATGCCCTTTATGTTGAAATATTCACTCAAGCCGCTGGAGCTCTCCGTGAGTAATTGATTGTTGTTGGTAAAGGCGACGGCAAACACCACCGCAGATTTTGGCTGGCTATTTGCTCTAGCTGCCACTTGGTAGTCTAATACTCGCTTACCTGACTGAGTCTCCCATAGCGCAAGCTCGCGGCTAGGCGAACCTGTAGCCAGCCACTGACCATCGTTGGAAAAGCGCACCGCGCTGAAAATCTTTTGTCGCGCAATATACTGCAATTGGCTGTGTTGTGCACCTGTGCGCAAATCCCAAATACTCGCTTGGCGTTTGCTCCCAGCACTAAAAGCGAAGCGCCCTTGAGGGTCGAGTGCAACTTGGGTGACGCGACTAGCATGGTTAAAGCGATAGACCACTTGGCCACTTCGCGTATCCCACAGATAAGCTGCGTAGTCATTGGCACCGCTTAGCGCGTAGCGGCCGTTAGGTGATAAGGCGACGGCGTTAATTTTCTCTTGATGGCCTAAAAACTCAATGCGCCGCCCGGTTTGTAAATCTACATGCACAGCGACCCCATCAGCACGACCATAAAGCACATAACGGCCTTGATTTGCTATGGCGATGTCACGAATGTGAGACGCCTTAATGCTATAAAAGCCAAGGTTCTCACCGCTTTGTATATCCCACACTGCAAACTCTGTTTTAGTTGCCGTAACAGCGGTGCTATTGTCGTCGGCAATAGCTAATGCGATAACAAGATTCTGTTCATCTTCTTTAAGGTACCATTGAAATTTTAACGCATTGGCTTGATTGTCCCAGACTGCGACACCATGTTCTATGGTGGAGACCAAGCTGTATTGGCCATCGGCAGAAATGGCGGCATCAAAAGCCCCTGCGCTGGCATGTTGATACTGCTTTATGGCATCCGAATGTTGTGGCTGGCAAGCAATTAAGAGCGCTAAGCAGATAACAATGGAGAGTGAGCGAATTATTAACATAAATTTACCAGCGTCCCTTAACTCTGCTGTCGCAAGCAGTTAGACTAGAAGTCACAACTCTAGGTTGTTTTCCTAATTATTTCATTAAAGTAATTAGAAAAACAGCCTCATGCTGGAGTTGAAAGCCAGAGCTAGCTTTATGCTAACTCTAATCAAAATTTAGTTTTGTAACCTTAAAATGGCAACACCAAGTTGCTGGAGACTATGTATGAAAAAAACAATTAAGCTATCGCTCGTTGCAGCGTCTGTACTAGCACTTACGGCGTGTAATCAAGAAGCGGCTAAGCCAGAGGTAAAAGAAGTAAAACTAGAAACCGAAGCTCAGCAGCAATCTTATGGCATTGGTGCGTCTGTTGGTAACTTCTTAAACAAAGATTTAGCGGATAAAAAAGAACTGGGTATCGAGCTTGATCAAGAGCTTATGTTACGTGGTTTTAAAGATGCACTTGCAGGTGATGCAAAAATCGAAGAAGAAAAAATCCGTGAAGTACTGACTGCACTAGACGAGTCTGTTCGCGCTAAGCAACAAGAGCAGGCGAAAGCGGCAGCACAAGAAAACCTAGCAGAAGGCGAGAAGTACCTTGCTGAGAATGCTAAAAAAGAAGGCGTTGAAGTCACTGAGTCAGGCCTGCAGTACGAAGTACTTGAGCAAGGCGATGGTGAAAAGCCTGCTGAAACAGATACTGTAAAAGTACACTATAAAGGTACTTTACTTGATGGCACTGAGTTCGACAGCTCATACTCACGTAACGAACCGACTACCTTCCCACTTAATCGTGTGATCCCAGGTTGGACTGAAGGCCTGCAACTTATGCCTGTGGGTGCGAAGTACAAATTTACTATTCCGTCAGAGCTTGCTTATGGCGAGCGTGACCTTGGCAAGATCCCAGCTAACTCTACTTTAGTATTTGAAGTTGAGTTGCTAGAGATTGTTAAGCCTAAAGAAGAAGCTGCAGCAGAATAAGTAGCTCGATAAAAAAAGAGAGCCTAGGCTCTCTTTTTTTGTGCCTGTAAAGCACCAAAAAATAAAGCCTCCTTTTTGCTGAGGCTTTATTTTTCTATGTATGATTGGTGTAGAGGTTGTGAATTAGTTCATCCTCTAATTCAAAGCGGGTGCTAAGTGCTTCCCCTAATGCTGACAAGTCATTGTCGAAGTTTTCCATCAGGTCATCACCTTTAACCTCGGCGTAGCTGTCGTTAAAGTCTAAAGCCACATCTGTAGTTGCAGAAATTTGTGGGTAAAGGGATTGAGCCAGCTCTAAGCTCTCTGGTCCACGACTTTCACATTGCTTAACGATGTCATCATAGATTTCAAAGTGTCCGGCAGATAAGTAATCCATTAATAACTGACAAAATTGCTGGATAGTCGCCGGCTCGGGCAATGCTTTATCATGCTTCGCGTTGTGCGAATTGCCCGCCATATTGCAGTACTGCACAAGCAGCTCCTGGCGCTCTGCTAACCATTTATCAATAACTGTGTGGCTGCCGCCCCATTTCTGTTGTGCTTTTTCCAACCGCGATAACATCGTTGCTCTCCTAACCTGCGTTGGTCATACCCCTATAAAAAGGAAATCTGCGTCAAAGGTCAACCTATTTTTGCGAATTAATCGATCTATAAGTGTATGGAATCAGCATAAAACTTGGCTATACAAGGCGTATTGCGGGGGAAGGCGTTAGAAAAGAAAAAGCCACCGCAAGGGTGGCCGAATTTCTTTAGCAGTCTCGTTGACCGAGCTTCTTTTTATTTAATGTGTTTCTAGCTTTTTATTATTGTTCTCTAGCAACGGATACAGTTATACCAAGGTCGTATGTGTGTTGCAAGTTCTTTAACAGAAAAATTTACTTTTTTTTATCAAAAATCACTAAAAGCTGAACAGTGAATCTTTTTAAAAGCGCAAGATTTTGTTTGATTCAATGATCTAATTCATAGTGCCACAGTACGGTTGTGTTAGAATAATCGCAGTTTATTTTCAGTAAAAAAGAGTCACGCCATGAGCGAATTGAAAAATGATCGTTATCTTCGCGCCCTAGCAAAACAGCCAGTGGACCAAACTCCGGTCTGGATGATGCGTCAAGCTGGACGTTACCTCCCTGAGTATCGCGCTACACGAGCTCAAGCGGGTGACTTTATGAGCTTATGTAAGAACGCGGAACTGGCCTGTGAAGTGACTCTGCAACCACTGCGTCGGTACCCTTTAGATGCCGCCATACTTTTCAGTGATATTCTTACTATTCCTGACGCAATGGGTCTTGGGCTTTACTTCGAAACCGGAGAAGGGCCTAAGTTTGAGCGCCCATTAAGTAGCTATCAAGAAGTTGCCAATCTTGCTATTCCAGACCCTGAAGACGAGCTTGGCTATGTGATGAATGCAGTGCGTACTATTCGCCGAGAATTAAAAGGTGAGGTGCCACTGATAGGCTTTTCTGGCTCGCCTTGGACACTTGCTACTTATATGGTTGAAGGCGGTAGCAGCAAGACGTTCGGCAAAATTAAGAAAATGGCATTTGCTGAGCCTAAAACTTTACATTTGCTATTGGATAAGCTCGCAGACTCGGTTACTAGCTATTTGAATGCCCAAGTAAAGGCCGGTGCGCAATCACTCATGGTATTCGATTCTTGGGGTGGAGTATTAAGCCCGCGTGATTACGAAGAGTTTTCTTTGCGTTACATGCAAAAGATCGTTGATGGTTTAATCAGGGAGCATGATGGTCGTAAAGTGCCTGTCACCTTGTTCACTAAAAATGGCGGCCAATGGATTGAAAAAATCGCGGCTACTGGTTGTGATGCAATCGGTTTGGATTGGACCATTGATATTGCCGATGCTAAGCGCCGAGTGGGAGACCAAGTCGCTCTGCAAGGAAATATGGACCCGTCTATGCTGCATGCTTCGCCTGAGCGCATCCGCTCAGAGGTTGAAACTATTCTTGCAGGCTTTGGCGAGGGCACAGGACATATCTTTAACCTAGGCCACGGTATTACTCCGGATGTTAACCCTGAGCACGCTGGTGCGTTTATTAATGCCGTAGGTGAGTTAAGCCGTAAATACCACAAGTAACGACTTACTAAGCAATAAAAAGCCCGCTTTCGCGGGCTTTTTTGTATTTGTAATGAAGAGGTTATATCAGGCGTTAATATATTAAGCTGGTGCCATTGGCCATCATGGATGCGCGGCCTTCCATCAGCTCTAAGTAGTTTTGTGTTGGCCAATTACGACGTTTAGCTTCGTCATAGGCTTGGCGCAGGTACTTTTCGCCCTGTTGCATGCGACCCAGCTCGCTATAAGCCACTCCCAGTACTGACAGTAACACTGGGTTGTCAGGCGCATCTGAGCGCGCTAGCTCGGCATATTTTACCGCTTCTTCGTAATTACGAATTGACTCTTTGTCTGCGAAAGCGAGCAACTTTGCGTATGCGATCATGGCTGGTAAATACTGGTTATGAGTCGCTTTTCTGAGGATATCTGCAGCTCTATCTAAGTCATAATGAATGGTTTCATAATCAAGTAGTTTAGTTGCTAGTTGATACTGTGCCCGCTCATTACCACTGTTACTTGCAAGCTCTAACCATGAAAAGGCTTTATCTTTATCGGCTTTACACGCGGTGCCGTACTCAAAACAGCGCACCATCCACAATTGCGCGTCATAGTTACCATTGCGGGCAGCACGGTAATACCAATCTAGGTAGTGATCTTTTGACTGTTCAATCAGATCGCTCTCTAGCATCATGGCATAGCGAGCCTGAGCATAGTTATTACCATCTTCGGCCAGTGCTTTTAGCTTTTGTGCATACTCAGCTAACTGCGATTCATACTCGCGACGATGGCTCTTTTTAGAAGCTTCTAACTTGAAGGTGTGGGTTAGGTCATAAACGGCTTGCGGTTCACCACTGTAGTCGTTGGGCACCTTATATTGCCATTGGCTAATGGCCTCTAGGGCGGCGTCATCAATGACATCTTTAGGGAATGAAGCAATAACACGGTGGTTAACAACCTGGCCTTGTTGATTAACGTCAAAGCCCACGGTAGCCCAAGCACTTTGTACTTCAGATAAGCTACTTCCATACTCCGGCTCAACTTTGCTTTTGACGGTGATATAGCGGGCATCATGTCCAGATTTATCTTTTACTGGAGCCAAGACGCGCTGGTGAACATCAAAACCAAAATCACGAGCGAGCGCTTTGTAGTGATCTTTGCCTTCTTTGCGCGAAGGGACCAAACGACGGATCTTACGATAGCGATCTTTGGCATCATCGTTGCCAAAGTCCAAAGCAATCATGTACCACGAGAATGCACTGTAAATATCTTCCTCGGTACCGAGCCCAAGTTCATACATACGTGCCAGCTCGTACATTGCCTTAGCGTGGCCTTGTTGTGCTAGCTGTTTAAATTCGTTAAACGCAGCAGTGTAATCTTCATTTTTGAGATCTTTTGTTGCACTGGAGTAGTCAGCGAAAGCGGTGAAGCTAGCAAGACCGAGCGCGGCACAAAGCCCTAATGCACGTATACCCATTCCCTCATTACCTGTCTTTTTTTTCTTATATGTTTAAGAGTTTACAATAATTTTACAGGCGAACAAGAGCTCTTATAGAAAAAATGGGCACAATGCCCATTTTTTCAGTTATATATGATGTGTATCAAACCAAACGGTTTAGCCCGTTAAGTGCTGCAACGCGGTAGGCCTCGGCCATCGTAGGATAGTTGAAGGTGGTGTTAACAAAGTATTCGACATTATTGCCACTGCCTTTTTGCTCCATAATAGCTTGGCCGATGTGGACAATCTCCGAGGCGCGTTCGCCGAAGCAATGCACACCCAGTACTTCTTTAGTCTCACTATGGAAAAGAATTTTTAAACTACCGACGTCGGTGCCAGCGATTTGCGCTCGAGCTAGGTGTTTAAATTGGGCGCGACCCACCTCATAAGGAATTTTTGCGGCGGTGAGTTGTTGCTCTGTTTTACCCACTGAACTCATCTCAGGAATGGTATAAATCCCGGCAGGAATATCAATAATCAGCTTTTCTTTGCACTCACCTTGAACAATGGCATCGGCACAAATACGGCCTTGATCAAAAGCTGCACTGGCTAGACTTGGGTAACCAATCACATCACCAACGGCATAAACATTATCGACTTCGGTTTGGTAGCTCTCGTTGACTTTCAGCTGACCACGACCGTCGGCTTTAAGACCAATGGCTTGCAAGTTTAGGGTATCGGTATTACCGGTACGGCCGTTGGCAAATAATAAGCAGTCGGCTTTAACGCGTTTGCCTGATTTCATATGCATGATAATGCCATCGTCTTTGGTTTCGACGTGGTCAAATTCCTCATTATGGCGAATGAAGATGCCACTGTTCCAAAAGTGATAACTTAAAGCGTCGGATATTTCATCATCCATAAAGGCCAACAAACGGTCGCGAGTGTTGACCAAGTCTACCTTCATGCCCAAACCTTTAAAAATAGATGCGTACTCACAGCCAATCACGCCAGCACCGTAAATAAGAATGCGCTGAGGATCATCTTTGAGGCTTAAAATGGTGTCGCTGTCGAATACCCGAGGGTGGTTAAAATCAATTTCTTTAGGGCGGTAAGGGCGTGAGCCCGTGGCGATTACAATAATAGGCGCGCTTAAGCGTTCAAACGAACCATCTTGATGCTGCACGTTCACCGTTGTTTTATCAACGAAACTGGCTTCTCCTTGAAACAAGTCAATACGGTTACGCTCGTAAAAGCTGCTGCGTAAACTTGACTGTTTAGAGATCACTGAACTGGTATGATTCAAGATGTCGGCAAAGGTAATGCGCCCTGGGCGTTCGGTGATATTGAATAGCGGGTTTGCTTTGTACTCAATATAGCGGCTCACAGAGTGTCGCAAGGCCTTTGAAGGAATGGTTCCCCAGTGCACACAGCCACCGCCTACGGCTTGCTGACGTTCAATGACAGCAACCTTTTTATTGCTTTTCGCAAGGTTCATGGCGGTTCCTTCACCGCCAGGGCCTGTGCCAATGATAATGGCATCGTACTGATACGATGCCTCTGCTTTAGGTTGCTGTTTTTTGCTTGCTGTTTGCTTTGCCACGGTGACTCCTTAGGGCATTAACAATGAGCCTTAAGCAAGCGGGCGTTGAGGGCTAACCAAGCTTGTTTTTGCGCTTGCCAGGCATCTTCTAATTCATGGTATTGCTTCATTAAAGCGGATTTTTCGCATTGTTGCAGCACCGAATCGCGCTTTGCTTCAAGTACTTGCTTTTGCACTTGGCAAAAATGCTGAAGTTTTTTCAACAGTACATCATACTCGCTTTGAAGCAAAACCAGTTTTTCCTGAGCACTTTCAATGGCTGCCAGTTTACCTTGGGTACGGCTCATTAAAGTTTGTGCTTTAGCGCGCTCAATACGCTCTACTGGAGTGCGCTTTAGCTTTTTCGCTAAGCCGACCCATGAGCAGGCGCGGATCAGCCACTTGGTCGGATCATAATGCCACCAACGAATGCCATTGCGATAGTCGCTGGCGAAAATATGGTGAAAATTATGATAGCCCTCACCATAAGTTAATAGCGCCAAGAAACCATTATCGCGGGCGGTGTTTTTTTCGGTGTATGGACGTGAACCCCAAATATGCGCCAAAGAATTAATAAAAAACGTAAAGTGTTGTGATAGTACCAGGCGTAGTAAGCCCGCAAGTAACATCATGCCTAGCACGTTACCAAAGATCAGCCCTAATAGCAGCGGCAGGCCGAGGTTCATCGCCCAGACCACCTTCATATAATGGCGGTGCTGCCACATCACTACTTTATTGCGCTGTAAGTCACGGGCGTTGTTGTAATTATTGTATTGTTCACCCTGATAATCTCTGAGCATCCAGCCGATATGGCTGTACCAGAATCCGCGCGTGGCGGCGTAGGGGTCTTTTACTGGATCGTCAACCTGGCCATGGTGTACGCGGTGATCGCTACTCCAATGCAACGCACTGTTTTGCAGTGCGAAGGCCCCGCCGAGTGCGAAAATCACTTCGATAACGGGGTGTGCTTCATAGGCTTTGTGCGCCCATAAGCGGTGATATCCAGCCGTAATTGACAGCCCGGCATAAAACATACAGGCAATAAAGGCAATCCAGTGCGCGCTTGTGTATCCGTAGGTGATTCCATACCAGGGAACTAACGTAATGGCGGCCAAAAATGACAGGCTAAAAAACAGCACATTGACCCACAAAATAGGTGGTTTTTTCATTCTATAACTATTCTATAAATAATCTCAGCGTACAACTGTACGCTAAAATAGAGGTTCAATCCTTTAGCGTCAAGTATTAGACTTAAGTTTTTAACTGCTTAGGTGGCAAAGATGGCCGGAGTTCGCGCCCAGCAAAAACTAAAAACTCGTCAAGCTCTGATAGAAGCAGCATTCAATCAGCTCAGTGCTGAACATAGCTTTTCCAACTTGAGTTTGCGTGAAGTCGCGCGCGAGGCGGGGATTGCTCCCACTTCTTTCTACCGCCACTTTAAAGATATGAATGAGCTGGGCTTAACTATGGTCGATGAGGCAGGTCTGACTCTGCGTCAGCTAATGCGTCAAGCTCGGCGACGAATAGCCAGTGGTGGCAGCGTCATTTCCACATCGGTACTGACCTTTTTGGAGTTTATCGATAATCAACCGAATCAGTTTCGACTGCTATTGCGCGAGCGCTCAGGCACCTCAAAAGCGTTTCGTGCCGCCGTGGCCCGAGAAATTAAGCATTTTATCCTCGAATTAGCGCATTATCTGGAAAGCGAGACGCGCTGTGATGCCTCGCACGCCCATATGCAAGCCGAAGCCATGGTCACCATAGTGTTCACATCTGGCGCTGAAGCGCTCGACCTAGAAGGGCAGTCGCGTGAGGAGTTAATAGAACGGTTGATTTGGCAGCTGCGTTATATCTCTCATGGCGGCAACCACTATGCACAAAAAGCGAGCAAGTAAACGCTTTTGGAAAATAAAATAACCTTGGCGCTATTTCTGTTTCCGGAGCGCCTTTTTTGTTCTCTTAATCTCTAATTTGTTATATCAATTCAGAATTGCTGCTTCTTCTGGATTTATATTTCTTTGGTTGCGGGTTTTAACCGGGTTTGTTGGAATATTTATGCTTGCCCTGCTGTTCTCTTAGTGTTAAAAAATAGCCATCTTACTAACAGCGATGCTCAATTATGCGCACCAATCAATTCATTACATTGCTCCTAAACCTGCTACTCCTTGTGAGCTTTAGCGGGGCGTGATGTATTGATTGTTAGTAATACGAAACGAACACAACCCCGCCCTCCCGAGCGGGGTTTTTTATTTCTGGCGGTAATCTTTTAGAGGACTGAGTATGCAAGACAAGGTATGGATATTTGACACCACTCTTCGCGATGGTGAGCAAGCATTGAAAGCAAGTTTGACGGAAGACGACAAACTGCAACTGGCTCATGCAATCAGTCGTCTTAACGTGGATGTGATGGAAGTTGGTTTCCCGGTGTCCAGCCCTGCTGATTTCCGTGCCGTCCAGCGTATTGCTAATGAGGTGCAAGGGCCCATTATTTGTGGCTTAGCACGAGCAGTGAGCAAAGACATTGAAGCATGCGGGGAGGCGCTTAAAGGCGCGCAGCGGGCCCGCATACATACCTTCATCGCCACCAGTCCACTGCACCTGGAACATAAGCTACGCATGACGCTCGCCGAGGCCACCGACATGGCGGTGCAAGCAATTAGCCAAGCCCGCCAATACACCGATGACGTTGAGTTTTCCTGCGAAGATGCCGGGCGCACCCCCCATGATGATTTATGTTACGTCGTTGAGCGCGCCATTGCCGCTGGCGCCAGCACCATTAATCTGCCTGACACGGTCGGCTATGTTACTCCAGATGAATACGCGGCCATGATCCGTTATCTCAAAGTGCATGTCAGCAATATTGATCAAGCGCGCTTAAGTGTGCATTGCCATAATGATTTAGGCTTAGCGGTAGCCAACTCTATTGCCGCTGTGCAAGCGGGAGCACGACAAATCGAATGCACCATTAATGGCATTGGTGAGCGCGCTGGAAATTGCTCGTTAGAGGAAGTGGCGATGATCATGAAAATGCGCCAAGACCATCTGCAAGTGCACAGCGATATTCGCAGTGAGGAGATATATCGGGCGTCGCGCCAGGTCGCTAAGATCTGCAATATGCCAGTACAGCCGAACAAGGCCATTGTCGGCGAAAACGCTTTTGCTCACAGCTCAGGTATTCACCAAGACGGTGTACTCAAGGCGCAAAATACCTATGAAATCATGTCGCCAGAGAGTGTTGGAGTGCCCAATAATCAACTGAATATGACCTCACGCTCGGGCCGCCATGTTATAGAACATCGCTTGAGTGAACTAGGTTATCAAGGCGGTGACTACGATATGGATAGCTTATACGCCAGCTTTTTGGAACTAGCCGATCAAAAAGGCACGGTATACGACTACGACCTTGAAGCCATTATTTATTTCAATCAAATCACCGATAAAGACGATTATTACCAGTTGCAGTTTGTTAATTCCGCGTCGAACTCACAATCAGTCGCCAGTTCGACCATCGGCTTGAGCATTGCTGGTGAACAGCGTCAAGAAGCGGCCACGGGTAACGGCCCGGTAGAAGCGTCTTTTGCTGCCATAGCCCGACTAACCGGCATGGCGGTGGAGGTGATTGAATACAACTTAGATGCCACCGGGCAAGGAGCTAGCTCTTTAGGCCAGGTTGACATTATTGCCCAATATCAGGGGCGTACCTATCACGGCGCGGGGCTTGCCGCCGACATCGTCGAAGCGTCGGTACGTGCCATGATCCGCGTTTACAACATTATTCATCGAGCACAGCAAGTGTCGAGCTTAAAGCAGCAACAAAGGAAAGCAGGATGAGTCAAAACAGTTACAGTATCGCCGTATTACCCGGCGATGGCATTGGTCCAGAAGTGATGGCCGCAGCAGAAATGGTATTAGCGGCCTGCAGTCGCGAATTTGGCTTTAGCCTTAACCTGCACCATCACGCCGTTGGCGGCGGCGCCATTGATGAGTTTGGTGTAGCGCTGCCGAAGCAAACGCTGGCGGCATGTGAAACCGCTGACGCAATACTGTTTGGCGCCGTAGGGGGACCAAAATGGGAAAACCTCCCTCCTGAGCAACAGCCAGAGCGGGCGTCATTATTGCCGCTACGCAAGCACTTCGGGTTATTTTGTAATTTACGCCCGGCGCAATTATTGCCTGCGCTGAGCACCTCCTCTCCGCTGCGCCAAGATATTAGCGCTCACGGCTTCGATATACTCTGTGTACGCGAGTTAACAGGGGGGATTTATTTCGGAGAGAAAGGACGCAGTGGTGAAGGGCAGCACGAAGCTGCGTTTGATACGCAAACCTATGCCCGTAGTGAAATTGAGCGTATCGCTCGGTTTGCTTTTGAAGCGGCGCGGCTGCGCCATAATCATGTTACCTCGGTGGATAAGGCCAATGTCTTGGCCACCAGTGTGTTGTGGCGAGAGGTAGTGAATGACGTAAGTAAAGACTACCCTGATGTCACGCTCGATCATATCTACATCGATAATGCCGCGATGCAGCTCGTGAAGCAGCCGAGCCAGTTTGACGTGCTGCTGTGTGACAATTTATTTGGCGATATTTTGTCCGATGAGTGCGCCATGATCACCGGCTCTATGGGGCTGTTGCCTTCGGCTAGTCTTAATCAATCCGGCTTCGGTTTATATGAACCTGCCGGCGGATCGGCGCCAGATATTGCCGGTAAAGGGGTCGCTAATCCCATTGCGCAAATACTCAGTGCGGCATTGATGTTGCGCTACTCATTAGCGCAAGACGAGGCTGCACGGCGGATTGAGAAAGCCGTAGCCGAAGCCGTAGCTGCAGGGGTTGGCACGCCAGATATCTTTCCCGATGCAGGCTATACCACGCGCGATGTAGCGGCAGCCATCGTCGAGCGCATTTAACTAGTAAAAGGATGTAGCAAGTGGCATACACGTTATACGATAAAATTTGGCAGGCTCATTGCGTCGCCAGCCTAAATGAACAAACCGACTTACTGTACATAGACCGTCATCTTGTGCATGAGGTCACCTCACCCCAAGCCTTTGCCGGATTGCGCGAGAAAAATCGCACCGTACGTTGTCCAGAAAAAACCTTCGCAACCATGGATCACAACGTCTCGACCAAATCTCGCTCTTTGGATGCCGCAAGTACTGTCTCGCGTAACCAGTTACTGGCATTGCAGGCGAATTGCGACGAATTCGGCATTAGATTGTACGACCTCAACTCCATTAATCAGGGCATTGTGCATGTGATGGGTCCCGAGCAGGGGATCACGTTGCCCGGGACCACCATTGTCTGTGGTGATAGCCATACCTCCACGCATGGTGCGTTTGGGGCGTTGGCTCACGGCATTGGCACGTCCGAGGTTGAGCACGTGCTTGCCACCCAAACATTGCAGCAAAAAAAGGCGAAGTCGTTAAAAATTCACGTTCATGGCAAACTGCGAAGCACGGCAACAGCGAAAGACTTAATTATGGCCATAATCGGCCAGTTAGGAACGGCGGGTGGCACCGGTTATGTTGCCGAGTTCTGTGGCGAGGCAATTAGCGCTTTGTCGATGGAATCGCGTATGACGCTGTGTAATATGAGCATTGAAATGGGGGCCAAAGCAGGACTTATTGCCCCCGATGAAACCACCTATGAGTATATTAAGGGGCGGCCTTTTGCCCCGCAAGGTGAAGACTTTGACAAGGCCGTTGCCTATTGGCGCACGTTGCACTCGGATGCTGGCGCGCACTTCGATAAGATCATCGACATTGATGCTCAGCAGGTGCAGCCACAAGTCACCTGGGGTACCAGTCCAGAGCAAGTGCTGGGCGTGGATGAGGTTATTCCCGATCCGGATAAAGAAACGGATTTGATAAAGGCTGATGCTATTCGCAGTGCCTTAAAGTATATGGATTTGCGACCTGGGCAAAAGATCAGTGATATCTGTGTCGATACGGTGTTTATTGGCTCATGCACCAACAGCCGCATTGAGGACTTGCGCGCGGCCGCTGCGGTGGTCGCCGGTAAGCAGGTAGCCAAAGACATAGAAGCATTAATTGTGCCCGGCTCAGGACTGGTAAAACAGCAGGCTGAGGAAGAAGGCTTGGCGGATATTTTCAAAGCCGCAGGCTTTGAATGGCGAGAGCCTGGATGCTCCATGTGTTTAGCTATGAATGATGACCGACTCGCTCCGGGCAAGCGTTGTGCGTCGACCTCCAACCGCAATTTTGAAGGACGCCAAGGGCGGGGCGGGCGCACCCACTTGGTAAGTCCGGCGATGGCCGCTGCGGCCGCAATAACTGGGCGCTTTACTGATATTTAAGGAGAGGCACAATGAGCTGTTTTCATCAGGGGCTAGTGGCTCCGTTAGATAAGAATAATGTCGACACCGACCAGATTATCCCCAAGCAATTTTTAACCTCCACCAGTCGAGATGGGTTCGATAAAGCCCTGTTTTACGATTGGCGTTACCTTGGCGATGGCCAACCCGATCCAGAGTTTGTGCTTAATTACCCGCAATACCAAGGGGCCAGTATTCTTCTTAGCCGTGATAATTTTGGTTGTGGTTCATCACGGGAGCACGCGCCCTGGGCACTGAAGCAATATGGGTTTTCGGTGATCATTGCCGAAAGCTTTGCTGATATCTTCTTTAATAACTGTGCTAATAACCAAATGTTGACTATCGCCTTGGCGAGCGCGCAGCTGGATGCCTTATTTGCACTGTGTGAGTCTGAGCAAGCACTGCATATTGAGGTGGACTTGGCGAATCAGCAGCTGCGCAGTTCACGCTTTGCACCGATTACTTTCTCGGTGCGTGCAGACGTGAAAGAGCGGTTGCTAAGTGGCCTGGATTTTATCGGTGTGACTGAGCAATACAATGCTCAAATTGATACTTTTGAGCAGCAACTAAAGGCGCAGCGACCCTGGCAGTGAGTGACCGCTAGTACTTCAACGTAAAAAGTAGGAAAGCAACAGTGAAAGCGCTATATTGGCGCTTTTACTTTACTTGGAACTCAGCATGAAATTAGCGATTACGTGTGCGGCGTTATCTGTGATAGGCGCTGTTGCCACTGGTGCGCAAGCGCGCCCTGCGCCTTTGGTCTCAATCCCTTCCCACGATGCATTTTTTAATAATATCAAAGCGCATTGTGGTAAAGCGTATCAAGGAAAGGTGACGGTTGATAACGCTGGACCAAGTAGCTTCAGCGAAGCAAAGCTGGTCATGCACGTGCGCCGTTGTACAGAGCGCGAGTTACAAGTGCCGTTTCATGTCGGTGATGATGCCTCGCGCACCTGGATTATTACTAAAACGGGCAGTGGCTTAAACTTAAAGCATGACCATCGCCATAAGGATGGCAGCGATGACGTCTCGACTATGTACGGCGGTCATACCGTGGATGCCGGTTATGCCACCATGCAGTCATTCCCGGCCGATCAGTACTCTAAAGAGTTATTTGTACAGCAAGGGATCCCGCAATCAGTGGGTAATACTTGGCAAATGTATATTTACCCAGAGCAATTTACTTATCGGCTAGTGCGCCAGGGACGAGAGTTTCGCGTTGATTTTGATTTGACCCAGCCCATTACCCCGCCAAAAGCCCCTTGGGGATATAAAGACTAATTGCGCAGGGCTACTCACAAATGAGCTCAGCAACCAAGTTGGGCTCATAACCTCGCGGGTGAGTAGGGAAGCGTTCATAGTCTTGCACACCCTGGGTAATGCGCAAAGAGAAGATGGAATCGTTACACAACTGAGCACTGTGACGTAATAAAAACACACTCTGGTTGGCGAACTGTTGGTAACCATCCTCAACCACTTCCAGACGATAGCGCTTTTTACTTAACCTAGTTTGGTAGTAATGCACTTTATTATCAAAGTCATAGAACTTTTCTTGCTCACCAATAGGCGCAGGAGTGTAGCTACATCCCCAGTTCATTGCGACCATGAAAAGCAGAAAAGCATAGCGATATGACGACATAAACAACCCTTGTTGTGTGTACTGGGAGTATCCTTTACAGTGAGTGTAACACCAAGCGGGAGGCGTGCCATGCTCAATAATTTAAAACGGTTCTTTAATTCTTTACAGTCACAGCCACAGCAAGATGACTCGCCTGATTTTAAAACCTCAGTCGCAGCGCTACTGGTTGAGGTTATGCGTGCCGATAGCGAACTACAAGAAGATGAGCGCAAAGCCATGGTTGTGCTGTTGCAGAAATACTTTGATTTAGGTGAGGAAGAAGTAAACAACTTAATCACAGCGGCCAGTCAAGACCTTGATGAAGCCATCGATTACTTCCGTTTTTCTAAGCAGATAAATGACAATACCAATGCACAGGAGCGTATTGAGATTATCGAGTTGTTATGGCGATTGGCCTATGCAGATGGTCAATTAGATAAGCATGAAGAGCATGTTATTCGCCGTGTAGCAGATTTACTCTATGTAACTCACAATGATTTTATTCAAGCAAAGTTGGCAGCGACAAATGTGCAAAGTTAACCAGTTGCAAAGGCTTGTGTCTTGGCTTATCAGCAATTAGGGCAGGCCAGTCAAGTTGTGAGTGAGCAACTGCAACAGTTACTCGCTCACAGTAATGCTATCAAAAGTTTAGAGATGAACACTCATGATGTATTGCTCGAACAGCAACAACAACAGAATTATGCATACTTTGTACAATCCGGGGTGTTAGTTGCCGCGTATCTCGATGAGCAAGGACAACAACATTATAAAGAGTTCTATTTTCAGGGTGAATTGGCCTTTATATACAGCGCCTGGATCACTCAACAGCCTGCAAACTACAGCTTAGAGGTACTCAAGCCCAGCCGCTTGTTGCGTGTGCCCCTGGCAGAGCTGGCACAGCCTCGGTGGCACTCATTAACTATGGCTTTGCTACAGCAACAAGTATTATTTAAAGAGTCTAAAGAAGCCTTCCTGTTGCTGCAAAGTCCACAGCAGCGCTACCAGTTTTTATTAACCCACCGACCACACTGGTTGGCGCAATTATCGCTTACACAAGTGGCCAAATATTTAGGGATTAGTGCCGTGAGTCTGTCGCGGATACGCGCTCGTTTAGGATTGAATTAACAAAGGTTAAGGCGGCCCCAGCCTATACTCGGCATACTCCGGCAGTGGAGGGAGTATGGATTGGTTTTGGTTATCTCAGCTACTGGTTGCTATCGCTATTGTCTGCGATTTAGTGTCGTTTCAATTACCACAAAGGCGTAGTGTCCTAATATGCCTGGTGCTATCTACGGCTCTGACCAGTGGCCATTATGTTTTATTAACTCAGTACAGCGGCGCCATCCTGATGCTGCTGGCGTCTTTGCGCTTTGCGCTCAGTATTCATTATCAACAGCGGCGGCTGATGGTGATATTTATGGCTCTGTCGATACTGACAACTTTATTTGTATGGCAGTCGCCTATTTCGCTGTGGGCTTTGGCGGGAAGTTGTATACAAACCTGCGCTGCATTTCAGCGCCGGCAATTGACGATGCGTTTACTGATGCTCTTGGGTAGTGGTTGTTGGCTAGCGTATGGCGTTGCTGCAGGCTCCCCCATGGCTGCGTTACTTGAGGGCTTGTTTGTAAGCAGCAACGTCATTGCGCTATATCGCTATCGCCGGCAGCTTTTTAGCTTTTCAACTTAGACGTTACGTCGATAAGTTGTGACGTAAGCCCGGCTATTTTCTCGCTGGTGGCGCTGTCGGTCAGCTCTCCTTGGTCGTTGACAAAGCCGTGGATACCAGCAATAGCGAGTTGATCACCAAGCACTAATGCGCCAATGCCACTGAGGATGTCACGCACGTGATTTAAGCCGCGTAGGCCACCGAGTCCGCCAGGAGACGCTGCGAATAACGCTACCACCTTGTTACGAAATGCGGGCGTCGCACCGGCTTCAGTACGTGATGCCCAGTCTATGGCGTTTTTTAATACCGCTGTGATTGAGCCATTGTATTCCGGGCTGGCAAGTAAAATAGCATCCGCTGAACGCAATTTATCTTTTAGTTGTTGCGCACTGCTTGGTACACCTTGTGCTTCAATGTCTTCATCAAACATGGGCAAGTTTAACTCCGCCAAAGAAATTACTTCGACTTCGCCGCCCTGCTGTTGCGCCAATTGTGCGGCATGATTGATCACTGCCTGATTGAAACTATTTTTACGAAGGCTGCCTGCGAGGGCGATAATTTTTGCTGTTGCCATAGTGAATATCCTAATGCTGTAAGTTGGTCTGTGTTAGTACGTACTTTAGCCAAAATCAGACTTGCAAAAAAGCGCAAAAAACGCAAAGCTTATGTGCGTATATACACAGAGAATGCAACCATGGCGATAGAATTTAACGACTGGCAGGATATCAAAGTAGCATTTGAAGTTGCCAGAAGAGGGACTCTTACCTCAGCGGCCGAAGCCTTAGGTGTACACCATAGCACAGTGCTAAGACGCATTAATCATCTCGAGCAAAGTTTGAATGCGCGATTGTTTCACCGTCATGCTCGAGGTTACTCCATGACAGAAACCGGTGCCAAACTGTTTGCAAGTGCAGAGCAAATCAACGAGCAGTTAGAGTTATTACACAACGATATTATGGCTGCAGACACGACTTTGTCTGGCTCGTTACTGCTAACAACAGTAAGCGGCTTTATCGATGTGTTGGCGCCGGTATGTGAGCAGTTTCAAACACTGCACCCCCAGGTGCAATTAGAAGTGCTGTTGGATCAAAAGCGCTTGCGCCTCGATCATGGCCAAGCACACATTGCTGTGCGTGCTGGTCCGCGCCCAGATGAGGGCGATTATATTGCCCAACACCTCAGTACTATCGAGGCAGGGTTGTACGCTCATGAACGTTATTTGGCTCGCACCGGTGAACCACAGTCCATGGCCCAGTTGCAACAGCATCATTTCATATCTGGTGTGGCCGGGTTCAATAGTCGAGTCCCTTATTTTGCTTGGGTGGATGAGCATATACCGGGTGAGCAGATCACCTTGCGGGTGTCAGAAACGTCCGATGCCAATCGGGCGATTGCCAGCGGCCTAGGGATTGGCGGGATGCAAAAAGAAGTGGCAGCTTTATACCCACAGCTAAAGCCTGTGCTTGGCAGTGAGTTAAGCTGGCACAGTGATATTTGGCTGGTGACTCACCATCAAGTGCATCGCAGTGCTAAGGTCCAAGCCTTCGCGCAATTATTGAAGCAACACTTTCGTAAATAGCAATGGCGGTGTGCTCACCTTTGAGGCATCGCTCTTTAGACATTAGCTGCGCTTTTTCCGCCGTCGCCAAGGTGGGTTTTGCAGCAACAACACACCTCCTGTGATAGCAAATAACACAGAGGCAGCTGCAAAGCTTATCAGCAGCGGGTTGTTGAAATCTTTGCGCTCTTGGTAATCCATAATGTGTAGCATCCAGAAGAAATCGAAAATGCGCCAAATAGTTGAGCGTACAGTAATAAACTGGCCACTGTGGGCGTCTAAATATAGCGTTGTTGCACACCAGTCATCGAACTCGATACGCCACACATCTTGACGGTAACCGACCTCCTGTGGCCCAGTGATAAGGCGCTCTGCGAGGCTAACCTTACCCTCACCAAGATAATGGTTATAGGCAATACGCTCAGCCTGCTCTTGGTTAAGAGCCGCAGCTAGCTGACCCGTTTGGGCGTGAAAAACATGCTCTTGCTTGCCCTCTGCCGCGATAATGATTGGTTGATTGAGGCGGTGAGTAAATTGTAGCTGCCTCAGTGAGGGCATCTGCATGCGAATGTTATCCAAGGAGGCGGTATAGTCGCTACTGGAAAAGGGGTTCTCTAGCGTGCGCTTTGCCAAATGCTTACCATGTACCTTGTCGAGCGGTAGTGCGCTCATCACAAGGCCACCCATGAGCCAAGCAAATAATTGCAACACAAGTGCGTATCCAGCCCATTTGTGTAATGTTCGGCTGTGCTTGAAAAGACGTTTATTCATATTGTTGTTGTCTTTGTGGCAGGTGTAACTCAGTTTACGCTCTTGTTATTGGCGGTCAATGTGACACAATGACGCAGTTAATAACTAGTGCGTGGATAATAGGAACGGTGCATGGCAGATATTCAATTTCTTAATGTGGATCTTGAGCTGGAGTCACAACATGATATTAGCGCGCTAGTCGCTGATTTAGACAAAAGCGCCATTGTTTTGCACTACGACAAAGACGAAACACGCCAGCTCGCGCGTATTGAGGCTAACGTCGATAGCCCGAGCCCAGATAAAGCCATCAATGAATTGTGCGAGCTGATTGAGTCATGTTCTAAAGCCGGACTTAAACAATGGCTGAGCTGCTCGCGTCGTACGTTTGATTTGGGCTTTAGTTCTGGTCACTCGCCTAAATGTTTTAATGAAGCCATTAGCGCCGACACTTTACTTCGTATTTCTGCTATTGGTGCAGGTATTGAGATTACGCTGTACGGCTTAGAACAAGATTAAAGTTATTTAAATTGTAAAAAGGCGCCAATTGGCGCCTTTTTAGTTGTGAACGACTATTGCCAAATCAGGGCTGCAAACTCGGGATGATCGATATAAGGGTTACGATTGCCTTGATGGCTGTAAGCGCCGTTATTGCGGTCTATTTCTGCTTGAGAGACTGGGTCTTGCTGATGCCATTGCAATAACATCGTCAGTGCCCATGAGCTGAATACTTGATTGCTGCTGCCATCAAGCACGGCACTGCCATAAGTCGAATTGTTCTTCCAACCGGCAATACGGTCTTGATAGCGTGTTGCCATGTAAAAGTGGGCACGTGCAAAGTCGCCCTTGAATTCATCAATTGGCTCAAACACCGTGCCACTGTAACCTAAGCCACTGCGCGCGGCGCCTAATTTTGAACCATTGCTGGAAGTGTAGCTAGCATTGCCGACCTCGCCAAAAGGATAACTTCCACGTTTGGCATTTACATAGCCGTCAGATGCGAAAATATGGTGCACGTCTGAGTTCATAGGCTCAACCTTGCCACCGAACCAGCTCTTTGGAAAGCTATGCTCGCGGTTGTAGCAATCACCCTCTCGACTGTAGCTGCCACATTGGTCGTTGATGCTAATGAAGCTGTGTGAGTCAGTGCTCGAAGGACGCTCTGAGTAGCGATCGAGAATACTGTTGTCATTCTCATAATAGCTGTCTCGAGCGTACTGATCATAGAAACCCCAAATAGCACCATAACCCTGATTGGCATGGTTACTGATGAGGTTATGTAGTTCTGTTTTTAAGGCATATCCGCTTAACCCTGAAGCTGAGCTATAGTATCCGTCGACTGGAGGGGGCTCTACTGGGTCGCTGTCGCCAAGGGTAAAAGATGTGGCTTGCGAATAGGTGAATTGCCCGCCACTGGCTAGTACGGTGCTGCCATTGCTTACTTCGTAAGAGCCAGAGCCTTGTCCACAACACATCCCATCGCCATAGCTATCAAAAATGGTGAAGGTATAGTCACCATCGGCCAAGCACATGTCTTCACTGTATTCTTGGTTAGATTGGTAGCCATTGCCATTAGCGACGTTGCCCCCTTGTTGGCTTAGCTCCCAGCTCGTCTCACTGCCATAGTTATCGGTGTGCAGAGTTAAGGTGACAGTGTGCTCACTGCAAGAGCCTGTTGGTGGTTCACTGTGGCCGTTGCTCGGAGTAAATTCGTCGATATAAACCAATTCACTGCCATCAAAGCCACTGACATCATAAAAGCGTAAGCCAACTTCTATCTGACCACTGCTAGTAGCAGTATAGGTATAACTTAATTGTTGCCATTGATTTGTTTGTGCTGGATTAGAGTAGTTTTGATAGCCATCAACGTACAGCCGTGCACGCACGTTGCCTTCGGTATGTTTAACCCAAACGGCAAATTGATATTGCTGACCGGCACTTACGTCAATGCTTTGTCGTAGATCTGTACTGCTTTGTGAGCCAGTGGTTACGCGCACCTTCGCGCCATAGCTGCCAGCATATATATTGGCAGATTCTTGACTCACTTCAATACCAATATCGATCGTGCTCCACCCGGAAGGAACATTCGCGTTCCAAGCCTCAAACCCACCATTGTCCAATACCTGAGCTTGAGCAGCGAAACTAGCCGTTGACAGTAGCGTGAGCGCCACGATGTTGTGTGAAAAATTTCTCATTGTTATACCTGTTGATTCTTTTGGTTATAAATTGTGCCGAAGGAGTATTACCCCAAAGTGACACAGGGTAACTATAGTCGCTGATCCGTTAAATTGTTTTTGTTGGATAAATTCTAATTTCATAACCAAATGGAATAACAAAGCAGATTCTATTCTTTTTTCCAAGCGTCGCTCATAGGTATGCTTCACGCTAACAAAAACCCAAAAAAGTGACTTGGGTTGCCAACGTAGTACGAATTTAATCAGCCACCGCAAACTTAAATGGTGGCGTTTTTCATGGGTCAGAGGAATTAAAATGTTGTTAAACCAGCTGCATGCGGCTGCAAGCCCGCTTACACCTGAACAGGTGCAGAAGCTCCAAGGTTTGGTGGCTGAACTTAATCCAATTCAGCAGGCGTGGGTCAGTGGTTATCTCGCTGCCAATGCAAATACTGCAGCCTTGGCTGGTGGAGCTGTGAGTGCGCCCGCTGCCACTGAGGCTGCTGCTTTAACGATCCTTTACGGGTCACAAACGGGTAACGCGAAAGCTGTGGCCACACAACTTAAAGAGCAAGCCCAAAGTAGAGGGTTAGCCGCGAAACTAGTTAGTATGGCGGACTACAAGCCTACAGCATTAAAGAAAGAAAAATTTATTAGCATCGTGGTTTCTACTTATGGTGAAGGCGAGCCGCCAGAAGATGCTGAGGCCTTACATGAATTTTTAACCACCAAAAAAGCGCCAAAGCTTGATGACGTTAAAATTGCGGTGCTTGGGTTAGGCGACTCAAGCTATGAGTTCTTCTGTCAAACGGCGAAAGATTTTGAAGAGCGCTTAGTTAAGCTCGGGGCGCAAAGCATTTACCAACGCGCTGATCTAGATGTTGACTATGAAGATCAAAGCGAGACCTGGATTGCTGGAGCCCTAGATGCATTTGAGCCTGAGCTGAAAGCGCAACAAGGCGGCGAGGCAAATGTGGTAAGCATGCCATTTGGCGCTGCGAGCCCAGCGGCAAGTCAGTACAACAAGAAAAACCCCTTTGCAGCTGAACTACTGACGGTGCAGAAAATTACCGGCCGTGACTCGACTAAAGATGTTCGTCATATTGAGATTTCACTGGAGGGGTCAGATATCACCTACACTCCAGGTGATTCATTAGGTGTGTACTTCTTAAATGAGCAAAGCAAGGTCGACAAGGTATTGTCACTCTTGCAGCTGGATGGTGCTACGCAAATAACGCTCGGTGATGAGAGTCTCAGCCTACGTGATGCGTTAATAGAGAAGTTAGAGCTCACTCAGTCTTACCCAGGGTTTGTGGAAAAGTACGCCTTAGCTACTAACACACCAGAGCTATTAGCCCTTATCGAAGATAAAGCGGCGATGCGTGAATACATTGAAGCGCGACAAACGTTTGATGTGATTTTCCAGCATCCGGCACAAATTGGTGCTCAAGAGTTGGTTGATTGCTTGCGCAAGGTGCAGCCGCGTTTGTATTCCATTGCCTCGAGCCAAAGCGAGGTTGAGGACGAAGTACACCTTACCGTTGGTGTCGTTGAGTTTGACGCCTTTGGCGAGAGCCACCTAGGCGGCTGTTCAGGTTACTTATGTCGTGTTGCAGAAGAAGGCAGTGAAGTTCGCGTATTCACTGAGCACAATGATAACTTCCGTTTGCCAAGCGATGATAACACGCCAGTCATCATGATTGGCCCAGGAACCGGCATTGCGCCATTTAGAGCGTTTTTACAAGAGCGTGAAGCCCGTGACGCACAGGGCAAAAACTGGCTCTTCTTTGGTAACCCACACTTTACGCAAGACTTTCTGTATCAAACCGAAATTCAGGGTTATTTAAAATCGGGTTTACTCACTAACATTGATGTTGCCTGGAGTCGCGATCAGGCTGAAAAAGTGTATGTCCAAGATCGTCTGCGTGAGCAAGGTGAACAACTCTTCGCATGGCTAGAGCAGGGAGCTCACCTGTATGTGTGTGGTGATGCGAACCGTATGGCCAAAGATGTTCATCAAGCTTTAATTGATGTCGTGAAAACTTATGGCAACAAAGACGACGAAAGTGCTGAGCAGTACATTAAAGATTTACGCAGCGCCAACCGTTACCAAAAAGATGTTTATTAAGCGCACTCCGTCAGCGCAAATAATGTAGGAATTGATATGAGCGACTACAAGCCAAATAGCAAGCATGACCCCGAGGCGAAGTTTGCTGACAACGAGCGTCTTAAAACGCAAAGTAACTTTTTGCGTGGCACCATTGAAACTGATCTTAAGGATCAGATCACCGGTGGTTTTAACGCTGATAACTTCCAGTTGATCCGTTTTCACGGCATGTACCAGCAGGATGATCGCGATATTCGCCCAGAGCGGGCAAAACAAAAGCTAGAACCATTGCACAACGTGATGCTACGGGCGCGGATGCCAGGCGGTATTATCAAGCCACAACAGTGGTTGGCCATCGACAAATTTGCTGATGAAAAAACTATGTACGGCAGTATCCGTTTGACGACGCGGCAGACCTTCCAGTTTCACGGCGTGCTCAAACCTAACATCAAAGATATGCACCAGATGCTCAACAGTGTCGGTATCGATTCTATCGCTACTGCGGGTGATGTGAACCGTAATGTGTTGTGTACCACAAACCCAGTAGAGTCTGAGTTACATCAAGAGGCTTATCAGTGGGCTGCGAAGATTTCTGAGCATTTGTTGCCGAAGACCCGAGCATACGCGGAAATTTGGCTTAATGGTGAAAAGTCAGAGAGTACAGATGAAGAGCCTATTTTGGGGTCTACTTATTTGCCGCGTAAGTTTAAGACGACGGTCACTATTCCACCGAATAATGAAGTGGATGTACATGCCAATGATTTGAACTTTGTAGCGATTGCTGAAAATGGCAAGCTTATTGGTTTCAACGTACTTGTGGGCGGTGGCTTAGCCATGACTCATGGTGATGTGAATACCTATCCGCGTAAAGCAGACGACTTTGGTTTTGTGCCTTTAGAACACACCTTAGCGATTGCTGAGCATGTGGTATCAGTACAACGTGACTGGGGTAACCGCGTAAATCGTAAAAACGCGAAAACGAAATATACCTTAGACACCTTTGGTAGCGATGCCTTTAAAGCGGAAGTTGAAAAGCGCGCTGGCGTCAAGTTTGAACCAAGTCGTGACTATGAGTTTACTCATCGTGGTGACCGTTTTGGTTGGGTTGAGGGCATCGATGGTAAACACCATCTTACTTTGTTTATTCAAAATGGCCGTATCCTAGATTTTCCTGGTAAGCCTTTAAAAACAGGATGCCGAAAAATTGCTGAAATCCACCAAGGTGATTTCCGCATGACTGCAAACCAGAACCTTATCATCGCCGGTGTGCCTGCACAGCAAAAGGCCACAATAGAACAGCTGGCGCGCGAGCATGGCCTGATAGATGACGGCGATAGTGAGCAGCGCAAAGCGTCTATGGCGTGTGTGTCATTGCCCACATGTCCGTTGGCGATGGCAGAAGCTGAACGTTATTTACCGAGTTTAATCGAAAAAACGGAAGCCTTACTAGCCAAGCACAATGTTGCCGATGAGCACATTATTTTGCGCGTGGTTGGTTGTCCTAATGGTTGTGGTCGAGCCATGCTCGCCGAGGCTGGTTTAGTGGGTAAAGGGCCGGGTAAGTATAACTTTTATCTCGGGGGCAACCGAGAAGGAACACGTATTCCTAAGTTGTATCTCGAAAATGTCGGCGAGGAGACTTACTTAGAAGCCCTAGACGAGCTAATCGGTCGTTGGGCCAATGAACGCGAGCAAGACGAAGGGTTTGGTGATTTTGTTATTCGCCAAGGCATCGTTACTGAAGTCAAAGTATCAAAGACAGATTTCCACGCATAACTAAGTGCGGGAATGAGGACAAGTCATGAGTGATTTTAAGCACATTTTAACGCTTGAAAAAGAGCAGCAACAGAGCTTGCTAACCGATATAAACGGAATACTTGCGGACAAAACCCCAGAGCAACGTGTTGCATGGGCGCTGGATAACTTGCCAAGCACACCCATGCTGTCCTCCAGCTTTGGTATTCAAGCGGCGGTGATGCTGCATATGCTAACGGCGCAAAAGCACGACATTCCCGTAGTGCTGACTGATACAGGGTACTTATTTCCAGAAACCTACCAGTTTATAGAGCAGATGACTGAGCGCTTACAGCTTAATCTAAAAGTCTATAAAGCAGCTATCAGTCCCGCTTGGCAAGAAGCTAAGTATGGGAAGTTGTGGGAGCAGGGAGAGGCTGGCATTAAGCTTTATAACCAAATCAATAAAGTTGAGCCCATGACCAGAGCATTGAACGAGCTGGAAGTAGGTACTTGGTTCAGTGGCTTACGTCGTCAGCAGTCGAGCACTCGCCAGGACAAAAATGTGGTTGAAATTAGTCGCGGTACGGTCAAGGTTTATCCTATATTGGAGTGGACGAACCGTGATGTATACCAGTATCTAACTAAACATGATCTGCCGTATCACCCTTTGTGGGAGCAAGGCTATGTTTCGATGGGGGATGTGCATACTACTCGTAAACTGGAGCCGGGCATGAGCGAAGAGGAAACGCGCTTCTTTGGCCTTAATCGAGAATGTGGTTTGCATATAGATGGTGATGGAATATAAAAAAAGAGGGCTTAAGCCCTCTTTTTTTATGCGTTGCCTTCTTGCTTTTGCTTCGCTTCTCTAACTTTCAGAGTCCGTTCTTGGTACTCATTGTCATTCAGTTTATCAATTATCTTATCCGCATCTTTCAATGCGACTTCGACAAAACCAAAACCTCGGCGCTTGCCTGTGTGTTTATCTTTGAGTAATCGAACACTGAAAACAGTGCCATGTTGTTCAAATAACTCCTTAACCATATGCTCGTTTGCACGGTAGGGTAAGTTACCAACATAGAGTGTTTTCGTATCGGTTACATCGGCATCTACCGCATCATGCTGCGGTGACTGGTTGAAAGCTAAGGGAGCGAAACCCGCCAATATAGCGCCTAGCGCAAATGTAACGGCTGGTGAAAGCTGCAACTGAGGAACTGCAAATTGCAGTATAAGAAAACCCAGAACAGCGATAGAAACTGAGATTATAATTGCTTTTAAATTAGGTGACGTCATTGTGATCTACCAAATATACATAGAATAAACATAAAATTAACAAAATGCAGTGTGTTATCTTAACGACATTACAACACATAGCAACAAGTAAAGCGGGAAACTTCGGGTTTTATTGCTCAAGCTCAGTATAGATGTATTAAAAATGAGCAAAAAACACATTTTTGTTGCTAAATTGAGCGATCAGAAAAGATCTTTAAAAAAAGTGTTGATCTCATTTTCGATCTCCCTATAATGCGCATCCACCGACACGGCGGACTGCTTACAAACAAGCACTTCAATGAGTCAGGTGAGTCAAATAAAACTTAGTTTAAAGCGAATTAAAAAAACTTAAAATTAAGTGTTGACACAAAATCAGGAAAGCGTAGAATGCGCAGCCCTGAACGGGAGCAAAGCTTCCGAGGCGAAAGCCTAAAACGTTCTTTAAAAATATGAAGCAATCATCTGTGT
>NZ_JAKRFR010000010.1:0-61896 GCF_022347865.1 Pseudoalteromonas sp. CNAT2-18.1 | reverse complement strand
TGCCAGGTGACAACATCAAGATGGTAGTAGAGCTAATCTGCCCAATCGCGATGGATGAAGGTCTACGCTTCGCAATCCGTGAAGGTGGCCGTACAGTTGGTGCTGGTGTTGTAGCATCAATCGTAGAGTAATAGCTACTCTCGAGAAAAAGGTCGCTTAGGCGGCCTTTTTTTATGCCTGAAATTTGGGTGTTGTTGTAGGTTAGGCTAAAGCCCAACCCACAGGGGTCGATGTTGTGGGCAAGGCTTTAGCCTTGCAACCGCCAAAGGCGGTCATATTCCAGAGTCCGGGGCTTAGCAGACAACCGTGCTGCTTAACTATTTCTCTTACATGGTTAGGCTAAAGCCCAACCTACAGGAGTCGATGTTGTGGTTAAAACCGAATCCACAGGGGCTGAGGTTGTAGGCAAGGCTTTAGCCTTGCGACTGAGAGACGTCGCTATACACCAACTCCTTTTAGCCAAATTTGCAATTACTAAGCTCTTAATATTTCTATTGCATTACTAATTTGTGTATTCAATAATCTTGCCTAAAATTTAGGCTCATTTTTAAAAGGAATTAAAATGACAGGTTTGACTTCAACTTTAACCCAATCTAACGCTCCTCTACATGACTCAATTCAGTTTTCCTATTTTATGGCGCAGAAAACCTCCTTGTAAGTTTAAATGTGGTGGGTATGCTGAATCTAAAAAGAGCTGTTGAAGATAGGTTGAAAGAGCCATACAAGATTGACCTGTTAGCAATGGGTCTCTGCGGGCCAAATGCTTTCTTTATATTGTGTTGCAACTTGCATGTTGCTATTTGGGGCTCAGAAAGTGGTAAGGTTCCCCTTCACTCTTATAATCGTAAACGCCACCTGACTCTATCGGACTTCATGACTTATTATTATAGATTTGTGGTGGCGAAAAAATGATAAGAAATTTATTTATAGTACTGCTATTTTTTTCGTTTTTTATAGATGCTAGTGAAACAAAGCTAAGAATAAAATATGAGCAACAGTTTGATTTCTCAGGGGGGGCTAGCATTTCCTATCTAAGCTACACGCCCAATGGAGAATTCCTCGTTGTTTCATCTAACTTGGCCAATAAGGTTTATCTGCTGTCCAATGCTGGTGATATGAAAACCTTAAATATAGAAGAAGCAATAGACGAAAGTAGAGTGAATGTAGCCGATAAAGCTTTATACTTCTTTGCGGATCGAAGTCTACACAAAATCTCCAATCAAGGAGAGCTCACTATTATCCCTGAAGCGGAGCTGCCGAGCAGTTATGGTCTAGATATCAGTCCCTCTGGTCACTATATGCTTTCAAGTGGCTACCAACTGCTGAAAATAAATGCGCTAGCGCAAGAGCCGGAACCACTTGGTGTATATGGTTTTCACCCGCGAGATGATTTTGCAACGGGTTATCAAGTGGTATCTATGCAGCGTAACTCTTCCACTTGGCTTTTTGATAAGTCAGAGCTGCAGGTATGGTCACTTAGTGATGCTGAACTCATAAATAAGGTTGAAGTAAGTGGCATAGTTAAAAGCCATAAAATACTCAATGAAGAGCATGGGGTGCTCATATTCAACGTTGATAATGAGATTCAATTTTGGGACTACAAAAAGAATGAATTTCTTGATCAACCCCTTCGGTTTGAAGAAGAACTTTCCTTCGGAAAGTGGTCTGAGAGAATTTGGTTAGCAACGAATAAAGAACTCTATGAAATTCAGTGGCAAGATAACCATGTGCGTGTTGAGTCGAAGTATCAAACTACAACTGATGAACTAGTTAACAGGCTGGGCCACCATAACTTTTCAAAAAGTGGGCGGTATGCCCTTTTGGAAGAACGTCGGGGCGATGAACTGAGTCTCAAGCTGTATGACCTTAAAGATCAACCCGTTGAAATAACTACATTGCCTAATTCAGAAGTCCAATTCACTCTCAATCCAGCAAAGCGCGAGATTGCTACATACGATTATAAAGATGATACCTTAAGGGTGTATGCCTTTTAATCTCCCATTGTTCCAAATGTGAAGCTATTGTTGTTGCTTTAAGTTGAGTCTATTTTTGACTCAGCTGAATTAGAAGATTGAGATAATAAGGTTATAGATACTAGCTCTTCAACGAAACAACTACTAAAGCCCGACCCACAGGAGATGTTGTTGTAGGCAAGGCTTTAGCCTTGCGATCGCCGAAGATGGTCTCATTCCAGAGATCGGGGCCTAGTACACAATCAATAACTCCCCAAAATGATTAGGCTAAAGCCCAACCCACAGGGACCGGTATTGTAGGCAAGGCTTTAGCCTTGCAACCGCCGAAGATGGTCACAGCCGAGAGGCTGGGGTTTAGCAGACAACCGTGCTGCTTAACTATTTCTCATACATGGTTAGGCTAAAGCCCAACCTACAGGGACTGATGTGGTAGGCCAAAACCCAATCCACTGAAACAGATGATGTAGGCAAGGCTTTAGCCTTGCAACCGGCAAAGGCGGTCACATCCGAGAGGCCGGGGTTTAGCAGACAACCGTGCTGCTTAACTATTTCTCATACATGATTAGGCTAAAGCCCAACCTACAGGGACTGATGTGGTAGGCCAAAACTCAATCCACTGAAATAGGTGATGTAGGCAAGGCTTTAGCCTTGCAACCGCCAAAGACGGTCACATCCCAGAGACCGGGGCTTAGTACACGGTCAATAATTCCCCAAAATGGTTAGGCTAAAGCCTAACCTACAAGGGAGCATTAACAGAAAAGTTGACTAAACAGTCGTTGAGCATCAGTCTAAGATTATAACTAGGCTGTTATTTCTTGCTATGAATGAAATAAATATCCCCGCATGCATTCCTCGTACCCACAGTCGCTTTGGTCAATGGCTCGGCACCAAGGTGTTGAATTGGTTTGGTTGGCAGGTTGTTGGAGCGTTTCCAGAGCACAGTAAGTTTGTGGCGGCGGTTGCACCGCATACATCGAATTGGGATTTTATTATAGCGATTGCAGTGAAAATGCACTTGCAAGTGCGTATTCGCTTCTTGGGTAAGCACAGCATTTTTATTTGGCCGCTAAGCATACTGCTACATAAGTGGGGTGGGATAGCGGTTGATAGGCGGGCAGCCAATGGTGTTGTGGGGCAAGTGAAGGCGTTGTTTGATGAGACCGATGCATTGATTCTAGGGCTCGCCCCTGAGGGCACACGCAAGCACATGCCGAATTGGAAAACCGGTTTTATTCATATCGCTAACGCTGCGCAAGTCCCTGTGGTGCCAATGGCTTTGGACTACAGCAAGAAGCAGTTTGTTATAATGCCGGCCATCTATGTGAGTGATGATATTGAACAAACACTTGTGCAAGTACAGCAGCAGTTTTCAACGGCTATGGGCAAGTACCCGCAACAAGTGTCTGGTGCAGTCAGAAAGACGCGTTATTGAGCTAAAGGTTGTCGCCAACGGGTTTTTAGCGCCTGAACAAACTTATTGTCTCCTTTCTCCTCGCTAGAGAGTATTAACCGAAAGCTACTGCCATCAGCGCGCTCTATATCAATAGTGGTGTAGCCGTCATCTTGGTTAGCAAACTCGGTATGCACATTAACAATATCACCAAAGTCCGCACGTTCTACTTGCAGCTGCCCTTGATCACGGTAATAACTGAATACGCCTTGCTCGGTAATGCCATTACCATCATCACGGATATTCCAAGCGGCATCTGAGTAAAAATAAAGCAGTTGCTCATTTTGATTGAGAACTCCATGACGCAGCATAAAGCGCTTATCGTGCTGCCATACTTTATCTCCTGAAACTACCGCCACATTGGCGGTGAGACCAATATCTTGGGCCAGACCTAAGGTGAGTATGGGCAGCAGTACCACAGCAAGTAAAACTTGCCGCACCCGCCAGCGACTATAGTAAGGCAATGAATCGTTACGCTGATTTATGTGCGCCGTGTAATTTACCAAGGGTAACCACAGCAGCGGCCACACTAAATAGAACACCGTGCCGTAAAAATCTAACGATGTCGCGATATGCAGTACCACCACTAATATCGCAAAGAGTGCCGCCAGCCACTTTGGTGGGAGATATTGCTGCGTCCCCAGCTCTTTACCCTCTTGATAAAAACGTAAATACAGAGGGTAGTACCAAAGCCAAGCGAAGAACCCCCGGGCTATTGGCATCATCGCTTCATTATGCTGCTGCTTAATGTATTGCCAGTTTTTGTAACACCAGTAAAAAGGAAAGATATTAAAAGTGAGCAGCGAGTAAAGGCAAAATTTCACAGTCGAAACAGGGTAGTAACGTTGTTCGGAGAATGTCGGTCGCTTGCCTGCTTCAACGCGCCACAGGGTAACAAAGGCGGTGATAACAACTAAAGCAAGAATGCAATAGCCTATAACGGCGTAGCCGAGTAATAGGAAATTATCCTGCTCGGCTTCATTTACATGGCTGTAAGCTTGGCGGATACCATATTGGGTGGCATCGAGAAGTTGCTCTCGTGCGTCAAGGTAGGCCTGCATTTCTGCAACTGGCACATGGTCTGTTTTGCTGCGGAACTGATATGTAAGAGTCAGTGTATTTGAGCTAAAGCGCACTTGCGAAGCCAATGAAAAATAAGGGTTATCAATAGAGCTCTTACTATTATTAAAGTACCAGTCACGCTCATTTAACTTTACCTCTATGGTGTAATTAACGTTATAAGGGTGCTGCAGATAGAGCGGGCTGATACGGGTTTTAGTATCGGGTTGATAGATTGCATTTTGAATATCATCAGCGTAAAAGTAAGCTGTCTGGCCATTCTCCTCATCACTCCAAAAGTCGTCAATTTGATAAAATTCAGTGACTTCGATTGCGCCCTTTTGCGGGTGCTCGCGAACTTGCGGTAGCCGGGTGTGCTGGGTGCCAGCAAAGTAGTCTTGGTAGTAATTGGTATAGTTTTCTTGGAGTGTTTGCAATGCCGTGGTTGCCAGCTCTTGGCGTTTACTGATGGCATCGGCGTCGCTGAATATGCTTTGCACACTGAATAGTGCCAATGGTTCGCTGGTATTAGGAAGCTCGTAGCGCTCGGTGATGTCACGGTGAATACGCTCTACCGGTTTGTGCATGCTGGTGAGAGTATTTTGCGAGGGTTTGACGATTAACGCATAACCAAAGTCGGGCTCACTCAATGCTAACAGTGAGCCAGTTTGATAACTGGTGGTCGGGTCAAGCCAGTAGCGCTCGTCATCGTGCTCCAGCGTAACCAAAACGTGGTTGAAGCGTGCCGATGAGGGGGATGTCTCGGCTAAGCCTTTATCTAATTGCGTGTTTACAAGCGCAGGGTGAGACTCCACTCCCAGTGCGCGCAGTATACTTATTAATAGTACGGTTTTGTCTTTGCAATCGCCATAGCGGTTTTGCAGAGTTTCTTGGGCAGGAGTTGGCAGGTGAGAGTTGCTGCCCATTTCCAAGCCTAAATAGCGAATTTCATCTTGTGTATACTTTAATGCTGCACCAATCTGCGCTGGCAAAGTAGGGTGCTGTTGGCGTATTTGTTCAGCAATGGCAGTGATATCATCGCCTGTGGAGAGCGCCTGCTGATACATTGGCAACGCCCAGTCTACGACCTCTTGCCAACGATTAAACTCGCTAAAAAATACCATATGATAAGGGTCGTGCCATAACGGTGTTTGCGAGTCATAGCGCTGCATGTCTGGGGAAGTGATATACAGACTATACTCTTTGCCGTTCGCCGTATCTGTTACGTTTATCTGGGCATCGCCATTGTTTTGTTGAATATGTAATGGTTGTGGTTTTTGCCAATCGATACGGATATATTGCTCGGCGACCGGCACACTCCAGTCTAATTGCGCTGAATAGCTAAAGCGGCCTTGGTAGATAGGATTACGACCAATGCGCGTGAAAGCATAATCCAAAGAGTCACCTGGACGCACATCATCAACAATAATATTCAGTGTTTGCGTACCATCATAAATTAGTTGCTCCGCTTCAGTTTCTCGCTGCAACACTTTTAATTGAGCTGTAGGGATTTTATCTATTACTTGCCCATCGCGTATCACTCGAAGGTGGTTCAGCTCAATGCGCTGGTAGCTGGGATCATAATCCAAGTTCAGCTGAGAGATGTTCTCGACACCGCTTTGGTTGGTGGCGTGCATAACATAGCGGATGTAGTGGCTGACGGCATCGGGGTTATCGCTTGGAATCTGAATCTGATCTTCCAACAGGCGATAGTAAGTGCCATCAGAGAGTTGCTCTGTGGGAATTGTTTCTGCAACCAAAGGGGGCAGTTTAGTTGGTGCAACCCAATCAGCTGCAGGCGTTATCTGATAGTTGGCTAAGGCCGTATTAGGGGTAAGGGTGCAGGCTAATAGCCAACATAAAAGCAGTATTCTTATCATTATAATTTCTCAGTTGCATACATCCATGATGCTAGGTGGGTAGCCTGCAGGGGTAGCACTAAAGTCAGTGATGTTTTTATAAGCAGATATCGTTATGCTATCAGAAAATAATAAAAAATGATCTCTGATGTTTTCGATTGGTGTTATTAGCCTGATTGCTTTGGCGTACCTAGGCGTGCTTTTTGCTGTTGCTTGGTATGCCGATAAGCACACAACGAATCACTCGAGTGGTTGGATTTATGGCCTTTCGTTGGGGGTGTATTGTACCTCTTGGGCTTTTTATGGCACCACTGCTCAGGCCGCTAACAATGGTTGGTGGTTAGCACCGACCTACGCCGGCACCATTTTGTTGTTCACCTTTGGTTGGGCCATCTACCGCCGTATTGCTCATGTTTGTCGGCAGCAACAGCTGACTTCCTTGGCCGATTTTCTTGCCACCCGTTATGGTCAGTCGTCGCAGCTCTCCGGGTTAGTGTCATTGATCTCGGTAATAGCCATCGTGCCTTATATTGCGCTGCAACTTAACGCAACCAGTGCCAGTATCGCTATGCTCACCGATAGGCCGATACAAGGTGGTTATTTTTGGCAAGATAGCACCTTCTTCATTACCGCCTTGTTGGCGCTTTTTGCCATCTTATTCGGTGCTCGCCGGGTACGTCCCAGTGAGCATAACCCCGGGTTGATGGCTTCTATTGCTTTTGAGTCGGTGGTTAAACTGTTGGCTTTTTTAGGAGTGGGGCTGTTTATTTGTTTTGAGATTTTCGATTCTCCACACGCCCTGTATTCGGCCGCTCAGCAGCAAAACATTTCAGCCCAGGTTGCAGCGACAGCAAGCCCTACCTACGTGTATTGGGTACATGTAGGTCTGGGTTTTTTAGCAACCCTGTGCTTACCTCGTCAGTTTCATACCGCCTTTATTGAGCACGACAACGAACATCAACTCGTTACTGCTCGCTGGTTATTTCCGATTTATTTGTTGTTGATTAATCTGTTTATTCTGCCCATCGCCTACGCTGGCTTAGTTTATTTTCAAGATCAGAGTGTGGGCTATGACACCTTTGTGTTAGCACTGCCTATTGCAGTGCAGTCGCCAAGTTTCTCATTGCTGGCCTTTCTAGGTGGGTTTTCTGCTGCGACCAGTATGGTGATTGTCTCTACCATTGTTTTGTCGATTATGATCACCAACGACTTCATCAACCAATTCTTATTACGGCGCTCACAACTAAGTTCATCTCATCGCGGTCTCTCGAAGTTTAAGCTACTGCAAGCACGGCGGGCCGTGATTGTCGCGGTGTTGTTACTAAGCTACGCCAGTCACCGAGTATTGGCGGAGGGCAATACTCTAGCCAATATGGGCCTGATGTCATTCACGCTCGTTGCGCAGTTTGCGCCAGCGATGATTATCGGCTTGTGGTGGTCTAAAGCGTCATGTCGTGGAGCGCAGTGGGGGATTATCGCGGGTTTTGCAATTTGGTTTTACACCTTGCTGTTACCCAATTTGTACGCCGCATTGTTTGGCGAGGCATTGTGGCTATCAACTGGGCCCTGGGGCATAGAGTGGTTGGCGCCGCGAGATTTATTTGCATTGGGGCTCGATGAGCTTAGCCAGGCGGTATTGTTATCTCTTGGGGTGAATACGCTGGTATACATTAGTGTGCCTTTACTGAGTTCAGCGCAGCTTGCCGAGCGCTTACAAAGTAATAAATTTATCATCACAGCAAGCCCACAGCGTAGCGGGCATATTGCCCTAAGTTATCAAGACTTGGCGCTGCTGTTGCAGCGCTTTAGTGAGCCAGAACGAGCTAAAGCACTGGTAAGCCATTATTTCCCTGCAAGCTCCAGTCGCTGGAAAGAACAAGCCCCAGAACATATTGAGCAACGAGTTGAACGCGAGATGTCGGCGTTAGTTGGAGGCGCATCAGCACGGCTTATACTCGATGTGGCCAAGGATGAGAAACGTCAGCCTTTTGAGCAAGTCGCCGATTTCGTTGACGAAGCCTCCCAAGTACTGCGATTTAACCGTGATTTACTGCAAGCGACTATCGAAAACATCGAGCAGGGGATCAGTGTGGTTGATAGTGACCTTAAGTTGGTTGCATGGAACCAAGGTTATCAAAGTATGTTTTCGTATCCTGACGACTCACTGGTCGTTGGTCGCCCGGTTGCAGAGTTGATCCGTTTTAATGCCGAGCGTGGACTATTCGCCTATCAAGATATTGATACTGAGGTTGAGAAGCGCATAGCCCACTTGCGTCGCGGCAGCGCCTACAAGTATCGACGTCAGCACAATGATGGACGGGTATTTGAAATGCAGGGTAACCCATTACCCGGTGGCGGCTTTGTGACCACGTACACCGATATTACCGATTTTATAAACCAGCAGCGTGAGCTTGAGCAAGCCAACTTAAATCTAGAAGAAAAAATTGCAGCGCGCACCCAGCAACTGGTGGCGACTAATCATGCCCTAGCAGAGGCAAAACGCGAGGCCGAGCAAGCCACCGAGAGCAAAACGCGTTTCTTTGCTGCCGCCAGCCATGACTTGCTGCAACCGTTCAATGCCGCAAGTTTGTTCTGCTCGTTGATGAGTGAAAAAGCCAGCAATACAGAGCTGAGCGAGCTAGCCAATAATATACGCAGCTCATTGGCAAGTGCGGAAGACCTGTTATCAAGCATATTGCAGCTAACCAAGCTAGAGTCCGGCTCTTTTAAGGTTAATAGTAGTGATTTCTCTCTTTCGAGCTTGCTGCAACCTTTGGCCAATGAATACGGTGCTCTAGCCCGAGACAAAGGGCTCGCCTTTCAAATGCAAGGCGCTGAAGTAATGCTCAAGACTGATAAAGCCTTGCTTAAACGGGTATTGGGCAATTTGCTTAGCAATGCCATTCGTTACACTGAGCAGGGTGAAATACGGTTACTGTGCGAAAGTCATCAAGGCCAGCTGTCGATTATGGTGGAAGATACTGGCTCCGGTATTGCTCAGCAAGATCAAGAACTTATTTTTGAGGAATTTAAACAACTGCAAGGCAAAGAGCAGGCGCAGGGGTTAGGCTTGGGCCTTGCTATTAGTAAGCGCATTTGCTCGGTATTAGCCATTAACCTCACACTCGGCTCGCAACTTGGTAAGGGCACGCAATTTACTCTTACCTTACCTTGTTTTGAGCTGACTGGCTTAGAGACCTCCTCCCCGGTGGAGACGCGGCATGTCGATAACCAGCTTGAAGGGCTGCGTATTTGGCTATTAGATAATGATGACAATGTACTCAGTGCGCTCTCGCAAGTGCTAGAGAACTGGGGCTGCAAAGTACAAGTGGCGCGTAATCAAGCGCAGCTGCGTGATGTGCAAGCTCATAGCGAAGCCGATATTTTAATTGCTGACTATCAACTTGACGATGGTGTCACCGGCTTAGAGGTGATCAGTGCGCTGAATTTAACGACTATGGCTATTGTGATTAACACCGCTAATCACGATGAGAATATTCGTGAGCAAGTGAGCGATTGCGGTTATCCACTGCTCTACAAACCACTGAAAACGCCCGCGCTTAAACGGATGCTGAAACGTTTAAAGCCGAAATAGCTTTTGCATAGCGTATCTTCAACGGGAGTTAAGGTTGTATTGGAAAAGGGGGTCTAATGGGTTTTGATATGGCTATAGAGGATAATTTCGCGTCATTTTTTTTACGCTTTATTAGCTCGCATTTAGATTATGACTAAAGAAACTGTGCGTCAGCTTAAAGAGTATGGAAGCTGACGATTACACTATGATTAGTTCTCCATATTATCTGCCACAGTGGCCATTTGCTTAAATAAGATACCCGCTTGAGTGCGGTTGTACACATTAAGTTTTTTTAGGATTGCTGAGACATGTTGCTTGATGGTGGTTTCTTGAATCGACATCGCATAGGCGATTTGTTTATTCAGCATGCCATCGGCAATCATACTCAATACTCGATATTGTTGCGGGGTTAGCTTCTCTAAGTTACGAGCAAACTGGGCTTGTTCGGTATTACTTTCGGTGCAAACATCGGCTTGTGGTGGCAGCCAGTTTTCCCCCTCAATTACTTGGGCAATAGCTTCACTGATGACATCCAAAGACGACGACTTGGGAATATAAGCACTGGCACCAATTGCCATGGCTTGTTCAATAATCTGTGCTTGCTCGTTGGCAGAAACCATAATCACCAAAATATCTGGGTATTGATTACGCAGCCGGGCAAGACCCTCCAGCCCCTGGGCTCCGGGAATCGTTAAATCCAGAAACACCAGTTCTATTTCCGGGTGCTCTGTTAAAGCGCTAAACAGTGCATCAAGGTCGCTGGCCTCTAAAATAGGCTCATCAGCCATGGCTTGCGCTGCGGCTTGCTTTAAGGCGCTGCGAAATAACGGGTGGTCATCGGCAATAATTGCTTGCACACTGGACATCCTATATAAACTCCGTGTTCCTCGTTATAGGGGATTTTTCCTTCCGCAGCAAGAGCATACGGTGAGTGACTAAGAATAAAAAGGTGGCCATATGACCGGGGGAAGGCCGGCCACCTATACTAGCTGAACATTAGAAGCGATAGCCAACGGTTAACGATACAGTGCGAGGGTCACCATAGTAACCGATCAATGTATTATCACCGCCTAAGCCTGGCGTGTATTTACTCACATCACTGGGGTCAGTGGGATCAGGCGTAACAAATTGATAGCCGCCAATCATGTACTCTTCGTCAGTTAAGTTCTTTGCATGCAGACCCACTCGCCACTGGCCGTCTGGGCTATACCAGTTAACGCTTAGATTGAGCAAGCCATAGCTGTCTTGGCTTAGCAGACTGTCTTCTTCGAACAGCACGTAATCACCACGATGGTAATAGTTACCGTTTATGACCCAGTCGCCATGTTCGCTGTAAAGGCGGTAAGTCGCGCCTAAATTAAAGGTTAAGTCTGGGGTGTTAGAAATACTAAAGCGGTCTGACTTATCAAACACTTCACCAGTCTCTGGGTCCGTGTCGAGTACTTCTTCAAAGTCAGCATCAATATAGCCCAGTGAGGCATCAAAACTCAGTGCATCGGTGGCTACATAGTTAAGCTCGAGCTCCACACCGTTTGCAGACGATTTACCAATATTTCCTAAGCGCTGATTTAAATCGGCAGAGGTGTCTCCTGGGAGTACCGAAATGTATTGACGATCTTCATGATCTAAGGTGAATAAGGTGACATTGGCACGCAGGTTATTGTTCCATTCGCTTTTCATACCGAGCTCAAAGGAGTCAACAATCTCCGGGTTGGCGGCTGGCTCGGCGGTGCTGGCACGAGGGTTAAAGGTGCCCGATTTAAAGCCCTGCGCATAGCTGGCAAAGAACATAATATCGTTATTGTATTGATACTCTACGCCTACCCGGGGAGTAAACCGTGACCAATCTTTGTCATCATCGAGCACTGTCGGCACCAACTGACCTTCTGGGCGCACATAGCCTGGGATCCAGCCAGACTCAGGGTACACAGTGTCAAACACCAGGCCGTTGTTAACAATGGCTTCTTTACTGTCGCGGGTGTAGCGCGCTCCGAGGGTCATTGACCACTGTTCACTTAAATCCACACTGCCTTGAATATAAGCTGCTTTGCTGGTGGAGTTGTTGCAACCACTCACCTCACGAGTGAGCCCCGGTGCTCCTAAGCTTTGTCCGAGTACTTCCAAAATGGCCTGGAATTGCCCGCAAGACTCACCATCGAAGTAATAGAGACCGGAAACAAGCTTGTAATTGTCGCCCTCGTGATTGAGCTGCAATTCATGGGTAGTTTGCTCGTCATCATAGATGGCCGGCACGTCAAAAATGCGCACTGAGGTATTATCAAAGTCGATATTGGTCGGCGAGTAGCTATCGCGCTGCGCACCAATGTACTTTAATGAAGTGCTGTTATTGAGATACCAGCGTGCGGTAAGGCTGTAACCTTCTAATTCAACCTTATTCCATGTTGGTAAGCTGGTGTAAGAATCATAAACGCTATCTGGCACTGGAGCATCGGTGAGCAGGCTTGGCAGTAAGCGGTAGCCCCCTTTGGAGTTCGACTCATCGTCGGTTTTATCCCAAGCGAGGCGGAAGAACAAATCGTCGCTAGGGCGGTACTCTAAGGTCACCCGAGCTGCGGTTAGGTCTTTATTGTAGTTCTCACGGTCTTGGTCGGGCTGCGCTGAGGTTAAGAACTCCCCGAAACCATCGCGGTTTAAGGTGGCAAAGCCATAGCCTAGATAAAGCGTGTCATCCACTAAAGGCAGTTGCCCGGTGATCTTCAAGTCGCGCTGATTATAGCTGCCTACCGTACCTTCAACATCAAAGGTCATATCGCCAGTCATTTCTTTGGTAACGTATTTTATCGCTCCGCCAATGGTATTTTTACCGTAAAGTGTGCCTTGGGGGCCGCGTAATACTTCAATTTGTTGTACATCAAGGAGATCTAAAACGGCACCTTGTGGGCGGGCCACGTACACATCATCGATATAAATACCGACCCCAGGTTCATAACCCCACAGCGGGTCTTGCTGGCCGACGCCACGAATAAATGCGGTAATCGTTGAGTTAGTGCCGCGACTCGCTTGTAAGGTGGTATTGGGTGAGAATTGTTGCACTTCTGTCATTACCGAAATGCCGTTTTCTAATAACTCGGTCTCACCGATGGAGGTAACCGCCACCGGCACCTCTTGTAAGTTTTCCACCGATTTACGCGCAGTCACCTCAATGCGTTCCAACTCCGCTTTTTCGCCACCACCGCCAGCCAGTGCTGCGGTGCTTGTGAGTGCGGTACTAATGGCTAAGGCGATGCTTGAATGCCTTAAAGTTAGTGTGTTCATCCTGTGTCCCCTGTTGTTGTCGTTATGGGTGGCTGTGCTCACCCTATGGGTTGTTGGCAAAATGTCAATTAACTGTGAATGTAGGGGAAAAACATCTCCTTGGGGTTAGTACCTTAGTACTAATGCGTTTCTAGGCCTTATAGATCAAGGCCTGGCGTCTTTCTATAACCTTAGTACTATGTATTTTATGGCACACTCTAGCCAGACTGGGACTAGCTTTGTTAACACATCTAGGTGCTATGCTGGATGCAGTTAATAGAAAAATAATAACGAAGGAGCGCATTTATGCTCAGTATGGTTGGCCTAATCGGTGGCTTAGTTTTACTTATAATTCTGACTTTGCGTGGCATGAACTTGTTTATCGCCGCGCCTTTGTGTGCGCTGCTTGTTGCTCTAAGTGGCAATATGGCGTTGTTTCCAAGCAGTAGTGTTGAGCTGGATTTTGTCAGCACCTACATGGGTGGCTTCGCAGGGTTTTTAAGCGCCTGGTTTTTCATGTTCTTATTGGGTTCGTTATTCGGTAAGTTTATGGAAGACAGCGGTGCCGCCGACAGCGTTGCCCGTGCCATAGTGAATAAACTGGGTATGAAGCACGCGGTCTTGGCCGTGGTTATTGCCTGTGCGGTATTAACCTACGGCGGCGTCAGTGTATTTATCGTCGCCTTTTCGGTTTATCCAATGGCTCTTAGCTTGTTTAAAGATGCCGACTTACCACGACGCTTTATTCCCGCTACGCTCGCGTTTGGCTCGGTGACCTTTACCATGACCTCGGCGGGTTCACCAGAGATCCAAAACTGGATCCCCATTAAGTACCTCGGCACCTCACCCTACGCCGCATGGGAAGTCAGTTTAGTGATTGCCGTGTTTATGGCCATTACTGGCTACTGGTGGCTGAAACGGATGATCACCAAAGCGGTAAATAATGGCGAGCGCTTTGAAAGTCGTGATGATGACCCGGAAATACCAGAGCGTGACTATCCGCACCCCATTACCGGTGTTATTCCCTTGCTAGTGGTGCTCGCGCTGTCTTTTAGCTTGCACGATGTCCTACAGCAAAGTGCTTTGATAGTGGCATTACTCGGCGGTGTACTCGCACTGCTGATTATCAACTTTAAACACTTTCACAATCTCAGTGGTGCTATCAACTTAGGCACGACCGGCGCGCTGGTGGCTATCGGTAATACCAGTGCCGTGGTTGGTTTTGGTGCGGTGGCGAAAAACACCGAGGCCTTCCAATTGGCGGTCGAAGTCATGACTAATATGCCAGGTAATGAGTTATTAGGTGCAGCTGTGGCAGTAAGCGTTATTGCTGGGCTGACCGGTTCAGCCTCCGGTGGGCAGGCCATCGCCTTACCTTTAGTCGCTCCTCATTACCTTGATGCTGGCGTCAATCCTGAACAATTACACCGGGTGGTGGCAATCAGTTCAGGGGCGCTCGATACCCTGCCGCATAATGGCTATGTGGTCACCACCATCCGCGCAATTTGTAAAGAAACCCATCAACGCGCGTACTGGTCAATGGCGGCACTGACAGCGGTGATCCCATTAATTGGCGTGGCGCTAGCGCTGGCCTTATTTATCTTGTTTTAAGGAGTGAACACCATGTCCATGCTAAAAGTCATTGGCGTTGTTTTAATTATTGCGAGCCATTGGGCGAGTGCGCAAAGCGACCCTATGCTAGTGGAAAAGCAGCGCTTTGCCTTTACAAACTACACCACTGAATCGGGCGAGACCCTGCCCGAGGTGCAGGTCGGTTGGGAAAGCTATGGCACCCTTAACGAAGCCAAAGACAACGTTATTCTGATCACCCACTTTTTCTCCGGGACGTCTCATGCTGCGGGTAAATACAGTGTTGATGATGCCCAGCCCGGGTATTGGGATGCGATTATCGGCCCAGGCAAGGCCATTGATACCAACAAATATTATGTGATTAGCTCTGACACCTTGGTAAACGCCAATTGGCATAACGAACAGGTGATCACCACCGGTCCGGCGTCTATCAACCCTAAAACCGGAAAGCCCTATGGTTTAGACTTCCCGGTGGTAACCATTGGCGATTTTGTGGAAGTACAAAAGCGCCTGCTGGATAGCTTGGGGATCGAAAAATTACACGCCGTTATAGGTGCATCAATGGGCTCATTTCAAGCCTTAGAGTGGTCGGTGCGCTACCCCGATATGGTCGAGCGGTTGGTGCATGTCATTGGCGCTGCGAAAATGGATGCTTGGACGGTCCCTGCATTAGAGAAGTGGGCATTGCCTATTCGTCTTGACGCCAATTGGAACAACGGCAATTACTACGACGGAGAACGCCCACTGGCTGGGGTGACGGCCACCATGTTGAATATCACCCAAGATGCCATGCATCCAAAAATTTACCAAGCGAGCTTCCCTAATTTTACAGTGCAGGATGAAGGTGCCAAGCAAGATATTCGTACTTTACCGGCCATTAGCCAAACCTTACATCAACGTGCCGCTGCCCGCGCTCAGACCCAAGATGCAAACCATATCTTGTACTTAGTTCGCGCCTCTCAGCTCTACAGTGCCGGTATGCAAGAAGACTTAAGCGCTGCTGCACAGAAAATCAAAGCAGATATCTTATTGATGCCGGCGAGCAATGACTTACTGCTGCGCCCCGGCTCAGTACGGGCGTTTGCGCAGCTGCTAAAAGCACAAGGGAAAAACGTAAAAATAGAAGAAATAGACGGTATTTGGGGGCACCTTGACGGTATTTTTTCGATTCAAACAAAAGCGCCTGTCATTGCCGAGTTTTTAGCGGAGTAACCATGAATAAGCGAATTTTAATTACCGGCGCGGCCAGTGGCATTGGTCGCTACGTAGCCGAACACCTTGGCAACCAAGGGCATGAAATATTACTTACCGACCTGGACGGTGAACGCGCAAAGACTGAGGCTAATCGACTCAAAGAGCAGGGCATTCGAGCCCAAGGACTTGCTTTGAATGTGGCAGACTTACCAGCGTTAGAGCACTTTATCGCCAATCAGCCAGCAATTGATGTGCTAATTAATAATGCGGGCATTCAGCATGTGGAGCGCTTAGAGGATTACCCTTTAGATAAATGGCAGCTCCTGCAAGATGTGTTGCTTAATGGCCCAGCGATGCTCACCAAAGCGGTGTTGCCGGCAATGCGCGAACAAAATTTTGGCCGCATCATTAATATTGGCTCTATTCACGCTCAAGTGGCGTCCAAGTATAAGTCGGCGTATGTCGCTGCCAAGCATGGTTTGATTGGCCTTGGCAAAGTGTTGGCATTGGAAACAGGAGATGTGGATATTACCGTCAACACCATTTGTCCTGCCTATGTGAAAACACCGCTGGTGGAGGCGCAAATCGCTAGCCAAGCTAAGCAACATGGCATTTCCGAGCAGCAAGTGATCGATACCATTATGCTCGCGCCGATGCCGAAAAAGGCCTTTATTGGTTTAGATGAAATAGCCCATACCGTTGATTTTTTAATGGCCGACGCGGCGCGCAATATCACCGCTCAAGCCATCGCCCTTGATGGCGGTTGGACCGCGCAATAGGAGAGCACATGGCAGGTTTTAATAAAGTTGTAAGCAGCTACCAAGAAGCAATGGCAGGGTTAGAAAATGACATGACCGTGATTGCCGGTGGTTTTGGTTTATGTGGGATTCCCGAGGGCCTGATAAAAGCAATTAAAGAAAGAGGCACAACTGGACTCACTGTGGTTTCCAATAACTGTGGCATTGATGGTTTTGGCTTGGGTATTTTGCTGGAAGACCGACAAATTAAAAAAATGGTGGCCTCCTATGTGGGTGAGAATGCACTGTTCGAGCAGCAATTGCTCAGCGGTGAATTGGCTGTGGAATTAACGCCGCAGGGCACCCTAGCGGAGAAGATGCGCGCCGGTGGCGCCGGCATTCCCGCCTTTTTCACCGCCACTGGGGTGGGCACTGTGGTGGCCGAAGGTAAAGAGATTAAGCAATTTAACGGCCGTGACTATGTGCTGGAGCCGAGTATTGTCGGTGATTTTGCCATTGTTAAAGCATGGAAGGCAGACCGCTATGGCAATTGTGTGTACCGCCATACGGCGATGAACTTCAACCCTATGGCGGCAACGGCAGGTAAAATCACCGTGGTTGAAGCGGAAGAAATTGTTGAGCCGGGTGAGCTGCAGCCCAGTGAGATCCACACTCCAGGTATTTATGTGCAGCGGGTGATCAAAGGGCAATTTGAAAAGCGCATTGAAAAACGCACGGTAAGAGGATAACAGCATGGCATTAACGCGAGAACAAATGGCGCAGCGTGTGGCTCAGGAATTACGCGATGGCTACTATGTAAACTTAGGCATAGGTATTCCTACCTTGGTTGCCAACTATGTGCCACAAGGCATTGATGTGATGCTGCAATCGGAAAATGGCTTACTGGGAATGGGTGAGTACCCAACAGAAGAGACGGTCGATGCCGATATGATAAACGCGGGTAAAGAAACGGTGACTGCGCGCACCGGCGCGGCTATTTTTAATTCCGCTGAAAGCTTTGCTATGATCCGAGGTGGCCATGTCGATTTAACCGTGCTCGGAGCCTTTGAAGTGGACCAAAATGGCAATATTGCTAGCTGGATGATCCCCAAGAAGTTGGTTAAGGGCATGGGTGGTGCCATGGACTTAGTTGCCGGTGCTAAAAACATTATTTGTACTATGACCCATGCCAGCAAGCATGGTGACTCGAAATTGCTAAAGCAATGCGCGCTTCCCCTAACCGGTGTAGGTTGTATAAACAAGGTGATCACCGATTTAGCGCTACTAGAAATAAAAGATGGAGCCTTTCATCTGCTAGAGCGCGCACCGGGTGTGAGCGTGGAAGAAATCAAAGCCAAAACTCAAGGTCAGTTAGTCTGTCCCGATGAAGTGCCAGAGATGGCCTTGGCGTAAAACTTACTTACATTTTCATGGCTGCATAAGGCGGTATTTTGCGGCATGCTAAAGCAGTTAATGCAAAGGAGAAAGTGCAATGCAATGTCATGAAATTGATTACGAAATTATCGGCGAATCGATGCAAATGGTGGAGGTCGAACTGGATCCCAGTGAAACAGTTATCGCCGAAGCGGGCGCCATGAATTACCTCGAAGAAGGGATCAGCTACGAGGCGAAAATGGGCGATGGTTCGCAGGTAAACCAGGGCTTTATGAGTAAGCTGTTCAGTGCGGGTAAGCGCATGATCAGTGGTGAGTCCTTGTTTATGACCCACTTTACCAACCAAGGAGAGGGCAAAAAACGTGTGGCTTTCGCGGCGCCTTTCCCTGGCTCGATTATCCCTTTAAATATGGCCGAACTAGGCGAGCAAGTGTACTTGCAAAAGGATTCGTTCCTGTGTGCGGCGATGGGCACCGAGGTGAATATCGCCTTTCAGCGCCGCCTAGGAGCAGGCTTTTTTGGTGGTGAAGGGTTTATCTTACAGCACCTCAAAGGTGATGGTATGGCCTTTGCCCATGCCGGGGGCACGGTAATTGAGAAGCGTCTAAATGGCGAAACCCTGCGCTTAGACACCGGTTGTGTAGTCGGCTTTAGCGGCGATATCGACTTTGATATTGAGCGCGTGAAAGGACTTAGGTCAATGTTCTTCGGCGGCGAGGGGCTATTTTTAGCCACGCTGCGAGGCCATGGCACGGTGTGGGTGCAAAGCTTACCATTCTCCCGACTTGCCGACCGCGTGCTAGAGCATGCCCCGAGAGCGGGCGGTTCGCGCCAAGGTGAAGGCTCTATCTTAGGTGGCCTTGGCGATCTTATTGACGGTGACTAAGGGCTCAGCTGGATTACGGTTTGGCAAGGCCGCACAGGTATTGCCATTCTTGTTCGCTCACCGGCATGACCGATAAACGCCCCGACTTTTTTAAAGCCAGCTCGGCGATAGCGGGGTCTGCCTTAATTGCTTTTAAGGTTATCGGCTGCTGAAAGCTTTGCCGGTATTGCACATCGACACTAAACCAGCGTGGTGACTCTGGTGTGGCCTCAGGGTCATAATAATCACTACTGGCATCGAACTGCGTGGGGTCTGCATAGGGACCTCGTGTCACTTCACCGATACCGACAATCGCGGGCACCTTGCAACTAGAGTGATAGATAAAGACCTTGTCACCCACTTGCATGCCATCGCGGATAAAATTACGGGCTTGGTAATTGCGTACCCCATCCCATACTGTAGTGCCGTTTTCGGCGGCTTGTAAGTCTGCCAGCGAAAACGCGTCGGGCTCTGTTTTTAATAACCAGTAAGCCATGCTCTATCCTGTGCTGAACTAGGTAATCAGGTTCATTGTATAGTATTATCATTGTATTAGCTGCAATGTGGTAATGAGGACGCAATGAGCCAAGCATTAGATAAATTACTTTCCTTACTCAAGTTAGAAGAAATCGAACTCGGTCTTTATCGCGGTGCCAGCCAAGACCTTGGCTTTAAAGCGGTATTTGGTGGCCAAGTAATGGGCCAAGCGCTGTCGGCTGCGAAGGAAACTTTGCCAGAGGGGCGCGTTGTTCACTCATTGCACTCGTACTTTCTGCGCCCTGGCGATGCCTCTCGCCCCATTGTTTACGATGTCGAAAATATTCGCGATGGTCGAAGTCTAAGTACGCGGCGCGTCAGCGCTATTCAGTATGGTAAGCCCATTTTCTACATGACGGCGTCATTCTCCGGTGAATCTCAAGGGCTTGAACACCAAAGCGCCATGCCGGATGTGCCAGCACCTGAGGGGCTGCGCCCAGCACTTGAATTTTATCAGGAGCACGCTCATCAGATCCCCGAGCCAATCCGCAATAAATTTATCAGTGAAAAGCCTATTGAAATGCGCCCGGTGAACTTCCAAAACCCCTTTAAGCCAGAAGTTTCTGAGCCAGTGAAGCACATTTGGTTTAAAGCCAATGGCGAGATGCCAGATGACCAGCGTATTCACAATTATCTGCTAGCCTACGCTTCTGACTTCGAGTTTCTACCTACGGCGCTCCAGCCCCATGGTAAATCATTTATGCACCCGAGCATGCAAGTGGCGACCATCGATCACGCCATGTGGTTCCACCGCCCATTTCGTATGGACGAGTGGATGCTGTATAGCGTCGACAGCCCCAGTGCCAGCGGCGGACGCGGCCTTGTGCGTGGGCAGTTCTTTAATCGTGCCGGCGAACTCGTAGCCTCGACCATTCAAGAAGGGGTGATGCGCGAGCGCTAGGCATCAAACTGCTGCGCTCATCAGCACGGCGTTATAAATCGCTTCAAAGCCCACAGCGCGCCTGTAGGTCAGGCTTCAACCTGACAATGATTGTCGGGTCGTCGACATTGATGGCCTCTTTTCGGAGGCACTCGTTGTAGGTCAGGCTTTAGCCTGACAATCTATTCGAACAGGTTACCCATAGGTTGGCCTTTGCGCCAAGGACGGCGGTACTCGGGTAACGCAGGAGCAGTTACCTGAGCGCGAATCAAAACGGGAAAGATCACATCTCTTCTAACATGTTACGCGTGTAAGAAACCCATTGGTAAGCAGGAATACTTGAATCAAGATAGAAATCAGGTTGAATGCCTTTACCATCAATTGTCATTTCTGGAATTCGCAGGCTTTTACTAAGGCTGTAGTGCAGCGTTAGATTCTTACTTGGGGAATCGACTTGGTGCATATTAGAGATATCCAAAACACCACGCGTTGGAGCGCCTAATAGCTTCACTTTATAGCTTTGTTTTGCGGCAAGTAAAAACTGCTCTGCTGTGCTGCCATTACGCTCATCGATTAAAATACCCACCTTCTTTGGTAAAGGATTAACGTTTTCTAATTTCTTTACGCTAACTGATTGTGCATCCAAATTAACAAATTGACCTAAGCGTTGTTGCAGCGTCTTGTAACCCTCTTTGGCCCATTTTTTATCGTCGTCACTGAAATTCTCATCGTCGATAAACTTTAGCATTCTTGAATTATTCAGCGGTGTTGATAAGAACTCAACTCCTACATTGCGTATAGGGTTGGTGTAGATGATAGGCAATATTTCTTCATAACTGATATCACTACCACCGCCGTTGCCGCGTATATCTATGATAAGATTTTCGGTACTTAGAATGGTTTCTAGGTTGTCTCGAATGACGGTATCAATGTGTTTTTTATCGGTATATGAAAATGATGGAATTCTAAGTAAGGCTGTTTCCTTACTTAATTGTTTAACCAATGGTGTTTTAGACTCCATAAGTTGAACATATTGAAGAACTTCAGCTCTGCTCTCTTCTTTGGGGTTCTGTCTTGATAAGGTTAGCCAATTATTTCCCAAGCTAAGATGGTTTTGATCTATAAAGTCTACTGAATCTACATGGCGTATAGAATGGTCAGCCATATAATAGGTGGCTTTATAAGTACCATCATTCTCCTCATTGAGGATGAGTTTCAGCTGGCCTGGTTGCCACTTTGGATTTGTCGACTCAATCACATAGCCATTATAATCACTGCCTTCTTTTTTTAGTCCAACTGTATAGCTCGGCAAGCGCCATATGCCCTCTATACCCTCTTTACTTTTATTATTTAAATGCTGTTGGAACTCTGTTTTATTAAAGTTGTGCACCGAAGCGTTATTCTCTTTTTTTACATTGAGGCTGAGCCCTATATGACCCTCACGGAAAAATAACAACCATTGTTGAAGTCTTTGGTGGCAGTCACTTATGTCGTCAGCATTTTTTATAGCCTTAAGAGATGCTTTATTATGTTCGAGGTAGTTTCTTTCGCCTTTTTGAGATAGCGCATACTGAAAGCCCGCATCGTTGTTCTCAAAAGTTTTCTTTAGCCAATTAAATTCCTGTTCACAGCTATAGTCACTGGCGGTAGATATCAATGGAAAAAATGACAGTAAAAATGCTAACTTTTTCATAGGTGGCGAAGTCCTTTCATATATAAGTAGGTGGGTATGTCAGTACTATACCCTAAGAAATATTAAACCTAGAGCTATCTTTTATATCTATTTGCGTTGGTAGCAGGGCTATTTCCCGGCGGATTAAGTGCTATATGTACAATCAGCAGCTTTAGGGCGTTATTTGTCTAAGTGGCGATTTAGATTATTGTAGGTGTAGCACTACGCTGGCACCTTTTGATACTGCGATGTCTATGATTGCAGTTATTCTTTATAGGGCAGGGCACGTCCACATAGGGTGTGATTAGTTGTAGGTCAGGCTTTAGCCTGATAACTGTGTAAGTTAATCTCGAGATTGTCAGGTCGCCAACAGTATCTAAACTATTTCACTGAGTTGTCAGGTTAAAACCTGACCCACAGATAACTAATTCAAGCGAGGCTGTCGGTCAGGCTTGCACCTGACTCTTCGTTAGCGTGTTGCTGCCACCGTATCACTAATCGATTGCCAAATCCGTGCGGGTAACAGCTGATGTAAATCCTCATTGAGAATAAGCAGGGCATCACTGTGTATTAGTTTATTGTCATCTTGTTTGCTGATTAATTGTTGCTCGCTTAGGTTGGCAATAAAGCTGGAAAGCACTTTTTTGTCAAAGAACTCGGGGCTCTTAATGCCATGCAAAGTGCCCAAACGCTGCGCCACGGCGGTGCTTTCTTTTTCCAATTCTGCTGGACTTAAGCTTTTATCTTCACTGAGTAAGCCAATGACTAAGGCGTAGCGCATCAAGGTGTGGTGTACCACTTTACCCAGCATTTCAAGCGTTGCTGGGTTATCGCCGTCTTTAAGTACTTCAAGCTGGTCGCCCTGTTCGCGGATCAGCCCTTGGTCAACAAAGCTACTAAGAATATTGTCGATATACTCATCTTTTAGCTCCAGTAAGAACCATTCTTTGGCAAACAGCGGGTATAGACGTTTAACCTGAGCTTTGCATTCACTGCGGGTAATTCGATGGTTGTTAAACAGTTGTTGTGCAATAACGCTAGGCACAGCAAATAAGTGCAGCACATTGTTACGGTAGTAATTAAATAAGGTGCGCTCTTTTTCGGTTATGGCAATGATGTCGCCGAATTGGTCTTTAAGCACATCAAACTTGTTGAGTGTCAGTGCATGTTCCAGTAATTGCTCGGCGTTTTGTTCGGGTAAGGTTATTTGTTCGCTTAATGGCGCATCGCTGAGCATGCGCAGATAAAAGTCCATTTGCTCAATTAGCTGCACTTTACTGAGCGCAAACTGGTCGTTAGTCAGTAAAATGGTAGCTAATAGGTTGACCGAGTTGATGGCGGCAGCACTATTAATATTGACCATAATTTCATCGGCTAGCTTGCTTACCTGAGAGCCTAGCCATGCTGGTTTTTGTACATCGGTAGGGTGAATGGCGTCGCGCCAATCAGGCTGTTGCTCATTAAGGAATTGATTAACGTTAATGGGGGCGCCAAAATTCACATTGCCACGGCCATAGTTCTTCAGGTTCTTGATGGCTTTAAACACCCCAAAGACCGATTCGTTCTTTTTATTATTACCCGCCAATTCTTTTAGGTAGGTGTTAATTTCCATGACGTGCTCGTAACCAATGTACACCGGTACAATAGAAATTGGGCGGTCAATCCCCCTTAGCATCGCTTGCAATGTCATTGCCAGCATTCCGGTTTTTGGGGGAAGTAAACGGCCAGTACGGCTGCGTCCACCCTCGGTATAAAACTTCACCGAGTAGCCTTTAATAAAGAGTTGACTGAGGTACTCTTTGAATACCGCTGAGTAGAGTTTATTACCGCTAAACGAGCGACGAATAAAGAACGCACCACTGCGACGGAATATCGGCCCTGCAGGGAAAAAATCCAGATTAATGCCGGCGGCAATATGCGGCGGTACTAAGCCTTGATGATAAATTACATATGTGAGCAGTAGATAATCCATATGGCTGCGATGACAGGGGACATAAATGACTTCGTGGCCTTTGTCGGTGAGCTCACGCACTTGTTCGGCGTAACGTACATCAATACCGTTATACAGCTTGTTCCAAAGCCAAGTTAAGATTCTATCGGCAACACGAACCATGGCGTCAGAATAATTGGCAGCGACTTCATCGAGTAAACGTAAGGCGTTTTGCCGTGCTTCTTCATGACTTAAGCCTTTCGCTTTGGCTTCATCAGCAATGGCCTTTTTGATCGTCGGTGAGGCCAACAGTGAGTTAAAAAGCTGTTCTCTCGAGGGGAGTTTAGGCCCGGTGGCGGCTAACTTTTGACGGCGAAAGTGCACTCGAGCGACGCGAATAAGTTTGTGAGGTAGCTCGTCTTTATCCCCTTTTTCATGCACTAGTTGGGTTAAATCCAGCGGTTGGCTAAAGCGAATAAAGTTGTCGCGCCCGGAAAAAAGCACTACAAATATTTTGCGAAACCAGCTCGGTGTGAGCGAGTGAGAAATTAACGTTCCTAAACCAGGCTTTTCTTTTCCTGGATTACGACCCCATAAAATGGTCACCGGTATTATTTGGATTTTCTGCTCTGGAGCTTGCTCTAACGCGGCGAAAATACGCTTGCCTTGTTCGGTGGCGTCACTGGGTTTACTCGTTGAGCCGAACAATGGCGGCGGGTTTTGGATACCAATAAAGCGTGGTAACGACTTTGAAGCCAACAATTGTTCTTTGGTTGGATCCGGGAGGTTTAGGCGTCGACATACCTTGGCTAAGGCGGCGATATCGGTGCGCGAATTGAGTCGACCAATATAAAAGGTCGGTACGTTCACATCAAGCTCGTACTCTGTCACAGGCTCCTTGGGGAGCACCTTGGAGTTCACGCTCAAGGCGTTGAGGATGCGCGCTAAGAAATCTATACCACGGCTTAACACTTTCATGGAATGGGTCACTCACTAAAGCACTTTATCACTTTGCCACCATTGGCAATGGATAAGAAAACACAAAATAGTGCGATAGGATACCAAGTTATCACTGGACTGACCATTTTTGGGCAAGAAGCTGAAGGCTATTCATATTAGAAATCTTCACGTTAGCTTTTCTAATAAGGGGTTACTAATACGTTGGTTATAAAATAACCTGGCTTTAAGCTTGTTGTCAGTTCCCAAAACGGATAATACGAACAATGGCGCTTACATCAAGCATCAGGCTAGGTAATAAGTCGTATCCCTGGGACTGATTACCTCGTTACGAAGGACATGAAGAGGGCGTTTGCATAGCAGCAGCACCCTTGCTCTGTAGGCGTACTTCTTCTTGTCTAACGTACTTCTTTTATTATGCAAATAGTTGTTGCATTTATCACCAATCTCTCTATAATACGCAGACTTCCTTTGCCGTAGGCTCGCCTAGGTAGAAGGAAGTTAAATATAGGCTTGGATTTCAAGCAATAAACAGGAGTTCCGATTTGGAACTCAACGTAGATATAAGAGAACAACCGACTCCTTAAAATATTAGGGATGCTTCGGCGGTTTTTTTATGCTCTTTTTAAATGCTCTTTTAATTGAGGTTTTAGAATGTCAAATCAACGCATTCGCATTCGCCTAAAAGCTTTTGACCACCGTTTGATTGACCAATCAACGGCGGAAATTGTGGAAACTGCGAAACGCACAGGTGCTCAGGTACGTGGTCCAATCCCACTTCCTACACGCAAAGAACGTTTCACTGTATTGATCTCTCCGCACGTTAACAAAGACGCGCGTGATCAGTACGAGATCCGCACCCACAAACGTCTGATCGACATCGTAGAGCCAACTGACAAGACTGTAGACGCACTTATGCGCCTAGACCTTGCTGCTGGTGTTGATGTTCAAATCAGCCTGGGTTAATCGGAAGATTAGAGAGGTTTTAGGAAAATGGCATTAGGTCTAGTCGGTCGTAAAGTGGGTATGACTCGCATCTTCACTGAAGATGGCGTATCTATCCCTGTGACAGTTATCGAAGCGACTCCTAACCGTGTTACGCAGATTAAATCTGACGAAACAGACGGTTATAACGCGCTTCAAGTAACCGCAGGCGAGAAAAAAGCTAGCCGTGTAAACAAACCAGCAGCGGGTCACTTCGCTAAAGCTGGTGTTGAAGCGGGTCGCGGTCTGTGGGAATTCCGTCTTAATGGCGGTGAAGGCGACTTTGAAGTAGGTAGCGAAATCACTGTTGATGTATTCAACGAAGTGAAAAAAGTAGACGTTACTGGTACTTCAAAAGGTAAAGGTTTCCAAGGTGGTGTTAAGCGCTGGAACTTCTCCATGCAAGACGCGACTCACGGTAACTCAATTTCTCACCGTGCTCCTGGTTCAATCGGTCAAAACCAATCACCTGGTAAGGTGTTTAAAGGTAAGAAAATGGCTGGTCAAATGGGTAATGTGCAATCCACAACTCAGAACCTTGAGCTAGTACGTGTTGACGCTGAGCGTAATCTGCTTCTAGTTAAAGGTGCAGTACCTGGCGCTATCGGCGGTGACGTTATCGTTAAACCTGCTGTTAAAGCATAAGTCCTGGAGATTTAGTGATGGAATTAGCAATTAAAGACGCGTCAGGCGCTCTTGAAGTTTCCGAAGCTACTTTTGGACGTGAGTTTAACGAAGCCTTAGTACACCAAGTAGTTGTTGCTTATGCAGCAGGTGCTCGTCAAGGTACTAAAGCTCAGAAGACACGTTCTGAAGTAAGCGGTGGCGGTAAGAAGCCATGGCGTCAAAAAGGTACTGGCCGTGCTCGTGCTGGTACAATCCGCAGCCCAATCTGGCGCAGCGGTGGTGTGACTTTTGCAGCTAAGCCGCAAGATCACAGCCAAAAAGTTAACCGTAAGATGTATCGCGGTGCGATTAAGAGCATCTTGTCTGAGCTTGTTCGTCAAGAGCGTTTAGTTGTCGTTGAGAACTTCGCTGTTGAAGCTCCTAAGACAAAAGAGCTTGTAGCTAAGCTTAAAGAGCTTGAGCTTAAAGACGTGCTTATCGTGACTGAGGAAGTAGAAGAAAATCTATTCCTTGCTGCACGTAACCTTTATAAGGTTGACGTCCGTGATGTAGCTGGCATTGACCCTGTAAGCCTAATCGCATTCGATAAGGTTCTTATTACTAAGGGTGCTGTTAAGCAACTTGAGGAGGCGCTAGCATGATCCGTGAAGAACGTCTTTTAAAAGTAATCCTTGCTCCACACATCTCTGAGAAGAGCACTGTATCTGCTGAAGAAAACAACACCATTGTTTTCAAAGTAGCAAAAGATGCAACTAAAGCTGAAGTTAAAGCAGCTGTAGAGAAGCTTTTCGAAGTAGAAGTAACTGGTGTTCGCACACTGAATGTTAAGGGTAAATCAAAGCGTACTGGTATGCGTTTCGGCCGCCGCAGCGACTGGAAGAAAGCCTACGTTACTCTTAAAGAAGGTAGCGAGCTAGACTTTGTCGGCGGCGCCGAGTAATAAGGGGAGTTAGAATTATGGCACTTCAAAAGTGTAAACCAACTTCTGCGGGTCGTCGTCACGTCGTTAAAGTGGTAAACCCTGATCTACATAAGGGTAAGCCATACGCTCCGCTTCTAGAGAAAAACTCTAAATCTGGTGGTCGTAACAACAAAGGTCGTATCACGGTTCGTCATATCGGTGGTGGTCACAAGCATCACTATCGTGTAATTGACTTTAAACGCACTAAAGATGGCATCCCAGCTAAAGTAGAGCGTCTAGAGTATGATCCAAACCGTAGCGCGAACATCGCGTTGGTTTGTTATGCAGACGGTGAGCGTCGTTACATCATCGCTCCAAAAGGTCTTAAGGCCGGTGATTCAATCCAATCTGGTGTAGATGCACCAATCAAGGTTGGTAATACATTGCCTATGCGCAATATGCCGGTTGGTTCGACTGTACACAACGTAGAGCTTAAGCCTGGTAAAGGTGCCCAGATGGCACGTTCAGCAGGTGCATACGTACAAATCCTAGCACGTGAAGGTCAATACGTGACTCTACGTCTTCGTTCAGGCGAAGTTCGTAAAGTTGAGTCAGACTGTCGCGCCACACTAGGTGAAGTAGGTAATGCTGAGCACATGCTACGTTCACTAGGTAAAGCTGGTGCTAACCGCTGGCGCGGTGTTCGTCCGACCGTTCGTGGTGTTGCCATGAACCCGGTAGATCACCCACATGGTGGTGGTGAAGGTCGTACTTCTGGTGGTCGTCACCCTGTATCTCCATGGGGCACGCCTACTAAAGGTTACAAGACCCGTAAGAACAAGCGTACTGATAAGTTCATCGTACGTCGTCGTACTAAATAATAGTTGAGGAATAGCCATGCCACGTTCTCTCAAGAAAGGTCCTTTTATTGACCTGCACTTGCTGAAGAAGGTAGAGAAAGCGTTGGAAAGCGGTGACAAGAAGCCAATTAAAACTTGGAGCCGTCGTTCAATGATCATACCTAACATGATCGGATTGACCATCGCTGTCCATAATGGTCGTCAGCACGTTCCTGTGTTTGTCACAGACGAAATGATCGGTCACAAACTAGGTGAGTTTGCACCTACACGTACTTATCGCGGCCATGCTGCTGATAAGAAAGCGAAGAAACGTTAAGGGGTTGAAGATGGAAGCATTAGCTAAACACAAATTCGCCTCTGGTTCGGCGCAAAAAGCACGTCTAGTTGCTGATCAGATCCGTGGACTACCGGTCGATCGCGCGCTAGAAATCCTGGCGTACAGCCCTAAAAAAGCGGCTGTGTTAGTTAAAAAAGTACTTGAGTCTGCTATCGCGAACGCGGAGCACAACGAAGGTGCTGACATTGATGAGCTTGTAGTAGCGAAAGTATTTGTAGACGAAGGTCCTACAATGAAACGCATTATGCCTCGTGCTAAAGGACGCGCAGACCGCATCCTTAAGCGTACAAGCCACATCACTGTTGTGGTTTCGGATAGCTAGGAGATATAAGTAATGGGACAAAAAGTTCATCCTACTGGTATTCGCCTAGGTATCTCTAAACCTTGGGTTTCTACCTGGTACGCGAATACAAAAGATTTCTCTGAACAGCTTTTTGGCGATCACAAAGTACGTTCTTTCCTTACTAAGGAACTTAAGAACGCTTCTGTGGCTAAAATCGTTATCGAGCGTCCAGCTAAATCAATCCGTGTAACAATTCACACAGCTCGTCCTGGTGTTGTTATCGGTAAAAAAGGCGAAGACGTTGAAAAGCTACGTCAAGCTGTAACTAAAATCGCTGGTGTACCTGCGCAAATCAATATTGCGGAAGTACGTAAACCAGAACTTGATGCACAACTAGTTGCTGACGGCATTGCCTCACAGCTAGAGCGTCGTGTTATGTTCCGTCGCGCAATGAAGCGTTCGGTACAAAATGCAATGCGCTTAGGTGCAAAAGGTATCAAAGTTGAAGTAAGCGGTCGTCTAGGCGGCGCAGAAATCGCACGTGCTGAGTGGTACCGTGAAGGTCGTGTACCTCTACACACTCTACGTGCTGATATCGATTACGCAACTTCTGAAGCTTCAACCACTTACGGCATCATCGGTGTTAAAGTATGGATCTTCAAAGGCGAAGTAATTGGTGGTCTTCCACTAAACGCTGAGCAAGAGAAGCCTGCTAAACGCGGACCGAAGAAAGCCAAGAAAAGTGCTAAGTAGGAGTAGCGAGTAATGTTACAGCCAAAACGTACAAAATTCCGTAAGGTGCACAAAGGCCGCAACCGTGGTCTTGCACAAAACGGTAACAAAGTAAGCTTCGGTACTTTCGGTCTTAAAGCCACTGGCCGTGGTCGTATGACTGCACGTCAAATCGAAGCAGCTCGTCGAGCTATGACACGTCACATCAAGCGTCAAGGTAAAATCTGGATTCGTGTATTCCCAGACAAGCCAATCACTGAAAAGCCGCTTGAAGTTCGTATGGGTAAAGGTAAAGGTTCTGTTGAATACTGGGTTGCTGAAATTCAGCCTGGTAAAGTACTTTACGAGATGGAAGGTGTTTCAGAAGAGCTTGCTCGCGAAGCATTTAACCTAGCTGCTCGTAAATTACCTTTCAAAACCACTTTTGTAACTCGGACGGTGATGTAATGAAAGCTAGCGAACTTAAAGACAAAAGCGTAGAAGAGCTTAACGCTGAACTTATCGAGCTTCTTCGTGAGCAGTTCAACCTGCGCATGCAAGCAAGCACTGGTCAGCTAGCTCAATCTCATATGCTACGTAAAGTACGTCGCGATATCGCGCGTGTTAAAACGGTTATCAACCAGAAGGCAGGTGCATAATGAGCGAGAAGATCCGTACTCTACAAGGCCGTGTAATTAGCGACAAGATGGACAAGTCTTTCACTGTTGCTGTGGCACGTTACGTGAAGCACCCGGTATACGGTAAATTCATGAAGCGTACAACCAAGTTGCACGTGCATGACGAGAACAACACTGCTCAAACAGGCGATACAGTTACTATTCGTGAATGTGCGCCTATCTCTAAGACTAAGTCTTGGACTTTGGTAGACGTTGTTGAGCGTCCTAAGAAAGCTTAACTTTATTAAGTTTGATTAGACGACTGAAAAGCCCCGGCATATGCTGGGGCTTTTTGTTGTTGGCGACCTTAAACCTTGGTGTCATAATGGGTTCACTTACCTAGTTTTCTCTAGCCCAGCTCGAAAAAGGGGCCGCAATGAGCACCTCAATACAAGACGTATTAATCCTTGGCAATGCGCCAATCAAAGACAATTTAGCTGCGCAGGTCGATGCCTTTGAGCGCGTAGTACGTTTTAACTTTTGTGCCGGAATGCCCGTAAATTTGGGTAGCAAGTGCACTGACTTATGGTTAACTGGACGCGGACGTCAGGCTGCAAAACTGTTGCAACAGCCTATCGCTGTAGACCCTGAGCGATTACAAAATGTGGTGATCACTGACCCGCCTGCACAGCCTGTTGTGCAATCACTATTTCGACTGATCCGTCGTCAAGGAAAGTATGATCATGGTGCGGCACTGCTGGCTAAATTTGCATCAAGCCAGTCTGGTTGGCGTGTTAGCAAAGAGACTCGCAAGCAGTTACTAAAGCGTTTGCATACTTATGGTAAACCGCAATATAAGCCAGTTTGTCCGAGCTCTGGTACCTTAGCGATTGACCACTTCTTACAGCAAGGCCACCGCGTTACTATCACCGGGTTTGGTTTTCAGGGTTGGAAGCGACATCCTTGGGACTTAGAGCAGCGTTATGTTGCCGAACTTGTCGATACTGGCAAGTTACAGTGGTTAACCTGAACACAAAGCGTCGAGACGACATAGCCTCAGATATCGCTTAACTTGGCATTATGCCATGGTACTTCTAAACTGAGTTTATCAATCACAGCTGTGTCGTGTAGATGAAAAGTGCAGTACCTATTTTCTTAATCCTGTTTTTGCTCTGTGGCAGCGCCAGCGCCAAGACGGTGCGATATATCGAGCCCTTTTTTGGCGATGCGACCAGTGATAACAGTTTTCATATCCAAGTTCTCAAACGTGCACTTAGTTTGTCAGAGGCCAAGTTTGGTGCAATTTCTGCGCAAGCAATAGATACACCTATGTTGCAGGGACGGCAATTTCGCGCATTGGCGCGTGCCGATATTGACGTATTGTGGTCGATGACGTCCCGTGCCCGTGAGCTTGAAGCCCGACCTATTCGCATACCACTTACTATGGGACTCATTGGCTATCGTGTCTTTGTTATTAAGCAGCGAGATCGCCATCGCTTTGCCACATTAACTAGCAAAGCACAACTACAGCAATTACTTGCGTTGCAAGGCCATGATTGGCCGGATACGGAAATTATGAGTAGTAATGGTTTTAAAGTGCGTGGCGTAAGTTGGCATCAAAGTATGTATAAATTACTGGCCGAAGATAAGTTTGATTATTTTCCTCGGGGCGTCCTTGAAATTGGCGCTGAGGGGGAAGGGTTAGCGGCCTATGAGCTGACTATAGACTCCAAATGGGTGCTTCATTACCCCGCCGCAAGCTATTTTTTTGTGCGTCATGAAGATGCCTCATTAGCGCAGCGCTTAGAGTATGGTCTGGTGGCCATGCTGCAAAGCGGCGAGCTAAAAGCTATGATTCTCAATAATCCACACCATATTAATGCGTTGCGTATGCTTAACTTCTCTGATCGCGAGTTTATTCGCTTGGATAATCCGCTCCTTCCCGATAGTACACCCACGCTGGATCCGAAATATTGGCTCACGCCACAAGAATTAACTGAATTAGTGTATTAAGCGCTTGACCTTAAGCTAGGTTCAGGTTTTACAGTTTTGCTATCACACTGATAGTAAAGGAACTTAAGCATGACCCCTATGAACCAATATCTACAGGCGCTAAGTGTTCGCAACTACGAGAATTCATTCGCGCAAGTTAACCAGTTGATCCGCTCTCATTTGCAGCAATTTGCCTTTAGCAGTATCAATTCGCTACTCGGTCGAACGCTGAGTTTAGCGCCTGATGATTTAACCGAAAGAGTGGTTATCAAGCGCCAAGGAGGCTACTGCTTCGAGCACAATAAGCTGATGTACACATTGCTACAGCTCTTGGGTTATGACGTTCGTCCAGTGATTGCAAGGGTCATGGTTAATGGTCGCAATGACAACCCCCGTTCCCATCGCTTAACCGTATTACGGTGGCAGCAAAAAACCTTTCTAGTTGATGTCGGCTTTGGCGTATTGACGCCGGCTGTAGCAATAGAGCTCGATAACACTGCTATACAGTCTGCCTTTGGGCGGCAGTATCATGTAGAGGTGCGAGGTGGTGAATATTTAGTATGGCAGGTTGCTCCCGAGCAAGTGTGCTTATATCAGGTTTCTTTGGCGAGATTTTACGAACAGGATTGTGAAGTCGCTCACTTTTATAGCCACCGGCATGATAAGGCGGCGTTCGTCAATAACCTAGTGGTGTCTCGTATTACCGCTGATCAACGGTGGTTGTTGCGCAATGACAGCTTTACTCACTTTGAGCTTCAACAAGGACAATGGCAACAACACCAGCAGGCTATACGCAGTGTTGATCATTTGCACTGCTTGCTGAGCAATCAACTGCAGGTCAATATTAGCTTGGCAGATTCACAGCTGCTTTTTCAGCGCTTTGTGAATCAAGTCGAGGCAATAAAAAGCCGCGCATAATGCGCGGCTTGATACATTTAAGCAACCATCTGTCGCAGCACGTATTGCAAGATTCCACCGTGCTTGTAGTAATCCCACTCTTTGGGCGTGTCTATTCTTACATCGGCTTTAAACTCGGTTTTATTGCCATCCTCGTCGGTGGCTATAATCTCAAGTTCATCGGCTTTATCGAATAGGCCATTAATATCGAAGGTTTCTTTGCCGGTAAGCCCCAGCTCTTCGTGCCCTTCGCCTTCTTTAAATTGCAGGGGTAGCACGCCCATGCCGATTAGGTTCGAACGGTGTATACGCTCGTAACTTTTTGCAATCACGGCTTTTATGCCTAGCAATAAAGAGCCCTTTGCAGCCCAGTCACGCGAAGAACCTGTGCCGTACTCCGCGCCAGCAAGCACGACCAATGGCGTGCCTTGCTCTTGGTACTGCATCGCGGCATCGTAAATACTGGCAATGTCATCCTCGGGTTGAGTGCGAGTAATACCGCCCTCGGTGCCGGGGGCAAGCTGATTGCGCAGACGGACATTAGCGAAGGTGCCACGCATCATTACTTCGTGGTTACCGCGACGTGAGCCGTAGGAGTTAAAGTCGCCTTTAGCTACGCCATTTTCAAGTAAATACTGACCTGCGGGAGCATCGGCTTTGATGGCACCTGCTGGTGAGATATGGTCGGTCGTTACTGAATCGCCTAACTTGGCAAGACAGCGCGCGCCTTCAATCGTTGGAATACCTGGGGCTTCCTTACTCATGTTGTCAAAGAAAGGCGCTTTACGGATATAGGTTGAGTCGTCGCTCCACTCATAACGCTTTGCCTCTGGCACCTTAATATTGCGCCAGCGTTCGTCGCCTTTGTAAACGTCGGCGTAGCTCTTAGCAAACATTTCTTTGGTGACAGTCGATTTCACCAAATCAGCCACCTCGCTAACCGATGGCCAAATATCTTTTAGATAGACATCTTCGCCATTGCTATCTTGCGTCAGGGGCTCGTTGTATACATCTATATCGGTGCGCCCGGCAATAGCATAAGCGACGACTAAGGGCGGCGAGGCCAAAAAGTTCATCTTCACATCTTGGTGAATGCGACCCTCGAAATTACGGTTACCGGAAAGAATCGAGCTTACCACGAGTTTATGCTGAGAAACGGCTTCCTGAATCTCATCAGGTAGCGGGCCAGAGTTACCGATACAGGTTGTACACCCGTAGCCCACTAGGTTAAAGCCAAGGGCTTCCAAGTCGTCCATTAATTCAGCTTTTTTCAGGTAATCAGTGACCACCTGAGAGCCAGGCGCTAAAGACGTTTTCACCCAAGGCTTAACGTTTAGCCCCATCTCTTTGGCTTTTTTCGCTACCAAGCCCGCAGCAAGAATGACACTGGGATTAGAGGTATTGGTACAGCTAGTGATCGCGGCGATGACGCAGGCACCATCGTTTAACTCGAATTCTTCACCCTTGTAGTTTACTTTGGCAACACCGGTGACCTCAGGTTCAGTTTTAGACTGCTTCGGCTGGCCGCCTTCGGAAACGATGCGAGCTTCGTCTTCAACTTCCAATGCTTTCTTCTCTGCACGTTCATCTTGAAAGCCGCGCAGGTGTTTGGTGATGGTGTCACCCGCTTCATTGAGCGGAATGCGGTCTTGTGGGCGTTTTGGCCCTGCTAAGCTGGGTACAACATCACCTAAGTCAAGCTCCAAGGTGTCGGTGTACATAGGTTCGTCGCCTGGCTCTCGCCACATGCCTTGATGTTTGGCGTAAGACTCAATGAGTTCGATTTGCTCATCGCTGCGATTTGTGAGCTTAAGGTACTCCAGTGTTTCTTGGTCAATCGGGAAGATACCGCAGGTGGCGCCATACTCTGGTGCCATATTAGCGATAGTCGCGCGGTCAGCGAGCGGTAAATCTGCTAGGCCGTCACCGTAGAACTCCACAAATTTACCTACGACGCCTTTCTCTCTGAGCATCTGTGTCACTGTGAGTACTAAATCGGTAGCGGTGGTGCCCTCGGGTAGAGCGCCTTTGAGTTTGAAGCCAATCACTTGTGGGATCAGTAGACTTATTGGCTGGCCTAACATCGCTGCTTCGGCTTCGATACCGCCCACACCCCAACCTAATACACCTAGGCCATTAATCATGGTGGTGTGTGAATCGGTGCCCACGAGGCTATCGGGGTATGCTACGCGTTGGCCATTATCCTCTTTGGTAAACACCACACGTGCTAAATATTCGAGGTTAACTTGGTGAACAATACCGGTTGCCGGTGGCACAACTTTCAAGTTATCAAAAGCAGTTTGTCCCCAACGTAAAAATTCATAGCGCTCTTTATTGCGCTCGTATTCAAGTTTGGCATTCAGGTCAAAGGCACCGTCTTTACCATAGCTATCAACTTGGACCGAGTGGTCAATGACTAATTCAGCCGGCGATAACGGGTTAATCTTGCTGGGGTCGCCGCCTAATTGCTCCATGGCATCGCGCATGGCCGCTAAGTCGACGATAGCCGGTACGCCAGTGAAGTCTTGCATCACTACCCGAGCGGGTGTGAACGCGACTTCTTTACTTGGCTTGGCACTAGGGTCCCAATCAAGCAGAGCTTGGATGTCGTCTTTGGTAATGTTTTCGCCATCTTCATGGCGCAGGAGGTTTTCGAGTAAAATTTTCAACGAAAATGGTAAACGTTTCGCAGCATTACCGAGCGGACGAAGAGAGTGGATATGATATTGCTCAGCATTAACAGTAAGCTGTTCAAGCGTTTTGAAGCTGTTGTTCATTGTGACCCCTTTTATTTTTCCATTATTCCTTCATGGGTAACGCAAGATGCGATCCAACATGAATAATGCCCTTGGTTATGACTAAATTTTAGTCATAAATTAGAAGTGGGGTAGAAAAGGATGTTTTCAAGGGGTCTTAGGGTTATCCAAAAGAAATAGGCTTGCGTCCGGTGCGCTCATCCCGTTGTGGCTTTTTGGCTTTTTGTTTTTTTGCAGGAGTGTGAGTTTTAGCTTCTGGATGGGGCTTAGGTTGTCGTTGCACCATATTCTCTGCCGCGCTTAGCGCAAATAGCTCGCCATTGAAATATAAGGTGTCTCCTGCACGCATTTTCTTGCGCTTTTGTGTGCAGACCTCTCCGTTAACACCTACGTAGCCGTCGGCGATAAGTAGTTTAGCATGGCCACCACCTTCAGCTAAGTCGAGCACTTTTAAGAGCTTACATAGCTCAATAGGCTCTTCCTCTAATTGCACTTCAATCATGTCGTCATTCATAGTTGAACCAAAGCGAATCGTTATTACGTACAGTATACCCGATAGGCTGCACCACAATGAGAAAATTTGCACTGAACTCATGCAAAATTTACCACTCTAATTGCTGTGACCTTCATGAAAGTGCCATTGAGGCCTATTAAAATAGCGCTTTGAGATTTTGGCGCAGTATTTGCTGGTAAGTGCCAGCCAAATATTTCAGGTAGGTGTAATGGCCCACCAACTTTAACAAATGGAGCTAAGAAAATGGGCGCAAGACAAGCTGTATTCGAAGAGCTTTTAAGTAGTAAATTTGCAGACCATTGCAGTGCAGAGCAAGTCCGTACATCGTTAACACGTGCTATTAAGGCTAATTCGCCACAACGTGAGTTGCTCTTCACTTTGTTATCTCGTTTTAATGACAATCATAACCGCATTCTGTACCAAGGGCACAGTGGCGAAGCTGAGCTTACTTATTGCCACCATAAGTTGTTCAAAGAAGTGACTTATCACAAAGACAGCATCAATAAGTGGTTGGCGAATCACGGTGTAAACACAGTAAACCTTTAGCCACTACAATAATGAGTTTATATACGAGCAGCACCTTGTGCTGCTTTTTTAATTGCTGTAAATTAATTGATTACAAGTGTAATCAATTGGTGAGTAATGAAGGAATTATTACTATTTATCGGTATTTTCGTTTTGGCAGGCTGCCAAAGTGCTCGCATTCATATAGTCGCGCCGAGTTTTGATAAGCAGCAAAAGCAGCAGCTAGCACAGCATTTTGCTGATCAAAACTTGAAGGTTAACTTTGCTCAAGGAGTGCTTGCCCCGAGCGAGTTCAATGAGGCAAGCATCACCATGAGCCCAACATTTGCTGACTTCAAGTTATTGGGCTTAGTAAAGGATGCACTGCGCAGCGCAGGTTATTACAAGGTGGACGAACTGCGTTTTGCTCAGCAGCAACAGTTTTATTATGAAGGGCACATCGGTGTCTATTTATTGTTACCTAAAGAGCAAAGGTTGCCTTTATATGTGGAGAGCGAGGATTGCACCCCTTATCGCACGTTAATGCTAACGCCAGAGGGTCGATGGCAGCTTGATGATTTTGTCTCAAAACCTCTCGCTGGTACTTGGCGTCGCCAAGGTGACCGTGTGGTGTTAACTAGCGATAGCGGCGTTGATACCCACCTTCATTATGAGCGTACCACGCGGATAACCTACCGGGGTGAGCGCCCGGCGCATGTACTTAAAGCGTTGCCAGGCGCACAAGGTGCATTCAAGTGCACCTTTGTTGCTATTAATATGAATTAAAGACGATATTAGTCGTTTAATGCGCTAACGATGAAGTACGGATTGAGGTAGCTGTCTTTTTGGTTGTAGCGCAGTGGCTCACCTTCAATCGTTGTGATCCGGGCTCCGGCAATTGCGGCAACCGCGTGCCCGGCGCCGGTATCCCACTCCGATGTCGGCCCTAAACGTGGATATATATCAGCTTCTCCTTCGGCGACTAGGCATAGCTTGAGCGAACTGCCTTTAGCGACCATATCCACCTCATCGAACTGAGTAAGGTATTGCGCTAACTCCTCAGATGGGTGCGAGCGACTGCCGACCACTCTTATTAACCCTTGGTTTTGCTTTGCCGTCACTTTAAGCTCAATGCGCTCTTCGCCCTGTTGTTTAAAGGCGCCAATCTCTTTTGCGGCAAGATAGCTGACTCCAAGAGCGGGTGCATCAACAACACCCAGTACCGGCTCACCCTTGTCAATCAGCGCAATATTGACTGTAAACTCACCATTTTTCTTTATAAATTCTTTGGTTCCGTCGATAGGATCAACGAGCCAGTAACGTTGCCACTGCTGGCGCTGTTGCCATGAAATACCCGCGTTTTCTTCACTGAGAATGGGAAGCTCCGGAGTCAGTGCTTGAAGCCCTGCGACGATCACCTTGTGAGCCGCTAAATCGGCATCAGTGACCGGGCTTTTATCATCCTTATACTCCACGGCGAAATCTTTGTTATAGATTGTCATCGCAGCTTGGCCTGCGTCACGAGCAAGGTCGAGGATACTTTCTAGCAACTCTGGAGGGTTCATACTCTAGCCTATGATATTTCGGGTACGTAAATGGGCAATGAGCTGGGCGACACATGCTTGTACATCCAACTCAGCGGTATTTAGTGTGAGCTCGGGATGCTGCGGAATTTCATAATCGGAGTCAATGCCTGTAAAGTGGGCAATTTCTCCAGCACGGGCCTTTTTATATAAGCCTTTTGGATCGCGCTGTTCGCAGGTTGCCAATGGCGTATCAAGGTATACCTCAATAAACTCATGCTCTTGCACTAGGTTACGAACCATATCACGCTCAGCTTGAAAGGGAGAAATAAAGGCGGTCAGTACCAACAAACCCGCATCTACCATGAGTTTGGCACTTTCGCCGACACGGCGGATATTTTCCTTACGATCAGCATCGCTAAATCCTAAATCACCACACAAACCATGGCGAACATTATCACCATCCAGTAAGTAAGTATGATGACCTAAATGATAAAGCGCTGACTCTAAGGCTCCGGCGATGGTGCTTTTTCCTGAGCCTGAAAAGCCAGTAAACCAAATAATGCAACTTTTATGCTTGTTAAGCTGTTGGCGCTTGGCTTTATCGACACCATGGTGGTGCCACACAATGTTTTCGTCCATTTCTCGGTCTCGATATTAAAACGGAAAGACATAAGTAATGAGGCTGAGCACTACCACCGCATAGGCGATAGACATGATCACGCCTATGCGGGCAAAATCGGCAAAGCGATACTGCCCCGCATTCATTACAATCATATTGGTTTGATAACTATAGGGGCTTATAAATGCGGCACTAGCGCCATAAGCAACAGCCATGGCAAAGGGCATCAAATTCACCTCCAAGGAGCTGGCTAAGCCATAAGCCAATGGAAACATCAGCGCCGCAGCGGCATTATTGGTGATGAGCTCAGTCATCACCACGGTGATCACATACACCACTATAAGCGCGACAAACGGTGTGAGTGCGCTGTAGCCAGCCAACCATTGTTGTAAGGCTTGCTCTGCTCCGGAGCCACTGAAAGCGTGAGCTAAGCCCAGTGCTGAGGCAATAATAATGACTAACTCAAAAGGAAAGCGCCTTTTGAGCTCTTGACCATCAAGCACCTTAGTGGCTAACAGCAAGGCAATAAATAGCAATAGCCCTTGCACCAAGGCAATCGTCCCCGTCGCCGCCAGGGCGATAACAGTGGCAAACCCTACCAATAAAGTGGCTTCACTTTTACGGCCATAGGTTTTATCAACCTCATGTTCACTGACGAAGTAAAAGTTTTTATCCAGGTTGGAGCGATTATGAAAATCATGACCGACTGCGAGCATAAAGCGATCGCCCGGGCGGATTGTCACTTCGCCAAGCTTACCGGAGAGGCGCTCACCATTGCGGTGAATAGCCACGACAGCGGCGTCGAACTTCGCACGAAAGCCCGTTGCTTTTAAGGTTCGTCCCACAAGCGTTGAGGTGTGTGTGACAATCACTTCTTGTAGGTTCGAGCTCAATAGTCCATTGCTGTCGGCAAATAAAGTTAAGCCCGGGATGCGCTGTAAGGCGGCGACGCTGTGCACATGACCGGTAAAAATAAGCTTATCGCCAGCCCGCACTTTATTCTCTGGCCGTACGGGGCTTATCAACCGTCGCTCGCGGACAATCTCAACCAGAAACAGGCCATCAAGATCTCGCAAGCCATTTTTTTCTATGGTTTTACCAATGAGTGGTGAGTCTGCATTGACCTTTGCTTCAAGGAGATACTCTTTGTGCTCACCTTCTACCCTTGGGTAGTTTGGCAGTAGTCGCCGACACAAAATCAGCACGGCTATTCCACTTAAGGTCACTGCGATACCTATGGGTAAAAAGCTAAACATGGCGAGGTTGAAGCCGTCATACTGCTGCGTAAAGCTATTCACAATGAGGTTTGTTGAGGTACCAATAAGCGTGGTCGTCCCTCCTAAAATGGCAGCATAGGATAGCGGGATAAGTAGCTTAGAAGGTGCGTGATACTTATTGCGAGTAAGGGGCCCCACCAATGAAGCGACTACGGCGGTGTTATTCAAAAAAGCCGAGGCGGCAGCGGTCACGGTGCTTACTTTAACAATACTGGCTCGCAATGATGGGCTGACGATACCTTTAGCAACGTGCTGTAACAGCGACGTGCGTTCCAAGGCGATAGACACCAACATTAACAACACCAGAGTGACTAAACCAGTATTAGTAAAGTTGCCAAGTAATGTTGGGGTATCAATATACCCCAACACATAGCAGCCTAATAATGCAGCGAAAAAGAGTGTTGCTGGGCGTACATGAGTCAGTACCAACCCGGCAAACAACGCGACTATAATTGCTGCATAAAAGACCACATCCATCGTTTATTTCAACTTGCTAATATCGATGGCTTGCCAATGCGGGAAGTGCTTACGTACTAAGGCATTGAACTCGATTTCAAAATCGCTGTACTGAGCGTTATGCTGAGACGTTTGAGCCGCTAGCACTTGCTCGACCATTCCCGCTCCCACGGTCAGGTTACTGAGACGATCAATAAGAATAAAGGCGCCGGTTTCGCGGTTATCACGATAAATATCGGCCATCATCGGCTCGGTCAACTCCAACGTGACAATGGCAATTTCGTTGAGCTGTAAGCTCTCAGCTTGACCCTTTTCTAGCGTGTTGACGTCAATGGTGTGGTCAATGCGTGACACCACCGCTGCGGTTTTTTTAGTACCTAGCTTGAAATTATAGGTTTTACCCAGCTCTAAGGGTTGCTCGTGCATCCATACCAATTTTGCTTGCAATTGGTTGGTTGCTTGCGCACTTGAGTGCGCAGGCACAATGACATCCCCACGGCTTACGTCAATTTCATCGTTCAAAGTCATAGTGATAGCTTGACCTGCCTCAGCATGATCAAGGTGACCATTGAAAGTGACCAGCTCCTTGACGCTGGATATTTTACCTGAAGGCAGCACTTTTACGGCATCACCGACTTTAAATTGTCCTGACGTAATGGTTCCTTGGAAACCCCTAAAGTCAAGGTTCGGGCGTACTACATATTGCACCGGTAACCGTGGCTCAAAGCCGTTATCGGTCGCTGCTGCAGGCGAGTCTTCTAACAGCTCTAGTAGCGGTTTGTCGGTGTAGTAAGGAGTATGCTCTGAGCGGGTAACCACGTTATCGCCTTTAAGCGCCGACATTGGTACGAACTTAATGTCTTTAACATTAAGTTGCTCAGCAAATTTTAAGTAGTCCGCCTTAATTTTTTCATAAACAGTTTCATCAAAGTCGACAATATCCATTTTGTTAATCGCGACTACGAACTGTTCAATGCCTAGTGAGTCACAGATAAAGCTGTGGCGTTTGGTTTGAACTTGCACGCCATAGCGAGCATCAACCAGAATGACAGCAAGATCGCTGGTTGATGCACCCGTTACCATGTTGCGGGTGTACTGTTCATGCCCTGGAGTGTCGGCAATGATGAACTTACGCTTGGCGGTAGAGAAGTAACGATAGGCCACGTCAATGGTAATACCTTGCTCGCGCTCAGCTTGCAAGCCATCGACTAACAGCGCTAAATCAAGCTCTTCACCCGCATTCCCAACTTTCTCATTGTCTTTATGCAGTGCGGCTAACTGATCTTCATAGATTTGGTGACTATCATGTAGCAAACGACCAATTAAGGTTGATTTACCGTCATCGACACTGCCACAAGTTAATAAACGCAATAAACTTTTGTCTTGTTGACGTGCTAGATAGGCTTCGATGCCTAGCTCTTTGACTTCATTAGCAGTTGCTGACATTAGAAATACCCCTCACGTTTCTTCTTCTCCATAGACCCTGCTGAATCATGGTCAATGACCCGACCCTCACGCTCTGATGAGGTTGATAGCAGCATCTCCTCGATGATCCCCGTTAGTGAGTCAGCCGTCGACTCGACTGCACCAGTTAGAGGGTAGCAGCCTAAGGTACGGAAACGGACCGACTTCATTTGTGGCTGTTCACCTTCATTAAGAGGCATACGTTCATCGTCCACCATGATTAGGGTGCCGTCACGTTCGACCACCGGACGCTCTTTTGCTAGGTACAGCGGCACAATCTCGATGTTTTCTTGGTAGATATATTGCCAAATATCCAGCTCAGTCCAATTTGAAAGTGGGAATACACGAATACTTTCACCTTGGTTTACTTCACCATTGAAAGTGCTCCATAGTTCTGGGCGCTGGTTTTTTGGGTCCCATCTGTGATGCTTGTCACGGAATGAATAAACTCGCTCTTTGGCACGCGATTTCTCTTCATCACGGCGAGCGCCACCGAAGGCGGCGTCGAATCCATATTGATTCAAAGCTTGTTTCAAACCTTGAGTCTTCATTATGTCAGTGTGCTTGGCTGAACCGTGCTCAAAGGGGCTGATATTCATCGCCAAGCCCTCAGGGTTTTTATGCACTAGCAAGTCAAAGCCATATTCTTTGGCCATGCGATCGCGAAAGGCAATCATTTCCCGAAACTTCCAGTTGGTGTCTACATGCAGCAAAGGGAAGGGGATCTTGGCTGGATAAAACGCCTTACGTGCTAAATGGAGTAACACCGATGAGTCTTTACCAATGGAGTAAAGCATCACCGGGTTGTCAAACTCAGCCGCAACCTCGCGGATGATTTTGATACTTTCAGCCTCAAGTTGCTGAAGATGGGTTAAAGCCATAGCTTCCGTCCTACTAATTTCTAGATAAACCTGTTAATACCAAGGGTTAGGCCACATCAGTGAGAGGCTGAGCAAAACTGCTAGTCTGCGTTGTTTTACCGAACCACGCAAGTTGCTGATGTAGCGAAGCGACCTCGCCAATTATTAATAATGCTGGGGATTGAATCGCATGTGTTTCAATTAGTTCGCTGAGCTGCGCCAGCTGCCCGGTGATTACACGCTGATCTTTGCGCGTGCCATTTTCTACTATCGCCACAGGAGTAGTAGCACTGCGCCCATGAGCCAGCAACTGGCTTTGAATATGCGGTGACTTAATCACACCCATATAGATAGCCAAAGTTTGATAGGGTTTAGCCAAAGAGGGCCAATCCAGTTCTTGACCATCTTTTTTGCAGTGCCCGGTGACAAATTGGATGGCCTGAGCATGGTCGCGATGTGTCAGCGGGATGCCCGCATAGGCGCTGCACCCTGCTGCTGCAGTGATACCAGGTACAATTTGGTAGCTTACACCGTGACTGGCTAGCACCTGTACTTCCTCACCACCACGACCATAAATAAAGGGGTCACCGCCCTTAATGCGGCAGACCTTCTTACCTTGTTGTGCCAACTCAACGAGCAGCTCATTAGTGCGCTCTTGTGGCACACTGTGGTCGCCTGCGCGTTTGCCCACGCATATGAGCTCAGCGTCGCGCCGCACAAGCTCCATAATTTCATCTGATACCAAGTAGTCATATACCACCACATCGGCTTGCTGCATCAATTGCAGAGCTTTGAGGGTCAATAACTCAGGGTCGCCAGGGCCTGCGCCAACTACAAATACTTCGCCTTGAGGTGGTAGGTTGTCATCAAGCATAGTCGTGAGCTCGTCACTGGCCTGTTCTATGTTGCCTTTTTGCACGGTGCTTACGACATTGGAATCAAACACCCGTTCCCAAAATTGACGGCGATCATCAAAGCTTGTAAAACGTTGCTTTACTTGTTTTCGGAAACTACCTACTAATTTGGCCAATGCGCCTATATGCTGAGGAATTAACGTTTCTAACTTTTCCCGTAGTCGGCGAGCCAATACTGGCGCAGTTCCTGCACTGGAAATAGCAATGGTGATTGGATGTCTATCCACGATAGAGGGGAAAATAAACCGGCATTTAGGTTGATCGTCGACAACATTGACGAAAATATTATGCTGTTCAGCGGCTTCGAATACTTGGGTATTTACGGTATCGTTATCAGTAGCAGCAATAATCAACATATAGCCAAGCACTTGCTCTGGCTGAAAATAAGCTCGTTGTAACGTTAATTTTTGCTGCTTTGCGAGGGCTTCAAGTTCAGCGCAAAACTCAGGTGCAATAACCGTAACTTTAGCGCGTGCTTTGAGGAAAGCTTGTGACTTACGCAGTGCGACCTCGCCGCCGCCGATCACGAGTACCGGCTTGTCATCAAGTTTTGTAAAAATGGGTAAATATTGCACCGCGCACCACCTAATTTGTTAACACCGAAAGCGACAATGTTTTATTGAGCTTGGAGAATGCAAGGATATAGGCAGCATTAACGGTTAAAAAATAATTTGTTCCAAGCTTATATATCTAAAAGTTATATGCCGACTTGTGAAATGGCTTAAGGCAATGAAAATCAATATTAAGGCGCTATTTTAAGTAGATTAAAGTGATAAAATTGAAAGCGATAACGGCGATATAATCACTAAGCGCAGGACCAGGAGATGACCATGAGTGACGTTCACGATGCGCAGTTAGCGCTCGCTTGTTTAGATTACACCCGATTGCAAGAGCACGACAGTGAGGATGCAATGTGTCAATTCGTGGCGCAAATTAATACCGCTTATGCACTGCCTGCAGCGCTGTGCGTCTACCCACAATGGTTGCAGCTAACCCGTCGCGAGCTCGATAATCGCAACTTACAACAAATTCCGTTGGCCACAGTGACCAACTTTCCAACTGGTGACGAGGATTTGACCACTGTTTTGGCGCAGACGCGCGAAGCGCTGCAATTGGGCGCCAATGAAATTGACTTGGTGCTACCTTATCGAGCGTTGCAGCAGGGCGACGAGCAAAAAGCTTTGGAATATATACGTCAAAGCCGTGAACTCTGTGCCAATAAAGCGAAGCTAAAGGTGATTATTGAAAGTGGCGAATTGAGCTTGTCGCAAGTACGTATTGCCAGTCGCATTGCCATAGCTGGCGGTGCCGACTTTATTAAAACCAGCACCGGGAAAGTGGCGATTAATGCGACGCCAGAGGCCGTCGCGGTGATTTTTGACGAAGTTGCGCACAGTGAACGAGCAGTGGGTGTTAAGGTCTCTGGTGGCGTAAAAAACCTAAGCCAAGCGCAGTTATATCTGGATATGGCGGTAAACACTATGGGTGGAGCATGGTTGACGCCTTTTAACTTTCGTTTCGGGGCATCATCATTACTGGGTGAGTTGTACAAAGTGTTATGAGTGACAGTGAAGCGGAAAAAATAGCGCTAGAGCATGATGCTGCGCGACGCTTTCTGCGCGCCTATGAGCGCTATTATCATATTCCGATGCGCCATATTTGGCACAATCAACCAGCGAAGCCCGATGTCAGTTGCTACATGAAAAGTGAGCGCTTAGATATAGAGATTGCGCATTTGTATGCCAACGAGCATGAAGCGATGGCCGTGCTTGGTCGACCTTTGAGCCTTGATATACAACGCCAACTGGCGCAGTTGGCACTAAACCCAGATACAGAGCAGCTGCGCTATGCACTCTCTAAACTACTCAGTGCCAAGGCCGCCAAACGTTATGACAGCAAGCGCGTATGGCTGCTAATTCGTAATGCTAGCACGCTTTGGCATCATCAAGACTTTCTTGAAGTAAAGCCGCAGTTGGTCCTTGCCCCTGGTCATCCATTCGAACAAATTTGGCTATTAACCGACTGGCAAGGCACGCATGAGCCACTACAGCTTTATAGCGCTAAATAAATCACAGCCACGACCACTAAATTAATTTTCGGTGGCCTTTGTTTTGCTCTTGTTTTAGCGTCACTGGTCAGTATAATGGGCATCCACTTTGCAGGGGCGTAGTTCCAATTGGTAGAACAGCGGTCTCCAAAACCGACGGTTGGGAGTTCGAATCTCTCCGCCCCTGCCACTTTTCACAGACAAGTCTAAGTCTAAAAATCTGTTTTAAAGCATGTTTTTAAGGTTAGATTTGGATAGATTTACCCTGTCGTGTGACGGGGTTGTTGTGTCTGTATTTAAGGTATTAGGATTATGAGTGCAAATGTAGAAAACTCGTCAAGCCCGATGGACTTGGTAAAATGGCTTATCGCCATTGCGTTGCTGGCAGCAGCAGTAGTAGGCAACACCGTGTATGGTGAAGAGTCTGCGTTAATTCGAGCTATTGGCGTGGTTGCTGCAATCGCCGTTGCCCTGGGTATTGCGGCAACGACAGGCAAAGGTCGCTCCTTCATCTCGTTTGCGAAAGAAGCTCGCATCGAAGTACGCAAAGTTGTTTGGCCAACACGCCAAGAAACCACACACACAACATTTATCGTGATGATCGCGACAGTGATTATGGCGCTTATCTTGTGGGGATTGGACGGAATTTTATTCCGCCTAGTGGGCTTTTTAACTGGATTGGAGATCTAATCCCATGACGGATGAGAACAAAGAAAAGAAATTACGTTGGTATGTAATCCAGGCTTTCTCAGGTTTTGAGAAGCGTGTTGCGCAAACCATCAAAGAGCACATCAAAATCCAAGGCCTTGAAGATAGCTTTGGAGAGGTGTTGGTGCCAACTGAAGAAGTAGTGGAAATGCGCGCCGGTCAAAAGCGCAAATCAGAACGTAAATTTTTCCCAGGTTACGTACTGGTAGAAATGGACATGAATGATGAGAGCTGGCACCTAGTGAACAGCACCCCTCGCGTGATGGGTTTCATTGGTGGTACTTCTGATCGTCCAGCACCAATCAGCAAGCGCGAAGCCGACCGTATTCTTAATCGTCTCGAAGAAAATGCTGAAGCGCCGAAGCCAGCCACCTTGTTTGAAGCAGGTGAAGTGGTTCGTGTTATTGATGGCCCATTTGCTGATTTCAACGGTGTGGTTGAAGAAGTGGATTACGAGAAAAGCCGCTTGAAAGTATCAGTACTTATCTTCGGTCGTTCTACCCCTGTTGAACTTGAATTTGGTCAGGTTGAACAAGACAAGTAAGTTGCTCGTAAAACACGCAAACTAATGTTGAAAAAGGCCGCTGACTAACTTATAATCAGCGGCCTTTTTGTAGCAGCTGAAAATGCTGGCTGCAAAATAGGTTTTTTATTAATTGGGAAGCCGTTTGAGTACGCGTCCTCGCGCGCACGAGGCTAAGACCCACCTAACGAGGTATAATCATGGCTAAAAAAGTTGAAGCTTTAATCAAGCTACAAGTTGCTGCTGGTATGGCTAACCCTAGTCCACCAGTAGGTCCTGCTCTAGGTCAACACGGTGTAAACATCATGGAATTCTGTAAAGCGTTCAACGCTCGTACAGAGTCTCTAGAGAAAGGCGCTCCGGTTCCTGTAATCATCTCTGTTTACAATGACCGTTCTTTCACGTTTGACATGAAAACGCCACCTGCTGCTTACCTACTTAAGAAAGCTGCAGGCATTAAGTCTGGTTCAGGCCGTCCTAACACTGAAAAAGTGGGTACAGTTACTCGTGCTCAACTTGAAGAGATCGTTGAGATGAAGAAACCTGACCTTACAGCGGCTGATATGGACGCTGCGGTACGCACTATCGCAGGTTCTGCGCGTGCAATGGGCTTGAACGTAGAGGACTAAGATAATGGCAAAATTAACTAAACGTATGCGTACTATCCGCGAAAAAGTGGATGTCACTAAAGATTACGAAATCAACGAAGCTGTTGCACTTCTAAAAGAGCTAGCAACTGCTAAGTTCGTTGAAAGTGTTGACGTTGCTGTTAACCTTGGTATCGATGCACGTAAATCTGACCAAAACGTACGTGGTGCGACTGTACTTCCAAATGGTACTGGTCGTGACGTTCGCGTTGCTGTATTCACTTCAGGTGCTAATGCAGACGCAGCTAAAGAAGCTGGCGCGGATATCGTAGGTATGGAAGATCTTGCTGACAAAGTAAAAGCTGGCGAGATGGATTTTGACGTTGTTGTTGCTTCTCCAGATGCAATGCGCGTTGTTGGTCAACTAGGTCAAATCCTAGGTCCACGTGGTCTTATGCCTAACCCTAAAACTGGTACTGTAACACCTAATGTTGCTGAAGCAGTTAAAAACGCGAAAGCGGGTCAGGTTCGTTACCGCAACGACAAGAACGGTATCGTTCACTCTACCATTGGTAAAGTTGACTTCACTGCTGAACAGCTACAACAAAACCTTGAGTCTCTTATCGTAGCGCTTAAGAAGGCTAAGCCTTCACAAGCAAAAGGTACTTACATCAAGAAAGTAAGCATCTCGACTACTATGGGCGCAGGTGTTGCTGTTGACCAAAACTCACTAAGCACGCAAGTAGCGTAATTTAGGAGTTTACGTGGCGCGATTTTTATACTATAATTTCGCGCCATTTTGTTGAGTATTGAACTCAACAATCAACGAATTCGGGTTGAAGCCAACGTTGTTGGCTTCCGTCCAAGACCGTAGGTGCAGTCACGTATTGCTTAATTTCCTACGTAGACGGTGTGAATCCCAGCTAGATTTTTCCTAATCTTCTGGCTCTCGCCGTAACAAGCAGCTCCGTCATGATGATGGAGTAGAGTAAAACTGAGGTATTTCGGTATCTCACTGAACCAGGAGTAACACCCATGGCTTTAAATCTTCAAGACAAAAAAGCAATTGTTGCTGAAGTCAACGAAGCTGCCAAAGGTGCTCTATCTGCAGTAGTTGCAGATTCTCGTGGTGTAACTGTTGACGCTATCACTTCACTTCGTAAAGAAGCTCGTGAAGCAGGTGTATGGATGAAAGTCGTTCGTAACACTCTAGCTAAACGCGCTATCGAAGGGACTGATTACGAGTGTCTTAACGATTCACTAGTAGGCCCTAGCCTAATCGCTTTCTCTTCTGAGCACCCAGGTGCTGCAGCGCGTATCTTCACAGATTTCGCAAAGAGTAACGAAGCATTTGAGCTTAAAACGGCTGTATTTGACGGTGAAATCGTAGATGTAGATATGCTAGCTAAGCTACCTACATACGACGAAGCAGTTGCACGTCTAATGAGCGCTATGAAAGAAGCTTCTGCAGGCAAGTTGGCAAAAACTCTTGCTGCAGTTCGCGACCAGAAACAAGAACAAGCTGCTTAATTTTTATTTATAAGCTATTGTTCTTTATCGGTGTAATGAATTTAATGAACCCTCGGGTTCGAGAATATTAGGAAATTTATAATGTCTGTAACTAAAGACCAAATCCTTGACGCTATTGCTGAAATGTCAGTAATGGAAGTTGTTGAACTAGTAGAAGCAATGGAAGAAAAATTCGGCGTAACTGCAGCTGCTGCTGTTGTTGCTGCGGGTCCTGCTGAAGCTGCTGAAGAGAAGACTGAGTTCGACGTAATCCTAGCTGGCGCTGGCGGTAACAAAGTTGCTGCTATCAAAGCGGTACGTGGCGCAACAGGTCTTGGCCTTAAAGAAGCTAAAGCACTTGTTGAATCAGCTCCTGCACCTATCAAAGAAGGTGTTTCTAAGGAAGAAGCTGAAGCACTTAAGAAAGATCTTGAAGAAGCTGGTGCTGAAGTTGAGATCAAGTAATCTAGCGTATGCTAGGTTCGCTGCCTGAGTAATCAGGCAAGGGCTGGTGATTATTTAATCACCGGCCCTTTTGCGCTATAGAGCGAAAATTTGCTCCAGGGTGCTCTAAACCTAAATTTCACTTTTATTTTCAATTGGTTACGCAACTTCATTGGCAATAGCAGTGACATTTAGGAACAACAATTCTAAATGTTGTAAATATTGGCATAGATGCCAGTTATGTCTGTTCTTACAAGAACAGGTAGGGTCAAAGATCAGCAAGCTGAGGAACCCCATGGCTTACTCTTATTCTGAAAAGAAACGTATCCGTAAGGATTTTGGTAAACGTCCACAGGTTTTGGACGTACCTTTCTTACTGCAAATGCAGTTAGAATCGTTTAAAAAATTCTTAACTCCGGACGCTGACGGCGATTTCGGTTTGGAAGCTGCCTTCCGCTCCGTTTTCCCGATTAAAAGCTATTCGGGCAACTCTGAGCTTCAATACGTAAGTTATCGTATTGGTGAGCCAGTGTTCGATGTTAAAGAATGTCAAATCCGCGGTGTGACTTATTCTGCTCCACTTCGCGTAAAACTTCGTCTTGTGCTTATGGACAAAGAAGCACCCGGCACAGTTAAAGACATCAAAGAGCAAGAAGTTTACATGGGCGAAATTCCGCTCATGACTGACACAGGTACCTTTGTTATCAATGGTACTGAGCGTGTTATCGTTTCTCAGCTACACCGTTCACCTGGTGTATTCTTTGATAACGACCGCGGTAAAACGCACTCCTCTGGTAAGGTGCTTTATAACGCTCGCGTTATTCCTTACCGTGGTTCATGGCTCGACTTTGAATTCGACGCTAAAGATAATCTCTACGTACGTATCGACCGTCGCCGTAAGTTGCCGTCGTCGATCATTTTGCGCGCGCTTGATTACTCAACAGAAGAAATTCTTAATATCTTCTTTGAAACCACTACCTTTGAGGTGAGTGACGGTAAAGTTCTTATGGAGCTTGTGCCTGCGCGTCTACGTGGTGAAACCGCAGCCTTTGACATTAAAGGCGAAGATGGCGAAGTCTTGGTAGAACAAGGCCGTCGTATTACTGCGCGTCACATCAAGAGCATCGAGAAAAAAGGCATCAAGCAGCTAGAAGTACCGCATGAGTACGTCATCGGTCGAGTATTAGCGAAAAACTATGTTGATGAGTCAACAGGTGAAGTAATCGCCAATGCCAACGATGAACTATCGCTTGAGCTAATGGCTGAGCTTGTTAAAGCAGGTCACACCGAAATTGCTACTTTATATATCAATGAAGTAGACAGTGGCTCTTACATGTCAGATACCGTTCGTATCGACTCAACTACAAATCGCCTTGAGGCCTTGGTAGAAATCTACCGCATGATGCGCCCAGGTGAGCCGCCGACAAAAGAAGCTGCAGAAGCGCTATTTGAAAACTTATTCTTTACCGATGAGCGCTATGACCTATCAACCGTAGGTCGTATGAAGTTCAACAGCCGCGTTGGTTATGACACCGACGAAGGCCCAGGTACTTTGTCTAAAGAAGACATCGTTGCCGTGATGAAAGTGCTTATCGATATCCGTAACGGTAAAGGCGATGTTGATGACATCGACCACCTTGGTAACCGTCGTATCCGCTCTGTAGGCGAAATGGCAGAAAACCAGTTCCGTGTCGGTCTAGTTCGTGTTGAGCGTGCTGTACGTGAGCGTCTAAGCCTTGGTGACCTTGATGCTATCATGCCGCAAGACCTTATCAACGCCAAGCCAATTTCGGCAGCGGTGAAAGAGTTCTTCGGTTCATCACAGCTTTCTCAATTTATGGACCAAAACAACCCGCTATCAGAAGTTACGCACAAGCGTCGTATTTCTGCATTAGGTCCGGGTGGTCTTACGCGTGAGCGTGCAGGCTTCGAAGTACGTGACGTACACGTAACGCACTACGGTCGCGTATGTCCAATCGAAACGCCTGAAGGTCCAAACATCGGTCTAATTAACTCATTGTCTACGTATGCACGTACCAATGACTTTGGTTTCCTAGAAACACCTTACCGTAAAGTGGTTGATGGTGCGGTTACCGACGAGGTTGATTACCTTTCTGCTATCGAAGAAGGTCAGTTCGTTATTGCTCAGGCAAATGCTGACTTAAACGATGACAACGGATTTGTAGAAGAACTGATTACTTGCCGTCACAAAGGTGAGTCGACCTTGATGCCGCGCGATGACATCCAGTATATGGACGTTTCGCCACAACAGGTTATTTCAGTCGCTGCTGCGCTTATCCCATTCCTAGAGCACGATGATGCGAACCGTGCATTGATGGGATCGAACATGCAACGTCAGGCTGTACCGACACTACGTGCTGATAAGCCACTAGTAGGTACAGGTATCGAACTTACACTTGCGAAAGACTCAGGTGTAACTATCGTTGCTAAGCGTGGTGGTGTGGTTGATTACGCTGATGCGAGCCGTATCGTTATCAACGTAAATGAAGATGAGCGTGTACCTGGCGAAGCGGGTATCGACATCTACAACCTAACTAAGTACACCCGTTCTAACCAGAACACCTGTATTAACCAAAAGCCAACTTGTATGGTTGGTGAGCCAATTGTACGTGGTGACGTACTTGCTGATGGTCCGTCAACAGACCTTGGCGATTTGGCGTTAGGTCAAAACTTACGCGTGGCATTCATGCCTTGGAATGGTTACAACTTCGAGGATTCAATCCTCCTTTCAGAGAATGTTGTAAAAGAAGATCGTCTAACGACTATCCACATCCAAGAGCTACAGTGTATTGCTCGTGATACTAAGCTTGGGCCGGAAGAAATCACTGCTGACATCCCGAATGTGGGTGAGTCTGCACTGGGCAAGCTAGATGAGTCTGGCGTTGTTTACATCGGTGCAGAAGTGAAAGGCGGCGACATTCTCGTAGGTAAAGTAACACCTAAAGGTGAAACTCAGCTTACGCCAGAAGAGAAGCTACTGCGTGCCATCTTTGGTGAGAAAGCGTCTGACGTTAAAGACAGCTCGCTACGTGTACCAAACTCAGTATCAGGTACCGTAATCGACGTACAAGTCTTCACCCGTGACGGTGTAGAAAAAGACAAACGTGCGCTTGAAATCGAAGAAATGCAGCTTCGTGAAGCGAAGAAAGATTTCAACGAAGAGTTCAAGATCCTTGAAGAAGGTGTGTTAAGCCGTGCTCGTGGTCTATTGACCGGCGCAGGCATGGATGCAGCCAGCCTAGAAGGCCTCGCTGCTGATAAGCTATTAACACAAAGCCTTGCTGATGAAGGCAAGCAAGCAGAACTTGAGCAACTAGCAGCGCAGTACGATGAGCTTAAAGCTGAGTACGATAAGAAGTTTGAAACGAAACGTCGCAAGATCACTCAAGGTGATGACTTAGCGCCAGGCGTATTGAAGATTGTGAAGGTTTACCTAGCGGTTAAACGTCGCATCCAGCCAGGTGATAAGATGGCGGGTCGTCACGGTAACAAAGGTGTTATCTCGACTATCGTACCTGTAGAAGACATGCCTTACGATGAGAAAGGCCGTACCGTTGATATCGTATTGAACCCGCTGGGCGTACCATCGCGTATGAACATCGGACAGATCCTAGAGACTCACATGGGTCTTGCGGCACGCGGTATCGGTGAGCGTATTGAAGAAATGATGAAAGAGCAGCGTGAGCTTCACGAACTGCGTGAATTCATCAAGAAAGCTTACGAACTGGGTGAATGTCGCCAGCAAGTAGACATCGCTAGCTTCTCTGATGACGAAGTTCGTCGCCTAGCAGAGAATCTAAAAGGCGGTCTACCGATTGCTACTCCTGCATTTGACGGTGCTCGCGAAAGCGAAATCAAGGAAATGTTGGAGCTCGGTGGTTACCCATCAAGCGGTCAGGTAACGCTGTATGATGGTCGTACTGGCGATCAGTTTGAGCGTCAAGTAACGGTTGGTTACATGTATATGCTGAAACTGAACCACCTTGTTGATGACAAGATGCACGCGCGTTCTACTGGCTCATACAGCCTAGTAACGCAGCAGCCGCTAGGTGGTAAAGCACAGTTCGGTGGTCAGCGCTTCGGTGAGATGGAAGTCTGGGCACTAGAAGCGTACGGCGCGGCTTATACCCTGCAAGAGATGTTGACTGTGAAGTCGGATGACGTAAATGGTCGTACTAAGATGTATAAGAACATCGTTGACGGTAACCACAAGATGGAACCGGGTATGCCAGAATCATTCAACGTATTGTTGAAAGAAATCCGTTCACTCGGTATCAACATCGAGCTGGAAGAAGAATAAGCCGGTCGGGCGCAAGGCGCCCAAACCTGCGAACAAATAAATGGGCGGCTTGCCGCCCTCGAGATTAACCTCCGACAGGAGAGCTAAGGTGAAAGACTTACTTAAGTTTCTGAAGCAACAAAATAAGACCGAAGAATTCGATGCAATTCGCATTGGTCTTGCTTCGCCGGACATGGTGCGTTCATGGTCATATGGTGAAGTAAAGAAACCTGAGACCATTAACTACCGTACTTTCAAGCCTGAGCGTGACGGCTTATTCTGTGCCCGTATTTTCGGCCCAGTGAAAGATTACGAGTGTTTGTGTGGTAAATACAAGCGCTTGAAGCACCGTGGTGTTATTTGTGAAAAGTGTGGCGTTGAAGTAACGCTAACCAAAGTGCGTCGTGACCGTATGGGTCACATTGAGCTGGCAAGCCCAGTGGCACACATTTGGTTCCTAAAATCACTGCCATCGCGTATCGGCTTAATGCTTGATATGACGCTTCGTGACATCGAGCGTGTGCTGTACTTCGAATCATTCGTGGTAACCGAACCTGGTATGACGACGCTTGAGCGTGGTCAGCTTTTAGGTGAAGAAGAGTACCTTGATGCTCTTGAAGAGCACGGTGATGAATTTGAAGCGAAGATGGGTGCAGAAGCGGTACTTGATCTTCTTAAAGAACTCGACCTAGGTCAGCTGATTGCAGAAATGCGCGAAGAGCTACCAACTATCAACTCTGAAACTAAGCGTAAGAAAATTACCAAGCGTTTGAAGTTGATGGAATCATTCCACCAGTCAGGTAACAACCCTGAGTGGATGGTAATGAGCGTTCTTCCAGTGCTACCGCCTGATCTACGTCCACTTGTACCACTAGACGGCGGTCGTTTTGCGACGTCAGATCTAAACGACCTTTACCGTCGTGTGATCAACCGTAACAACCGTTTGAAGCGTCTTCTCGACTTAGCCGCGCCAGACATCATCGTACGCAACGAAAAGCGTATGTTGCAAGAAGCGGTCGATGCGCTCCTTGATAACGGTCGTCGTGGTCGTGCTATTACCGGTTCTAACAAGCGCCCACTTAAGTCGCTTGCAGACATGATCAAAGGTAAGCAAGGTCGTTTCCGTCAAAACCTTCTTGGTAAGCGTGTTGACTACTCAGGCCGTTCTGTAATTACCGTAGGTCCTACACTGAAACTACACCAGTGTGGTCTACCTAAGAAGATGGCTCTTGAGCTATTCAAGCCTTTCATCTACGGCAAACTTGAGCGCCGTGGTATGGCGACAACCATCAAAGCTGCGAAGAAGATGGTTGAGCGCGAAGTACCAGAGGTTTGGGACGTACTAGACGAAGTTATTCGTGAACACCCAGTGCTACTTAACCGTGCACCAACCCTTCACCGTTTAGGTATCCAGGCGTTTGAGCCGGTACTTATCGAAGGTAAAGCGATTCACCTGCACCCATTGGTGTGTGCGGCGTATAACGCTGACTTCGACGGTGACCAAATGGCGGTTCACGTACCATTAACGCTAGAAGCGCAGCTAGAAGCGCGCGCGTTGATGATGTCAACCAACAACATTCTTTCGCCTGCGAACGGTGAGCCAATCATCGTACCTTCACAGGACGTTGTTTTGGGTCTTTACTACATGACCCGTGACCGCATTAATGCCAAAGGTGAAGGCCTGGTATTTAAAGACGCGAAAGAAGCTGAAAAAGCCTATCGTACTGGTACTGCCGAGCTACATGCTCGAGTAAAAGTACGGATGACAGAAACGGTAATCGAAGAAGACGGTAGCACTGAAGAAGTGACCGGCGTTATCGATACCACTGTTGGTCGTGCTATTTTCTCGTTGATCATGCCTAAAGGCTTACCTTTCTCACTGGTTAACCGTGCGTTAGGTAAGAAGCAAATCTCAGGTATGCTTAATGAGTGTTACCGTCGTCTAGGCTTGAAAGACACCGTAGTGTTTGCTGACCAAGTGATGTACACCGGTTTCCACTATGCGATGAAATCGGGTGTATCAATCGGCATCAACGACATGGAAATCCCGCCGGTTAAAACGGAGATCATCGATGCAGCGGAAGCTGAGGTTGCCGAAATCAACCAACAGTTCCAGTCTGGTCTTGTAACAGCGGGTGAGAAGTACAACAAAGTTATCGATATTTGGTCACGTGTGAACGAAAACTTATCACGCGAAATGATGGCGAACTTATCGAAAGACACTGTTATCAATGCTGAGGGTAACGAAGAAGAGCAAGACTCATTCAACTCAGTGTTTATGATGGCCGACTCGGGCGCACGGGGTAGTGCAGCTCAGATTCGTCAGCTAGCGGGTATGCGTGGTCTAATGGCTCGTCCAGATGGTTCAATCATCGAAACGCCAATTACCGCGAACTTCCGTGAAGGTCTAAACGTACTTCAGTACTTCATCTCAACGCACGGTGCGCGTAAAGGTCTTGCCGATACCGCATTGAAGACAGCGAACTCGGGTTACCTAACGCGTCGTCTCGTAGACGTAGCGCAAGACTTGGTAATCAATGAGAGCGACTGTGGCACGGAAGATGGTCTAACTATGAAGCCACTTATTGAAGGTGGTGACGTAGTAGAGCCGCTACGCGAGCGTGTACTAGGACGTGTAGTTGCTGAAGACGTACTTAAGCCAGGCACTGAGGAAGTGTTGGTTGAGCGTAACATCATGCTTGACGAGAAGCTGTGTGACCTACTTGAAGAGCACTCAGTGGATGAAGTACGTGTTCGTTCTGTTATCACCTGTGACAATGACTTTGGTGTATGTGCTAAATGTTACGGTCGTGACTTGGCTCGTGGCCATATCATCAACCCAGGTGAAGCGGTCGGTGTTATTGCAGCACAGTCAATCGGTGAGCCAGGTACACAGCTTACCATGCGTACCTTCCACATCGGTGGTGCAGCATCGCGGGCATCTGCAGAGAACAGCGTACAAGTTAAAAACAACGGTCGTCTGAAGCTTCACAATGCGAAATATGTGTTGAATTCAGAAGGCAAGATCGTTATCACTTCACGTTCTACCGAGATCACCATCATTGATGAGCATGGTCGTGAGAAAGAGCGTTATAAAGTACCTTACGGTGCAGTGTTAACGGTACAAGATGGTGCCGAAGTGAAAGGCAACGACATCGTAGCGATGTGGGACCCGCACAGTCACCCAATCATCATCGAGCACGAGTCAAAAGTATCGTTCAGCGATATCGATGACTCTAACACCGAAGCTCAGACCGACGAGTTGACTGGTCTAACGCGTGTGGTTGTTAAAGACCTCGCTAAGGTGAATGCGAAAGAGCCTAAGCTTATCATTGAGAATGAAGAGCGCGGCCTGCAAGAGATTCGCCTACCATCATTCACCACCATTGAGGTGAGCGATGGTGCCACGGTGAACCCAGGTGATGTGCTTGCACGTATCCCGCAGGAAGGTTCGAAAACTCGTGATATTACCGGTGGTCTACCACGTGTTGCTGACCTATTCGAAGCGCGTAAGCCGAAAGATCCAGCCATCCTAGCGGAGATCTCAGGTACGGTAAGCTTTGGTAAAGAAACCAAAGGTAAGAAGCGTCTTGTAATCACCCCAGCGGAAGGGGATGCATACGAAGAGATGATTCCAAAGTGGCGTCAGCTTAACGTGTTCGAAGGTGAGACAGTGAGCAAAGGTGAAGTAATCGCCGATGGTCCAGAGTCTCCACATGATATCCTTCGTCTACGTGGTGTGACCGATGTTGCTAACTACATCGTTAATGAAGTGCAAGACGTTTACCGTCTGCAAGGTGTAAAGATTAACGATAAGCACATCGAAACTGTTATTCGTCAGATGCTACGTAAATGTATCATTCTTGACGGTGGCGACACTGAATTCCTAGCCGGTGAACAGGTTGAAGTCGCACGCGTAAGCATCGCAAACCGTGAACTTGAAGCCGAAGGTAAGATCCCAGCGAAGTATGAAATTCAGCTAATGGGTATTACCAAAGCGTCATTGGCAACCGAATCATTCATTTCAGCAGCCTCGTTCCAGGAGACGACACGTGTCCTAACTGAAGCCGCTGTAAATGGTAAGAGCGATGAACTTCGTGGTCTGAAAGAAAACGTAATCGTGGGTCGCTTGATCCCAGCCGGTACCGGCTTTGCGTATCACCAAGATCGCCAAAATCGTCGTAAACAGAATGCAGAGGAACTGCTTGAGCCAACAGTAAGTGCCGAGGAAGCAACCCAAGCACTGACTGATGCACTTAATGCAGATTTGTCTGGCGACCAAGAATAACCGCTTAATTTCATAATTAAGTCACGCTGAGGGCGGTATAATACCGCTCTCGGCGTTGTTTTGGTTGACAGGCTAAACTTTGCTCATTAAAATTCCGCCACCCTTTTACTCGCTGGTGTTATCGCAGTGTGTAAATTGGGCGGAATTTTTAATTTCAGTAGTAACTTTAATTTTTCATCAGGAGCTATTTGATGGCAACTATTAACCAGCTAGTGCGCAAGCCACGTCGCAGCAAGGTTACAACTAGTAACTCAGCCGCGCTTAAGGCATGTCCACAAAAGCGTGGTGTATGTACTCGTGTATATACCACTACTCCTAAGAAACCAAACTCGGCTCTACGTAAAGTAGCCCGTGTACGTTTAACAAACGGTTTCGAAGTAACATCTTACATCGGTGGTGAAGGCCACAACCTTCAAGAGCACAGTGTAATCCTTATCCGTGGTGGTCGTGTTAAAGACTTACCTGGTGTACGTTTCCACACTGTTCGCGGTGCACTTGACTGTGCCGGCGTAAATGACCGTAAACAAGGTCGTTCTAAGTACGGTGCAAAACGTCCTAAGGGCTAATGGTTCTCCGTTAGTAAGGCCAAGCACTTAAGTTTTAATTAAATATTAGTTTTGGGAATCTGTTCAAAAAACAGACCTGAAGAAATCGGAGAGATAAAATGCCTAGAAGACGCGTAATAGGTCAACGTAAAATTCTTCCAGATCCTAAGTTCGGATCAGAATTACTTGCAAAGTTCGTCAACGTAGTAATGCTTGACGGCAAAAAGTCTACTGCTGAAAACATCGTTTATGGTGCGCTAGACGTGGCTGCTGAGAAATCAGGCAAACCGCACCTAGAAATCTTTGAGTCTGCACTTGAAAACGTTCGCCCACAGGTAGAGGTTAAATCTCGCCGTGTAGGTGGTTCAACGTACCAAGTACCAGTTGAAGTTCGTCCAGTTCGCCGCAACGCACTAGGTATGCGTTGGTTGGTTGAAGCTGCACGTAAGCGTGGTGAAAAATCTATGGGCCTTCGTCTGGCTCAAGAGATGATCGACGCAGCTGATAACAAAGGCACTGCGGTTAAGAAACGTGAAGACGTTCACCGTATGGCTGAAGCGAACAAAGCATTCGCTCATTACCGTTGGTAATCTGTCCTTAACCTTTAAGAGGATTATATGGCACGTACAACTCCAATTGAGCGCTACCGCAATATCGGTATTTGTGCTCACGTAGATGCAGGTAAAACCACCACGACGGAACGTGTACTTTTTTACACGGGCCTATCTCACAAAATTGGTGAGGTACACGATGGTGCTGCAACTATGGACTGGATGGAGCAAGAGCAGGAGCGTGGTATTACTATCACGTCTGCTGCGACCACTTGTTTCTGGAAAGGGATGGACGCGCAATTTGACGACCATCGCATCAATATCATCGATACCCCAGGGCACGTAGACTTCACCATTGAAGTTGAGCGTTCACTGCGTGTACTTGATGGTGCTGTTGTCGTGCTTTGTGCTTCATCAGGTGTACAGCCACAGACAGAAACCGTCTGGCGTCAGGCCAATAAATACGAAGTTCCACGTATGATCTTCGTAAATAAAATGGACCGTATTGGCGCCGACTTTTTGTCGGTTGTAGATCAGGTGAAAACCCGTCTGGGTGCAACTCCTGTTCCGATTCAGCTGCCTATTGGTGCTGAAGAAGACTTTAAAGGTGTAATTGATCTTATCAAGATGAAAGCCATCAACTGGAACGAAGCGGACCAGGGGATGTCATTCACATTTGAGGAGATCCCGGCAGAGCTTCAAGACCAAGCCGAAGAATACCGCTCACTTCTTGTGGAAGCGGCGGCTGAGGCCAATGAAGAGCTAATGGACAAATATTTAGAAGAAGGTGAGCTCAGCGAAGCTGAGATCAAGCAAGGCCTTCGTGCTCGTACTCTAAGCAACGAAATTGTGCTGATGAGTTGCGGCAGTGCGTTCAAGAACAAAGGCGTGCAAGCGATGCTTGATGCCGTGATTGAATACATGCCTTCACCTACCGAAGTTAAACCGATTCAAGGTGTTCTTGATGATGGCGAGACTGAAGACACGCGTCCAGCAGATGACAAAGCGCCTTTCTCAGCATTGGCCTTTAAAATTGCTACCGACCCGTTTGTAGGCACGCTAACCTTCTTCCGTGTGTACTCAGGCACAGTTGCCCAGGGTGACACGGTATATAACCCAGTTAAATCAAAGCGTGAGCGCTTCGGTCGTATCGTCCAGATGCACTCAAACTCACGTGAAGAGATCAAAGAAGTTCGTGCCGGCGATATCGCCGCTGCGATTGGTCTCAAAGACGTAACAACAGGTGATACCCTGTGTGACGGGAATGCAATCATTACGCTAGAGCGTATGGAATTCCCAGAGCCGGTGATCTCTGTTGCGGTAGAGCCAAAAACCAAGGCAGACCAAGAAAAGATGGGTATCGCGCTAGGTAAACTAGCGGCAGAAGATCCTTCTTTCCGCGTACAAACAGACGAAGAATCTGGCCAGACTATTATCTCTGGTATGGGTGAATTACACCTAGATATTATCGTCGACCGTATGAAGCGTGAATTCAAAGTTGAATGTAACGTTGGTAAACCTCAGGTTGCCTACCGTGAGGCGATTCGTTCAGCCGTTAAGGTTGAGGGTAAGTTTGTTCGTCAATCGGGTGGTCGTGGCCAATATGGTCATGTTTGGGTCAAACTTGAACCGCTTGATATTAGCGATGAAGAAGCACCAACATTCGAGTTCGTTAACGAAATCGTTGGTGGTACTGTACCGAAGGAATATATTCCAGCGGTAGAAAAAGGTCTCCACGAGCAGATGGAGCAAGGTGTTCTTGCTGGTTATCCGCTTCTGGGCGTTAAAGCGACGTTATTCGATGGCTCGTTCCACGATGTCGACTCCAACGAAATGGCCTTTAAGATCGCAGGTGCAATGGCAATGCGTAATGGCGCGCTTGAAGCGAACCCCGTGTTGTTAGAGCCTATCATGAAGGTAGAAGTGATCACTCCTGAAGCAAACATGGGTGATGTTGTAGGCGACCTAAACCGTCGTCGCGGTATGATCGAAGGAATGGAAGAGGCACCAGGCGGCTTAAAACAAGTGAACGCCGAAGTACCACTTTCAGAAATGTTCGGTTATGCAACTGACTTACGATCAGCTACACAAGGTCGTGCCTCGTACTCGATGGAATTCCTCAAGTACGCAGAAGCGGCTAAAAATGTAGCTGATGGAATTATTGCAGCTCGCGCTGTTAAGTAATTTGAGTTCGGTCCGATCTTCGGGTCGGACTTTAATTTCTTTATAGGAATTTTGAAAATGGCAAAAGAAAAGTTTGAACGTTCGAAACCGCACGTAAACGTAGGTACAATCGGCCACGTTGACCACGGTAAAACAACTCTAACTGCAGCGATCACTAACGTACTAGCAAAAGTATACGGTGGTG